>JALSSV010000104.1 GCA_026984045.1 Chromatiales bacterium | reverse complement strand
AGCTCCGAGCTGCCCTCGGCCGGGCCGGAGATGATCAGCGGGGTACGGGCCTCGTCGATGAGGATGGAGTCCACCTCGTCGACGATGGCGAAATGGTGCCCGCGCTGGAACTGCTCCTCCTTGCTGAAGGCCATGTTGTCGCGCAGGTAGTCGAAGCCGAACTCGTTGTTGGTGCCGTAGGTGATGTCGGCGGCATAGGCAGCCTGCTTGTCCTCGAAGGGCATGTTGGAGAGGATCACCCCCACCTTCAGCCCCAGGAATTCGTAGATCTTGCCCATCCAGGCGGCATCGCGGGAAGCCAGGTAGTCGTTGACGGTGACCACGTGCACGCCCTTGCCGGGCAGGGCGTTGAGGTAGGCGGCCAGGGTGGCCACCAGGGTCTTGCCCTCGCCGGTGCGCATCTCGGCGATCTTGCCCTCGTGCAGCACCATGCCGCCGATCAGCTGCACGTCGTAATGGCGCATGGACAGCACCCGCTTGCCGGCCTCGCGCACGGTGGCGAAGGCCTCCACCAGCAGATCGTCCAGCGGCGTGCCGTCGGCCAGGCGCTGGCGGAACTCGGCCGTTTTGGCCTGCAGCTGTTCGTCGGACAGGGCCTCGAACTCCGGCTCCAGGGCATTGATCTGCGCCACCGTCTTGCGCATGCGTTTGATCAGCCGGTCGTTGCGGCTGCCGAAGATTTTCTGCAACAGTTTTGCCATGTTCTGCCTGGATTCCGTCAGATTGGAGAGGCCCGGTGCGGGGCAGCCAAATACAATTTCCAAATGTCAGTCTGGGGTGCAGTGTGTGCACTGAGCCCTGCGGTATCGCAGATCGCGATCCCCATGTAACCGGTCTGCAGATTGATCCTTCCCTTTGGAAAGCGCGTATTTTACAGGGCAGCGGGGGGTTTGTCCGCCGTCAAAGCAAGGAAAATCAATCGGCCAGCCGCTGATCCGTCCGGCGGATGATGCCATCGTCGGCAATGGCCAGGGCGGTGCCGGGAAAATCATCCTGCGTCAGCCGGGCCATCCGGCGGGCGGCAGCGTGCGCCGGATCAGGGACCGGGCCGCCAGGCCGGATCTGGCGGGCCGAGACGATCCGTCCTCCCACGAACCGCCCTTCGCCATCCAGGCGTGCTTTCAGCAGGGGCGCCAGCCCCTTGGGACCGGCCACGCTGATGCCGTACCAGGTGCAGAAATTGCCGAGGCTGTAGGCCACCAGGCGACCGCGATACAGTTCCAGGGCGCGGGGCACGTGTGGCCCGTGACCAACGACCAGGTCGGCTCCCGCATCGATCAGCGCATGGGCGAAAGCCACCACGTCACCCCGGTTCTCGCCGTAGTAGAACTCTTCGGCAAACGGCACGTGCTGAACGTCGATCCCTTCCGCGCCGGCGTGCATGGAAACCATCACGATGTCGTTTTCGACCGCGAGTCGGCGGATCCGTTCCGCCGCCGCCGGTATGTCCAGCAGGTCATGGGCATTGCGAAAGGGGGCAAAGGCGATGACCGCCACCCTGCGGCCCCGGATCCGCAACTGCGCCACATCGCCGTCGCGTCCGGTGTGACGGATTCCGGCGGCGTCCAGCGCCGCCATGGAGGCATCCCGGCCTTCCTCGCCAAAATCCCGGGCGTGGTTGTTGGCCAGACTCAGCACGTCGAAGCCGGCCTTGGCCAGATGTCGGGCATAGCGGGGTGGCGAGCGGAACAGCCAGCAGTGGTCGGGATCGCGGCAGCGTTTGGCCGGCTCGCCACCTTCCATCAGGGTTCCTTCCAGGTTGCCGAAGGCCAGATCGGCGCCGGTCAGATAGGGCGTCATGGCGGCCAGGAGGCTCGCACCATCATCGTCGGGAAGGGTGTTCCGGGGAAAATCGCTGCCGAGCATGATGTCGCCGACGGCGGCAATGGTGATCTCGACCGCTGGTCGTTCCGGTCGCGACGGTTCGGTGACCGGCGATGCCGCCATGCCCCTCTCGGGCGGCGCGGCAACGGGTTCGGCGGAGGCGGCCGCCTCCGGCACGCGCTCGGCGGCACAGGCCGCGAGCCACAGGGGCAGGATCAGCAGTAGGAAACGGAACGGCCGCAAGGACATGGCAAGGGAACCCGGATCCGATGCGACGTGGCGGCAGGAGACCTCATCCGCACTCCGTCAGGCATCCCGACCGGGATCAGCGGGAGGCGTGGATATACTTGATGGGATTGACCTGCCGGCCGTTGTAGAGCACTTCGAAGTGCACGTGCGGGCCGGTGGATCGACCGGTGCTGCCCATGTGGGCGATGACCTGGCCCTTCTTCACGGTCTGGCCCACCTCCACGAGGATTTCCTGGTTGTGGCCATAACGGGTCGAATAACCCTTGCCGTGATTGATCTCCACCAGATTGCCGTAGCCGGAACGCTTGCCGGCATAGGTCACCACGCCGGCGGCCACGGCCACCACGTCGGAGCCCAGCTTTCCGGCGAAATCGATCCCGGCATGATGGGCGCGACGACCGGTAAAGGGATCGGTGCGCATGCCGAAGTAGGACGACAGCCAGCCACGGGTGATGGGCCGGCCGGCCGGCACCACCTCCTCGTCCAGCTTGCGGTTCATCATCATCTCCTCGAGCACCGCCAGTTGCTGGCTGCGATCGTCGAGCTGCCGGGAGAGATTCTCCAGTGCCTTGAGAAAATCGGGGACGGCCATGGGCGCGGCCGACTTGTCCCTGCTCTCTTCCGGGCCCCCCTGGGCAGGGGGGCGATCGAAATCGAATTCGCCCTTGTCGAGCTTGGCCATGGTGGTGAGCCGCTGGCCAAGGGCGTCGAGCCGCATCACATGCGCCTGCAGCTTGCCCAGGCGCAGGGCCAGGGCATCCATGTTCTCTTCGGCGGTGCGGGTGGCCTCCTCGATGCGCAGCCGCTGGGCTTCCAGCTCCATCTGCATGGCCAGGCCAAGATTGTCGGGCGTGTTGCGGGCATTGTGAACGCCGAGGTAGTAACCGGCGGTGATGAAGGTGGCAGGCAGGAACAGAACAAGCAGAGCGGCCAGGACGATCAGCTTGTCACGACCGAGCGCAACCAGCCGCGAACACCCCTTTGTTCTTTTTAGAATGACGATATTCATGGTGCAGCGAAGCCCCTCCAGGCAGGTCGTCCTGAACCTTTATATCGGCCTCCTGCCGCAACTTCTTAATGTGCGTATAATTTTTAGTATGAATATTTCCGGACCATTGTACAAGTTTCTGCACGGAAAAAAAGGTGATGTTGCGCAGCTCGTCACACATGCGCGTTTCCTGCAACACCTGACCCGGCAGGTCCGCCGGCGCCTCGACATGCCCCTCGCCGCGCACGTGCAGGTTTCCGACTATACCCCCTTTCGCCTGGCGCTGGCAGTCGACTCGCCCGCCTGGGCCACCCGCCTGCGCTTCCAGAAATCCGCCCTGTTGCGCGTTCTCAAACAGTTTTACAAGGAATTTCAATCACTTGAACAAATCGACCTGATCATTCTCCCCGCCCGACAGGCCCCACCACCGCCCCGGCCCGTCCGCCGCGAGATCAGCCCGAACGCCGCCGAGACCATTCGTGCCATGGCCGAGGGGATGGAGGAAGGGCCGTTGCGGGCAGCCCTGATGCGTCTGGCGTCAAGGGAGAGGAAAAGGGAAAAATAAGGCGCAAAAAAGAGACAGGCGGAAAGGCGCTGTGTCGGGGCTCGCGCCCCCGGCTTTCCTCCTGTCTCTTGCCTCTTTTCTCTGAATTTCAGGCCTTCACCGGCTGAACGAAGGAAATCGGCGCTTCGGCCGGATCCTCGAAGGTCACCTCTTCCCAGGCCCCCTTTTCGGCCAGCAGGGTGCGCAGCAGCTTGTTGTTGAGGGCGTGGCCCGACTTGTAGCCCGAGAAGGCACCGATCAGGCTGTGGCCGAGCAGGTAGAGATCGCCGATGGAGTCGAGGATCTTGTGCTTGACGAACTCGTCCACGTAACGCAGGCCGTCCTCGTTGAGGATCCGATAGTCGTCCACCACCACGGCGTTGTCGAGCGAGCCGCCGAGGGCGAGGTTGTTGGCCCGCAGGGTCTCGATCTGGCTCATGAAGCCGAAGGTGCGGGCCCGGCTGACCTCCTTGACGAAGGAGGTGGTGGAGAAATCCACTTCCGCGGTCTGGTGATCCGACTTGAAGGCCGGATGATCGAACTCGATGCTGAAGGAGACCTTGAAGCCGTCGAAGGGCTCGAACTTCACCCACTTGTCGCCGTCCTCGACCCGGATCTCGCGGCGGATGCGGATGAAGCGCTTGGGCGCGTTCTGCTCCTGGATGCCGGCCGACTGGATCAGGAACACGAAGGGGCCGGCGCTACCGTCCATGATCGGTACCTCGGCGGCGTTGAGATCGATGTAGGCGTTGTCGATGCCCATGCCGGCCATGGCCGAGAGCAGGTGCTCGACGGTGGAGACCCGCACCTCGCCGTTGACCAGGGTGGTGGAGAGGGTAGTGTCGCCCACGTTTTCCGCCTTGGCCTCGATCTCCACGGGCTGTTCCAGATCCACTCGCCGGAAGACGATGCCGGTATCCGGCGCGGCGGGGCGCAGGGTGAGATAGACCTTTTCACCGGTGTGCAGACCGACGCCGGTGGCGCGGATGATGTTCTTCAGCGTGCGTTGTTGGATCACGGAGCGTTTCCCTGTTTTTCGTATGGTTCATGGATGCCGGTGTTACGATGCAAAAATCGGGCCCAACCGGCACCAGCGCATCCGACTGCGGTAATTTACACGTGTTTTAATCAGGCATCTTAAATCAGTATCACATTTTTCAGCAAATCCTTATGGTTTATCGTCCACGCACGGCAAAACTTGACCGCAAATCAGTCACCTGGGTTTTCCGCTGCCTTCCGGCGGCGCCGGCAGACCGATACTAGTCGGCCTGCCGGCGCAGGAAGGCGGGAATGTCGAGGTATTCCATGTCGTCGCCCGCGGCGGGGGTGACGGTTTCCGAGCGCTTCCTGCGCACCACCGTGGGGTGATCGAGCTCTTTGTAGTCGGGCGTGCCGTCCGCGGTCTTGTTTACCACCAGCTTGGGCTTGCCGGCCTCGGCCTGGACCGGCTGGCCGAGACCGGTGGCCACCACCGTGACCCGCAACTCGCCTTCCATCTCCGGATCGATGACCGTGCCCACCACCACGGTGGCGTTGTCGGAAGCGAAGCCGCGCACCGTTTCGCCCACCTGCTCGAATTCGCCGATGGACATGTCCATGCCGGCGGTGACGTTGACCAGGATGCCGCGCGCGCCCGAGAGGTTCACGTCCTCGAGCAGCGGGCTGGCGATGGCCGACTCGGCGGCCTCCACGGCCCGGTTCTCGCCCACCGCGCGGCCGGTGCCCATCATGGCCATGCCCATCTCCGACATCACGGTGCGCACGTCGGCGAAGTCCACGTTGATGAGGCCCGGGCGGGTGATCAGCTCGGCGATGCCCTGCACGGCGCCCAGCAGCACGTCGTTGGCGGCCTTGAAGGCGTCCAGCAGGCTGATGTTCTTGCCCAGCACCGAGAGCAGCTTCTCGTTGGGAATGGTGATCAGCGAGTCGACGAAGCTCTTGAGTTCGTCGATGCCGTCGGTGGCCACCGCCATGCGCTTCTTGCCCTCGAAGGGAAACGGCTTGGTGACCACCGCCACGGTGAGAATGCCCATCTCCCGCGCCACCTGGGCGACGATGGGCGCCCCGCCGGTGCCGGTCCCGCCGCCCATGCCGGCGGTGATGAACACCATGTCGGCGCCGTCGAGCACTTCCTGGATGCGCTCCCGATCCTCCATCGCCGCCTGTCGGCCGATCTCGGGGTTGGCCCCGGCGCCCAGGCCCTTGGTAATGTTGCCGCCCAGCTGCAGCACGGTGCGCGCCGAGCTGTTCTTCAGCGCCTGCGAATCGGTGTTGGCGACGATGAACTCCACCCCTTCCAGGTTCTGCATCACCATGTGTTCCACGGCGTTGCCGCCGCCCCCGCCGACACCGATCACCTTGATGACGGCACTCTGCCCGTAGGTATCCATCAGTTCGAATGTCATGATTCACCCCTCCTCGTTGAAAAACGTTGTTGCCTTCGGCCTCCTGGCCGGTTCTTCTTCCCGATCCGGCGGGCTGGCAAGCCCCCCGGATGCCGGACACCCCGTGCGTCCGGTCAGAAATTGCCCTGGAACCAGCTCTTCATGCGCTGCAGCACGCTGCGCAACCCGCCCCCCATCTGCAGGGCGGTTTCCCGCTGTTCCCGGTTCTGCTGCCCGAACAGCAGCAGGCCCACGCCGGTGGAGTAGATGGGATTGCGCACCACGTCCACCAGCCCGGTGACATACTGGGGCACGCCCAGGCGCACCGGCATGTGAAAGATCTCCTCGGCCAGCTCCACCGCCCCTTCCATCTTGGCGCTGCCGCCGGTGAGCACCACGCCCGCCGCGCACAGATCCTCGAATCCGGAACGGCGCAGCTCGGCCTGGATGAGCGTGAACAGTTCCTCGTAGCGCGGCTCCACCACCTCGGCCAGGGTCTGGCGGGCCAGGCGGCGGTCGGGCCGGTCGCCCACGCTCGGCACCTCGATGGTCTCCTCCACGGAGGCCAGCTGGGTCAGCGCGCAGGCGTACTTGATCTTGATTTCCTCGGCGTGCTGGGTGGGCGTGCGCAGGGCCACCGCGATGTCGTTGGTCACCTGGTCGCCGGCGATGGGGATCACCGCCGTGTGGCGGATGGCGCCCTCGGTGAACACGGCGATGTCGGTGGTTCCGCCGCCGATGTCCACCAGTGCCACCCCCAGCTCCTTCTCGTCGTCGGTCAGCACCGCGTGGCTGGAGGCGAGCTGCTCGAGGATGATGTCGTCCACTTCCAGACCACAGCGGCGCACGCACTTGATGATGTTCTGGGCCGCGCTCACCGCCCCGGTGACCATGTGCACCTTGGCCTCCAGGCGCACCCCGGACATGCCGATGGGTTCGCGAATCGATTCCTGATCGTCGATCAGGAACTCCTGGGGCAGGATGTGCAGGATCTTCTGATCCGCCGGGATGGCCACCGCCCGCGCCGCGTCGATGACCCGCTCCACGTCGTAGGGGGTCACTTCCTTGTCGCGGATGGCGACGATGCCGTGGGAGTTGAGGCTGCGCACGTGGCTGCCGGCGATGCCGGCATACACCGACTGGATCTGGCAGCCGGCCATCAGCTCGGCCTCCTCCACCGCCCGCTGGATGGACTGCACCGTGGATTCGATGTTGACCACCACCCCCTTCTTCAGGCCGCGGGAGGGATGGGAGCCGAGGCCGATGATCTCGATCCCGTCCTCCTCGGTCACCTCGCCGACGATGGCCACCACCTTCGAGGTGCCGATATCCAGCCCGACGATCAGGTTCTTGTCCGTTTTCTTCGTCATCGTGACCTCACCCCTCGTGCCTGGTCTGTGTCCCGTTGGGTTTCCATTGCACCGCCAGGCCGCTGCCGTAGCGCAGATCCACCCGGGCGATGCGGGCGGCCTCGGCCGCCAGTGCCTTGCGCCAGACCCGGACGAAGCGGGCCAGCCGCGCGCTGCGCGCCTCGCGGCCGAGCACCACCTCGATGCCGTTGGCCAGGCGCAGGCGCACGGCCCCGCGGGCATCCACGCGCAGCGCCGCGATCCCGAGGCCGGCCGGTTCCAGAATCGCGGCGAACTCGCGATAGCGGGCCGCCAGCCAGTCGCTGCGGCCCGCCGGCCCGTACAGGCGCGGCAGATCCGCCGGCCAGGTGGCGGCCTGCGGGCGGAACACGCCACCGCGGCGGTTCACCAGGCCGGTGTCGTTCCAGATCGCCAGCGGCACCTGTTCGGTGACGCGGATCTGCAGGGTGTCCGGCCAGATCCGCCGCACCCGGGCCCGATCCACCCAGGGCAGCGCCTCCACCGCGGCGCGCACCGCCGCCACGTCCACGCCGAAGAAGCCGCCCTGCACCCGCCCGGCGACGGCGCGGCGCAGCATCGCCTCGTCGAGGTGGGCGATGCGCCCTTCCACCCGGATCCGGGTGATGGGCAGGGTGCCGGGATCGGTCAGCCTTGCCAGCAGGCCGACCAGCAGGGCCGCGATCAGCAGCGCCAGCAGGCCCGCCGCCAGCCAGCGCCAGGGCAGGCGCAGCCAGGCGCGGCGGGCGCCGGGGACCACCGCCTGGGCCTGGCTAGCGCGCGCGAACATCGCTCACCTCCCGGGTCAGGGTCTGCGCCAGGATGCGCACCACCAGTTCGTCGAAGCCGATGCCGGCGGCCTGCGCCGCCATCGGCACCAGGCTGTGATCGGTCATCCCCGGCACCGTGTTCAGTTCGATGACGTAGGGCGTGCCGTCCGGCTCGCAGAGGATGTCCACCCGCCCCCAGCCTTCGGCGCCCACCGCCTCGAAGGCCGCCAGGGCCAGGCGCTGCAGGCGCCGCTCCTCCTCGGCCGGCAGGCCGCAGGGGCACAGGTAGCGGGTGTCGTCGGCCTCGTACTTGGCGGCGTAGTCGTAGAAGGCGCGCGGCGTCTCCAGGGCGATCACCGGCAGGGGCGCGCGGCCGAGGATGGCCACGGTGTATTCGCGCCCGTCGATCCAGCGCTCGGCCAGCACCTCGCCGCCACAGGCCGCCGCGGTTTGCCAGGCATCGGCCAGGGCCTCGGCCTCGGTCACCTTGCTCATGCCGATGCTCGAACCTTCCAGCGCCGGCTTGACCATGACCGGCAGACCCAGGGTGGCCTCCACCAGCCCCGGCGGCGTGTCGGCCTCGAGCACCATCCACGGCGGCGTGGGGATGCCGCAGCCTTCCCACAGTTCCTTGCAGCGCAGCTTGTCCATGGCCAGGGCCGAGGCCAGTACGCCGGAGCCGGTACAGGGCAGTTCCAGGCATGCCAGCAGCCCCTGGATCACGCCATCCTCCCCGCCCGGCCCGTGCAGGATGTTGAAGGCCCGGTCGAAACCGCCGGACTGCAGCTCGGCCACCACCTGCGGCCGGCGCACGTCCACGCCGTGGGCGTCCACCCCCTGCTGGCGCAGGGCGGCGAGCACCGCCCGGCCGGAGCGCAGCGAGACCTCGCGTTCGGCGGACCAGCCGCCCATCAGCACGGCCACCTTGCCGAACAGGCGGGGATCGAGCGGCCAGGGACGGGCGTCAATGGCCATGATCAACTCCTCCCTCCCCCACGATGCACACCTCGCGGACCAGTGCCACGCCCTGCTCGCGGGCCACCGTCTCGTGCACCCGGGCGATGAGCGCCTCAATGTCGCCGGCGGTGGCGGTGCCGGTGTTGACGATGAAATTGGCGTGTTTCTCGGAGACGCAGGCGCCTCCCACGCAGTGGCCCTTGAGGCCGCAGGCCTCGATGAGCCGGGCGGCGTAATCGCCTGGCGGATTGCGGAACACCGAGCCGGCGTTGGGCAGGCGGGTGGGCTGGGTGGCGGCGCGGCGCGCCAGGTTGGCACGGATCTTCTCCTGGCTTTCCCGCGCCTCGCCCGGCTGCAGACGGAAGGTGGCACCGACGAACCATTCGTCCTGCGGCCCGCGCACCGAGCGGTAGCCGATGGCGAAATCGGTCGGCCTGCGGGTGCGGATGGTGCCCTGCCGATCGACGGTCCGCACCGCCTCGATGAATTCCCAGGTCTCGCTGCCCAGGGCGCCGGCGTTCATGGCCAGCGCCCCGCCCACGGTGCCGGGCACGCCGCACAGGAACTCGAGGCCGGTGAGGCCCGCGCGGGCCGTGCGGCGAGCCAGTTGCGGGCTGGGCAGGCCGGCCCCGGCGATGACCCGGCCATCGGCCTCGATGGCCAGCGCCGCGAGCGTGCCGGCGAGCAGGATCACGGTGCCCGGCCAGCCGCCGTCGCGCACCAGGAGGTTGCTGCCCAGCCCCACGAACAGCAGCGGCTCGTCGGCCGGCAGGCCGGCCAGGAAGGCGCCCAGATCCTCGGCATCGGCCGGAATGTAGAGCCGACGGGCGGAGCCGCCGGCGCGCCAGGAGACGTGCCGGGCCATCGGCTCGTCATGCCGCAGCTCGCCGCGCAGGCTGTTGCGGGTGGCCGCCATCATGCATCGTCCTCCAGCGCTTCGCGCAGCCGCCCCGCCTCGGCGCCGATGCTGCCGGCGCCCAGGGTCAGGAGGATGTCGCCCTCGCGCAGCATGCCGCGCAGCACTGGGGCCAGCTCCTCGAGGCCGGCCACGAACACCGGCTCCACCCGGCCGCGGGCACGAATGGCCCGGGTCAGGGCGCGGCCGTCGGCGCCGGCGATGGGCGCCTCGCCGGCGGGATAGACCTCCAGCAGCGCCAGGGCGTCCACCTCCGAGAGCACCCGGGTGAAGTCTTCGAACAGATCCCGGGTGCGGGTGTAGCGATGGGGCTGGAAGGCCAGCACCAGGCGCCGATCGGGCCAGCCCTGGCGGATGGCCTCGATGGTGGCCGCCACCTCGCGGGGATGGTGTCCGTAGTCGTCCACGTGCAGCACCGTGCCCTGGGGGGTGGCGTATTCGCCGTAGATCTGGAAGCGGCGGCCGATGCCCTGGAAGCCGGCCAGGGCGCGGGCGATGGCCTCCTGCCCGATGCCGATCTCGCGGGCCACGGCGATCGCCGCCAGGGCGTTCTGCACGTTGTGCCGGCCCGGCAGGTTGAGGGTGATGTCCAGCGACTCGCCGTCGGCCAGGCGCACGGTGAAATGGGTGCGGGTGCCCGCCTGACGCAGATCCGTGGCACGCACGTCGGCGCCCTCGGCGAAGCCGTAGGTGGTCACCGGGCGGTTGATCTCGGGCAGGATGCGACGTACTTCCGGATCGTCCAGGCAGAGGATGGCCTGGCCGTAGAAGGGCAGATGGTGCAGGAACTCGACGAAGGTGGCGCGCAGGCGCTCGAAGTCGCCGCCGTAGGTCTCCATGTGATCGGCGTCGATGTTGGTGACCACCGCCATCATCGGCTGCAGGTGCATGAAGGAGGCGTCGGACTCGTCGGCCTCGGCCACCAGGTAGCGGCCGGTGCCCAGGCGGGCGTTGCTGCCGGCGCTGTTGAGCCGCCCGCCGATGACGAAGGTGGGATCCACCCCGCCCTCGGCGAGCGTGCTGGCCACCAGCGAGGTGGTGGTGGTCTTGCCGTGGGTGCCGGCCACGGCGATGCCGTAGCGGAAGCGCATCAGCTCGGCGAGCATCTCGGCCCGCGGCACCACCGGGATGCGCCGCTCGTGGGCCGCCACCACTTCCGGATTGTCGGCCCACACGGCGCTGGAGGTCACCACCACGCTGGCGCCAGCGATGTTTTCCTCGGCATGGCCGATGTGAATCTCGGCGCCCAGTTCGGCGAGGCGGCGGGTGACCGGATTCTCGCGCAGATCCGAGCCGCTGATCTCGTAGCCCAGGTTCAGCAGCACCTCGGCGATGCCGCTCATGCCCACCCCGCCGATGCCGACGAAATGAATGCGCCGCAGGCGGCCCAGCCCCGGCTCGCCGCGAACCGTGTCGGTGGCCCGGCGTCCGTAACTAGCCATGCTGCACCTCCAGACAGGCGGCGGCCACCTTGTGCGTGGCCTCGGGCCGGGCCAGGCGGCGGGCCGTCTCGGCCATCGCCTGCAGGCCCTCGCGGCCCCTCGCGAACAGCTCCTCGAGCAGGTCGGCCAGATGGTCGGCGCTCATCTCCGCCTGCAGCAGCAGGCGGGCCGCCCCGGCCTCGCTCAGATACAGGGCGTTGCGGGTCTGGTGATCGTCCACCGCGTGGGGATAGGGCACCAGCACGGCGCCCAGGCCCGCGGCGGCCAGTTCGGAGACGGTCAGCGCGCCGGCGCGGCAGATCACGATGTCGGCCCAGCCCAGGGCTTCGGCCATGTCGTCGATGAACTCGCCCACCTCGGCCTCGAGCCCGGCCCGGGCATAGGCCGCGCGGGCCGGCGCCGCCTTGCCGCGGCCCGCCTGGTGGCGGATCTGCAGGTTGTAGGTGCCGGCCACTTTCGTCAGCGCCGCAGGCACCGTCTCGTTGAGGGCGGCGGCGCCCAGGCTGCCGCCGACGATCAGCACCCGCAGCGGCCCGGTGCGCCCGGCGAAGCGCTCGGCCGGGGAAGGCAGGGCGAGGATCTCCTCGCGCACCGGGTTGCCCACGGTCTCGGCGGCCACCCCCGCCGGGAAACTGCCGGGGAAGGCTTCCAGCACCCGCCGGGCCAGGCGCGCCAGCAGACGGTTGGTGAGGCCGGCCACCGCGTTCTGTTCGTGGATCACCAGCGGCCGGCGCAGCAGCCAGGCGGCCACCCCGCCGGGGCCGGTGACGAAACCGCCCAGGCCCAGCACCGCGCCGGCGCGGCTGCGGCGGCAGACGCCGAGCGCCTGCCAGGTGGCGCGGGTCAGGCGCCACGGCGCCAGCAGCCAGCCCAGCGTGCCCTTGCCGCGCAGGCCGGCCACGTCGATGAATTCGATGGGGAAGCCGGCCGCGGGCACGACCCGCGCTTCGAGCCCTCGGCGGGTGCCCAGCCAGGTGACCTCCACGCCCTGCTCGCGCAGCCGCCGGGCCACGGCCAGTGCCGGGAACACGTGACCGCCGGTGCCGCCGGCCATGATCAGCACCCGCGCTACCATGGCCGCGCCCCCTGCCCCGCCTGGCGGGTTTCCCGATCCACCCGCAGCAGCAGGGCCACGGCGATGCCCATCACCACCAGGGAGCTGCCGCCATAGCTCATCAGCGGCAGGGTCAGCCCCTTGGTGGGCAGCACGCCCATGTTCACGCCCAGATTGATGAAGGCCTGCAGGCCGATCCAGATCCCGATGCCGTAGGCGACGAAGGCCTGGAAGGGCAGATCCCGCTCCTCGGCGCGCCGGCCGATGGCCATGGCCCGCAGCACGATGAAGCCGAACAGGCCGATCACCGCCAGCACCGCCACCAGCCCCAGTTCCTCGGCCAGCACCGCGAACAGGAAGTCGGTGTGGGCCTCCGGCAGATAGAAGAGTTTCTGCACCGAGGCGCCCAGGCCCACGCCGAACCACTCGCCGCGGCCGAAGGCGATCAGCGCCTGGGTGAGCTGGAAGCCGCTGTCGAAGGGATCGGCCCAGGGATTGAGGAAGGCGGTGAGCCGTTCCATGCGGTAGGGCGAGATCCAGGCCAGCAGGGCCAGGGAGCCGGCCAGGCCGGCCAGCAGCAACAGGAACTGGAAGAGCCGCGCGCCGCCCAGCCACATCATGCCCATGGCCGTCATCAGCATCACCGCGGCGGCGCCGTAGTCGGGCTGCAGCAACAGGAGCATGGCGAAGATCAGCAGCAGGGCCAGGGGGCGCAGGAAGCCGCCGAGGCTGGTGCGTACCACCGCCTGGTGACGGACCAGATAGCCGGCCAGGTAGAGGATCACGAACAGCTTGACGAATTCGGAGACCTGCAGGTTGACCGGCCCCAGATGCACCCAGCGCTGGCTGCCGTTGACCTCGCGGCCGAGGCCCGGCACGAACACCAGCAGCAGCAGGAACACGCCCAGCGGCATCAGCCAGGGTCCGGCCTGCTGCCAGAAGCGCAGCGGCAGGTGCCACACGCCGACTGCCAGCAGCGCGCCGAAGCCGGCGAAGGCGAGTTGGCGCCACAGATAGAAGAAGGGATCGCCGCTCTGACGTTCGGCGATGGCGCTGGAGGCCGAGGCGACCATCACCAGGCCCAGCCCCACCAGTGTCAGCACCGCCAGCAGCAGGGGCCGATCGGGCCCGGCGGCCGGGCGACGCTCGGTGGCGCTCTTGCGCCGGCTGCGGGAGACGGCGGCGGGGACGGCCTGGGCGTTCATGACAGGCCCTCCACCGCGGCGGCGAAGCGCTCGCCCCGCTCGGCGAAACCGCTGAACTGGTCGAAGCTGGCGCAGGCCGGGGAGAGCAGCACCGCATCGCCGGGCCGGGCCAGTTCGGCGGCGCGGCGCACTGCCGCCGCGAGATCCGGCAGGGTCTCGAGCGGCACGCTGCCTTCGAGCGCCGCGGCCAGCTTCGGGGCGTCTTCGCCGATCAGCAGCACGGCGCGGCAGCGCCGGGCCACCGCCTCGCGCAGGGGCGTGAAGTCCTGGCCCTTGCCCTGCCCGCCGGCGATGAGCACGAGGCGCTGCGCGGCCAGGCCCTCGATGGCCGCCAGCGCGGCGCCCACGTTGGTGGCCTTGGAATCGTTGACGAAGGTGACCCCGTCCCGCTCGGCCACCCACTGGGTGCGATGGGGCAGGCCCGGAAACTCGCGCAGCGCCGCCAGCATGGCCGGCAGCTTGAGGCCGGCGGCGTGGCCCAGGGCCAGCGCCGCCAGGGCGTTGGCCAGGTTGTGGCGGCCGGCCAGCTTGAGCGCCGCGGCGGGCAGCAGGTTCTCCCTGCCCCGGCACAGCCAGGTCTCGCCGTCCACCTCGCGCAGCCCGAAGCCGTTGTCCTCCGGTGCGCCGAGGCCGAAGGTAATCACCGCCTGGCCGTGGGTCACCGCCTCGAGGGTGGCCATCACGCGGGGATCGTCGCGGTTGACCACCAGGGTCTCGGCGCCGTGGTAGATCCGGGTCTTGGCGGCGGTGTAGTCGGCCAGGCCGGCATAGCGATCCAGGTGATCGGCGCTGAGGTTGAGCAGCGCGGCGGCCACCGGGCACAGGCTGTCGGTGGTCTCGAGCTGGAAGCTGGACAGCTCCAGCACCTGCAGTTCCTTGGGCTCGCCTTCCAGCAGTTCCAGGGCGGGGGTGCCGATGTTGCCGCCGAGGCCGGTGAGCAGGCCGGAGGCTTCGGCCATGCGCGCCACCAGGGTGGTGACGGTGGACTTGCCGTTGGAGCCGGTGATGGCCACCACCGGGGCGGTGTTCTCGCGGGCGAACAGCTCGATGTCGCCGAGCACCTCGGCGCCGCGGGCCCGGGCCTCGGCGATCAGCGGCGCCTGTATGCTGACCCCGGGGCTGACCAGCAGGGTCTCGGCCCGGGCGAAGGCCTCGGCGTCGAAGCCGCCTGCCGCCACCGGCACCTGCGGCAGCCCGGCGCGCAGGGCGGCGAGGCCCGGCGGGTTGGCGCGGGTGTCGGTGACCGCCACCTCGGCGCCACGGGCGGCCAGGTAGCGGGCCGCCGACAGTCCGCTGGCCCCGAGGCCCACCACCAGCACCCGGCGGCCCGCCCAGGGGCAATCATGCGCAGACTGTGATTTGCGAATCGTCACGTGCATCGCCCTAAACAACTCTCTCCGGTTCCCGGCCGGCCCTGGGCAGAGAATATCCGTCTGATCCGCCCTCGAGGTCGCAGCGGCATTTCGTGACCGTCGGCCGCATGGATGCGGCCGTCGAGCCTACAGGGAGGTATTTACGGCGTGTCACGAAATGCCGCTGCGACCCCGAGGGCTCCGTGCGCGCATTGAGCGAATGACCGGAAAATCGCGACATGACTTCAGCGCACCTTCAACGTGGCCAGCCCCACCAGCACCAGAATCACGGTGATGATCCAGAAGCGCACGATGACCCGGGGTTCGGGCCAGCCCTTGAGTTCGAAATGGTGATGCAGGGGCGCCATGCGGAAGATCCGCTTGCCGGTGAGCTTGTAGGAGCCTACCTGCAGGATTACCGAGACGGTCTCCATCACGAACACCCCGCCCATGATGAACAGCACCAGTTCCTGGCGCACCAGCACCGCCACGGTGCCGAGCGCCGCGCCCAGCGCCAGCGCGCCCACGTCGCCCATGAACACCTGGGCGGGATAGGTGTTGAACCACAGGAAGCCGAGGCCGGCACCCACCAGCGCGCCGCAAAAGATCACCAGTTCGCCCACGCCCGGGATGTAGGGAATGGCCAGGTAGCCGGCGAACACCGAATGGCCCGAAAGATAGGCGAACACGCCGAGGGCGCCGCCCACCATCACCGTGGGCAGGATCGCCAGACCATCGAGGCCGTCGGTGAGGTTCACCGCGTTGGAGGTGCCGACGATCACGAAATAGGTCAGCAGGACATAGGCGACCGGACCGAGCGGGATCACCAGGTTCTTGAACACCGGCACGATGAGCTGGGTCTCCACGGCCGAGGCGCTCTGGTACAGATAGATCGCCACCACCAGCGCCACCACCGACTGGGCGGCGTACTTGTAGCGGGCGATGAGCCCCTTCGGATCGCGCTTGACCAGTTTCTTGTAGTCGTCGATCCAGCCGATCACGCCGAAGGCGAAGGTCACCGCCAGCACCACCCAGGTGTAGCGGTTGGTGAGGTCGGACCACAGCAGGGTGGAGACGCCGATGGCCACCAGGATCAGGGCCCCGCCCATGGTCGGCGTGCCGGCCTTGCTGAAGTGGGTCTCGGGGCCGTCGTCGCGCACCGTCTGGCCGATGTTGTACTGGGTCAGCTTGCGGATCATCCGCGGGCCGATGAGCAGGGAGATGAGCAGGGCGGTGAGCACGCCGAGGATGGCCCGGAACGTCAGGTAGTTGAAGACGTTGAAGCCGCTGTAGAAGTCCTGCAGGAGCTGGGCGAGATGGTAGAGCATCGGTTCAGGCCTCCCCGTCCAGCGCGCCGATCACTTCGTCCATGCGGCTGGCCCGCGAGCCCTTGACCAGCAGCACGTCGTCGCGGCCCAGTTCCTCGCGCAGCAGCGCCACGGCCTGGGCCCGATCGGCACAGCGTTCCGCTCCCGGACCGAAGGCCGCGGCGGCCGCCGCGGCCATGGAGCCCACCGCCACCAGCCGGGCGACACCCGCCTCGCGGGCCAGCCGGCCGGCCTCGGCGTGCAGGGCCTCGGCCTCCGGGCCCAGCTCGCCCATGTCGCCCAGGGCCAGTAGATGCCGGCCCGGAAACGTCTGCAGCACCCGCAGGGCCGCCGCGAGAGACGCCGGATTGGCGTTGTAGGTGTCGTCGATCAGGGTGCTGCCCGCCGGGCCGGGCCGGATCTGCAGCCGCCCCGGCGCAGCGCGCACCCCGGCCAGCCCCCGGGCCACGTTCTGCGGGGAGACGCCGGCGGCCAGGGCGGCGGCGGTGGCGGCCAGGGCGTTCATCACGTTGTGCTCGCCGGGCAGGGGCAAATCGGTCTCGAAGTCGCCTGCGGGGGTGTGCACCCGCAGCCGGCTGCCGCGGCCGGTGGCCTGCCACTCGGCGCTCACGTCGGCCGGCTGGCGCAGACCGAAGCTGACGATCCGGCGCCCGGCGGCCAGTTCCCGCCACAGCGGCGCGTAGGCGTCGTCGGCGTTGATCACGGCGATGCCGTCCGCCGGCAGGCCGGCGAAGATCTCGCCCTTGGCGCGGGCCACGCCCTCGAGGCTGCCGAAGCCTTCCAGGTGGGCCGGCCCGGCGTTGGTCACCAGGGCCACGCCGGGCCGGGCCAGGGAGACCAGCCAGGCGATCTCGCCCGGATGGTTGGCGCCCATCTCCACCACGGCTGCGCGGTGGGCCCCGTCCAGCTCAAACAGGGTCAGGGGCACGCCGATGTCGTTGTTCAGGTTGCCGCGGGTGGCCAGGATCGGGCCACCGCTGGCGAGGATTGCGGCCAGCATCTCCTTGACGGTGGTCTTGCCGTTGCTGCCGGTGACGGCGATCAGAGGAAGGCGGAAGCGCTGGCGCCAGGCCCGGGCCAGCTCGCCCAGGGCGCGGCGGGTGTCTTCCACCACGATGGCCGGGCTGGCCACCGGCCGGCTCACCAGGCAGGCGGCGGCCCCCGCCTCGAGGGCGGCGGGCACGAAGTCGTGGCCGTCGAAGTTGGGCCCCTGCAGGGCCACGAAGAGCTGGCCCGGTTGCAGGCGGCGGGTGTCGGTGCACACGCCGCGCAGCGCCACGTCGGCGCCCTCGCGCCGCGCGCCGAGCGCCTCGGCCGCCTCGGCCAGGGCCATGGCGAAACCGTTTGTTGGCGCGATCTGTCCGCCCACGTTCATCGCCAGGCCTCCAGGGCGGCACGCACCTCGTCGGCATCGCTGAAGGGGATCCGGCCCGCTTCCAGGATCTGCCAGTTCTCGTGTCCCTTGCCGGCCACCAGCACGAGATCGTCGGCCCCGGCCTCGGCCACCGCGCGATGGATGGCCGCCCGCCGGTCGCCGATGGTGGCCACCGCCTCGGGGCGGGCCATGCCGGCCAGGATCTCGGCCCGAATGCGGGCCGGATCCTCGCTGCGCGGATTGTCGTCGGTGACGATCACCCGATCGGCCAGGCGCTCGGCCACCTCGCCCATGAGCGGGCGCTTGCCCCGGTCCCGATCGCCGCCGCAGCCGAACACGCAGACAAGGCGCGCCGGACGATGCTCGCGCAGGGCCGTGAGCACCTGGGCAAGCGCATCGGGGGTATGGGCGTAATCCACCACCACCTGCGGCCGGCCTGCTCCGCCGAAGCGCTCCATGCGCCCCGGCACCGGCGGCACCGTGGCCAGGCGCGCCAGGGCGGTTTCCAGGGGCAGTTCGTGCAGCAGCAGCACGCCGAGGGTCGCCAGCAGGTTGGCCACGTTGAAGCGGCCGAGCAGGGGCGCCGTCAGGCGCCCCGCCCCCGCCGGGGTGACCACCTCGGCCTGCAGGCCCTGCGGGGTGAGCGTCACGTGGCGGGCGAGCAGATCCGGCGCGCGGGCGGGATCGAGGCCGTAGCGCAGGACCGGCAGCGCCGGCGGCAGGGCCGCGGCGATCTCGCGCCCGGCCGGATCGTCCACGTTGATCACGGCGCCACGCAGTTCCGGCCAGCCGAACAGGCGGCGCTTGGCCGCGGCGTAGCTGGCCATGTCGCCGTGGTAGTCGAGATGGTCGCGGCTGAGGTTGGTGAACACGGCGAAGTCGAAACGCACCCGGTCCACCCGGTGCTGATCCAGGGCGTGGGAGCTGACCTCCATGGCCACCCCGGCGGCGCCCGACTCGCGCAGCTCGGCCAGGGCGCGGTGCAGGCGGATCACGTCGGGCGTGGTGTGGGTGGCCGGCGTCAGCTCGCCCGCCAGGCCCGTGCCGAGGGTGCCGATCACGCCCCAGGGCGTCTCGCCCGAGAGGGCGTGGGCCAGGAAATGGCTCACCGAGGTCTTGCCATTGGTGCCGGTGATCCCGGTGATGGTGAGGGCGCGGGAGGGGTTGGCGTAGAAGCGGTCGGCGATCTCGCCGAGCCTGTCGGCCAGATCGGGCATGGCCAACACCGGCACCGGCGTGCCGCTGGCCGGATGCCGCCAGGCCACCGGCACCGCCGCCACGCCCGGCTGCGGCTCCCACAGGGCGGCCACCGCGCCGCGCTCGAGGGCCTTGTCGATGAAATCGGCCCCGTCCACCCTCAGGCCACGGCGGGCGATGAACAGATCCCCCGGCTGGACCTCACGGCTGTCGGCGCACAGGCCGGTGACGGGCCGATCGGCCGCCTCGGGCACCGGCAGCAGATCCTGCAGCAGGGCGCCGAGACTGAAACGGTAACGGGTATGGATGCCGGCCATCATGGCGTGGCCTCCGTGTCGGGCCGGCCGAGGGCAGCCAGGCGCACGGGATGGGCCGGCGCCGCGTCGGGGGCCACGCCCAGCAGGCGCAGGGCGCCGGCCATCACCCGGGAGAAGACCGGGGCGGCCACCTGGCCACCGTAATAGACACCGTCCCGCGGCTCGTTGACGGTGACCACCATGGCCAGGCGCGGCCGGCTGGCGGGGGCGAAACCGGCAAACACGGCAATGTAGCGATCCTCGCTGTAGCCCCCGGCGGCCGCCTTCTTCACGGTACCCGTCTTGCCGGCCACCCGGTAGCCGGCGATCCGGGCCCGGGTGCCGGTGCCGCCCTCGGCCACCACCGCCTCGAGCATGCGCCGGATCTGGCGGGCGATCCGCACCGGCACCACCTGACGGGCCGTCTCCGGCTTCTCGACCCGCAGAAAGCGCACCGGATGCAGGCGGCCGTCGTCGGCCAGGGCCGCGTAGGCCCGCGCCAGTTGCAGGGCGGTCACCGACATGCCGTAACCGTAGGCCAGGGTGGCCTTCTCGATCCGCCGCCAGTGGCCGGCATCGTTGAGCAGGCCGCCCACCTCGCCCGGAAAACCGCTGCCGGTGTCGGCGCCGAAACCGAACCGGGTGTGCACGCGGTAGAGCAGCGCATCGGGCAGGGAGAGGGCGATCTTGCTGGCGCCCACGTTGCTCGATTTCTGGATCACGGTGGTCAGGGTGATGCGCCCGTAGTCGCGGCTGTCGCGGATCACGGCCCGGCCCAGGCGATAGTGCCCGGGCGAGGTGTCGATGCGGCTGTCGGGACGGTAACGGCCCGAGAGCAGGGCCGCGGCGATGGTGAAGGGCTTGATGGTGGAGCCCGGCTCGAAGACGTCGGTAACGGCGCGGTTGCGGGTCTGGGCCGGCCGGAACTGGCCCCGGTCGTTGGGGTTGAAGGCCGGCTGGTTGACCATGGCCAGCACCTCGCCGCTGTGCACGTCGAGGATCACCAGCGAGCCGGAACGGGCCCGGTGGCGGAACACCGCCCGCTTGAGTTCGCGGTAGGCCAGGTACTGGATGCGCCGGTCCAAGCTCAGGGCCAGGTTGCGGCCCGGCTCGGGCTTGCGGATCTGCTCCACGTTGCGCACCACCCGGCCGAGGCGGTCCCGCAGGACCCGCTTGCTGCCGGGGGTGCCCCGCAACCATTCGTCGTAGGCCAGCTCCAGACCTTCCTGGCCGCGGTCGTCGATGTCGGTGAAGCCCACGACGTGAGCGGTCACCTCGCCGGCGGGATAGTAACGGCGGTATTCCCGTTGCAGGTTCACGCCGGGCAGACCGAGGGCCATGACCCGTTCGGCAAGCTGCGGGCTGAGATGGCGTTTGAGATAGACGAATTCCCGATCCTGGCGGGCCAGCACGAGGCGCTGCAGGCGCTCCGGATCCAGCTTCAGCAGCCGGGCCAGCTCCGGCCAGCGATCGTGGGCCGTGGCGAAGACCTTCGGCTGCACCCAGACCGAGTCGACCGGGGTGGAGATGGCCAGCGGCTCGCCGTTGCGGTCGGTGATCATGCCCCGGTGGGCGGCCACCGGCACCACCCGCAGAGTGCGGGCATCGCCCTGGTTCTTGAGAAAGTCGCGGTTGAAGACGTGCAGATCCACGGCCCGCCACACCAGCACGGCACCGGCCAGCAGCACCACGCCGCCCACCACCGCCAGGCGGAAGGCCGAAACCGGCTTGTGCAGGGGCTTGCTCATGGGCGCATCATCACCACGTCGTCGAAATCCACGTTCTTCATGCGCAGCCGGCGCCGCGCGATCTGTTCAATCCGGCTCTGGGTAGCCCAGGTGCTCAGTTCGAGCTGCAACTGACCCCACTCCACGTTCATCGCGTCCCGCCGCTGCTGCAGGATATCCAGTTCCACGAACAGCGTGCGGCTGCGATGCTTGGCGTACACCACGCCCAGGGCACTGGCCAGCACCGCCACGGCGAGCAGCGCCACGGGCAGATGGCGCCTCACGCCGCCTCCCCGGCCAGCCGCTCGGCCACCCGCAGGATGGCGCTGCGTGCCCGGGGGTTGTCCTGCACTTCCGCCTCGGTGGGCCGCACCGGCTTGCCCACGGCGCGCAGCTTCGGCTGCAACTGGGCCACCGTCACCGGCATGTCCGGGGGGAAGCGGTCGCCCTTCTCCTGTTCCCGGATGAAGCGCTTCACCAGCCGGTCTTCCAGCGAGTGGAAACTGATCACCGCCAGCCGTCCCCCCGGCGCCAGCACCGTCAGCACCTGGTCGAGAAAGGCCTGCAGGTCCTCCAGTTCCCGGTTGAGGAAGATCCGGATCGCCTGGAAGCTGCGGGTGGCCGGATCCTTGCCCGGCTCCCGGGTCGGCACGGCTTCGGCGATGATCGCCGCCAGCCGGGCCGTGGTCTCGATGGGCGCCTCGGCCCGGGCCTGGACGATGGCGCGGGCGATGCGCCGGGCGAAGCGCTCCTCGCCGTATTCCTTCAATATCCGGGCAATCTCCTGCTCGCCGGACCCGGCCAGCCAGTCGGCGGCGGACGGCCCCCGTTCGGGATCCATGCGCATGTCCAGCGGGCCGTCGTGGCGGAAGCTGAAGCCGCGAGCCGCGTCGTCGAGCTGGGGCGAGGAGACCCCGAGATCCAGCAGAATGCCGTCCACCTCGCCCAGCCAGCCCAGGGTACGCGTCACCTCGCCGATCTCGGCGAAGGAGCACTGTCGAATGGCGAAGCGCGGATCGCTGCCGAAACGCCGCTCGCCTTCGGCCACCGCCTCCGGATCCTTGTCCAGCGCCAGCAGGCGGCCTTCGGGGCCCAGGCGTTCCAGAATGGCGCCACTGTGCCCCCCGCGGCCGAAGGTGCCGTCCACGTAGCGCCCGTCCGCCCGGATGTTCAATGCCGTCAATGCCTCCTCCAGCAGGACCGGCCGGTGTGCGCCGCCGGTCACAGCGACAGGGACTCCAGCTGGGCCGAGAGTTCGCCGTCCTTCGCGCCCTCGGCGAGCCACTTCTGGCGCTCGTCGTTCCAGACCTGTTCGTCCCACAGTTCGAATTTCTTGCCCTGGCCGATCAGCGCCACCTTCTTGTTCAGACCGGCGAACTCCCGCAGCGGCGGGGGCACCAGGATGCGGCCATTGCCATCCAGTTCCGCTTCGGTGGCATGGCCGATCAGCAGCCGCTGCAGGCGCCGGGCGCTCGGGTCGAGGTTGCCCAGGCGCACCAGCTTGCGCTCGATATCTTCCCATTCGGGCTGGGGATAGATGAGGAGGCAGGGATCGCGCAGATCGACGGTGACGACCAGCTGGCCGTCACACAGGGTCGTCAGGCGGTCCCGATACTTGCTCGGCATCGCCATGCGCCCTTTCGCATCCAGGTTCAGGGTGTTTACGCCCCGGAACACCGATAGACCCCCACGCCAGAATCCCCCATTTATTCCCACATTGATCCACTCTGTCACACTATAGAAAGCCAATACCCCACCCGTCAAGCAAACCAGCGCACAAAAACGGGAAATCTTTCTTGCCAGACAGAGACTTACGAACGGCATATGCGAGTGGATCATGGCCGGTAACCGGTCGAATCCGGAATCAGAGAATAAAGGAAAAACAACAACTTGAAATGAGCAGCTAAAGTGCTTTCAGAAGATTGGGAAGGGATTTGAGGTCAACTATTGTACACTTTTTAATCAAAAAAGGGGGCCCGAAGGCCCCCATTGTTCGAAGTCGAATACCGACACGAGAACCGAGGCGCCAGTCGAGGTCCGGCCCCGACGCCGTTCCTCGTTCCTCGCCACTCGTCCCTCGCCACTGATTAATCGAGTCGGCCGATAAGCCGGGTTCTGTCGTGGACAGCCATTCATCTGGGATGTGTGTCACCACACACCTCGAGCGACCTACCCGGGAACCGTGCGGGCCACACGTTGTTCCCCTATTTGGTCTTGCTCCGGGTGGGGTTTGCCCTGCCACCACTGTTGCCAGTGGCGCGGTGCGCTCTTACCGCACCGTTTCACCCTTGCCTGTGCCCGAAGGCCATCGGCGGTCTGTTCTCTGTGGCACTTTCCGTAGGCTCGCGCCTCCCAGGCGTTACCTGGCACCCTGCCCTGTGGAGCCCGGACTTTCCTCCCCGCCCGCAGGCGGAGCGACTGTCTGGCCAACTCGCGGGGTATTGTACCAGTATCCCGAAATAGCGACAGAAACGAGGCGGTCGCCTTGGACGGCGAAGCCGACGCGGGGTGTTCAATCTTCCTCCAGCGCCTGGCTGGCGAAGGCGCCGATGTCGTAGTCCCAGAAGGGCAGGCTGGCGGGGCCGTGCAGGTCGCGCAGGAGCATCAGGTGGGAGAGCAGGTCAGTCTTCTCGAGATTGTCGAGCACGTTCTGGCCGCCGGCCACGAGCATGTGACGATAGCCGTACATCTCGTCCGGGCCCACCGGGCCGAGCTTCTTCAAGGCGCGCTGGAAGAGAGGATTGTCGTTGGTGTCTTGCTCGTCGCACTCCTCGGGGCCGCGATGAGAAAAAAACATCATGGCCTTGAAATCGCGCTTTTCCGGAGGCTGCGGACGCAACTTGTCCTGAGATGCAGTGATCATCCCGAAGGCGGGCTCAATTTCCATTTCCGCTCCCGATTTCTCGCCCATGAGATAGAGTCGGCCGAAAGCGGTGCGGCCGATGACGTGCCACAGGTCCGTTTCGGGCTCCAGGGGCGTTTCGGCAAACCAGGCACGCTTGACGTCCTCGAAATCCTCGGGGTCGACCACCCAGAAAAGGCCGTCGCGCCACCCACCCCAGCCCTCGTGCTCCCAGTAACGCAGCATCTGCGCCGGCAGCCGGCCCCGGAAACGCTCGATCACCGCCCTGTCGGCGGGCTGGGGAGAGGTGGCTTCGCCCATTTTCTTGACGAAATGGGCAAAACCACCATCGCGTTCATATTTGCCGTTTTCACTCATGACGGTTTCCTCCTTCCGGCCTTGCGGTCGGCGCGGGGCAGGATTTCCCGCGCCCGGCCGGTTCGGGCTGCCGATGTTCCAGTTGACGGGGCCGCCGAAGGAGGCGCCGCCGAGCCGGATGATGAGGCGGGCGCAGCAGGTTCAGTCTTCCTCCAGCGCCTGGCTGGCGAAGGCGCCGATGTCGTAGTCCCAGAAGGGCAGGCTGGCGGGGCCGTGCAGGTCGCGCAGGAGCATCAGGTGGGAGAGCAGGTCGGTCTTCTCGAGATTCTCGAGCACGTTCTGGCCGCCGGCCACGAGCATGTGGCGATAGCCGTACATCTCGTCCGGACCCACCGGGCCGAGCTTCTTCAGGGCGCGCTGGAAGAGGGGTTTTCCATGAGTGTCGTCTTCGTCGCACTCCTTTGGGCCGCGGTTGGAGAAAAAGAGCTGGGCTTCGAGCTGTTTTTCCTTTTCCGACTGAGGCCGGAGTTTGTCCTGGGAGGCATTTATCATGCCGAAAGACGGGAGGATTTTCAGAATCGCTCCCGATTTCTCGCCCATGAGATAGAGTTTGCCGAATGCCGTGCGGCCGATGACGTGCCACAGGTCCGTTTCGGGCTCCAGAGGCGTTTCGGCGAACCAGGCACGCTTGACGTCCTCGAAATCCTCGGGGTTGACCACCCAGAAAAGACCTTCGTGCCAGCCGCCCCAGCCCTCGTGCTCCCAGTAACGCAGCATCTGCGCCGGCAGCCGGCCCCGGAAACGCTCGATGACCGCCCTGTCGGCGGGTTGGGGAGAGGTGGCTTCGCCCATTTTTTCGATAAACCACTTGAACTCTTCATCCCGCTGATAGTCGCCGTTTTCGCTCATGACGGTTTCCTCCTTCCGGCCTTGCGGTCGCGCACGCCGCACAGGCGCAATGATACATTCATCGGCTCGTCGCCGCGGCCGGTGTTGACGGCCTTGCGGGCCGCGGCGTCCATCCGCTCCACCCGGCTGGGGCTGCCCTGGGTCCAGCGGCTGCCGATGGAGCTGTTGACGTCGGCCCGGCCCATGTGCCGCGGCTCGGGGATCAGCCACCCGCCCGCCACCTGGTCGGGCTCATGCAGGGCAGCGAGCTTCTTCATGAGGGCCTCGGCGCGACGGGCGGCTTCCCGTTCGGCCTTGGCGCCTGAAAACTTGCCGCTGTTGAGAAGGGATTTCTTGATGCTTTCTGTCACATCATCCTGAAACTGCATTCTCGCTCTCGATTGCGCCTCCGCCGCCAGCGGATTGCGGCCCTGCTTGAGATAGGCCTCCCGGGCGGCGAGGTATTCGATGGGGGTCATCCGGTTGATGGCCTCCTGCTGCTGGGCGAGCTGGCGCTGATAGTGCCGGATGTAGGCCCGCCCGCCAGGACTGTCCGGCCTCATGCCCTTGCGTCCGAGACTGTCGGCCGCGTCGAAACAGGGCAGCTCGAGCCGCGGCAGGGCGCTGGGCCGGGCCTTGCGGCCCGGGCGCACCTGGCCCTCGGGCGAAGGCTCCCGGAGGCGATGGTCCTGTTGCAGGGCCCGCGTGCCGGAAAGCCGCTTCTGCCGGGCGGTGCGCAGGGCCTGCCCCAGCCGGCGCAGGGGGCCGAGCAGGCGGGAGAGCCCCACGGTGAGCCGCCCGCCGATGGATGAAACCGCCGCCGGCAGGCCGGCGCCTTCGGTGAGCAGCGCCAGCAGCAGCAGGGCGATGGTGACCGCGGCGGCGCCACGGGCGTAGCCCAGGCCGTAGGCGAGGTCTTCCAGGGTGACGCAGTCGGCGGCGTAACGCTCGACGAAATCCGCCAGCAGTTGCCGGCTGGGGGCGTCGTAGAGGATTTGGCGCAGGGCCTCGACGGTCTGCGCCACCAGTTGCGCGCCGGCGGCCTCGAGCCGGGCGATGGCCGCCTCGAAGGCGGCGAGATCGGCGTCGAGCAGGGCGTCCCAGAGCGTCCCCAGGGCGGCTTCGAGTTCGGGCGGCAGGTCCGGGACGGCATCGAGGACACCCTGCTCGCTGCCGGAGAGGAAGGCCTGGTAATAGATGAAGACCCGCCCGGCCAGGCCGGCCCGCGCCAGGCGGGCGCGGGCCTGTTCGGCCTCGCGGGCGGCGCGCTCGTAGAGGCCGTCGAGCACTTGCGCCAGTTCGCGGCGGGCGGCGCGGATTTCCTGCTCGAGCGCGGCTTCGTCAGCACCCGGATGCAGCTCGACATGGACCGGCTCGGCGCGGGGCAGGATTTCCCGCGCCCGGCCGGTTTCGGAGAGGGTGCCGTGGCAATGGTCCGGGCCCTGGCTCAACTGGTAGTCGATGCCGCGCACCGGCCGCCCGAGGGCGTCGCACAGCTCGATGCCGATCCAGGGGACGTTGTCCGGCGGCGGGGGCGACTCGGGCTCGGTGAGGGAGTCGATGGGCGCCGGCTTGAGCGGCCCGGCCACGCCTGCCTCGCCGGGCGTGTTCGGGCTGCCGATGTTCCAGTTCACCGGGCCGCCGAAGGAGACGCCGCCGTCGCCACCGAGCTGGATGTTTTTGCCCCACATTTCGATGTTGCCGGCGGGGTCGATTTTGAAGCCGGCGCCGGATTGCTCGAAGGTGATGTCGCCGCCGCCCTTGCCGGTAATGCGGATGTCCTTCGCGCCTTGGAAGGTGAGGTTGCCGCCCTGGACGGTGAAGCTGGCGCGGGGGCCGCGCACGGTGATTTTGGCGTTGTTCTTCGCTTCGATGACCAGGCGCTTGCCGGCGATGAGTTCGGCGTTTTTGCCGGCAGTCAGGTCGATTCGCCTGGTGGCCCGGGCGGTGAGGTCGGTCCTGGCCTGGTGGTGGATTTCGGCATTTTTGGTTTCGGTGCGCGAGGCGCCTTCGACCACCTGGGTGCGGCTTTCGCCGATGCGCTCTTCGAGGTTTTCGCCGGCCTGG
>JALSSV010000103.1 GCA_026984045.1 Chromatiales bacterium | reverse complement strand
GGTCCACGTGGTCGCCGGAAACACCGATGAGCCCTTTCGTTACTATCGCGAGATCGATGAGACTTTCGAGCGCATCAAGCGGGAGACGGCCCGGGCCTATCTGCTGTGTGAGGTGCGCTCGCCGGATTACCTGCCGGCGAAAATCCTGCGCGAGAAGGTGCTGATCCGGATCTACCTCGACTGGCTGGAGGCGATTAACGCCGCAATTCGCCACGATGATCTTTCCAGTTTTCCGCTGGAGCCGGCTGATCAGAGCCCGTTCACCCGGGCGCTGCGCTATCCCGAAAGCATGCTGATCTGTCTGGATCTGAAACTCTGCGATCAGATCCTCGATCAGCATCGTCTGATCTGCCAGCAGTCGAGCATTCTCTACGCCATGCTCCATGCGCGGCGCTTCGAACAGGCCTACATCGCCTATCAGGACATGGTCAAGAAAGTGGCCGAGCTGCTCAACCTGCTGAGCGTGCTGTATTTCGAGAGCCAGACCAACCGCATCGGGCGCTTCTTCAGTTTTCTGCAGGCGGCCCTCTATCTGCCCGGGCGCAAGTTCCTCAGCGTGATCAACCTGCGGGATCTGCAACGGATCAACAAGCTCCATGGCACCGACGTGGGCGACCGGGCGCTGGACTGTGTGGAGAAGATCCTGCAGGAAGCCGCCGAAGCTCATCGCGAGTGGCTGGTCTTCACCCGGGGCATCGCCGGCGATTTCTACCTCATCGGTTTCGATACCGAACCGGAAACCGTGCGTGCCCTCCTGCAACAGGTACATCGCAAGGTGGTGGCGGAATGCGGCAAGGTACTCCCGATCGAGATCGATTTGCTCTACCGCGGCATCGAACTGACCGATCTCAACGATCTGACCACCGAGAACATGCATCTGCTGGTGCAGTATCTCACCGAACAGGCCCGCGAGGCGGAAGAGCACCTGCTCACCGGCGAGGAACGAACCCGGGAGATGATCGACTGGATCAAGCGCCAGTATCACAAGTCGCTGCATCTGCAGGCCAAACTCAGCGAGGCGCAGACCGACATCTTCATCCAGCCGCTGGTGACGCTGGACAGCAAGCGGGAGATCCATGCCTTCGAAGTGCTGGGCCGCTTCCGCGACGGTGAGGGTTACATCAGCGCCGGGCTGTTCATCGACGACATTATCGCCATGGGGCTGGCGACCGATTTCGATCGCCTGGTGCTCCAGGCGGTGGTGCGGCAGGCCGAGGCCCTCGGGCGGATCACCTCCCGGCTGTTCATCAACGTCTCCGCCGGTTCGCTGGAAGACGATGCCTATCTGGAACTGCTCACCGGCGCCCTGGACGGCCCGCTGCGGGCATTCGAGGTGGTGCTGGAACTGACCGAGCAGGTGTTGCTGGCACGCCGTGCGCGGGTCGCCGAGCTGCATCGCGCCCACGGGCTGGTGTTCGCCATCGACGATTTCGGCACCGGCTATTCCACCTTGCAGACCGTCATCGAGCTGGCGTTGGAAGGATCCGTGCGTTACCTCAAGCTCGACGGTTCCCTGACCCGCGACATCACCACCAGCCTGGCCAGCCAGCGGATCATGCAGATCACCCGGCAGATGGCTCGTGCCCTGGATCTGGAAACGGTGGTCGAATATGTGGAAACCTTCGAACAGGCGGACCGCCTCGAAGGCATGCGCATGGACTTCGGCCAGGGTTACCTGCTGGGCGTGCCCGACCCGGTGCCGATCTGGCTAGGCAAGCTCAACTACCTGGAATCCAAACACGCCACCCGGCCGGGCGGCCATTTCACGCTCTGAAGGCGGCGACCTTTTCCGGCGGCGGAAATCACCGGCAGCGTCGCTCGTCATGCGTTGCCCTGCGAACGCTCCTGCGGGTCAATCGTTTGCAGGCGAACACCTTCGAGCAGGGTTCTCTGCCCCCGCCATGCTTCTGCGCCCGCGGCGTCATTTGCCGCAACCCCAACGATCCCCTCAACCGGCCCGACGCAGCAGCACGAGCCAGCGGCCGAGGTTGAGCAGGCTGGCGAGGGAGGCGGCCAGGTAGGTGAGGGCGGCGGCGCGCAGGACGCGCCGGGCCGCCGGCAGTTCGTCGGGTTGCAGGTAGCCTTCGGCCAGGATCGGCAGGGCCTTGTTGAAGCTGGCGTCCAGCTCCACCGGCAGGGTCACCAGGTGCACGAGGGTGGCCAGCAGCAGGGAACCGATCCCCACGGCGAACATGAGCAGGCCCACGGCCGGCGAGCGGGTGGCCACCGCCAGCACCGGGATCAGCAGCATGGCGCCGGCGCCGAGCCGCTGCGCACCGTTGGCCCAGCGCACCAGCCGCCCGCGCCACAGCAACAGCGGTTCCCCCCGCTGGTGCTGGATGGCATGCCCCACCTCGTGGGCGGCCACCGCCACCGCGGTCAGCGAGCGCCCGTCGTGATTCTCCGGCGACAGGCGCACGGTGCGGCTCTCGGGATCGTAGTGATCCTGCCCCGGTTGCGTCACCTCCACGGTCACTTCGGCCATGTCGAACCGATCCAGCAGATGCCGCGCCAGCTCGCCACCGGTGCCCGGCAGGCGGGGATGCGGACGCGCATGGCGGCGAAAGGTGTACCGCGCCCACCACTGGGGGCCGAACACCAGCGCGAGGATCAGAATGGCGAGCAGGAGGTAGGGCATGGTCTGGACGGCGGTGGAAGCAACGCAGAGGGCGCAGAGACGCGGAGGGCGCAGAGGGGTGAATGCCCGGTATGTGTGAATTTCTGTATGACCGGGGGTGTCATGAAGGCCGCATTATTGCGCGAAATCCCTTGAGGTTTGGGTATTGGGAGGCTTGGATTTCCAATCGGTTTTCTCTGCGGTCTCTGCGTTTTTTGCAGTGCATCTTGCGAGGGTCTGAAAATCAGGATTTGTCGCGGACCACGATGGAGGGCACGCCGATGGCGCGCAGGCGTTTGCGCACGCGGTTGACGCTGGCGATGTCGGGCAGGGGTCCGACGCGGACGCGGTGCCAGGTCTCGCCGCCCTTGATCTTCACCGTCTGGATGCGGGCCTCGATGCCTTGCAGGGCCAGGCGCGCGCGAAGCTGGTCGGCCTGGTCGGCGCTGCGGAAGGAGCCGGCCTGGAGGATGTAGTTGCCCCTGGCGGCCGCGGCCTTGTCGGGGTGGCGGGCCTGTTCGACCAGTTCCTCCTCGGGGATCGCCACTTCCAGTTCGGGCAGGATGGTATAGAAGTCGAAGCGCGGACGACCGGGGTGGCTGGAATCCTTCGCTTTGGCCGGGGCGGTCTGGTGGACTTCCCGGGCCTTTTTCTGGAAAAACCCGCTCACCGCGCCGGCGATGTCGGCCGCCTCCCGATCCGGGTGGGTCTTGTCCAGGTAGACCAGCAGGGCCACGAACAGGCCAATCACCAGCCCGCCCAGCATCCACACCCAGCCGGGCAGGCCACGGCGTTCACGGGGACGGGGGCTCTTGGCGTAGTCGCGGGGCATTCAGATGCAGAGGAAAGTGAAAAGGGACAAGAGAAAAGTGGGCGGCGGCAACTATCGTGGCAGTTTCGATGCAGCTTTTCAACAGGTAGCGTTGTTCTTTTCTCTTTCCACTTGCCGCTTTGCTCTGGTCCTTTACATTTTGTCGGGTGCCGACACCCCCAGCAGGCCGAGGCCGTTGGCGATGACCTGGCGGGTGGCGGCGATCAGGGCCAGGCGGGCGTTGCGCAGCTCGGGATCGTCCACCAGGAACTGGTGGGCGTTGTAGTAGGTGTGGAAATCGTTGGCCAGTTCGCGCAGGTAGTGGGCGAGCTGGTGAGGTTCGTGCTGGGTGGCGGCGGCCTCGATCAGTTCGGGATAGCGGTCGAGGCGGGTGATCAGGGCCTGTTCGTGATCCTCCGTGAGCCGGTCCAGGTGGGCCAGGCCGGTGTCCCGGTCCCAGCCGAGGCCCTTTTCCGCGAGCTGGCGGAACACGCTGCATACCCGGGCGTGGGCATACTGGATGTAGTACACGGGGTTGTCGGCCGACTGGCTCTTGGCCAGGTCCAGGTCGAAGTCCAGGTGCTGTTCGCACTTGCGCATCACGTAGAAGAAGCGCGCGGCGTCGGTGCCCACCTCCTTGCGCAACTGGCGCAGGGTGACGAATTCGCCGGAGCGGGTGGACATCTGCACCTTCTGGCCGCCCCGGTAGAGGATGGCGAACTGCACCAGCAGCACGTGCAGCCGGTTCACGTCCTCGCCCAGGGCCTGGAGGGCGGCCTTCACCCGGGGCACGTAGCCGTGGTGATCGGCGCCCCAGATGTCGATCACCCATTCGAAGCCCCGCTCCAGCTTGTCCATGTGGTAGGCGATGTCGGAGGCGAAGTAGGTGGTCTGGCCGTTTTCGCGCACCAGCACCCGGTCCTTCTCGTCGCCGAAATCGGTGGAACGGAACCACAGGGCGCCGTCCTGCTCGTAGGTGTGGCCGGCGGCCCGGAGGCGGTCGATGGCCTGGTCCACCAGGCCGTTCTCGGTCAGGCGCCGTTCCGAATACCACTCGTCGTAGACCACGCCGAACTGTTCGAGATCGTCGCGGATGTCGGCGAGGATGTAGTTGAGGGCCGTGTCGAAGACGATCCGGTAGTCGTCGGCGCCGAGCAGGGTCCTGGCCTTGTCGATCACGGCATCGATGTACTGCTCTTTGTCGCCTTCCGGGGCGTCGGCGGGCAGGCCTTCGGCCACCTCGGCCCAGGCCTTGCGGAAGCGTTCGCCGTGTTCGCGGTGCAGGGCGGCGGCGATGTCCCAGACGTAGTCGCCCTGGTAGGCATTGGCGGGGAAGGGCAGTTCCTCGCCGCACAGCTCCAGGTAGCGCAGCCACACGCTGGCGGCGAGGATGTCCATCTGCCGGCCGGCGTCGTTGACGTAGTACTCCCGATGCACGGCGTAGCCGACGGCGTCCAGCAGATCGGCCACCGCCGCCCCGTAGGCGGCGCCGCGGCCGTGGCCCACGTGCAGGGGGCCGGTGGGATTGGCCGAGACGAACTCCACCTGCACCCGCTTGCCCGCGCCGAGATCCGAACGACCGAAGGCCTCGCCCTGTTCGAGCACGTGGCGCACCACGTCGGCCAGGGCCGCATCGCGGATGAAGAAGTTGATGAAACCGGGACCGGCGATCTCCACCTTCTCGACTTCGGGGGCGTCGGGCAGGGCGGCCAGGATGCGTTCGGCCAGGCCTCGGGGGTTCATGCCGGCCGGCTTGGCCAGTGTCAGGGCCACGTTGCTGGCGAAGTCGCCATGGCGGGCATCGCGGGTACGCTCGATCTGGATGCGCGGTTCGAGATCGGCAGGCAGCACGCCGTCGGCCTGCAGTTTCGCCAGGGCGTCGGCGACCAGGGACTGGAGTCGGGATTTCATGAAGGCGTTTTCCGGCGTCGTCGGCAACGAAACGGCGAATTATACAGGATGTGGGCGGCCGGGAGGGCGGGACGTCAGGGCGCCCGGCGGGCGCTGTCGTCGATCGGGGTGCGCAGCAGCACCTCGGCGCGCCGGACCGAGCTGAGTGGCACCTGCATGACGAATTCGCCGTGATGGATGGATTGCTGCACGTAGGCGATGTTGCCACTCAGGCGGATCAGGGTGCCTTCGCGGCGCTGGCCCTTGTCGGTGTGCAGGCGCACTTCATGCTCGAGATAGTCGCCCAGGCGGGTGGGATCGACCGGGTGATAGCGTTCCACATAGCGTCGCGGGCGCGGGTGCGACTTCGGGACGGGGGGCGGTTCGTCGGTGAACAGGCGGCGGAATCGACTGGCCAGACGGTTCTGACGTCCGGGCTGGAAGCGGAAGGCCAGATCGGTGACCGGCTGCTCGTTGACGCGGATCTGCAGGGCCAGGAGCGTGGGGATCTCCTCCGGCCTGAACCGGCCCAGATTTTCCGGCGTGACGTCCTCGGGCCATTCCAGGCTGACCTCGATGGAGCGGGGATCGGTGAGATACTGACGGTAGGCCTTGCGCAGGCCAGGGCCGGGAACGATGCCCCACAGATTGGCGAAGTAGGTGTCGGGCTGGCGGGCCTCTTCCTGGATGTATTCACTGATTCCCATGTCGCTGAGGCGGGCGCAGTAGGTGACCATGCGTTTGACGTAATCGCGGTCGGCGACGCGGATTCGCCAGGGCCCGCTGCGTACCGGATGGGGGGTGGGCACCAGTTCCTGCAGGGGCGTGCCGAGGAAGCCGTCGAAGGTGTTCTTCGCCTGCAGGGCGAACATGTCGCGCGCGGCCAGTTGCAGGCTCCAGGTCAGCTCTTCGGTGATGGTGTCGATGTCGAATCCGAGATCCGCGTCGATCACGATGGCATCGTAGCCCATGTCGCGCAGCTCCCGCGGCCCCATGAACAGGCGGCCGCCGCAGAGCCGGTTCACGCCGGCAAGGTCCAGGTTCATGCCGTTGACGAGCTGTTCGACCTGATCGGTGAGATAGCCATACAGGTCGAGGCGCAGTCCCTTCACGCGCAGATGCTGGCTCTCGGGGATCCGGGCGTTGTTCACTTCGCCGAGATCCCGCATCAGGAACCATATGTTGGGCGTGTCGTAGATGAGCTGTTCGATGGTGACCGTGTCCGCCGGATGGCGCAGATCGATGCGGATGTCGTGCACGCTCGCCTCGCCGGTCAGGGAAGTCTCGATGGCGCCCCAGCGCAGGGTGGCAAGCGGAGCGAGATGATGGTGTGCCAGGTGGGTCATGAAGTCGTCCACCTTGGCATGGAGATAGAGTTTCACGCTGCCGTATGCCAGCAGCGGCACGGCGATGAGAATGATGAGCAGGGTGCGGATTTTCATCGGCGCGTTCCGGTTGCCACGCAGGTTCCCTGTCGTGAGTGGACCGTGGCGGCCGCGGGGGAGACGGTCGCGTTTTCAAGAGGTTAGCAGAAAGGCGGCGAAGACGACAGGCCGGATCCGGAATTCCAGCTGTTGGATGGCTGCGCCAGTGTTCAACGGTAGCCCGGATGCAGCGCGAGCGGAATCCGGGGAGAGGACGGGTTGCGGCAGGGGCGTTCCATCCGGGTTGCGGGTTCACCGCGCCGGTTTCGCGGGCGGTTTCTCCCGCAGTTTTTCCAGGGCCTTCGGATCGGGAAGGTAGGCCTGGGGAATGGGCGTGGCGCGGTTGATGACGCAGCGGAAGCCCTGGGTGGAAATCTGCTTGTTCGGTGCCATGGCCTTGCGGCTGTAGACGGTGGAGCCGCCGGGTGATTCCCAGTAACTGCCACCTCGCACCACTTTCTTGGTGCCGGTGTCCGGCCCCTTGGGATTGTGCTTTGGGGATTTTTTGTAATAGTCCGGGTCGTACCAGTCCAGCACCCATTCGTCGGCGTTGGCGCTCATGTCGTAGAGGCCGAGGGGGTTGGGAGGGTACGTGCCCACGGGATGGCCGTAGCGCTCGAAGGGCGGGAAGTTGCGGCCCTTCTCGTACAGGCCGTTGTCGGTGGCGAAGCCCACGTAACGCCCGCGGCTGCGGGCGGCATATTCCCACTGGGCCTCGGTGGGCAGGTCGAAGGGCAGGCCGGTCAGCTCGCCCAGCCAGCGGCAGTAGGCGCGGGCCTGGTGCCAGTTGATGAAGACCGCGGGGCGATCCGGCTGGCGAACTTGCCTGTGTCCCTTGGTGTGTCCTATGTATTTTTCTTTGATCAAGGGAAGATCGTTGGCGTGGCTATAAATGTCGAAGTCTCGGAAGGTCACCTCGTACTGCCCGATGTGGAAGCCGTCGAGGGTGACTTCGTGCGCGGGCTTGCTGTCCCAGAACCGGCTCCAGTAGGCCGGGCCGCTGTCGCCGGGAAAGGGCTCGTGGACGTAGTCGCCCATCATGAAGGTGCCGCCCTCGACGAAGACCATCTGTTTCAGGGTGCGGTCCACGAGGGCGCGGACTTCCGGGGAGGTTTCGGGATTGCCGGAAGGGGATTTCGATTCGCCGCCGGCTTGGCAGGCGAACAATAGAGGGATCGTGGCGAGAAGGCTGGCGAGTCGTATCATCAGGCGAAGCTCGTGTCGGCGGGTTTGAAGCGCATGAGAGGTTGCGGGTTCACCGTGCCGGTTTCGCGGGCGGTTTCTCCCGCAGTTTTTCCAGGGCCTTCGGATCGGGAAGGTAGGCCTGGGGAATGGGCGTGGCGCGGTTGATGGCGCAGCGGAAGCCCTGGGTGTATATCTTTGTATCCGGTTCGAATGCCTTGCGGCTGTAGACGGTAGACCCGATCGGATCTTCCCGATAGCTGCCACCTCGCACCACTTTCTTGGTGCCGGTGTCCGGGCCCTTGGGATTGTGCCTGGGGGATTTTTTGTAATAGTCCGGGTCGTACCAGTCCAGCACCCATTCGTCGGCGTTGGCGCTCATGTCGTAGAGGCCGAGGGGGTTGGGGGGGTAGGTGCCCACCGGGTGGCCGTAGCGCTCGAAGGGCGGGAAGTTGCGGCCCTTCTCGTACAGGCCGTTGTCGGTGGCGAAGCCCACGTAACGCCCCCGGCTGCGGGCGGCATATTCCCACTGGGCCTCGGTGGGCAGGTCGAAGGGCAGGCCGGTCAGCTCGCCGAGCCAGCGGCAGTAGGCGCGGGCCTGGTGCCAGGAAATCATTGTTGCCGGTTTGTTCGCTTGACGAAATTGTCCAATGCCACTCTGCCGCTTAATCCAGAATTCTTCGACAAGTGGCTGGCCGGTCGCCCGGGTATAGATATCGTAGTCCCGGAAGGTCACCTCGTACTGCCCGATGTGGAAGCCGTCGAGGGTGACTTCATGGGCATGCTTGTTGTCCTGCCCAAAGCTCCACCAGGCTTTGGACCGCCCTTCCGCCAGGGGGACGTGGACGTAGTCACCCATCATGAAGGTGCCGCCCTCGACGAAGACCATCTGTTTCAGGGTGCGGTCCACGAGGGCGCGGACTTCCGGGGACGCTTCGGGATTGCCGGAAGGCGGTTTCGATTCGCCGCCGGCCTGGCAGGCGAGCAGAAGTGCAATCGTGGTGAGAAGGCAGGCGAGTCGTATCATCAGGCGAAGCTCGTGTCGGCGGGTTTGAAGCGCACGGCCAGGTCATAACGGGCGCGGGCCGGGAGTTCTTCCTCGAGCCGGCGCAGGCGCCGTTCGAGGCGGTGCCAGGCATAATGCTCCCGCCCGTCCAGAATGCCGTGCAGGATGCGCCGGCCCTCCTCCACGGGGATCTTCTCCGCGCCGAAGGTCAGATGCTCGAGGGTTTCGTGATAGTCCCGCAGGCTCTGCAGGGTCCCGAGCACGGTGAGGATGGCCTCTTCCTGTTCTTCCTCGAAGGAGAAGAGGCTGGTGTGGCAGAGCACCGCCAGCATGTGGCCCTTGGCTTCGGGGGTGGCGTAGAGCAGCAGTTCAGGTTTGGCGTTGATGTTTGAGGCAAGTTGTTGGGCGGCTTCCTGACGCTTGGAATTTTCTTCAAGTTCTCTTTGCAGGCCCAACCACCAATCGGTCAAGGTCTTGAATCCCGCTTCATACATCTCTGCCAGCTTTTCCCCTTTCCACAACTCGAACAGAAAGAGCTGATAAAGGACTTCAAAGGCGAATTCGGTCATGAACTGCAGCCGGTCGAAATCCTCGTTCTTGAGCTTGTGATAGACGAACATCACCAGCTCGTAGATGTGGTCGGCGTGGATGGTGAAGGCCAGGTCGCCGCCGCAGCCGACGCCGAACACGGCCCCGGCCTTGGCGCGGATGTAGAACTTGCCGTTGGCATAGCTGATTTCGAACTCGGCTTCGGCACCGGCGCCAGCATCGATATGACCGTCCAGGCCCACCGCCGCCAGCGCGCGCCAGCCGCGCCCGCGCTGGCGGTACTGGGGATTGTCCCATTCCAGGGCGCCTTTGGCCTCGCAGCCGGCGCGCACGCCGGCGAAGGCCGAGGCGCCGGTGGCGACGGGTTCGAACTTCGGGTCCTGCTTCTGCAGCAGTTGGGGCTCCTCGACGCCCCGCAGCAGCACCTTGCCCTGCTCCACGGTGAACTCGATGTCGGCCGAGAGGGAAGCGGAGGCGCCGGCGTAACCGTAGAGGGCCAGCTCGAGTTTGGCGCGAATGGCGCCGAGGTCGGCCTCCTTGCGGCCGCCGTCGGTCAGGGGCAGGCTCACCTGCAGGGACCAGCCGCCGTCGTCGGGGAAGTAGCCTTCGACGTTGATTCGCCCTTCGGCCGCCACCAGCTCGGCGCGGGCCCTGGCGTGGATGCCGAAACGGCCTGCGGCGGGTTTGAAGTCGGTGGCCAGGGTGTAGCCGGCGCTGTAGCGCTGGAGCTGGGCGTCGAGGGTGGTTTTGACGAGGGCGTTGCCCTCGGCGTCGCGGCTCTCGAACAGCAGCGTTTCGGGGCGGGCGTTGAAGGCCTCGGCCCAGGCGGTCAGGCCGCCGTTGACGGAGTCGGCCACGGGCATCTCGAACCGGAAACCGCTTTGCTCCTCGAATTGCTTCTTCATGCGGTTGAGCAGCCTGGTGGTGGAGAGGCGGCCGTCGGCGCCGATGATGTCGTCCTTGCGGCGGCGGTTTCGGATGTCGGCGTCGAGCGTGTAGGTGCGCCAGTGGCGGCGCACCTTGCCCTTCGGCACGAGGGTGGCCTTGCGGCCGCGAAAGGCAATCACTTCGGTGATGTTGCCGGCATCGCCGCCGTCGGTCAGCGGGGCGTTGCCGGCATTGCGCAGCTCGCGGTGGATGGTTGCGGTGGCCCGGGCGATGGCATCGCGGTTGCCGCGGGCGCGGGCGTCGAGCAGTTCGTCCACGGCTTCGTCCAGTTTCCTGCCGGCGGCCTGCAGTTCCTGCAGGTCGTTCTCGGTCAGGGCGTAGAAGGTGCCGGTGGCCGGCGCGTAGGCGATGTCGGTGATTTTCACCAGGCCAAGCACTTCCACCTCGATGCGGTGGGGCACTTCGCCGCCGCTGACGGTGAGAGCGTAGCTGCCGGGATGGGCGGGAATGGTGGTCTCCCAGGTTTCCCGTTCGGTGTCCACCGGCACGTCCTTGCGGCCCGAGACCGGCCCCTGCCAGGCGAGGGTGACATGTGCGAGGTAGCGGGCGCTGCCACTGACCGCCAGTTCCTTGCCGGCGCGCACCCGCACGAGCGTGCCGGGCGGGATGGGGCCGGTCTGGGTCACGTAACCGCCGTCCGCGGTGCCCGTGATGCGGTTCGGATCGGCTTCGCCGGTGATTCGGGCGGCGATTTGCGCCGCCGTTTCGCCCTCGCGCACCCGGTGTTCGACGAGCCGGCTGCGGAAGTGGGGCTGCTTGCCGAGCTCGAGACGGGCGCCGGCCCGGGGCGAGGTGATGGTGGCCACGGGGGTTTCGATGTCCCGGGCACCGGGCTGGACGGGCAGCGGCTCGCGGGGTTTCGGGGCTTTCAGGGGACCGCGGGGGCGCCAGGTTTCCGGAAGATAGCGAAAGCCCAGGATTTTCTGATCGCTTTCGAGAAAGCCGTAGCGGGTCACCGCCTTGCAGCCTTCCTTTTCGCTGCACAGGAACAGCTTGATGGTCTCGGAGGCACGCTGCTCTCGGGCAATGCTTTCCGGCAGCCTTTCCCAGTGCTTCCAGGTGGGCTTGAGCTGTTCGAGAATTTCCCGGGGCACCTTGTCGTGGTCGATGCGCCGGGAACGGCGGCGTTTCCAGAAGGCCTCCTGCTCGGCCTGGAATTGCTTGTAATAGACGGATTGTTCTTCGATCGCCATGTGTCGCTCCCTGGCGGGGTGGGGCTTCCCTGTGGCGGATATCGTAATTCTTCACCGCTTGGCGGGAAAGCGGCGGGGAGAGGGAATGTGAAGCGGATCACGTTTTGAGGGGCGCCCGAGTACGGGCCGGGTTCCGGGATTGCAGCCCGGTGGAGGGATCAGAACATCTCCAGGGGATCCACGTCGATGGACCAGCGCACCCGGCGGCCGGCGGGCAGGCTTTCGAGGGTTTGCAGCCAGGGGGAGAGCAGGGTCTGCAGCGGTGCCCTGTCGTGAGCCTGGAGCAGGAGCTGGGCGCGAATGCGACCGGCGCGGCGTTCCATGGGCGAGGGCATGGGGCCGAAGATCTGCACCCCTTCGCTGCCGAGGGCTTCGGCTCGCTGGCGGGCCTCGCGCAGGAAGGCGGTTGGGGCCTCGGCGTCCACGGCTTCGGCCCGCAGCAGGGCCAGGTGGGTGCAGGGCGGCAGCTCGGCCTGGCGCCGTTCGGCGAGCAGTTCGCTGGCGTAGCGGGCGTAGTCCTGGCGCAGCAGGGAGCGCAGCAGGGGGGAGTCGGGGTGGTGGGTCTGGATCAGCACTTCGCCGGGGGCCTCGGCGCGCCCGGCCCGCCCGGCCACCTGGAGCACCAGTTGGCCGAGGCGTTCGGCGGCGCGGAAGTCGGCGGAGAACAGGCCGTAGTCGGCATCCAGCAGGGCGACCAGGGTCAGGTTGGGGAAGTGGTGGCCCTTGGCCAGCATCTGGGTGCCCACCAGGATTTGCGCGCCGCCTGCGTGGATCCGCTCGAGCATGGCCTGCAGGGCGCCCCGGCGGCGGGTGGTGTCGCGATCGATGCGCAGCACCGGGACGTCAGGGAAGCGGGCGGCCAGGAAGTCGGCCACCCGCTCGGTGCCGAAGCCCATGTGCAGGAGTTCGGTGCTCCCGCAGTCGGGACAGACGGGCGGCAGGGGCTGCTCGCTGCCACAGTGATGGCAGCGCAGGCGGCGGTGTTGCCGGTGCACGGTCAGGTGGGCGTCGCAGCGGCGGCAGCGGGCATGCCAGCCGCAGGCGTGGCACATGAGCACCGGCGCGAAGCCGCGGCGGTTGATGAACACGAGCGCCTGGTTGCCGGCGGCCAGGTGGGCTTCCAGGCTCGCCAGCAACTGGGCGGAGAGGCCTTCCTGCAGTTTCTGGCCGCGCACGTCGAGCAGACGGAAGGCAGGGGGCGCGGCTTCGCCGGCGCGCGCCGGCAGATGCAGGCGGGTCAGCCGGCCGCGCCGGCAGTTCTCCAGGCTCTCGAGGGAAGGGGTGGCCGAGCCGAGCACGATGGGAATGTCGAGATTGCGGGCCCGCACCAGGGCCAGATCCCGCGCCGAGTAGCGAAAGCCGTCCTGCTGCTTGAAGGACAGATCGTGCTCCTCGTCCACCACGATGAGTCCGGGACGGGCCAGGGGCGTGAACAGGGCCGAGCGGGTGCCGATGATCACTCCGGCCTCGCCGCGCGCGGCCGCCTGCCAGGCGCACAGCCGCTCCGAGGCGTTGAGCCCCGAGTGGAGCACGGCGACGGGCGTGGCCAGCCGCGCCCGGAAGCGTTCCAGCAGTTGCGGGGTGAGGCCGATCTCGGGCACCAGCACGAGGGCCTGGCGGCCCGCGGCCAGGGTTCGTTCGATGAGGCGCAGGTAGACCTCGGTCTTGCCGCTGCCGGTCACGCCATCGAGCAGGCAGGCGTGATAGGTGTCGGCTTCCACCGCATCGATGGCAGCCTGCTGATCGGCGTTGGGCGTGGGGCCGGGCCGGGGATCGGGCCGCGGCGCCGGCAGACAGGCGCCTGCCTCGCGCAGAATCAGGCCCCGCGCCATCAGGCGCTTCATGGGCTCGCGCCAGGCGAAGCCCAGCTCGTCGAGCTGGCCGGGTGTCAGGCCCTCGGGGTGGGGGCGCAGATGCGCCAGGAGGATCTGCTGGCGTGGCGCCCGTTTCAGCGTTTCGGGATCGGTTTCCAGGCTCTCGGCGGTGGGCCGGAAGCGGGGAACGCCCTGGGGGCGAAGGGGCGCGCCCTTGCGCAGGGCCGCGGGCAGGGCCTGCTGGATCGCCTCGCCGATGGGGTGCTGGTAATAGCGGCTGGCCCAGCGCAGCAGATCGAGCAGTTCGGCGTCGAGCAGCGGCCGGGCGTCGAGGATCTCCGTCACCGGCTTCAGGCGGCTGGCGGGCATGTCACTCTCCCGCACCACCTCCAGCAGCACGCCAATGACCTGTCCCCGTCCGAAGGGTACCCGCAAGCGGATCCCCGGCGGCAGTTTCGTCGCATCGACCCCGGCTGGCGGCAGGTAGTCGAAGAGCCGCCGCAGGGGCGCGGGCACAGCCACGCGCAGGATGGGAGCGGTGGGCGGATTCATGTCCGGTGTGGCATCGGCAAGCGAAATTTGGGCGCGACTATTGAGATCATTTCGAGAAAAAACTGCTTAAGTGTCTGACATATCAAGAGGGAGCAGGTTATCCACAAAAGCTGTGGATAAGTCTGTGGATGGTTTGGGGTAATTGCCATCGAAGCCGCATGATTCTTACTGTTTCGTTAAATTGGCGATATTTTGTACTACATTTAATTTCTTTTTGTTTCAATGGCTTGCATTGTTTTTGCAGTATCTTTCCGAGTTGTGTGGCAGTTTTTTGACGTAAATGCCTGTATTTTCGGGGCCTGTGCATAAATCCGTTTTCGCGGTTCGGAAAAGGGCACCGATTCGGGGCGTGAACCCGCCCTGCGGATCATTCCGGTGCGGGCAGATCGAGCCGGTTTCGAGACGATCGCAATCGGGTCAGCAGTGTACCACCGCCGGATCGGTTGCCTCTCGCCTGGGTGCGGCGAGTCGGGTATCTTTGGGGAGCCATGATCGCCGATGCCATTCTCGATGCCCTGGCCGACGTGCTCGGCCGCCGCCCGGTTCTGCAGGGCCAGCAGGCCGTGGGCGGAGGCTGCATCAACGAGGCCCAGCGCCTCGACACCGATGCCGGCCGCTTCTTCGTCAAGACCAACGAGGCGGCGCTGCTGCCCATGTTCGAGGCCGAAGCCGAGGGACTGCGGGAACTGGCCGCCGCCGAGGCCATCCGCGTGCCCGAGCCTTTCGCCACCGGCACCGCCGCCGGCTGGGCCTTTCTGGTCATGGAATACCTGCCCACCGGCCCGGGAGGAGGCGAGGCGGCCGCGCGCATGGGCCGGGCGTTGGCGGCGATGCACCGCCACAACGCCGAGCGCTTCGGCTGGCACCGGGACAACACCATCGGTTCCACCCCTCAGCCCAATGCCTGGCACCACGACTGGGTCGCCTTCTGGCGCGAGCGCCGCCTCGGCCACCAGCTCGATCTGGCCGCCCGGCATGGCGCGCCGCGTGGCCTCATCGACAAGGGCCGGCGCCTGCAGGAAGGGCTCGAGGCCTTCTTCGGCGATTACACCCCGGTGCCTTCGGTGCTGCACGGGGATCTCTGGTCCGGCAATGCCGCCTTCACCGCCGAGGGCGAGCCGGTGATCTTCGACCCGGCCGTCTATTACGGCGATCGGGAAGCCGATCTGGCCATGACCGAACTGTTTGGCGGCTTTCCCGCCCCTTTCTACGCTGCCTATCGGGAAGCCTGGCCCCTGGACCCCGGCTACGGCGTGCGCCGCACCCTCTACAACCTCTATCACATTCTCAACCACTTCAACCTGTTCGGCGGCGGCTATGCCGGCCAGGCCCAGCGGATGACGGAGCAGTTGCTGGCGGAGTTGCGAACCTGATCGGGGATCCGTGCACGACTCGACGGAAACGCCTGCTGCGGGCCGCGTGAACTGGCCTCAGTCGGTGAAGGGCGCGATCAGCTTGCGCACGATGTCGTATTCGGCGTCGGTGGTCGGCGCGAACCCGTCATAGCGCGGGTCCAGCGCCTTGATCACGGCGCGACGTTCGGGAACATCGGGATCCAGGGCCAGGAAAGCCGTGCGCAGTTTCCTGACAAGATTGGGATCGAGGCCGGCACGAACGGCGATGTTGTAGGGCGGCAGTTCCGGCGAGGCGTAAAGGATCCGCAGGCCCCGTCCCTGCCACTGGAAGGCCATGGTGTCCTTGAGGATGCCGGCATCGAAGTCGCCGTTGAGCACGGCGCGGGCGATGTTGTCGTAATGGCCCAGAAACTGGTAGTCGGCCAGGCTCTCGAGTTTCAGCCCCGCCCCCACCACCACGGCCCGCTGCAGCAGGGCCGCCCGATCGCCGAAAGCGAAGCTGTGTCCGGCCAGATCGCTGACCTGCTGCCAGGGACTGTCCTGCCGCACCACGATCATCAGCCGGAAATGATCCCGCCCGCGGGTGACGGTCTTCACCAGCAGTTGCGCGCCCCCCTGTTCATGGGCGCGCAGATAGGCCACGGGGGTGAGGTAGGCGATGTCCACCTGGCCGGTGGCCAAGGCCTGGATGGCGGCGTCCATGTTTGGCGACAGGCGCAGTGTCACCGGCATGCCCAGCCGTTCGCCGAGATGGCGGGTCAGAGGCAAGAGGCGCCGGTGCATGATGGCGGGAATGTCCATGGCCACCGAGCCGAACCGCAGGCGCGTCGGGCGGGGTTCCGGCTGGCTGGCGGCGGAGGGGCCGCTGGCCAGCAGGGCGATCAACAGGAGCAGCCAGGCGCGGAGGGGGCGCATCACGGTTCGCGATCCGTCAGTTGGGTAATGGGCTCGAGATTGAGGGCATGGCAGTGCACCACCTGGTTGCGGCCGTGCTGCTTGGCGTGGTACAGCGCCCGGTCGGCGCACAGGTAGAAGTAGTCGCGCGTGGTTTCCCGTCCGCGATCGGGAATGGTGGCCACGCCGAGGCTCACGGTGGGGTGCAGCGTCTTGTCGTCGAGTTCCAGGGCGATGTTTTCCACGGCCTTGCGCAGTTGTTCGGCCTCCCAGGTGGCGGTCTCCGCCCCCGTGTGCCAGGCCAGGACCGCGAATTCCCCGCCGCAGATCCGGAACAGTTGGTCCGATTCCCGCAAGGCGTCCTGCAGGGTTCGGGCCACGATCTGCAGCAAGCGGTCACCCACGTGATGGCCATGCACGTCGTTGACGATCTTCAGGTGATCGATGTCCACCAGGATCAGGCTCACCGGTTCGCCCTGCTCGTTGGCCAGTTCCACCGCCTCGTCCATGCGCTCGTTGAAGTAGCGTCGGGTGAAGGCGCTGGTCAGATCGTCGAGGCGGGACAGCCGGTGCAGTTCACGCTGGATGCGCCGCAACTCGGCGGCCTGTTCCCGAATCTGCTCCCGGCTCACGTCCAGCTCGGCACCGCTGCGGTGGGCATCATGCCGAAGTCGCCGGTTGGCCTGCCTGAGGCGGTCGACGAGGTGGTTGAAGCGGCTGGCAAGCTGGCCGAATTCATCACGGCTCGTAACCGGCAGGCGCGGCGGGTCGTCCTCGTCGCTGCTGTCCAGAACCGTGATCATGCGCCGCACCGGCCGCACGATGAACCACGACAGGGCCAGCAGTTCCCCGAGGATGATCAGCAGGATGATCAGCATCTGCCGGGAGAAGAGGCTCACGTGGTGTTCGGCCAGGCGCCGATGGAGTGGGCGGGTACTCATGCCCAGCACCAAGTGACCGATCACTTCGCCTTCGAGCTGCACCGGCTGTTCGAAGGTGAGCGTATCCGGATCATGGGGATTGCCGGCTTCGGCCATGGTCTTGCCGGCCAGGTTGGTCACCCGCGCATGATTGACCGCCTCGGTGGCCACGATCTCGTTCATCAGCAACTGCAGGGTGTGATAGTCGTAGCCGATCACGCTGTAGGCCACGGCCTTGGCCAGAAAGTGGGAGATGTCGGCCCCGCGGTGCCGCAGATCCGAGAGCGCCTCCTCGCGCTGCTCGTCGAGGATCAGCCAGCCGTGGATGGTCAGGCTGACGACCAGGACGCTGGCGAGGATGAGAAGGATTTTCTGGCGGATGCCCATCTGGTGTCCGGAGTCGGTGCTAGAGGAGTACATCGGCGCATGGCCGGGAGACTTTACGACACACGGCCATGACCGCCATCATCCATGTCAATGGGGGATTCGGCGGGTTTGTTGCGGCCATTTCCCATTTCGCGCCGCATATTGAAAAAGTGGGACAAGGAGGCTTAATCCGGGGTATTTTTCGAGTAAAGTGGTTCCATGGCCCGCAAAAGACTCTTGAAAAGGGTGTTGTTGTGGGATTCTTCCTTCGCCAGCAGGGATTTCATCCGCGCCCGCTCGGTGGGGTGGGCGAAGCAGGCCGGGCAGGAGTCGGGCACCACCGGCAAATCGGCGCTGGCGGCGAAGTCGGCGGTCTGGCGCTCGCGCACGTAGATCATGGGGCGGATGATCCGCACATCGCCGGCCCGGTTGGTGTAGTGGGCCTTCATGGTGCGCAACTGGCCGCCGTGGAAGGCCGACATGAGAAAGCTCTCGGCCAGATCGTCCAGATGCTGCCCCAGCACCAGCACGTTGTAGCCCTCGCGGCGGCAGGTGTTGTAGAGGATCCCCCGCTTCATGCGCGAGCAGTAGCTGCAGAAGGAATCCTTCTCCATGTGTTCCTTCGCCTGTTCGGCGATGGGCTGGCTTTCATAATAGTAAGGTATGCCCAGGGCGGCCAGATAGGGTTTGAGGCCGGACGGGTCGTAGTCTTCCACCTGCGGATCCACGGTCACCGCCCCCAGTACGAAGCGCACCGGGGCATGGCGCTGGAAATGGATCAGACAGTGCAGCAGGCTGAGCGAATCCTTGCCGCCGGAGAGCCCCAGCAGAAGGCGATCGCCCTCGCGGATCATGCCGTGCTCCACCAGCGCCTTGCCGATGGGGCGCAAAAGGGCCTTGGGCGGTTTGGGAAGCTCTGCGGTCGTCATGGTCTTTCGGTATTGTCTGGTCCCTGTTGTCCCCTCACCCCGGCCCTCTCCCCAGAGGGGAGAGGGTGATGGCTTCCCCCCTTTCACACATCGCCTCCCCGGAGAAGAGAGGGTGGCGGTTGTCCGCCCTTTCACTTCCTTCTCCCCGAAGGGGAGAGGGTGGCGGTTGTCCGCCCTTTCACTCCCCTCTCCCCTCCGGGGAGAGGGGCCGGGGGTGAGGGGATGAGGGGGCAAGGTGTAATGGCTGGCCGCAGTTTACCACCGTCCACCCGTGATAAACTGTGCCGTTCGCAGATCCTGCCGCCATTTCCGGACAGTCCATGAAGACGCTCGAACAGGCCCTGGCCGAACGCATCCTGATCCTCGACGGTGCCATGGGCACCATGATCCAGACCTACAAGCTCGACGAGGCCGAATACCGCGGCGAACGCTTCGCCGACTGGCCCTCGGATCTCAAGGGCAACAACGATCTGCTCTCCCTCACCCAGCCGCAGATCATCCGCGACATCCACGAGGCCTATCTCGAGGCCGGGGCCGACATCATCGAGACCAACACCTTCAACGCCAACTCGGTCTCGATGGCCGACTACGGCATGGAGGCGCTGGCCTACGAACTGAACCTCGAATCGGCGAAGCTGGCCCGCGCCGCCGCCGACAAGTACGCCAGCCCCGACAGGCCCCGCTTCGTCGCCGGCGTGATCGGCCCCACCAACCGCACCGCCTCCATCTCGCCCGACGTCAACAACCCCGGCTATCGCAACATCCACTTCGACGATCTGCGCGCGAGCTACACCGAGGCCCTGCGCGGGCTGGTGGACGGCGGCGCGGACATCATCCTGGTCGAGACCATCTTCGACACCCTCAACGCCAAGGCGGCGCTGTTCGCCATCGACGAATACTTCGAGGCCAGCGGCAAGCGCCTGCCGGTGATGATCTCCGGCACCATCACCGACGCCTCCGGCCGCACCCTGTCGGGACAGACCGCCGAGGCCTTCTGGAACTCGTTGCGCCACATTCGCCCCATCAGTTTCGGCTTCAACTGCGCCCTGGGGGCCAAGGAGCTGCGCCAGTACGTGGAGGAGATCGCCGGCCTGGCCAACTGCCACGTCAACACCCATCCCAACGCCGGCCTGCCCAACGAGTTCGGCGAATACGACGAATCGCCCGAGGAGATGGCCCGCGAGATCGGCGAATGGGCGAAGCAGGGCTTTCTCAACATCATCGGCGGCTGCTGCGGCACCACCCCCGCCCACATCAGGGCCATTGCCGAGGCGGTGGCCCCCTATCCGCCGCGAAAGATCCCCCAGCGGCCGGTAGAGACGCGCCTCTCCGGCCTCGAGCCGCTCAACATCGGCGAGGACTCCCTGTTCGTCAACGTGGGCGAGCGCACCAACGTCACTGGCAGCGCCCGTTTCAAGCGCCTGATCCTCAACGAGGAGTACGACACCGCGCTCGACGTGGCCCGCGAGCAGGTGGAGGGCGGTGCCCAGATCATCGACGTGAACATGGACGAGGGCATGCTCGACGGCGAGAAGGCCATGGTGACCTTCCTCAACCTCATCGCCTCCGAGCCCGACATCGCCCGCGTGCCCGTGATGATCGATTCTTCCAAGTGGCCGATCCTCGAGGCCGGTCTCAAGTGCATCCAGGGCAAGGGCGTGGTCAACTCCATCTCCCTCAAGGAAGGCGAAGAGAAGTTCCTGGAACAGGCGAAGCTCTGCCGGCGCTACGGCGCGGCGGTGATCGTCATGGCCTTCGACGAGGAAGGCCAGGCTGACACCCGCGAGCGCAAGGTGGAAATCTGCACCCGCGCCTACCGTCTGCTGCGGGAGAAGCTCGACTTCCCGCCGGAGGACATCATCTTCGATCCCAACATCTTCGCCGTGGCCACCGGCATCGAGGAACACAACAACTACGGCGTCGACTTCATCGAGGCCATCCGCGAGATCAAAAAGACCCTGCCCCACGCCCTGGTCTCCGGCGGCGTGTCCAACGTCTCCTTCTCCTTCCGTGGCAACAACCCCGTGCGCGAGGCCATCCACGCGGTGTTCCTCTACCACGCCATCCGCGCCGGCATGGACATGGGCATCGTCAACGCCGGCCAGCTCGCCGTGTACGAAGACATTCCCGCCGAGCTGCGCGAGCGGGTCGAGGACGTGATCCTCAACCGCCGTCCCGACGCCACCGAGCGCCTGCTGGAGATTGCCGACAAGTACCGCGGCGACGGCGGCGAGACGAAGAAGGAAGAAGACCTCGAATGGCGAACCTGGCCGGTGGAAAAGCGCCTGGAACACGCTCTGGTCAAGGGTATCGACGCCTTCGTGGTGGAAGATACCGAGGAAGCCCGGCAGAAGTTCGACCGTCCCATCCAGGTCATCGAAGGGCCGCTGATGGACGGCATGAACGTGGTCGGCGATCTGTTCGGCGCCGGCAAGATGTTTCTGCCCCAGGTGGTCAAGAGCGCCCGGGTGATGAAGAAGGCCGTGGCCCACCTCATCCCCTACATCGAAGCCGAGAAGGCCGATGGCGCCGAGACCGCCGGCCGCATCCTCATGGCCACGGTGAAGGGCGACGTGCACGACATCGGCAAGAACATCGTCGGCGTGGTGCTGCAGTGCAACAACTTCGAGGTCATCGATCTCGGCGTGATGGTGCCCGCCAACACCATCCTGGAGACGGCGAAGAAAGAGAAGGTGGACATCATCGGCCTCTCCGGCCTCATCACCCCCTCGCTGGACGAGATGGTGCACGTGGCCAAGGAGATGCAGCGCCTCGGCTTCGACATTCCGCTGATGATCGGCGGCGCCACCACCTCCCGCGCCCACACCGCGGTCAAGATCGAGCAGCACTACGACGGCCCCGTGGTCTGGGTGAAGGACGCCTCCCGGGCGGTGGGCGTGGCCCAGAACCTGATCAGCGAAGAGTTCAAGGACCGCTTCGTCGAGGAGCTGCGCCGCGAGCACGAGCGGGTGCGAAAGACCCATGCCGGCCGCCGTGCCGCCACCAAGTGGCTCACGCTGGAGCAGGCCCGGGCCAACCGCTCGCCCCTCGAGTGGGAAGGCTACACTCCGCCGGTGCCCAACGATCTGGGCCTGCAGATCTTCGACGACATGCCGCTGGAATTCCTGGTCCCCTACATCGACTGGACTCCCTTCTTCCACACTTGGGAGATGCGCGGCAGCTATCCGAAGATCCTCAACGATCCCCACAAGGGCAAGGAAGCGCGCAAGCTCTACGACGACGCCCGCGAGATGCTCGATCGCATCGTGCGCGAGAAATGGCTGCGCGCCCGCGCCGTCATCGGCCTGTTCCCCGCCAACCGCGAAGGTGACGACGACATCGCCATCTACACCGACGAGCGCCGCAGCGAAGTGCGCATGGTTCTGCACCATCTGCGTCAGCAGGTGGAAAAACCCCCGGGCAAGCCCAACCGCTGCCTGGCCGACTTCATCGCCCCCAAGGAAAGCGGCAAGGCCGACTACCTGGGCGCCTTCGTGGTTACCGCCGGGATCGGCATCGACGAACACGTGCAACGCTTCGAGGAAGCGGGCGACGACTACAGCGCCATCATGCTCAAGGCCCTGGCCGACCGCCTGGCTGAAGCCTTCGCCGAGCACATGCACCACCGGGTGCGCAACGTCAACTGGGGTTATGCCGACGAAACACGCAAGTGGACGCCGGACTACGGCCTCAAGTCGGAAAACTTCGACAACGAAAAACTCATCAAGGAAGACTACGTGGGCATCCGCCCGGCCCCCGGCTATCCCGCCTGCCCGGATCACACCGAGAAGGCCCTGCTCTGGAAACTGCTCGACGCCGAAGCCCACGCCGGCGTGCAGCTCACCGACAGCTTCGCCATGTGGCCTGCCGCCTCGGTCTCCGGCTGGTACTTCAGCCACCCCGAATCCTGCTATTTCGCCGTCGGCAAGATCAACCGCGACCAGGTCGAAGACTACGCCCGCCGCAAGCAGATGCCCGTCGAAGTCGTCGAACGCTGGCTCGCCCCCAACCTCGGCTACGAACCGGATGACTGATCCCCACGCCGCACCGCCGATTTTAACGACCAACGCCAAACCACGCCAACGCCTATCCTGTAGGAGCGGCGCCCCCGCCGCGACAACCCTCCCGCAACACGCACAACGAACTCCCGCAAAGTCCTCATGTCCCCAACCCCCCGCGTCTGGATCGACGCCGACGCATGCCCCACGCTCGTGCGCGAGATCGTCATCCGCGCCGCCCGCCGCACCGGCATCCCGGCCATCTTCGTCGCCAACCATCCCCTGCCCCTGCCGCGCTATCCCGAGGTGCAATTCCGCCGCGTGTCCGCCGGCTTCGACGTGGCCGACAACCTCATCGTCCGGGAGCTGACCGCTGCGGATCTCGTCATCACCCAGGACATCCCCCTCGCCGCCGAAGTGATCGCCCATGGCGCCGCCGCCCTCGGCCCCCGCGGCGAATGGCACACCGCCGAAAACATCCGCGCCCGCCTCAATATGCGCGATTTCATGGACACCCTGCGCGCCAGCGGCATCCACACCGGCGGCCAATCCGCCTGGGGCCCCCGCGAGCGCCAGGCCTTCGCCAATGCCCTGGACCGCTGGCTGTGCCGGGTGACGGGGAATGCCTGAGATGACGGAATCGACTCGGCCCAGGATGGCAATACCCTTCTTGACAGCAAGGTAAAAAAACCCGCACCCGGGTCGCTAAGGCAGGACAGACCCCTTCTTTTGTCGACCCGGAGCATAGCCATGACCCTGCTATCCCGCCTGAAGATCCGTACCCGCGTGAGCCTGGCCTTTGGCCTAGTGTTTCTGGGCTTTGGCCTGGCCATCTATGTCTCGCTGAGTGGCCTGGCCGGCAACAGCCGGTTGATCGGGGCCTATTTCCAGCAAGACCAGCCGCGGCTGACGGCCTATCAGAACATGTTCAGTGACGGGCTGCTGTCGGGCATCGCGCTGCGCAACCTGGTGCTCAAGCCGAATCTGCAGAAACCCTACAAGGTGGTGCCTGCGGCCATTCGGCGTTTCGACGAAGCCTTTGAGCGGGCTCGGGCCTTGTCGGTTGGCGATGCGGAACGCAGCCGGGAGCTGGAAGCCATCGGCGGGTTCTGGCGCGCCAGCCGCGATGCCAAGCTGAAGGTGCTGGAACTGATGAAGGCCGGGGAGGTGGCGCAAGCCGCCGAGTTGTTGCGCACGGTGGAGCATCCCAACTGGCAGAAGGTGCGTATCCGGTTGCAGAAACTGGTCAACCGGGAGCAGACGGCGACCCGGGCCGTGGAAGCGGAGATCATGGAGCGGGAGCAGGCCGTGCTGCGTCTGACCCTGCTGTTGGCGCTGGCGGCGTTGCTGGTGGGCGGGGGCGTGGCCCTGTTCGCGATCCGGGGCATCCGCCGGGCCTTCGATCAGGTGACGCACTCCCTGGAGGAGATCGCCAGCGGCGACGGGGATCTGACCCGGCGCATGCCCGAAGACGGTCGTGACGAGCTGGCCGGCCTGGGGCGGGTGTTCAATCGCTTCCAGGAAAAGCTCCAGCACATGCTGGGCGACGTGGCCCGCAGCGGTCAACGCCTGAACGAGGCGACCGCCCGGCTCACCGAGCTGAGCGTGAACACCAAATACAGCATGAACCAGCAGGAGACCAAGCTCGAACAGGTGGCCACGGCCATGAACGAGATGACCGCCACGGTGCAGGAGGTGGCGCGCCATGCCGGCGAGGCCTCCGGCTCGGCCCAGGCGGCCGACGAGGAAGCCAACCGGGGCCGGATGATCGTCAGCGAGGTGGTGCAGGTGATCAACGATCTCGCCTCGGAAGTCGAAGCGACAGCCAGCACCATCCAGCGGCTGGAAGAGGACACGGTGCAGATCGGCGGGGTGCTCGACGTGATCCGCGGCATCGCCGAGCAGACCAACCTGCTGGCGCTCAATGCCGCCATCGAGGCGGCCCGCGCCGGCGAGCAGGGACGGGGCTTCGCCGTGGTGGCCGACGAGGTGCGGACCCTGGCTTCCCGCACCCAGGACTCCACCCAGGAGATCCAGAGCATGATCGAACGCCTGCAATCCGGGGCCCGGCAGGCGGTGGCAGCCATGGAGCAGGGGCAGCAGCGTACCGGTCAGGCGGTGGACACGGCCCGCTCCGCTGACGAGGCCCTGCAGGCCATCACCACGGCGGTGGCCACCATCGCCCAGATGAACACCCAGATTGCCACCGCGGCCGACGAACAGTCGGCGGTGGCCGAGGAAATCAACCAGAACGTTACCGTGATCAGCAGCCTGGCCGGCGAGGCGGCCCAGAGCGCCGAGCACACGGCGGCTTCCAGCCAGGAACTCGAAGCGGTGGCCGGCGAACTGAACCAGGCCATTTCCGTTTTCCGGATCCAGTGAGGTTCGGTGCCGCGCAACGTGAGGGTCACTGGGGTTTGCTGCGTCCCACGTACACTTCCTCGCCGGTGAGGGTGTTGAGATACACGTCCAGCCCATTTTCGTGACGCAGGAAGATCAGGGAGCGGTCGGCGGCCTCGGTGGGCACGAAGCCGTAGGAGCGGCTCAGGGAACGTTCGTATTCCCAGCCCGGCGGCGAGACGAGGGTGGTCTCCGCGCCGCCGGCCAGGCGCGCGGCGGCGACCGAAATGCCGGCCGCGTCGTCGTGCATGTGGCCGAACTCGAGCCAGTCGCAGGGTGCCACCGGTCCGCGCAGCTGATCCACCACCACCAGATCCACGGCCCGCCCGTCACGCAGATAGACCAGTCCGCGCCGTTCCAGAACGCGGATCCAGGCTTCCGTGTCGTCGGGCGTCATGAAGCCCACGCGCACCAGCTCACCGTCGGCGCAGAGGGTATCGTTGGGCACGAGGGCCATGAAGGCTTCCCAGTCGTCATTGAAGACGCGCAACATGGCATCGGCGCGCAGGATGACGGAAATGGCTTCCACGAGAACGGCCATGGCCTGTCTCCCGAGACGGATTGCTGGCCATGATGAAACGCCAGGCGCGCCCATGCAAGCCGTTGCCCCGGCGTGCCGATGGGGCGAGAATGGCCCTTTCCGCATTTTCCCTGGAGCCCTGCATGAAAACCGTCCTGCCGCGCCTGCCGCTATTCCTGTCCGTGGTGTTGTTCGCCGCCTGCACACTCAAACCCTCGACTGACGAAATCCGCCAGCTCGTGGAGCAGCGCTTCCAGAAGGCGGGTTTTGGCGAGCTTTTCGCCATCGAGAACTTCGAGAAGGTGAACGGCTACGAACCACGCGACAACGTCTACGTGGCCGAGGTGGAATACGATCTGGTGTTCCGCCGGGGCCTGCGCGAGCTGGAGGCGGAACGGAAGCAGGAGGCCGGAGATGCGCCGATGGCCGCGTTCATGAATGCCATGGGCCTGCTGGCCCTGAAGATGCAGTATGGCAACTTCAAGGCGGGCGATCGGGTGCACAAGAAGGAATCCATTCGCCTGATCCGCACCGAGAAGGGCTGGCGGATCCTTGAAGAGGACGCTTGAAAAGCGCCAGCCGGGCATCAATGTCATCCGGCATGGATGACCGGATCCCTCTCGTTTCCGAAACCGATCGCGCGGCGGTGGTGGCGGCCCTGCGCCGCGGCGAGGGCGTGCGCCGGGATCTGCCGGGCGGCGGGCGGCTGGTGTTCGACCGGCCCGTGCCCTTCCTGTGCCTCTACCGGCGTCCCGGACCCGAAGCGGATCCGGCCACCGAGGGCCTGATTGCCAGCCAGTCGGCCTGGCTGTCGCTGCCGCCGCAGGCGGATCCCGCCGGGGTGGCATCCCTGCTGGACGACATCGCGGCGGTGCTGACGGCGCGTTTCGGCGCCTTCCTGCTGCTGGAGATGTGGCTGCGTCCCCCCGGCGGCGAGGAGGAAAAACCGCCTCACGTGTTCCGCATCGTGGCCCCTTCCCACGCGCCGCCCGTGGCCGTGCTGGAGGAGATGGAAGAGGCGCTGCTGGCCTGTACCATCCATCGGCGCACGCCCACCATCTGCGTGGACTATCAGGAGACGGTGCATGCCCCGGCCGACCCGCCCTGGCCGTGTTGCCGGCGGGAAGGGGTGACCTGCCTGGGGCTCGAGATCAGCCCGGTGTACCGGGATCCCCACAGTGGCGAGGTGTACGTGTTCGCCTGGGAGGCCTTCCGCCGGCGCCTCAATACGGCACTCAAGCGCAGCTTCCATGCCTTCGCGCAGCATTGCACCTCCTGGCAACCGGCACACTTCCATGAACTGGGGCCGCAGACACCCGACGCCGAGGCCCTGAAGGTGGATCGGGGGCTGGCCCGGATCAGCGCGGCGTTCGATCTGCTGCTGCACGTCACCCCGGTGAACAGTGACGCCGCCTGGGAGGCCTTTCGCCGCAGCGGCTTCGAACGCCCTCCCGAATTTCTCTACCGGCCCCGCACCGTGGCGCCGGGACGGATCAAGCGGCGCCTGTTCCGTCTGCCCCTGGAACGCATCGAGGATCCCACCCTGGTGCGGATCCTGCTGGCCAAGCGCGACGAGCTGGATCGCCAGATCACCCTGCTGGCCGATCGCAACACGCCGCGCTTCCTGCCGGGGAGCCGCGCCCTGTTCGGGGACGTGGAGCCGGAACTGGCGGCGCTGGCCGACGAGCTGCTCGCGGGCATCGATCACGACGGCCGACCCGCCGAGGCGGAATGGCTCGATGCCGAGGCCTTCGCGAACCGGGCTCGGGAGGAGCTGGCCTGGTATC
>JALSSV010000102.1 GCA_026984045.1 Chromatiales bacterium | reverse complement strand
CGTGTATGACGCACGCTAGGACCGATATCGGCAACCTTTCCGGTCTTTGTCCCACACCCACCAGAATCGTGGGCCAGCCCAAGCGCAGCGGGGCTGCGCGCGTCTGCTGATGAATTTTTCGTGGTCAGGGCAAGCACTGAGCCCTTGGGGCCGGGAGAACCTTTCGTGACCGTCGGCCGCAGGGACGATGTGCAGGACGCACAAGTGTCGTGAGAGGGCAGGATGCCCGAAGCGACAGCGGGCCGTCGAGCCTACAGGGATGTATCCACGGCGTGTCACGAAAGGTTCTCCCGGTCCCAAGGGCGGATCCGATGCGGGCTCGAACATTCTGCCGGCTCCGCTACGCTTGAGCCAGCCTACATTCTCAGGGACATCTCAGCCGTGCACGACACGCACTAGCCGGCCGTTCTTTCCGTCTCCGGCAGGTAGCGGGACCAGTCGATCGAGGTATCGCCGAACACCAGGAAGTGGGGATTGAGCAGGCTGTCCTTGGTGTTGTAGCGCAGCGGGCGCATGGCGGTGTCGGTGACCCGGCCCCCCGCCTCCTCCACCACGCACTGGGCGGCCGCCGTGTCCCATTCGGAGGTGGGGCCCAGGCGCGCGTAGATGTCGGCCTTGCCCTCGGCCACCAGGCAGGACTTGAGCGAGCTGCCCATGCTGATCACCTCGTAGTCCGGCAGGTTGTCGAGAAAGGCCTGAAAGGCCGTGCTGCGATGGGAGCGGCTGCCGGCCACCACCACCTTCCGCGGGCAGTGCTCGCGCACGTGGATCCGCGCCGGCGCCTCCAGCTCCGATTTCTTCCAGGCCCCGAAGCCACGCGAGGCATAGTAGAGGCTGCCCACCACCGGCGCATAGACCACGCCGATCACCGGCGCGTGTTCCTCGATGAGAGCGATGTTGACCGTGAACTCGCCGTTGCGCTTGATGAACTCGCGGGTGCCGTCCAGCGGGTCCACCAGCCAGTAGCGCCGCCAGGTCTGGCGCTCGGCGAACGGGGTTGGCGCCGATTCCTCGGAAAGGATGGGAATGTCGGGCGTGAGGGCCGTCAGGCCGTCGACGATGGTGCGGTGCGCGGCCATGTCGGCCTCGGTGAGCGGGGTCTGATCGGCCTTTTCGGAAACCTCGAAGCCCTGTTCGTAGATCTCCATGATGCGCCGGCCGGCGGTGTAGGCGATCTGCTTCACCGGCTCGTGGAGGGCCTGCAGATCCTCCGAAGTGGCTGTCTGGGTCATGCTGCCATATCCATGTGTGCGGGAGAAGCCCATTGTGCCAGCCCCCGCCCGCCCCTGCCATCTGCCATCAGGGGGAGACCGGGCGCGGGCCGTTCTCTACGAACCCAAGGGCATGCCGGATGCTGGCCCAACAAACGAGATACTCAGGGATTCGGAACGACCATTTTGCCCGCCCGGCTGGCTGGATCACAGACGGCGATTCCGGTAACGTGACGGGCCATTCCCCACCGCCCGCGACACCCCGCATGCTCGACTGGAACCGAATCGACACCGTCCTGCTCGACATGGACGGCACCCTGCTGGATCTGCACTTCGACAACCACTTCTGGCGCGAGCACGTGCCGCGCCGCTATGCCGAGCGGCACGGCCTGAGCCTGGAGGCGGCCCGCGCCGAACTGTTTCCACGCTTCGCCGACGCCGAGGGCACCATCGACTGGTACTGCGTGGATTACTGGACCGAGCAGCTCGGGCTGGACATCGGCCTGCTCAAGCAGGAGGTGGATCACCTGATCGCCGTGCACCCCCACGTGCTCGAATTCCTCGAGCGGCTGAAGCAACGGGGCATTCCCAGGGTGCTGGTGACCAATGCCCATCACAAGGCCCTGATGCTCAAGCTGGATCGCACCGCCCTGCACGACCATCTCGACGCCATCGTCTGCGCCCACGACTTCCGCATTCCCAAGGAAGATCCCCGCTTCTGGGACCACCTGCAGACCCGCCATCCCTTCTCCTCCGAACGCACCCTGCTGGTGGACGACAGCCTGCCGGTGCTGCGCTCGGCCCGGGACTACGGCATCGCCCACCTGCGCGCCGTGACACGTCCCGACAGCCAAAACCCGCCCAAGGACACGGAAGAATTCGAGGCCATACACGACTTTCGGGAAATCCTGCCGGAGTGAGTCAGAGGAAAGAGAAAAGAGGCAGGAGAAATCGGAGTAGCACCTGACAACTTGCCACTTCAATCTTTTCTCTTTCCTCTGCCCTTCTCGAACCGCTTGTCCCAATTCCGGAAACGGGATCTGCAGTAGGCATCGAGTTCCTCGTAGGTACGGAAGTAATGCCTGAAGTCGTCGGCGGGGTCGGCGTCGAATTCGCACCAGTCGTTGCTGTGGTCGCGGCAGATTTGCGGGCGGGTGGGGTAGATGCCGCAGCGGCCGTCGGCCTCGAGGAAGCGGCAGGGGGTGAGAAAGGTCAGGTACCAGCCGTCCTCGTCCTGATAGACCTCCACGTTCCGATGGGCGAGCTGCCAGAGCAGGATGTCGAAATCGGCCATGCTCCGCGGGGTGTCGATGGCCTGGGTGACGTAGGTGCAGCAGCGGCTGCCGGGGCAACGGGAACACTTGACCTCCGGCGCCAGGGCCGCCGGATCGGGGAAACTTCGCTTGGCAGACATGCTGGGCGCCCGGTAAGATGGAACGGTTTCCATTATACCTGTTCCCGCGCATCCCCATGGCCCCGATCCGCAAGCTTCTGGCCCGCCTCGGCCCCTCGCCCCTGAAGAACAACATGGAGTTCAACCAGGCGGTCTCGCGGCTCCTGATCTGGGTGTTCGCCACCTGGCTCATCGGCGCCGGGATGAAGGCCAACTATTACCCCACCGACTTCAAGCACTACCTGATCTTCGCCGCCTTCTTCCTCGTCTATACCCTGACGGTGATGATCAGCATCTTCATCGTCCCCCGCTCGAAGATCCGGCCCTACATCACCATCCCCTTCGACATCGGCGCCATCGCCATTGCCATGATGCTCACCGATGCCGGCCCCTTCTCGGCCTTCTTCCTGTTCTTTCCCTGGATTTATTTCGGCTACGGGGTACGCTACGGACGCCGGGAGCTGTTCACCGCCACCGCCGCGGCCATCCTGGCCTTCAGCCTCGTGCTCTCGATCACCGACACCTGGTGGTCCCACGTCTACGACGTGATCGCCTACATGGTGTTCCTGATCGCCCTGCCCTTCTTCCTCGACGTGATGATCTCGCGCATCAAGCGCGCCCGCGAGGAAGCCGACCGGGCCAACCGGGCCAAGAGCGAGTTCCTGGCCACCATGAGCCACGAGATCCGCACCCCCATGACCGGCATCATGGGCATGACCGAACTGCTGGAGAAGACTCCGCTCGATGCCCTGCAGAAGGAATACGTCGAGGGTCTCAAGGAATCCTCGGTCACCCTCCACTCCCTGATCAACGACGTGCTCGATCTGTCCAAGATCGAGGCCGGCAAGTACCAGCTCGATCATTCAGCCTTCAATCTGCAACGGGTGATCAAGGGGGTCATCAACATCTTCGAGCCCCAGGCGAAGAAAAAGGGCATCAAGCTCACCTGGCAGATCGACGACGACGTGCCCGAGATGGTCATGGGCGATCACAACCGTCTGCGCCAGGTGCTGCTCAACCTGATCAGCAACGCGGTCAAGTACACCGACCAGGGCGAGGTCAGCGTGCGGGTCCGCCGCGCCCGCAGCCAGGACGGCCTCAACCGCCTGCGTTTCGAAGTGCGGGACACCGGCATCGGCATCGCGCCGGAACAGCTCGAACACATCTTCGAACCCTTCTACCAGTGCCGTACCGATCCGGCCGAGCAACGCCACGGCACCGGCCTTGGCACCACCATCTCCCACAAGCTGGTGCATGCCATGTACGGCGACATCGGCGCCGAGAGCACGCCCGGCGAAGGCAGCCTGTTCTGGTTCGAGCTGCCGCTGCCGGTGGCCGAGGACGCCATGCGCAAGGCCGAAACCCGCCAGGAGGCCGACACCGCCGGCAAGGGCCATCGCCTGCATGTGCTGCTCGCCGAGGACACGGCCATCATCGCCAAGGTCTTCACCACCTTCCTGCAGCAGGAAGGCCACGAGGTCACCCACGTGGACAACGGCCGCGCCGCCCTGGAGGCGCTGGAAGCCGATCACGACTTCGACGTGGTGCTGATGGACATGCGCATGCCGGAAATGACCGGCCTCGAAGTGACCCGGGCCTGGCGTGCCCGGGAACCCGATGGCCGGCACGTGCCCATCATCGCCCTGACCGCCAACTCCACCACCATCGAACGGGACCAGTGTTTCGCCGCCGGCATGGATCACTTCATCACCAAGCCGGTCAGCCAGGCCCGGCTCATGGAAGTGATCCACGAAGTGGTGTGAGATGCCTGCGGACCCCTCGCAGGAAGTCCGACGCCTCCGCCGCCAGCTCAGGGCCTTCGTCAGTCAGGCCCAGGAAAACGAGCGCAAGCTGCAGCGCTTCCTGCAACAGGAAGTGGACTTCATGGCCGCGGCCGGCCTCGGCGAACTGCTCGAGGTGCTCTTCACCGACTATCCCCGCCGCTTCGAGCTGGACGCCATCTCCCTGCGCCTGGCCGATCCCGATCACGAGATCCGGCGCATCCTCGCCGATCGGGATCGCCCCGCCGATCCGCGCCTGCTGCTCGTCGACCACCCGCTTCCTGCGGACGCCCCCCTGCGGCTCGGCCCCCTCGACACGGCGCAGGCAGCCGAGCTTTTTCCCGGTGTCAGCGGCATCGCCTCCGCCGCCCTGCTCCCGCTCACCCGCCGCAGGAGCGGACTCGGCCAGCTCGCCATCGGCAGCCGCCGGGCCGAGCGGTTCATCACCGGCACCGCCAGCGACTTCCTGGCGCGGCTGGCGAGCGTGCTCGCCGTGTGCATCGAGAATGCCCTGAACCACGAGCGGGTCCGCCGGCTGGGCCTGCTCGATCCGCTGACCGGCCTGCACAACCGGCGCTATTTCGACGCCCGCCTGCGCGAGGCGATCGCCCAGGCCCGGCGCGACGCCACGCCCCTGAGCTGCCTCATCCTCGACATCGACCACTTCAAGCAGGTCAACGACCGCCACGGCCACGCGGCCGGCGACGCCGTGCTGCAACACCTGGCCGGCATCCTCAAGCGCCAGATGCGCCTCAACGACGTGCTGGCGCGCCTCGGTGGCGAGGAATTCGCTGTGCTGCTTGCCGCCACCGACGCCGCCGCGGCCATGGACATCGCCGAACGCATCCGCCTCGCCGTGGCCCACGGCGCCTGCCCCGCCGTTGGCGTGGCGCCACTTTCGGTCACCGTCTCCATCGGTTGCAGCTCGCTGGACGACAACCACCAGCCACCGCCGGAGGACACTGGCGCGCAACTGCTCGATGCCGCCGATCGGGGGCTCTATGAGGCCAAGCGGGCGGGACGCAACCAGGTCGTGTTCCAACCCATGTAGATCGGCGCAAGCGAAGCGGAGCCGCCAAAGAGGATCCTTGCCATCGCGGCTTGCGCCGCTCCTAAAGGTGGTGGCGCCGTCAGGGCTGGTCGGCAATATGGTTGGTGGTCGGGCAGAGCGGACGGAAAGACGGACAGGCGCAGCCTGATCCCCACCACTGGCCAAGGCCGACCTTCAGAGAGGGAAAGTGAGGGTGAAGCGGGCGCGATCCGGGCGGATCGCGCCGAGGGTGCTTCAGGGCTTCTTCGGCGTGGTGTAGGGCACTTCCTTCTGGAAGGATTCCCAGATGGTTTCGTAGCCGACGTAACCGGTTTCGGTGGGCTCTTTCTGGCGGGTCCGCACGAAGCGGGCGTGGCCTTCGGGTACCTTGGGTCGGGTCTTCGGTGCTTCGCTCATGATCATGCTCCTCAATGGCTGTGCGGGAGGTCAGACAAATGTTGGCCAGCCCCTCCCTTCAGGCTGACGTTGTTGTTCAGCGGCGCGAATAGTGCGCCTTGCGGGGGATCACGTGCCGCACGCCTCCCTGCGGATTCTCCACGTCGCCCGCGTAACGCGGGATGAGGTGGATGTGGACATGAAAGATGCTCTGGCCGGCCGCCTTGCCGACGTTGACGCCGACATTATAGCCGTCCGGTCCATGTTCCGCATCGATCCGCGCCTTTTCCCGGCGCAGCAGATCCATGCAGGCCTCGACCTCCTCGGCCGTCAGGTCGAAGAAGCTGGCCACGTGCCGCCGGGGAATGATCACCGTATGCCCGGGGCTCACGGGATTCGTGTCCCGGGCGCTGTAGGCCAGATCGTTCTCCATCGACACGCCCTGCGGATCGGTGCAGAACAGGCAGGGATCGTTGGGATCCCGCTTGCCGGCCGGTTTTTCCTTCGCTGCCTCTGCCATGCCGCCTTGGTGCTTCAGGCCAGCGGCACCTTGATGGTGCCTTCCACGTTGGGCACGTCCTCGACCTTGCCGCCGTGTTCGATCTCTTCCTCGGTGGCATCGCGCACGGTCCTGATCTCCAGGCGGAAGATCACTTCCCGTCCGCACAGGGGATTGTTGCCGTCGATGGTGACCGATTTCCTGTCCACCCGCGTAACGTAGAAGGTGCGGGTTTCGCCGCGATCGTTCTCCATCAGGATCGACAGCCCGACTTCGCGGTACTCCTCGGGCACATTCTCGATGGGCTCGATGATCACCAGCGACTCGTCACGCGGGCCGTAGAGCTGGTTGCAGTCGATGGGCACCTCGATTACATCGCCCGGCAGACGGCCCTCGAGTTCGGCCATCACTGCCGGTGCGAGGATCTCGTTCACGCCGTGCACGTAGCCGATCGGATACTGCACTTCGGTCAGCACCGAACCGGTCTTCTTGTCGATGACCTTGTACATCAGCTCGACATACTTGTGCTTGCCGATGGCGTCTTCGAGCTGGGGGGGCTGTTCTGTAGCCATGATGATCGTGATGCCTCGTGTCGCGCCTGGAGGAGGTCGCGTCAGAAAATGGATGCGCCGAAGATCCGGATTTCACCGTTTTCGAAGCCGAGCACCAGCCGACCCAGCCATTCGCCTTCGCGCTTGGTGCTGCGAACGCGGTACAGGACGGTCACGTGCTCCCCCCGGCGGATGATGCCGAGGTAATCGAAATCCGGACTGAGATTGCGGGCCAGCTCGCTCTTGGCGAACTGCTTGCCCATTTCGACTTCGTTCAGGCCGAACAGCAGGTTGTAGGAAAACTTGCGTGCAAACTTGCCGTACTGGCCCTTGTTGGAATACTTGATGAGGTCGGCCCACATGGGATGGGCGACTTCCTGAATTTCTTCATCACTCAGATGAATGATGTTCTGCCTGTTGTCTGTGGTCGCTTCGCTGGTCATGTTCATCTGTCGGTTCGAGACGCTTGTGGATTCACGGATGGGGTGGGTGACGATCCAGGCCGGCGTGCAGCCACAATGGAAAGGCACCCGCAAGGCCCATCAAGGCCCTGCGGGTGCCCCAGGCTGGACGGACAGTGGTTACTCTTCGCCTTCACCCACGATGTGGTAGCACGGTGCCTTCTCCATCGTGTATTCCCCGGTCTTGGGATCACGACGGGAGACGGTCAGTACATGCCAGTTCTCGTCATCGAGCTTCATGGCATCACCGCGGTAGTAGTAACCGGGCCAGCGGGTCTCCTTGCGGAACAGGGTGTGATGCAGCACGGCTTCGGAGGTCCGCAGCCGGTGCTTCAGTTCCCAGGCCCGCAGCAGCTCGTGATAGTCCTTGGCGGCCAGCTTCTCCAGGTCCTCTTCCATGATCTTGAGCTTCTTCAGGCCGATGTGCAGGAGCTTGTCGTTGGTCACGTAGTTGACGCTGGCGCCGCCGCAGTACTCGTCCATCAGCTTCTGCAGACGGTCGAGGCCCTGGCGCGGGTTGATGTAGTTGGGGTTCACGTCGCCCGCGGTGATCTCGTTGCGATAGACGCGGTAGTGCTCCATCGGCTTGTAGATCTCGGCCTTGCGGTCGGCAATCTGCTTCTCGGAGACCACGATGCCTTCGGCCTTGCCGTCGTCGATGTACTTGCAGGCCGCCTTGGCTGCCAGCCGGCCTTCGGTGAAGGAGCCGGAGGAGAAGGCGTGCGGGGTACCGCCCACGGCGTCACCGGCACCGAACAGGCCTTCAACGGTGGTCATGCGGTTGTAACCCCAGAAGTACTCGGGCGGGGAGACGTCTTCGGGGCCGGAGCACCAGGCGCCGCAACCGGTGGCGTGGGAACCCATGACATAGGGTTCGGAGGTGGTCAGCTCCGGGTTCTCGTTCTTGGGATCCACGTCGGTGGCGGCCCACAGCACGGCCTGGCCGACGGTCATGCCCAGGAAGTTGTGCCAGCCGATTTCTTCCAGGTGCGGATCCTGGAAGGCTTCCATGGTGACCATGTGGATCGGACCGCGACCGGCATTCACCTCGGAGATGAGGGCGTGGTTGCGCAGGCAGGTCGGGATCGGACGATGGGTGCGGTGCGAAGCCTCGGGGTCGAGGTACTCCTTGCCCACCATCTTCTGCAGTTCCGGCCACCACTTGGACTCGTACTCTTCGCCGTAGGCGTTCTGGGTGTAGGTCTTGAGGTGCAGGAAGTAGGCGCCCACCGGACCGTAACCATCCTTGAAGCGGGCCAGCACGATGCGGTTTTCCATCTGGGTCATCTTGGCGCCGGCCCCGATCAGCAGGCCATAGGCCGAACCGGACGACCAGGGGGCATACCACACACGACCCGCGCCTTCACCCACGGAACGCGGCTTGAAGATGTTGGAAGCGCCACCGGCGGCGACGATCACGGTCTTGGACTTGAAGACGTGGAAGTCGCCGGTCCGGACGTTGAAGCCCACGGCCCCGGCCACGCGGTTTTCCTTGGACTCGTCCATCAGCAGGTGGGTGACACAGATCCGGTTGTAGACCTTGTCGGCCGACTTCTTGGCGGCTTCGGCCACGATGGGCTTGTAGGACTCGCCGTGAATCATGATCTGCCAGCGGCCTTCGCGCTGGTAGGCGCCGGTCTTGGGATCGCGCATCAGCGGCAGGCCCCATTCCTCGAACTGGTGCACGGCCGAGTCCACGTGCCGGGCCATGTCGAACAGCAGGTCTTCACGGACCATGCCCATCAGGTCGATGCGGGCGTAGCGCACGTGGTCTTCCGGGTTGTTCTCGCCGAAGCGGGTGCCCATGTAGCAGTTGATTGCGTACAGGCCCTGGGCCACAGCGCCGGAGCGATCGATGTTCGCCTTCTCGGCGATGACGATCTTCTTGTTCTTGCCCCAGTAGCGGGCTTCGAAGGCAGCACCGGTGCCGCCCAGACCTGCACCGCACACCAGGATGTCGATGTTGTCTTCTACGATAGTCTTGTGATCCATTAGTAGTACACCCCTGCTTTCATTTTCAGGCCATTCGACTCCAGCGTGTGCAGACCGCCGTCATCCATGCGGATGTACTTCGGCTCGTTGTACAGCAGCTGGCTGTCGCGCTGTTCCTGGGTCGGTTCGGGCACTTCCCGCAGATTGGGGATGGCCGAGCCCCACGGCTTGGTGGTGATGGGGGCGACCAGTTCGAAGTCCTTCTGCCCGTTGCGGAACTTGATGCGCCAGGCAATGATGCCCTTCTCTTCGTCGCGCTTGACGCGAACCGAGTGGCCCAGGGGGGCGAAATCGGCATAGCCGCGCACGTCGATGGCATGCATCGGGCAAGCCTTCACGCAGGAGTAACACTCCCAGCACATGTTCGGCTCGATGTTGTAGGCCCGACGGGTGACGGTGTCGATGTGCATGATGTCCGAAGGACAGATATCGACGCAGTGGCCACAGCCATCGCAACGCGTCATGTATACAAAAGTTGGCATTTTTCTGACTCCTTGCTTTTTCGATCAGTAGTGGCGCGGCGGTTCGCGTTTGATACCCAGCCCCATGTTGGGCGGATTCTTGCCCATGTAGGTCGGCAGATCCGGGTACTTGGCCTGCACGGCCGGATCGCGCGGATCGTAGTCGTCGGGCAGGTTGTCGCGGGTGCCGTCCGCCTTGCGGATGCGCTTCTCGAAGGCCGCCGCCGGCTTGAAGAACATGTGGGCGAACTTGGACCACAGCACGGTGCCGAACAGGGTGGTGGCCGCGATGATGAACAGGGCGAAGAACAGCAGTGCCCAGCCCTCGGAGCCGCCATTCTGGAAGAAGGACCAGAGCAGGGCGAAGGTGGCCATGGTGATCAGGGAGACGATGAACAGGTCGTCACGATGCACCTGGTACCACTTGTGGCCTTCGGCCGAGACGTCGACCCGGATGAAGAACCAGAACCAGTAGCCGCCGAAGGCGAGCATCAGCGCACCCAGGTGCCACAGGAAGGGCAGGGTGCCGGAGCTGGTGTCGGCGCCGAAGATGATCATGGCGGTGGTGACCACGAAGATGACGAAACCGTACATGGTGAACAGGTGGGAGATCCGCCGAGGCGTGTAGCAGAACTCGGAGGAGGTCAGTATTTCGCTGAGGATGGTCTTGATCAGCAGGCCGAACTTCTCACCACCGCTGACGGGGCGCTTGGCCTGTTGCTCCCACTTCTGCGACTTCTCGAAGAAGAACTTGGCACTTTTCTTGTGCATCATGTCGAGCAGGGTGCCCAGCACGACCAGGACGACCATCAGGATGATGTAGCCCTGCATGACCGCGGGCGTAATCGATCCTGTCAGTTCCATTCCTGCCAAATCGGCGAAAGGGTTGTTGGTAAACATGACGTTTGCTGACCTCCTGTTTTAAGTCAAAATTTTTCGGCGATTATCAATCAATCCGTCAGCCGCAGCCAATCAATGATTTTTGCGACAGACAAGCATGACTAATAACACCAGGCACCTGAGACGGTTCGAGAATGGCGTTGTAATCCCCGGCAAAGCTGTGACGATAAGGCTTTGGTTATTCGTATGCCGACCGCGAGGGCCTTTTACCTCGGCGGGCTGCCCGGTCCGCGTGACCCGCTGCTCGCGAAGGCGGATGTCAGCGGCGGAAATGGCGGTCATCGGCAGACGCACAATTTAGCGACTTTTCCTGCCCGAATAAAGCGCTATTTGCCAATTTGTTGCATTAGTATTTTTGCAAGCTTGCATAAAGCGCCTTTATGGAGCGCCTCAAATCTTCACGGCCACCTATTTATTGTTTTCCGACGCCGGCCGGGTTTCGCGCAGCGGCTGCACGAGCCGGGCGAAGTCCTGCGGTGGGACGTACTGCAGCAGTTCCCGGCCTGCCGGGTCGAGCAGGATGTCCAGTCCCTTGTCGGGATAGAGCCAGTGCTCGCGCCCGGCCTCGACGCGGATCCGCTCGCTGGGCGTACCGAAGCGTGCCTGGATGATCTCCGGGTCGAGGTTCACGTAAGGAATGTAGTCGAGGCCGACGATGCGCCGGGATGGGACGGCCAGCTGATCGGCATCGCTCAGGGTGTAACGAATGTTGCCCGAGCCGAGCACCTGGCGGCTGGCGGCGCGGCGGCGCAGCGCGGCCAGATCGACCTGATCGCCCTCCAGTACCAGGATCAGCTTGCCGCTGAGTCCACCACGGGTGATCTCGCTGTAGTACACCTCGAGGGAGTAACGGCCGTTTTCGTCCTCGAACAGGGCCAGCTTGTAACCGTGCCCGAGGCGATCCGCCGCCTCGCCGAGGGTACTGCGGCCGAGGGTGATGCCGAATACCCGGCTGTGCCCCGAGTCGAGGACGGTGATCTGCCAGGGCCAGGTGTCCTCGGGCGGGGCCGCCGGCCGTTCCCCGCAGGCCAGCAGCCATGGAATCAGCATCAGGGGAAGCAGGCGTTTCATGGCTTCTCTCCGCTGGGCCCGGCCTGCAGCCAGAAGGTCACCGGGCCGTCGTTGATCAGATGCACCTGCATGTCGGCGCCGAAGCGGCCGGTGGCCACGCGCGGCCAGGCGGCGCGGGCGGACCGCAGGAGGTGTTCGAACAGCGCCTGCCCCGTCTCCGGCGGCGCGGCGCTGGAGAAACCGGGGCGCAGGCCCTTGCGGGTGTCGGCGGCCAGGGTGAACTGGGGCACCAGCAACAGGCCGCCGTCGATGTCGCGCAGGGCGAGGTTCATGCGTCCGGTGGCGTCGGGAAAGATCCGGTAGCCGAGCAGCCGCTCGAGCAGTCGCTGCCCGTCGGCCTCCGTGTCGCCCTTCTGCACGCCGACGAGGGCCAGGATGCCACGGTCGATGGCGCCCACGGTCTCGCCGTCCACCACCACCCTGGCCTCCGTGACGCGCTGGATCAGGGCGATCATGCCGACAGTTCCCGCGCCATGCGCCGGGTGGCGCGGATCAGGGCATCGACGGTGCCGGGCTCGCTGGCGGCGTGACCGGCGTCGGGCACGATCTGCAGCTCGGCCCGTGGCCAGGCGCGGTGCAGATCCCAGGCGCTCTGCATGGGGCAGATGAGGTCGTAGCGGCCCTGGACGAGAATCCCGGGAATGTCGGCCAGGCGTGGGGCGTCGCGCAGGATCTGATCCGGCTCGAGAAACGCATCGTGGACGAAGTAGTGTGCCTCGATGCGCGCCAGGGCCAGGGCGGTGTGGGGATCGGCGAAATGATCGATCACCGAGCGGCGCGGCCGCAGGGTGGCGGTGCGCCCCTCCCACAGGGACCAGGCCTTGGCCGCGGCCATGCGCGCCACCTCGTCGTCGCCGGTGAGGCGGCGGTGGTAGGCGTGCAGCAGATCGCCGCGCTCCTTTTCGGGGATGGGGCGCAGGAAGTCCTGCCAGTGATCGGGAAAGATCCGGCTGGCCCCTTCCTGGTAGAACCAGCGGATCTCCTCGCTCCGGCAGAGGAAGATCCCGCGCTGGATCAGCCCCAGGACCCGCTCGGGATGGGTCTGGGCATAGACCAGCGAGAGGGTCGAACCCCAGGAACCGCCGAACAGCAGCCAGCGATCCACGCCCAGATGTTCGCGGATGGCCTCCATGTCGGCCACCAGATCGGCCGTGGTGTTGCCGGCCAGTTCGGCATGGGGCGTGGAGCGCCCGGCGCCGCGCTGATCGAAGAGGATGATCCGGTACGTCTCCGGATCGAAGAACTGCCGGTGCCAGGGCTCGCAACCCGCCCCCGGCCCGCCGTGGACGAACAGCACCGGCAGGCCGTCGGGATTGCCGCATTCCTCGAGATGCAGCACGTGGGGCGGCGCCACGGCCAGCCGGTGTTCGGCGTAGGGCTGGATGGGCGGGTACAGCGTCTCCATCAGTCGCGGACGATCTCTCCCCGCCAGCCGATCAGGGCGGCGATGCCGATGGTCAGCAGGGCCAGCAGTACCAGCGGCGGGCCCAGGATCAGCAGGCTTTCGGCCCAGGCCTGATCCAGCGCCCGGGAAAGATACAGCATGCCCGAATGGAACACCGCGCCGAGGATGAACAGCCAGGAGATGAGCTGCTTGAACCAGCGGGCCACGGCAATGAACATCAGGGCGATGCCGGCGGCGATGTTGAGCAGGGATTCCAGGTTGCCGTGGGCGTGGGGGCCGCCCTTGATCGTGTCGATGCCCAGCTCTTCGTTGCGCAGCTTGTTCAGGGCCAGGATGCCGTCGGTGTTGGCCCTGGCGATCTGCTCGGCCGACAGGGGTTCCAGCTCTTCCTCGAAACCGTTTTCCTTGAGCTGCTGCAGGCGGCCGACCGCCGCCTGCTTCTCGAGCATGGCCGCGCCGAAGTCCTCGTACTTGTCCACCATCACGATGCCCAGGGATGCGGTCAGAACCAGATACAGAAACCCGAAGACGATGTTCTTCTTTCCAATCATGGCGATCTCCTCCACGTTCTCGTTATGGGATTTTTCAGGCTGGCAGCGACCTGAATATAAACACAGACACGGAGAAGTGGGAACCGGTTCAGTCGGCCCTCACCCTGTCCCTCTCCCGCGGGCGGGAGAGGGGACCCTTCGTTCGGGGCCGGTGGCTCTGGAAAACGCTCAGCCCGCCAGGGCCCGACCTGCCCGCTTGCGCTCGTGTTCCTTGAGCAGTTTCTTGCGGATGCGGATGTTTTCGGGGGTGACTTCCACCAGTTCGTCGTCGTCGATGAACTCCAGGGCCTGTTCCAGGCTCATGCGGATGGGTGGCGTGAGCAGCAGGTTTTCGTCGGAGCCGGCGGCGCGCACGTTGGTGAGCTGCTTGGCCTTGAGGGGGTTGACCACCAGATCGTTGGCCCGCGAGTGGATGCCGATGATCATGCCTTCGTAGACCTCCTCGCCGTGGCCGATGAACAGGCGGCCGCGCTCCTGGAGGTTAAACAGGGCATAGGCCAGGGCCTTGCCGTTGCCGTTGGCGATCAGCACGCCGTTGTTGCGCTGGCCGTAGTGGCCGGGCTTCACGGGGCCGTAGTGATCGAAGACGTTGTAGAGCAGGCCCGAACCCTGGGTAGCGGTGAGGAACTCGGTGCGAAAGCCGATCAGGCCGCGAGCGGGGATGAGGAAGTCCATGCGCACCCGGCCCTTGCCGTCGGGCACCATGTCCTTGAGTTCGGCGCCGCGCTCGCCCAGTTTCTCCATCACCGCGCCCTGGTGCGCCTCCTCCACGTCCACGGTGAGCTGCTCGTAGGGCTCCTGCAGCTCGCCGTCGATCTCGCGCACGATCACCTCGGGGCGCGAGACGCCGAGTTCGTAGCCCTCGCGGCGCATGGTCTCGATCAGCACCGAGAGGTGCAGCTCGCCGCGGCCGGAGACACGGAACTTGTCCGGATCGTCGAGCTGCTCCACGCGCAGTGCCACGTTGTGGATCAGCTCCTGCTCCAGGCGCTCCTTGATCTGGCGGGAGGTGACGAACTTGCCCTCGCGGCCGGCGAAGGGCGAGTTGTTGACCTGGAAGGTCATGCTCACCGTCGGCTCGTCCACCGACAGCGGCGGCAGCGCCTCCACGTGGGCCGGATTGCACAGGGTGTCGGAGATGTTCAGGCCGTCGATGCCGGTGAAGGCGATGATGTCGCCGGCCATGGCCTCGTCCACCTCCACGCGCTCGAGGCCGAGGAAGCCGTGGATCTGCAGGATGCGGCCGTTGCGGGTGTTGCCCTCGCGATCGATCAGAGTCACCGCCGTGTTGGGCGTCACCCGCCCGCGGGTGATCCGGCCGATGCCGATCACGCCCACGTAGCTGTTGTAGTCCAGCGAGCTGACCTGGAGCTGGAAGGGGCCGTCCACGTCCACGGCGGGCGCCGGCACGTGCTCGACGATGGCCTCGAACAGCGGCGTCATATCGCCGTCGCGGACCTCGGCCTCGAGGCCGGCATAGCCGGCCAGGCCCGAGGCGTAGATCACCGGGAAGTCGAGCTGCTCGTCGGTGGCACCCAGGCGGTCGAACAGATCGAAGGTCTGATCCAGCACCCAGTCGGGGCGCGCGCCGGGGCGGTCGATCTTGTTGATCACCACGATGGGCCGCAGGCCCCGGGCCAGGGCCTTCTGGGTGACGAAACGGGTCTGGGGCATGGGGCCTTCCACCGCGTCCACCAGCAGCAGCACCGAATCGACCATGGACAGCACCCGCTCCACCTCGCCGCCGAAGTCGGCGTGGCCGGGGGTGTCGACGATGTTGATGCGGTAGTCGCCCCAGCGGATGGCGGTGTTCTTGGAGAGGATGGTGATGCCCCGCTCGCGCTCCAGATCGTTGGAGTCCATGACCCGCTCGCCGAGATCGGTACGACTTTCGAGGGTGCCGGACTGGGTCAGGAGCTTGTCGACGAGGGTGGTCTTGCCATGATCCACGTGGGCGATGATGGCGATGTTGCGCAGGTTCTCAATCACGAAGGGATGCCTTGAATTACGATTCGGTGGGGAAAAGGGCGGGAATTATACACGCCCGGCGGGGATTTCGGTGAAAAAATCGCCAGCCAGGCTGACGACCGGTCCCCGCTACCCGCTCCCCGCGACCTGTTCCAGGCGATAGCCCTGGTGATAGACGGAAGCCAGGCGCCAGCCCTGTTCCGGCACCAGTTGCAGTTTCTTGCGGATGCGGCTGATGTGGGTGTCGATGGTCCGGGTGTTGACGTCGGCCTCGTAGCCCCAGACCGAGGCCAGGATCTGCTCGCGGGTGAGCAGGCGGCCGAGATTGCGAAACAGGAAATGGGCCAGCTCGAACTCCTTGTCGGTGAGCCTGACCGGTTCGTCGCCGCGGCGGATGCGGCGCGCCGCCACGTCGATGTCGTAGGGACCGATGCGCAGCCGCCCGCCGTTCTGGCGGCCGGGCAGCCGCCGCGCCACCGCCCCGACCCGCGCCAGCAGGGCCCGCTGGCTGACCGGCTTGACCAGGTAGTCGTCGGCGCCCTGGTTGAGGATCCGCACCATGTCGTCCTCGGTATCCCGGGCGGTGACGAAGATCACGGCGAGGTTGCCCACCGGCTGGCGGCGCAGCCAGTGCAGAAGCTGTTCCCCGTCCAGCCCCGGCATCACCCAGTCGAGCAGCACGATGTCGAAGTTCCGGTTGTCGAGGATGGCGCGCCGGAAGTCCTCCGCCTCGTGAAAGGCCTGGCAGACGTGTCCGGCCTGCTCCAGCCACAGGCAGATCAGGGCCGCCAGTTCCTGGTCATCGTCAACGACTGCGATATTCACGCCTCATCCCGACCCCGGCAGGGGAAATCCTTCTTCTTGCTTGTTGTTGTGGAGACAGAAAAACATGGATAACTGTTCCGAAATATGCGTCATTTTGTTGCTGGCTACCCAAGCCGGACGGCCGACCTCATGGCCGGAAGGGTGTTGCGTGACACGCCGTGAATGCATCCATGTAGGCTCTGCGGCCGCATCCCTGCGGCCGAAGGTCACGCTACATCCTTCCGGCCATGAGGGCTTCGTGCTTATAGCGAAGATTGATCGATATTTCGGAACAGCTATCTATACCAGAAAGTCCCACCGCCCCCCATAGGTAAATCGTCTGAGGGGCCTGCCGCAGGATGTCCGCTGTCGGGTTTTGGTGCAGAATACGGCCATGGACGCCGCCCGCCCATCAGGATCTCCCCTGCTGTCCCGCCTGCGCTGGCTGTTCGTCCTGCCATTTCTGATCGGCCTGTCCGGCTGCGGTTCGCTGATCGCCCAGGCCACCGGCGACATGGCCGACCAGCTGGGCCAGGCGCTGCTCGATCACGACGATCCGGCCACCGTGGCCAGCGCCCTGCCGGCCTACCTGGTGTTGCTCGACAGCCGCGTGCGCCAGAACCCGGACGATCCGCGCCTGCTGCAGTCGGCCTCGGCCCTCTATGGGGCCTATGCCGGCGTGTTCGTCCACGATCCCGACCGGCGCCGTCGCCTGGCGGCCCGCGCCCTCGACTACGCCCGGCGCGGCGCCTGTCAATGGCGCGAAAACCTGTGCAATCTGCAGGCCCTGCCCTTTGCCGAACTGGGTCCGCGCCTGGCCGCGCTGGCGCGGGCCGACCTGCCCGCCCTCTACACCCTGGGCAGTGCCTGGGCCGGCTGGATCGAGGCCAATGCCGGCGACTGGACGGTGGTCGCCGACCTGCCCCGGGTCAAGGCCCTCATGCAGCGGGTGATCGCACTGGACGAGGGCTGGCAGCACGGCAACGCCCACCTGTATCTGGGCGTGATGGCCTCGCTGGTGCCGCCGGCCATGGGCGGCAAGCCGGAGGAAGCCCGGGCCCACTTCGAGAAGGCCATCGCGCTGTCGGGCGGGCGCAACCTGACCGCCCGGGTGCTCTATGCCCGCTACTATGCGCGGCTGGTCTTCGACCGGAAGCTGTATGAACGGCAACTGCACAGGGTGCTCGAAGCCGATCCGCACGCCCCCGGCCTGACCCTGCTCAACATGCTGGCCCGCCAGCAGGCCCGGCGCCTGCTGGCCGAGGCCGAGGACTATTTCTGAGGAAACGCCATGCGCCCGATCCGGATCCTGCTCGTCCTGGCCCTGCTCCTGCCCCTGGGCCTGACCCACGCGGCCACCTTCAAGATCGCCACCCTCTCGCCCGATGGCTCTTCCTGGATGCAGCAGTTCCGCGCCGCGGCCAGGACCATTCGCGAGCGCACCAGCGGGCGGGTGAAGTTCAAGTTCTACCCGGGCGGGGTGATGGGTGACGACAAGGCGGTGCTGCGCAAGATCCGCGTGCGGCAACTGCAGGGCGGCGCGGTGGCCTCGGGCGCCATCAGCGCCCTGTATCCCGACAGCCAGCTCTACAACCTGCCCATGCTGTTCCACAACCTCGAGGAGGTGGACGCGGTGCGCGCGAAGCTCGACAGGCCCATCCTCGCCGGCCTGGAGAAGAAGGGCTTCGTCAGCTTCGGCATCGCCGAAGGCGGCTTCGCCTACCTGCTCTCGCAGGCACCCGTCACCACGGTGGCCGAGCTGCGCCGGCACAAGGCCTGGGTGCCGGACATCGATCGCATGTCCCGGGAGGCCATCGAGGCCTTCGACATCCAGCCCATTCCCCTGCCCATGGGCGACGTGCTCACCGCCCTGCAGACCGGCCTGGTGGACACGGTGGCCGCGCCGCCCATCGCCGCGCTGGCCCTGCAATGGCACACCCAGGTGAAATACCTGCTGGATCTGCCGCTGCTCTACAGCCATGCCCTGATGATCATCGACAAGCGCGCCTTCGCTCGCCTCAGCCCCGGTGACCAGGCCATCGTGCGCGAGGTGATGGGCCAGACCTTCCGCGAAATCGATCGCCGCAACCGCCGGGACAACCATCAGGCGCTGACCGCCCTGCGCCAGCAGGGCATCACCTTCCTCACCCCCTCCCCCGAGGCCCGGCGGGAGTGGGAAACCCTGGCCGCCCGGGCCCGCGACCACCTGCGCCGGGCCGAGCACTTCGATCCTGCCCTGCTGCGCCTCCTCGAGGACTCCCTGGCCGTGGTGCGCCGCGGCGCCGCGCCCTGAACCGGTCATCCCCGTGGCACCCTCCCTGCAACGGCTGCACCGCCTGCTCTGGCGCCTGGAAGGGGCGGTGCTGGTGACGATCCTCACCGCCACCATCGGCTTCGCCGTCACTCAGGTGCTGCTGCGCAACTTCCTCCACGCGGGGCTGGCCTGGGGCGATCCCCTGGTGCGGATCCTGGTGCTGTGGCTGGGCATGGTGGGCGCCATGATCGCCAGCCGCCGCCACGAACACATCCACATCGACGTGTTCGCCCGCCGCCTGCCGCCGCGCGGCCGGGAAATCGTGCACCGCCTCACCGATCTGTTCACCGCTGCCATCTGCCTGATCGTGGCCTGGCACGCCGGGGAGCTGGTGCGCATGGAGTTCGCCGACGGCTATCCGGCCTTCGCCGCCGTGCCCGTGTGGCTGACCGAGGCCATCATCCCCTTCGGCTTCACCGTGATGGGCCTGCGCTACGGCCTTTCGGCCCTGCGCGGGCGGCCACCCGCGGAGCCCGTGGCATGATCGGCCTGGCGGTGCTGCTGCTGGTGCTGCTGGCCCTCTCGGGCGCGCCCCTGTTCGCGGTGATCGCCGCCGCCGCCCTGCTCGGCTTCTGGAGCAGCGAGGTGGATCTGTCCGTGATCGCCATCGAGATCTACCGCCTCACCGACACCCCGCTGCTGGTGGCCCTGCCGCTGTTCACCTTCGCCGGCTATCTGCTGGCCGAGAGCCGCACCTCCCACCGCCTGGTGCGCCTGTCGCGCAGCCTGCTGGGCTGGATGCCCGCGGAACTGGTCACCGTGACCCTGTTCGCCTGCGCCCTGTTCACCGCCTTCACCGGCGCCACCGGCGTGACCATCGTGGCCCTCGGCGCCCTGCTCTACCCGGCCCTGCGCGAGGTGGGCTACGGCGACCGCTTCAGTCTGGGCCTGGTGACCTCCGCCGGCAGCCTGGGCCTGCTGCTGCCGCCCTCCCTGCCGCTGATCCTGTATGCGGTGGTGGTGCAGCAGCTCGACATCGGCGCGCCCTTCTCCCTGGGCCAGCTGTTCGTGGCCGGCATCCTGCCCACCCTGCTGATGCTGTTCCTGCTCGGGATCTGGAGCCTGTGGAGCACCCGCCACGACGTGATTCCCCTGCAGCCCTTCGACCGCCGCGCCGCCTGGGCGGCGCTCAGGGACGCCCGCTGGGAACTGCCCCTGCCGCTGGTGGTGCTGGGCGGGATCTACGGCGGCTGGTTCGCCGTCTCGGAAGCGGCGGCCATGACCGCCCTCTACGTGCTGCTGGTGGAGGTGTTCGTCTACCGCGAGATTCCGCTGCGCGCCCTGCCGCGGATCATGCGCGAGTCGATGATCGTGGTGGGCGGCATCCTGCTGATCCTCGGCGTGTCGCTGGCCTTCACCAACTTCCTGGTGGACGCCGAGGTGCCGGTGAAACTGTTCGAATGGACCCGCGCCCACATCGACGATCGCCTCACCTTCCTGCTCCTGCTCAACCTCGTACTGCTGATCCTCGGCGCCTTCCTCGACATCTTCTCGGCGCTGGTGATCATGGTGCCCCTGCTGCTGCCGGTGGCCCTCGGCTACGGCATCAGCCCCGTGCACCTGGGGATCATCTTCCTGGCCAACATGCAGCTCGGCTACCTCACCCCGCCGGTGGGCCTGAACCTGTTCATCGCCAGCTACCGCTTCGGCCGCCCGGTGGAAGACATCTACCGCGCCACCTTCCCCTTCCTGCTGGTGCTGCTGGTGGCGGTGCTGCTGATCACCTACCTGCCCCTGCTGTGGTACGGCTGATCCCGATTCACAACAGGTAGCGCAGATCCCGCAGGCCGAAGCCGGGCCGGGGCGCGTCGAGTTCCTTGGTCAGCAGCATGACCTTGACCGTCTCGCCCATCTCCTGGGGCAGGGTGAGGCGGCGGATCCCATTGGCCATGGCCAGCTGCTCGCGGGGATCGTCGACGACGCCGGCCAGTTCCGGCAGGCCGCTGCCGAGCAGGAAGTGGGCCTGGGTGGTGTAACCGGCCACCCGGAAACCGGCGGCCAGGGCGGCGTCGGCGATGGCGGTGAAGTCCACGTGGCAGGTGATGTCCTGCAGGCCGGGGAAGCGAAAGGGATCGGCATGGCGGCGGTGGCGGTAGTGACAGGCCAGGGTGCCTTCGCGCCGTTCGGGATGATAGTACTCGCGCCGGCCGTAGCCGTAGTCGAGCAGCAGCACGGCACCCCGGCGCAGGCGCGCGCCGAGGGTGGCGATCCAGTCTTCCGCGGTGAGGTTGATCTCGCTCACGTAAGGCTCGGGCAGGCCGGCGGCCGCGATGGCCGCCATGCGCGGGGCGAGGCGCGGATCGCTCAGGGGGCCACTGCGCCAGGCGAACGCCTCGCCTTCCCGGGCCACCCAGGCTTCGCGGTGCTCGCCGTCCTGCCAGATCACGCGGTGCGCCGGCAGGGCGTCGAGCAGTTCGTTGGCCAGCACCACGCCGGTGAAATCCGCCGGCAAATCCTCCAGCCAGCATACGCGATCGGCCTGTTCCGCCAGGGTCGCCTGCTGGCGGGCGCGCAGCTCGGCGCTGCGCTCGAGGATGGCATAGCCGGGCGCCATGCCCTGGCGCGCCAGTTCGGCCAGCAGATCGGCGGCCATGCGGCCGCTGCCGGCGCCCACCTCCAGCAGGCCGGCGTCCTCCGGCAGGGCCGAGAGCCAGGGCGCGACGGCCCGCGCCAGGGTGCGCGAGAACAGCGGCGAGATCTCCGGCGCGGTGACGAAATCGCCCTCGGCACCCAGCTTGCGGCTGCCGGCGCTGTAGTAGCCCAGCCCCGGCGCGTAGAGCGAAAGCTCCATGAACTGCCGGAAGGGAATGGCGCCGCCGGCCGCCTCGATGGCCTCGGCAAGATGCGCCGCGACCCGTTCGCCGTGGGCCCGGGCGTCCGGATCGGGCGCGGGCAGTTCGCAGTCGAGAAGGGAGACGGAAGGCGGCATGCGCAGGGGAAGCGGGGTTTGGGGTAAAGTAGCGCCCTTGCGGACAGGCCCGAAGGATAGCACAGCCATGCACGAGCACCCGACCGTTCTCATCACCGGCGCGGCCCACCGGATCGGCGCCACCACCGCCCGCGTCCTGCATGCGGCGGGCATGAACATCGTCATCCACTACCGCGGCTCGCGGGCGGCAGCCGAGGCCCTGCAGGCCGAACTCGAGGGCCGCCGGCCCGCTTCGGTGGCCCTGGTGCAGGCCGATCTGCACGACACGGATCTGCTGCCCGCGCTGGTGGAACAGGCCGCCGAGGCCTGGGGGCGGCTGGACGTGCTCATCAACAACGCCTCGAGCTTCTACGCCACCCCCATGGGCAAGGTCACCGAGGCCGAATGGGACGATCTGCTCGGCTCCAACCTCAAGGCGCCCTTCTTTCTCGCCCAGGCGGCGGCGCCCTTCCTGCGCGCGGCCGGCGGCTGCATCGTCAACATCGTGGACATCCATGCCGAGCGGCCGCTGCGCGAATTTCCCGTCTACAGCATCGCCAAGGCAGGCCTGGTGATGCTCACCAAGGCCCTGGCCGCCGAGCTGGGCCCCGAGGTGCGGGTCAACGGCGTGGCCCCCGGCGCCATCCTCTGGCCGGAGCACCTGGACGAGGCCGGGCGGAAGAAGATCGTCTCGCGCACCTTCCTCAAGCGTCAGGGGACGCCCGAGGACATTGCCGGTGCGATCCGTTACTTCATCCAGGACGCGCACTATGTCACCGGCCAGATCCTGGCAGTGGACGGGGGACGCAGCCTCAACAGTTGATGGCGATGCCACCCTGCATCGCTCCCCCCGTCAGATCCGGAACCGGCCGGTGCGATCCCGCAGATGGCCGGCCAGATCGCGCAGGCTGTCGCTGCTGGCCGATACCGCCTGGGCGTCGGCGGCGGTGGCAGCGGCGATTTCCCGCACGTTGATGACGTTGCGGTTGATTTCCTCGGCCACACAGCTCTGCTCCTCGGCGGCACTGGCGATTTGCTGGGACATCAGAGCGATCTGCTCCACCGCGCCGGTGATGGCCAGCAAGGCCCGACCGGCTTCCTCGGCCTGGGCCACGGTGTGCTGCGAGCGTTCATTGCCTTGTTCCATGGCGGTCACGGCGGCCCGGGCGTTGCCCTGCAAGCGCTCGATCATGGCCTGGATCTCCTCGGTGGACGTCTGGGTGCGGCTGGCCAGGGTACGCACCTCGTCGGCCACCACCGCAAACCCCCGGCCCTGCTCGCCGGCCCGCGCCGCCTCGATGGCCGCATTGAGGGCCAGCAGGTTGGTCTGTTCGGCGATGTCGCGGATCACGTCCAGCACCTTGCCGATCTCGTTGGCATCGCTGTCCAGCCGCCGGATCACGTCGCCGGCCGAAACCAGCACTTCCGACAGCTCGCCGATGGCCGTCACCGTCTCCGCCACCACCTGCTTGCCCCGGGCAGCCTCGGCCTCCGCCTGCCGCGTGGCCTCGGCCGTGCTGCCGGCATTGCCCGCCACTTCCTGGACGGTGGCCGACATCTCGTTCATGGCCGTGGCCACCTGTTCGATTTCCTGGTTCTGGCGCTCGATGGCCTCACGGGTGCGGGCGGCGATATCGGCTCCCTCTCCAGCCGTCATTGACAGTTCGTCACTGGCAGCGATCACATCGGCAATCACGCTTCGCTGGCGTTCGATCATGGCGTTCATGTCCCGCGCAATGGCCTGCATCTCGTCCCGCGAATCCATCTGTACCGGCTGGGTCAGATCACATTCGGCCAGTGCCGCCACCGTCGTCTGGACCCGCCCGATGGCCGAGGTCAGGCTGCGCTTGAAGCCGATGAAGAGGTAGACCACCAGCAGGGTGACTGCGAGCCCCCCGGCCAGCTCGATTCCCATGGCCTGCCGGGCCTGCATGGTCCGTTGCATCAGGATATCCCCAAGCCGGGTGGTGCCGGCATCAGCCAGGGAGAGCGCGGCCGAGATGGCCGTCGTGCCTATCGCGAAGAACTGCGCAGGCTCGATATGCACCGGCCTGGCGCGCAGCAGCCGGGAATCGGCGGTGCGCACGAAATCGTCGACAGCGGCCAGCGCCTTTCGTGCTGGTGCTTCCATCTCCGCATGGCTGGCCGGGGCCACTTCGCCCAGGACCGAGACGGCATGGGCCACGGCGTCCCGCTCGTTCCGGATCGTCTGCAGGAAACCGCCAAGGCGTAGAGTCTCCGCTGGTGTCGGCCCCCCTCTGGCGGCAGTGCCTGCTCCCAGGCCCCGTGCCTTGCCCAGGGTCTCGGCCAGGTGCGGAATGCGCAGGCTGATCATCGCCATCAGGAAGTGGCTGTCCAGCTCCGGATCGATGAGCAGCCCCGAACGTTCCACCACCGCCTGCATCTGGGCCAGTACCCGATCGATGAGCGCGGTGTGGGCCACGAAGACCTCGGCCGCCGGCCCCCGGAAAGCCCGCGCCTGCAGGGCGGACCAGTCTGTGGCAATGCGCGCAGCCTCTTCGCGAAGACTGGCCGGACCGTCGAATGCCGCTGCGATCTTCCGCAGGCGGTTCAGATCCGCCGCCAATGCCTTGCGCCGCGTCTCGATGCGCGGCTTGAATTCCCGAGCGCCCTGCAGATAGGCATTGGTCATGCCCCGCACCTGGGCCATTCGCTCATACAGCGGGCGCAAGGCCTGCAGATAGGCCAGGCCCGCACGCTCATCCCCGGCCCTGTGCAGCCGATGTGCCTGATGCATGACATCGGCTGTCACGAGATAGGCCAGCGGGATCATGAAGATCAGAAAAATCAACAGAAACTTGTAATCGAGACGCAGGCGATTCAGCAGCCTGACAGCGGGAGCGAACAGCAGATTCATCGGGGTTCTTGTCCTTCGAGTGCGCAAATGAAAATGGGTGTGGTCGCGGGGAGGGGATACTCCCAGGACACCTCCATTTCGACCCACAGGAAGCGGACTTTAGGCCAGGCCTCCGAGGTATTGCAGAAATGACAGGGAATTTGATCCGGATCAGTTCTGGCAGCGATTCACTGCCACTTCGACAGGTTGTCGAAAAAATCCCGCCCTGGACCTTTCAACCCGGGACAAAAACCCGGTTTCTCCTTCCCACATGATTTCAATGACCTGGCGTTATTGAAATCGGCGATGCCCGGAACATCACCAGCTGAAGGGCACGGGCCAAAGCCGCTGGGCATCCCGGTCGAAGACCTGCCACAGTTCGGCCAGGGTACGGCCGTCGGTGGGATGGCGCCGATTCGGGGCGATTTCGGCCAGCGGCCAGAGCACGAAGGCATTTTTCAGGATCTCGTCGCGGGGCAGTTCCGGACCGGGTTCGGGGCCCTGCACCACGTCGTCGTAGAGCAGCAGATCCAGATCGAGAGTGCGGGCCGAGAAACGCGGGCCAGTGCGCAGCCGGCCATTGGCGTCCTCGATGCGATGCAGGATGTCGCGCACGGCGGGGATCGGCAAATCCGTATCGAAGCCGGCCACCAGGTTCAGGAAATTGTCGCCGGCAAAGCCCACGGCCTCGCTCTCGTACACGGAAGACAGTTCCAGCTCGCCGAAGTGTTCGCGCAGGGCGGCCACCCCGGCACGCAGGTGACGCGGCGCGTCAATGTTGCTGCCGAGACTGATGTACACCCGGGCCACGGCTCAGGCGCGCGTGCCGCGCTCGATGATCACCCCCACGTCCCGCGCACCGCGCACCGCACCCTGCTTGTTCACCCGCAGCCGCACCCAGGGCACGCCGAACTCCTCGAGGATGATCGTGGCCACCTTCTCGGCCAGGGTCTCCACGAGCTGGAACTCGCTCTCGCCGACGAACTGGATCAGCCGCTTGGCCACCGCCTTGTAGTTGAGGGTGTCGTCGATGTGATCGGAGGCCGCGGCCTTGCGAATGTCGGCGCCCATTTCCAGATCGAAGCTGACCGTCTGCCTGATGCGCCGCTCCCAGTCGAAGATGCCGATGACCGTGTCGATGCGCAGATCGTTGAGGTAGATGATGTCCATGTGTTTCAAGATACAAGATAGAAGAGAAAAGAGACAAGCGCGTTTCCTGCCGGCCAGCCGGCTTTTCTCCCCGTTCCGTCTTGCCTCGTTTCTCTTTTCTCTTGTATCTTCCCGCCATGCCCACCCTCGACATCCTTTTGGTTCTCGGCGCCTACCTGCTGGGTTCGGTGTCCTCGGCCATCGTGGTCTGCCGGATGATGGGGTTGCCCGATCCGCGCAGCGAAGGCTCGGGCAATCCGGGCGCCACCAACGTGCTGCGGGTGGGGGGCAGAAAACCGGCCGCCATCACCCTGGCGGGCGACATGCTCAAGGGCCTTTTGCCGGTGCTGGCCGGGCAGGCGCTGGGCGTCTCGCCGCTGGTGCTGGGCCTGACCGGGGCAGCGGCCTTCCTCGGCCACCTGTATCCGGTGTTCTTCGGCTTTCGCGGCGGCAAGGGCGTGGCCACCCTGCTCGGGGTGCTGTTCGGCTTCCACTGGGCGGTGGGCGCCGCCACCGCCGGCACTTGGCTACTGGTGGCCAAGGGCTTTCGCATCTCCTCCCTCGCCGCCCTCATCGCCACCGCCCTCGCGCCGTTCTACCTCTGGCTCTTCCTCGGCCCCCACTGGGATCTCATCGGCATCACCGCCGCCATGGTCGTGCTCCTGTTCTGGCGCCACCGCAGCAACATCCAGCGCCTGCTCAGCGGCGAGGAGAGCCTGATCGGCAACAAATGACCGCGCTGGAAAAAACGCAGAGGGCGCAGAGCTTGTTTGGTGTTAACCCAACAGAAATCACCTGAAACAGATACGAAATCCTCTGCGTCTCTGCGCCCTCTGCGTTCATTACGCTCCCCCTATATCGAAGCCAACGCCTCCAGATCCCACCGCGCCCGGGCGGTGAAGGCGGGGCCTTCGTGCTGGCCGGCGGTAAGGCGTTGGCATCCGGCATAGGCGATCATGGCGCCGTTGTCGGTGCAGAAGTCGAGGCGGGGATAGCGCACGTTGAAGCCCTGCTTCTGGCCCAGGGCGTCGAGGCGCTGGCGCAGGCGGCGGTTGGCGGCCACGCCGCCGGCCACCACCAGGGTGGAAAATCCGGATTGCTCGATGGCACGGCGACATTTGATGGCGAGGGTGTCGGCCACCGCCTCCTCGAAGGCGCGGGCGATGTCGGCCTTCGCCCGGTCCGAGCCGTCGGAAGCCTGCAGGGTGTTGAGGGTGAAGGTCTTCAGGCCCGAGAAGCTGAAATCGAGGCCAGGACGGTCGGTCATGGGGCGGGGAAAGCGGTAACGCTGCGGATCGCCCTGCTCGGCCAGGGCCGCCACCGCCGGACCGCCGGGATAGCCCAGCCCCAGCATCTTGGCGGTCTTGTCGAAGGCTTCGCCCACGGCATCGTCGAGGGTGTCGCCGAGCACCCGGTAGCGGCCGATGCCGCCCACTTCCACCAGCATGGTGTGCCCCCCCGAGACCAGCAGGGCCACGAAGGGGAAGGCCGGCGGATTCGGCTCCAGCAGCGGGGCCAGCAGGTGGCCTTCCATGTGATGCACCGCCACCGCCGGGATTCCCAGGCCGAAGGCCAGGCTGCGGCCGATGGCCGCCCCCACCAGCAGGGCGCCGATCAGCCCCGGCCCGGCGGTGTAGGCCACGCCGTCGAGATCCGTGAGGCGCATCCCGGCCCGGCTCAGCACTTCCCGCACCAGCGGCAGGGTCTTGCGCACGTGATCCCGCGAAGCCAGCTCGGGCACCACGCCGCCGAACTCGGCATGCAGGGCCACCTGGCTGTAGAGCGCGTCGGCCAGCAGGCCCTGCTCGCTGTCGTAGAGGGCGACGCCGGTCTCGTCGCAGGAGGTCTCGATACCCAGAACGCGCATGCCGGTTTCCTTGAAAATGGCTGAAAAAACCCCATTTGGCCCTTTGCATTTGGCCGGGCAGGGTATTAAACTTGCGCGCCTTGCCCAATTCAACCGTTATTTTCGAGGTGAAGCCTGCATGCCTGCAGTCCGTGTAAGAGAGAACGAACCCTTCGACGTGGCCCTGCGCCGCTTCAAGCGCGCCTGTGAAAAGGCCGGCATCCTCTCCGAAGTCCGCCGCCGCGAGTACTACGAGAAGCCGACCGCCGTGCGCAAGCGCAAGCTGGCCGCCGCCATCAAGCGCCACCAGAAGAAACTGGCCCGCGAACGCGCCCGCACCCAGCGCCTGTACTGAGCGCCCCTTCCGTTCCGCCTTGCCGCGGAACCGGCCAGCCGCCATGAGTCCGCTCCACCAGCGCATCCAGGAGGACGTGAAGGCCGCCATGAAGGCCAAGGACAAGGCGCGCCTGGGCGTGCTGCGCCTCGTCACCGCGGCCATCAAGCAGAAGGAAGTGGACGACCGCACCGAGCTGAACGACGATCAGGTGATCGCCGTGCTCGAGAAGATGGTCAAGCAGCGCCGGGATGCCATCGCCCAGTACGAAAAAGCCGGCCGCACCGAACTGGCCGCGCAGGAAGCCTTCGAGATCGGCATCATCCAGGAATACCTCCCCGAACCGCTCTCCGAAGCGGAGATTTCGGCCCTCATCGACCAGGCCATCCAGGAGACCGGCGCCGCCGGCATGCAGGACATGGGCAAGGTCATGGGCTGGCTCAAGCCCCGCCTGGCCGGCCGCGCCGACATGGGCCAGGTGAGCCAGATCCTCAGGCAACGCCTGAGCTGACGCGCAACCCGCGCCGCCCCTTTTCTCCTTTCGCTTTTCTCCTGTATCTTGGGCCATGGCCCGCATTCCCCAGTCCTTCATCGACGAGCTGATGAACCGCATCGACATCGTCGAGGTGATCGATGCGCGGGTGCCGCTGAAGAAGGCCGGCCGCGAATATACCGCCTGCTGTCCCTTCCACAACGAGAAGACCCCCTCCTTCTTCGTCAGCCCGGCCAAGCAGTTCTATCACTGCTTCGGCTGCGGTGCCCACGGCACGGCCATCGGCTTCCTGATGGAATACGACCACCTCGCCTTCCCCGAGGCGGTGGAGGAACTGGCCCGGCAGGCCGGGCTGGAGGTGCCCCGGGAGGTGCGGGAGTCTTCGCGTCCCCGGCCGAAGGACGAGCCCGATCTCTACGCTCTGCTGGCCCGCGCCGACCGTCTCTATCGCAACTGGCTGCGCCAGGCCCCCGAGGCAAAACGGGCGGTGGACTACCTGAAACAGCGCGGCCTCTCCGGCGAAATCGCCGCCGAATATGGCCTGGGCTTCGCCCCGCCCGGCTGGGAGAACCTGCGCCAGGCACTGGCCGACTCGCCCAGAACGGAACAGGCACTGGTCACCGCCGGGATGCTGATCCCGAAAGACAAAGGCGGCGCCTATGACCGCTTCCGCGATCGGATCATGTTCCCGATCCGCGATCGGCGCGGGCGCACGATCGCCTTTGGCGGCCGCATCCTCCCGGATTCCTCCGAAAATGGCGATAAAAAGCCGGCAAAGTACCTGAACTCCCCGGAAACTCCGCTTTTCCACAAGGGCCGGGAACTCTACGGGCTGTACGAGGCCCGCCAGGCGCTGCGGGACATTCCCCGCCTGCTGGTGGTGGAAGGCTACATGGATGTGGTCTCGCTGGCCCAGTTCGGCATCCGCTACGCGGTGGCCACGCTCGGCACGGCCACCACCGCCGAACATCTCCACCGCCTGTTCCGGGTGGCGCCGGAAGTGGTGTTCTGCTTCGACGGCGACCGGGCCGGCCGCGAGGCGGCGGTGCGGGCCCTGGAGAATGCCCTGCCGGTGATGCGCGAGGGTCGCCAGATCCGCTTCATGTTCCTGCCCGAAGGCGAGGATCCCGACACCCGCATCCGCACTGTGGGGCGCGAGGCCTTCGAGGCGGAAATCGGCAACAGTCTCACCTTTTCCGAATTTTTCTTTCAACATCTGGAAGCGGCGGCCGATACCGGGACCATCGATGGACGCGCGCAGCTGGTGCAACGGGCCCGCCCCCTGCTGGCCCGGATGCCACCCGGGGTGTTCCGCCACCTGCTGCTGCAGCAGCTCGGCCGGCTGGCCCGCCTCGAAGCCGAGGAACTCGAACGCCTGATCGCGGCCCCGGACAAGCCGGCCAGGGCCGCCCAGGCGAAGCGGCCCGCCTGGCACAAGGCCGCCCCGGCGCCGCTCAGCCCCGTGCGCGTGGCCCTGATGCGTCTGCTGCACCGCCCGGCACTGGCCAGTGAGGCGGGCGACCCGGCCCGGTTTACCGAACTGGCGCTGCCGGGGCTGGATTTGTTGCAGGAAGTCATTGAAATCCTGCAGAAAAATCCCCATCTGAACACCAGCGCCCTGATCGAGCGCTGGCGGGAAAGCAAGCACTTTCCGCATCTCGAGAAACTGGCCCTGTGGCAACCCGAGGTGGACGACGCCGAGGGCCTGCGGGCGGAATTCCTCGGGGCCCTGGCCCGGCTCGACCAGCAGCGCCTCGAGCACCGCTACGATCGGCTCCTGGCCCGCTCCGAACAGGGGCGCCTGAACGAGGAGGAAAAGCAGGAACTAAAGACCCTGTTTGCCACTCTAAACCGTGACAAGCGTTTGAATCCCGACGGGATTTCCGAATAAATCCCCGATTTTCAAGGCATTTTTCCGAAATCCGTCTACACTTGTCCGGTGAGACGGCGGATCGGAAAAAACGCCTTGTCCATGGTATAATTTTCCGGTTTCACGCCCTACTTTGTGAACAGCCCATACGACGACCCGACATGAACCCAGCCAGAAAGCACGCAATGGATCAAAACCAGCAGCAATCCCAGCTCAAACTCTTGATCGCCAAGGGCAAGGAACAGGGCTACCTGACCTATGCCGAAGTCAACGATCATCTGCCGAGCGACATCGTCGATCCCGAACAGATCGAAGACATCGTCTCGATGATCAACGACATGGGCATCCAGGTCTACGAGACCGCGCCCGATGCCGAAACCCTGCTCGAGGCCAATCCCAACGTGGACGAGCTGGCTGCCGAAGAAGCTGCCGCGGCCCTGGCCTCGGTGGAGAACGAATTCGGCCGCACCACCGATCCGGTGCGCATGTACATGCGCGACATGGGTGCCGTGGATCTGCTCACCCGCGCCGATGAAATCGAGATCGCCAAGCGCATCGAGGACGGCCTCAACCAGATGCTCTCGTCGCTGGCCATGTTCCCCAACGCCGTGGCGGAGCTGATTGCCCTGTACGACGAAGTGGCTGAAGGCAAGCGCAAGCTCACCGATCTGCTCACGGCCTTCATCGATCCCAACGCGCCCGACAACATCCCCACCCCGGCCGAGATTGCCGCGGCCAACGCGGCCAAGGCCGAGAAAGCGGAAAAGGGCACCACCGAGGAAGTGGTGGATACCGGCCCCGATCCGGAAGAGGCCGCGGCCCGATTCGACAAGATCCGCAAGCTGCACAAGCGCCTGGTCAACGCCACCAAAAAGCATGGCCACCGTGACAAGAAAGTGGAGAAGATCCGCAAGGATCTGATCGCCCAGATCATGGAACTGAAGCTCACCCCCAAGGTGGTGGATCAGCTGGTGGGCAGCATGCGCGATCTGGTGGCCCGCATCCGCCAGCACGAAAAGGTGATCATGGAGCTGTGCGTGGATACCGCACGGATGCCGCGCAAGGAATTCATCACTTCCTTCCCCGACAACGAGGCCAACCTGGCATGGCTCGATGAACAGATCGCCTCGGGGGCGAAGTACGCCAAGGTGCTGGCCAAACACCGCGAGGAGATCCTCAAGGCCCAGCAGAAGCTGGCCGAGATCGAGGAATGGTCGGGCATCACCATCGCCGACATCAAGGACATCAACCGCAAGATGTCCATCGGCGAGGCCAAGGCCCGCCGGGCCAAGAAGGAGATGGTGGAAGCCAACCTGCGCCTGGTGATCTCCATCGCCAAGAAGTACACCAACCGCGGCCTGCAGTTCCTGGATCTGATCCAGGAGGGCAACATCGGCCTGATGAAGGCGGTGGACAAGTTCGAATACCGCCGCGGCTACAAGTTCTCGACCTACGCCACCTGGTGGATCCGGCAGGCCATCACCCGCTCCATCGCGGATCAGGCCCGCACCATCCGCATCCCGGTGCACATGATCGAGACCATCAACAAGCTCAACCGGATCAGCCGCCAGATGCTGCAGGAGATGGGCCGCGAGCCCACTCCCGAGGAGCTGGCCGAACGCATGGACATGAGCGAGGACAAGGTGCGCAAGGTGCTCAAGATCGCCAAGGAACCCATTTCCATGGAGACTCCCATCGGCGACGACGAAGACTCCCACCTGGGCGACTTCATCGAGGACACCAACGCCGTCTCGCCCATCGACTCGGCCACCGCCGAGGGCCTGCGCGAGGCCACCCAGGAAGTCCTCGAGGGCCTCACCGCCCGCGAGGCCAAGGTGCTGCGCATGCGTTTCGGCATCGACATGAACACCGACCATACCCTCGAGGAAGTGGGCAAACAGTTCGACGTGACCCGCGAGCGCATCCGCCAGATCGAAGCCAAGGCCCTGCGCAAGCTGCGCCATCCGAGTCGTTCGGACCAGCTGCGCAGCTTCCTGGACCTCGACTGATTCCAGCCCGCTCCATCGAAAAAGCCGCTGTCTTCCGATAGCGGCTTTTTCTTTGCCAAGCTATAATTTTTGCCGTTTGCGGGCCTATAGCTCAGTTGGTTAGAGCAGGGGACTCATAATCCCTTGGTCCCAGGTTCGAGTCCTGGTGGGCCCACCAGATTCAGGGACGAGGGACGGGTGGCGAGGAAAACCACGCGATTCGGCCTCTCGACACACGCTGACCTTTCCCGGCCAAACACCGGGTTTCGGCCGATGCGCCGGGCCTCACCAGCCGAAGATCACCCCTTCCAGCAGGCGGTTGTAGCCGCGGTATTCCTTGTCGTTGGTCACCACGAAACCCTTGGCCTTGGGCGCGAAACGCTTGCGGATCCCGTCGACGGCCTGCTTGCCCTCGGTTCGCACGGTGAGCAGTTCGCGCAGGGTTTCCTGTTCGGCGGCGCTGATCCTGTGCGCCGAAACGGTCAGGGCCTGATTGGGCATGGCCGGCGAAGTGTAGAGAATCCGCATCTGCGCCCGCAGTTCCGGCTTGACCTTCTTCTTGTAGAAGGCCGTGCGCAGCACGAAGGCATCGCATTTGTCGTTGTGCAGCCCGGCCTGAAGCACCTTGCCCATGCCGCCCCGGATGCCCTTGATGGTGGGCTGCCGTACGGGGTTGTTGTAGTAGGCCAGGATACTGAGAGTGGACAGATGGGGCGGGGAAATCCCGCAGATGGTGCGGCCGACGAGATCGTCCGGCCCCCGAATGCCCTCGTTGTCGGCGCGGGTGAGCAGATGGAACTGCAGTTTGCCCGGCAACTTGACCAAGGCACGATGGTCGAGGTGGGCGATGCGCCAGGAAACGAAATGAGGGCCATCGAAGACGATGTCCAGGCGGCCTTCACGCATGTCGTTCTGGTATTTGAACCAGCTTCCGGGATGCTCGTAACGCACAGTCCGGCCCAGGGTCTTGCTCAGCAGGGCGGCCAGCGGGGTGTACAGTTTCTTTCCTGCCTCGGCCGACTCCCGCGGCGGGGCGGAGAGAATCAGATCCTCCGCCCGGACCCCGCCGGCAACGCCCATCGAAATCAACAGTATCACCAGCATCTTGCGCATCATTGAATTCCTCTCGCTGTCCGGTTCAAGCAGGCCCGGGCCTGGATTCCATACCAGAAAAGACGTCAGAACCGCGGGATTTATTCAAGAAAACTCGGTTTCCCCGATTATCGGCCGAGCCATCGATTCCTTAACAGGCTGTTGAAAAACGACTTTTTTCAACAGCCTGTTAACAGCCGATTGTGCGTCATTTCCAGCCAGTAGCCAAACCCGTCCGGCCGTTTGCTATGCAAATTGGCATATCTTTTTTCAGCAAGGCTTGCCTGGCCAGCGGACGGTGTCGCGTTTTCCTCTGCCGCGCGGCGATGCGTGACCCGGTGAATTGTATTCCCGGGGCAAGTCTGCTACTAATGACCGAGATCAGGAGGAACTTCAAGCGTGCAAAACCCCACTCGCGCGGGCGACCCCGGAACGGCGTTGCCCCGTCTGCGCGTACCGCCTCACGAGCAGGCTCCGCGGCCGCGGCCCCACTGGCGGGTGCGGGATCTGCGCCAGTGGCTGCTGGGCCTGCCCCGCGGCGATCTGCCCCGTGCCGTGGAGGAGTTCAACAACCGTCTCGAGGCCATCAACAACGCCCGCTACCCCCTGCATGAGCGTATCCAGTTGATGGACACCCTGCGCCCGCCGGCGCGCCAGTTCCTGCTCGCCCTCAAGCAGCAACTCAAGAAGGCGCCCATCCCCCTCGGCCACCGGGACCGTGATGCCTGGCATCTGACCCAGCGGCTGCTCTCGGAAATGGCGGTGGGCTACAAGATCATCACCCGCGAGCTGATCCTGCGCGGCCCCCTCAAGGAGCACGACGAACTGCAGTTGCGCGAGGCCATCTACGTCAGCATGCAGTACCTCTCGCGGCAACTGGTGGAGGCCTACCTGGTCTATGCGCCGGAGCCGGCCGGGGTCTGGCATGAGCTGCATCAGCTCTACCAGTACGCCGAGGAACACGCCCTGCTGATCCTGCCGCTGGACGATCCCTGGCCCGACTTTTCCCTCCCCGGTCATTACACCATCGATCTGGCCTACAAACGGATCCTGCTGCTGGCCCTGGCCGAGCCCTATCACATGATGCACGGCGAGGCCGACGACATCTACTACCTGCTCTCGGCCTGGACCGGGGTCTGCCACATCCTGCCCGGCCTCAACGCCCCGGCCGAAGGCGAATATGCCGTGGACATGGCCAGCGATCGCGGGCCGCGTTTCGTGGCCGAGGCCCTGCCCTGGAAACCGCTGCAGGCCCGCATCATCGATCTGGACGAGGTCAAGAAGCGACTCGACGTGCATCTGCAACGCCTGCTGCGCAACAGCCTGGACATCCTCGATCACGATGGACACCAGTCCCTGGTGGAACGCCGCCAGCGCGACATGCTGCTGCGCCTGGCCGAGGCCTGGCACGGGGATCTGCAACGCCGCACGCCCCGGGAGCCGGTGGCCAAGCAGGTGCGCATGACCACCGGCCTCGGCGCCGCCCACCATCATCTTTCCGGCGGCGCCGACTTCACCCCCGCGCTCGACGAGCTGCGGCTGCGCGTCAACACCATCGAACCCACCGTGTTCGCCACCGCCTACGAACAGGCCGTGGAGAAGGACGAATTCCACCTCAATCAGCACTACGACATCCGCCCCTGGTGGCAGCACAATGCCAGCGAACGCGGGGTGGCGCTGACCTGCAACGCCGACTGCGATCGCGGTCACGTCACGGTCGGCGAAGTGGTGGCCTTTCGTGACACGGATCGGCCCGACGGCCGCTGGGAGGTGGGGGTGATCCGCTGGTTGCGCACCGGCAGCGAAAACAGCCTGGAGATGGGCATCATGAAACTGGCCTGTTCGGCCGTACCGGTGGCCGTCAAGGGCGTGCGCGGTGCCGGCAAGGGCACCGACTATTTTCGCAGCCTGCTGATCCCCAAGCAGGTCTCCCTGTTCCAGACCCGCTCGATTCTGGTGCCCAACGCCCTGTACGACGTGCATTCGGTGCTGGCGGTGAACATGAAGCAGCGGCTCTTCCACATTCGCCTGGAGAGCCTGCAGCGCGCCACCAACGCCTTCAGCCAGTTCACCTTCGAGGTGCTCGAGCAGCCGCCTCTCGAGGTGGATGACGGGCTCGGGGTCTGACCGGCGATCCACGACGGGGGGCGGCATGCCCGCACACGGTGCCCCACAGCGGTCGGCCTGCAGCCTGTCCTGCTGGGTTGCCAGCCGGGGATGGGGTTATCTTGCCGGCCCGGGAAGATGTTGGCGCACCACGCCGATATGGGTGGCGTACCAGAAGGGCGAATCGAGCACCACCTCCTCCCCGGCCGCCAGCAGGCGAAACGCAAGATCCCGGCGGGAGCCGGCCGGATCCGCCAGGGTCTCATCCAGGAGTATTGCCGAGGGGGAAGGCAGGACCCCGTCGGCCAGCACCGGTTCGCCCTGCCCGAATTTCAGCCAGCTCTCCCGACTTAGGCGCCAGCCATCGGCGCCGAAGAAATCCTGCCAGGCCCGTGCCAGCAGCCTGCGCGATCCCGCCACGCCCGTGGCCGGATCGACCTCGCGCTGCCAGTCATTCAGCCCCTTGGTCACGTAGGCATAATCCTCGATCCCGGCTTCACCCACCACGCGGCCAGCGGCCCAGGCACGAATCAGTCGGCCCTCGCGGATCATGTGCGTGACCAGAAAGGCCTGCAGGCGTTCAGCCGCCGCCCGGTACCTGCCTCCATCGGGCAGGCGGGCCGCCCGGGCCAGGGTCGACAACAGCAGGCCGTTCCAGCCGCTGATGATCTTGTCGTCCCGCGGCAGGTGACGCCGGGCACGGGCCGCGAGCAGCTTGCGGCGGGCCGAATCACGCAGTCGGCGGGCTTCCTGCAACGGCAGCTTCAGCGCCCTGGCCACCGCGTCAAGCGGCTCGGCGATGCGCAGATGAAAGCCCGCTTCCAGCGTCGGGGTGCCTTCCAGCCCCCAGTATGGGCGCACCACGGCCAACTCCGCAGGCGTGAGCAGCCGTTCGAGCGTCTCCGGCGGCCACAGGTAATAGCCCCCTTCCACGCCGTGGTCATCGATCGCCGACAGACTTGCGGCATAGCCCCCGCCGGGCACCGCGAAGGTCTGCAGGAGGAAATCCAGGGTCTCCCGTGCCACGTCGCGGTAGCGCGGCACCTCGAACACCTCCGCCGCCTGCAGGTACAGCCCGGCCAGCAGGGCGTTGTCGTAGAGCATCTTCTCGAAATGGGGGATCTGCCAGTGGGGATCGACCGTATAGCGGAAGAAGCCACCCGAAAGGTGATCACGCAGTCCCTGACTGGCCATGCGATCCAGGGTCAGGCGCAAGAAGGCGGCCAGGCGTGCCTCTCTCTTGCGTTTCACTTCGGCCAGCAGGACCTGCAACTGGGGCACGGAGGGGAACTTGCTCTGTTCGCCGAACCCGCCGGACAGCTCGTCGGCCAGGCTCAGCGCCTGTCGGCGCAGGGCGCGGGCGTAGCGCTCGCCCAGGTCGGGGGGGACCGATTCCGGCAGGGAGAGGGGCGCCGGCGCCATCGCCGCACCGGCCTCCCGGGCCATTTTGGCCAGCTCCCCGCCATTCTCCTGCCACTGATGCGCCAGCGCCTGCAACAATTTGGCAAAACGGTCACGGGGCAGGTACACGGTGCCAACGAGCGGATACCCTTCCGGCGTGATGAAGACATTGAGCGGCCAGCCGGCCTGGCCCCGAGTGCGTTCGACGAAATCGATCAGGCGGGCATCCAGTGCCGGCTGCAACTCACGATCCACCTTCACCGGAATGAAATAGCGGTTCAGCAGCGCCGCGATTTCCGGATCGCGATAACTCTCGCGCTGCATGACGTGGCACCAGTGACAGGAGAAATACCCGCTGGAGACGAACAGCAGCTTGTTCTGCCGCTTCGCCGCCTGCCAGGCTTCCGGACCCCAGACCTGCCAGTGCACCGGATCGTGGCCATGCATGGCCAGATAGGGCGAAGGGTGATCGGCCAGCCGGTTGCGCAGCGGAACGTCGGCCCACAGGGATCCGACCAGTCCGGCCATCAGCCAGACCAGCCCCAGAAGGGGCAGCCGGCGGCGGAGATGCGTTGGCCGTTTGTCCATCACAGGTGCCTGTCTCCCCTGGCAGGCCGTTGAAAGCGCCCTTCCCTCGGGCTTTTTCAACGGCCTGCCAGACCGTTTTGTGAATTGTCTCACGGTTTGGCGCATTTTCCCGCCATCCGCGCATAATGGGGGAACCTTTTCCCGCCCCCAAGCGTGTCAGAGGATATGGCTGCCAACAACCTGTTTCCCTTCCGCCGCCGTGATGCCGACGACTTCGAGCAGCGCGTGGGCCCTCACGTGGACGATCTCTACCGCCTGGCCTACCGGCTCACCGGCAACCGTCACGATGCCGAGGATCTGGTGCAGGAACTGCTGCTGCGGCTGTTCGACCGCCGCCGGAAACTGCGCGAAATCGCCGAACTCCGTCCCTGGCTGGCCCGCAGTCTCTACAACCTCTACATCGACACCCTGCGCGCCCACCGCCGCACCCCCTTCGCCAGCCTCGATGGCGAAAGCGAAACCCGGCTGGAACACCTGCCGGACACCCACAACCCCGAATATGACGACCTCGACGCTCCCCTGCAGGCGGCGCTCGAGCGGCTCAACGAGAACCAGCGCAGCCTCATCCTCTTTCATGACGTGGAAGGCTATACCCTGCCGGAGCTGAGCCAGATCCTCGCCCAGCCCATCGGCACCCTCAAGTCCCGCCTGCACCGCGCCCGGGCCCGCCTGCGGGAACTGCTGCGGGAAAAAGCAGTGGAACCTTTTGCCTCCCACCGTCGTGTTAACGGGTGAGAGGAGACGAAACCATGCACTGCACCGAAGCCCACAACCTGCTCGACGATTACCTGGACGGCCTGCTGGACCAACCGCACGGCGACGCCCTGGCGGCGCATCTGGCAAACTGCGCGGACTGCCGGCGCGAGCTGGCCGAGCGCCGGGCGCTGCTGGCACGGCTGCGCAAACTGCCCCTGGAGGAAGCGGCGCCCGGTTTTGCCGCGCGCGCCGTGCATCGCATCCGTGAGCGACATGCCCAGCGCACCCGTGGTTTCCTGACCGGATTTGGCAGTGCCGTGGCCGCCGGCGTGGCCCTGTGGGTCGCCGTCGGCTTCTGGCAACCGGGCGAAGAAAACGCCCTCCCCCCTGCCCAGGCCATCACCCTGCAGGTACAAAAAACCCGCACCGTCAGCCTGGCCTTCAACGTCCCGGCGCAGGATCGTTACGAGCAGGTCCGCTTTCGCATCCAGCTGCCGCCCGGTGTTTCCCTGGCCAACCGTCCCGAGGCCAGGGAAATTGCCTGGACCGATCGGCTGGAACCCGGTCGCAATCTGCTGCGCCTGCCGCTGGTTGCCCACACCGATGCCCAGGGCGAGCTGATTGCCCAGATCGAAGTGCAGGGCGTGAAAAAAGTCTTCCGGATCCCCGTCCGCGTCAGCACCGGTGGCGGCTCGGCCAGCCGCGCTGCCACCCCGGTCTGAGCGGACAAGCCCCTCACCACCCCACACCGCAAAGCACAGGAGAACGACCATGAACAAGCCCCTCACACTCTTTTCCGCCATCGTCTTCGGCACCCTGATGGCCGGCACGGCCAGCGCCTCCCCTGACGACGTGACCATGGAGGTCATCGATTCCAACGACACGGTCAGTGACGTCACCCGGCAAATCGAAATGCGCGACGAGGCGCACCGCAGTGACACCTCGAAAGAGCATGCACAGGATGCCGACCATCGCAAGGATGACGAACACGAAGCCGATGACGATCGCGAGGATCACGGCGACATGGATGAAGGCAAGGACGAGAACAAAGACGAAATGGAAGACAGCAAGGATGAGAGCAAGGACGAAATGGAAGACAGCAAGGACGAGAGCAAGGACGAAATGGAGGACAGCAAGGACGAGAGCCAGGACGAGATGCAAAACAGCAAGGACGAAATGAACGACAACCGTCGTCCTGACGACCTCTGATCCGTTTCACAGGCGGTTGAAACGTGATGCAGGCATGGGCCTGACCGGCCCGATGCCGTAAGATAAAGGCCCCCGCATTTCATGCGGGGGCCTTTTGTGCTTGCAAGGAATCCATGCAAACACGGTTTCAGAAGGCCTGGAACGCCGTTTTTGCCCGCCGATGATGCCCTGCATCAACCGGTGGCTCGTGGGAAAGAAGCGTTCCCAGCCCTGCAACAGCCGCAAAACGGGACACGCCATTCCCGGGCCTGCAAAGGCTCGCCGGCTTGCGGTAACGGGTCAAATTTTCATGTTCGTTCGGTCCCGGCCGTGCCGGCGTGTCTGACCTGACCACAAGCCGAATGACAGGAAACATCCTTGAGATAGTGGAGGAATCAAGATGAGACGACTGCTCCAAGGCAGCCTGTTCGCCCTGCTGCTGTGCCTTGGCATCACCAGTGCCCTGGCCGATGCCCAGACCGATTTCCGCAACGGACAACAGGCCTTCAGGAAGGGCGACTATAGGCGGGCGCTCGACGGGTTCGAAAAGGCCCGGCAGGCCGGGATGCGCGATGCGGCCATCTTCTACAATCTCGGCGTCACCCATTACAAACTGGGTCACTACGACCAGGCCGAAGCCGCCTTCCTGCAGGCTGCCCGTTTCAAGCAGATCGCCGCGCTGGCCTGGTACAACCTGGGCCTTGTCAAGCGCAAGCAGGGCGATTCCAAGGACGCCGCCCACTGGTTCCGCAAGGCCCGCGACAACACCGACGATCCCAGGCTGCGGGCCCTGGCCGCCCGGCAACTGGCCGCCACCCGCAGCCGCTGGCGCAGCTTCGCCTATGCCGGCCTCGGCTACGACGACAACATCACCCTCACCTCGGATGTCATCACCGTGCCCACCGGTTCCTCTGACGGCTTCCTGGAACTGTATGCCCAGACCCGGGGGATTCTCAGTGGCCGACTGCGTGATGGCGTGCTCCTGCGCGCCGGTGCCTTCGGTGACTTCTACGCCAGCCTGGGTGACTACAACTACACCGACCTGTTCGCCGGGATCTACAAGAGCCTGCCCCTGGGCAAGTGGACGACCGAAGGGGGGCTGCGCCTCTCTCGTTCCAGTTACGGCGGCAACGGCTATCTGCAAATCGTCGGCCTGGAACTGCGGGGCAGGCGCAGCCTGTCCCGCACCACCCGATTGCAACTGCGCTTCCGTGCGCGCAGTCTCAGCGCCATCGACAACCGTTACGACTACCTTTCCGGCAGCAGCTACGATCTGCGTCTCGGCGCCCGCTGGCGGGCTGGCAGTTCGAGCACGGTTCGGGCCTACTACCAGTTTCAGGACAACGACCGCAACGATCTGCGCACCAGCAACTACTTCCACAGTGTCTCCCCACAGCGGCACCGGCTGCGAGTCGACTGGCGGCAAAGGCTGTCAGTCCACTGGAAACTGCGCCTGGGCGCGGAATACCGCCTGAGCCTGTACAAGCAGGACAACGTCTACTACTTCCTGTCCAACCGGCATGTGCGTCGGCAAGACAACCGCCTGCGAGCCATGGCCGAACTCACCCGCAAGCTGAGCCCCGGCACCGATCTCGTGTACAGCTACACCTACACCGACAACTCGTCCAATGTCGGCCCCATCAGCCTGCCGTCACCGGGCGGTGGCACCATCGACTACGACTACACCCGCAACCTGGCCATGGTCGCGGTTCAGCACGCCTTCTGAGGACGAGGGACGAGGGGCGACGGCGCCTCCGCCTTCGCCCGGCCGTGTTCAAGTTCGATGCGCTGCTCGAGTCCCGGCGCGAACGCCGTCGACCCAGGGCGTCACTCCGGCTTGCCGGGCTTGTCGATCACGTCGAGGCGCTCTTCGTCCGCGATGGCCTTGTCCAGCTCGTCTTCCATCTGCGCCTCGGTCAGCTCCCGCTCGGCGGCATCCTGTTCGCGGCGGCGCAACAGCAGCCGCGAGAAGAACACGCCGATCTCGAACAGCAGCCACATGGGCACCGCCAGGAGGGTCTGGGAGATGATGTCGGGCGGCGTCAGCAGCATGCCGATTACGAAGGCGGCCACGATGATGTAGGGCCGTTTGGCGGTCAGGCTCTCGGGCGTGGTGATCCCGGCCAGCACCAGCAGGATGGTGGCGATGGGCACTTCGAAGGCCACGCCGAAGGCGAAGAACAGCTTGAGGGCGAAATCCAGATACTGGCTGATGTCGGGAGTCAGCGCCACGCCCTCCGGCGTGGTCGAGGCCATGAATCCAAACACCAGCGGAAAGACCACGTAGTAGGCGAACACCATCCCCAGATAGAACAGAATGATGCTCGATACCAGCAGGGGAAAGGCGATGCGCTTTTCGTGACGGTACAGGCCGGGCGCGATGAAGGCCCAGATCTGATAGAGAATGAACGGCATGCCCAGAAAGATCGACACCACCAGGGTGAGCTTGAACGGCGTGAGGAAAGGGGACATCACGCCGGTGGCGATCATGGTCTGTCCTTCGGGCAAACGCGCCAACAGCGGCGCGGCCAGCAGGTGATAGATGTCGTTGGCAAAGCTGAACAGGGCCAGGAAAATCACCAGCACCACCATCACCGAACGCAGCAATCGGTCTCGCAACTCCACCAGGTGGGCGAGAAACGGCTGCTCCTGTTCGGTTTCGGCTGCGGAGGTCTCGGGATCAGGACGGCTTGCGTTCATCGTCCTTCAGGCTCGTGCTGTCGTCGCTCTCGCCGCTCTCGAAGGCGGGCGGCGTCGGCTCGAAGGGGGTCTCGGCCAGATCGGCATGGCCGGAATCGTTGTCGAAACCTTCCTCTTCGTCGTTCTCTGTCGGCGCCGTCTCGCGCGTCTGAATGCGCTCGGCCAGGGCCACCGGATCGGTTTCGTTTTCCCCTGCGCCCGGGGCAGCGGATGCGGCCGCCGCCGGCTTGGGACGATCCTCTTCCTCGAGCACGAAGGCATCGGTGTTCATGATCTGCTTGATTTCGTCGAGCCCGGCGTTGCGCTCCAGGGCCTTGCGCAGCTCTTCCTGGCGCAGCTCGCGATCGATATCGGCCTTCACGTTGCTGACGAAACGCCGCATGCGCCCCACCCACATGCCGGCCTTGCGCGCCACTTCCGGCAGGCGCTCGGGACCGATCACCAGCAGGGCCACCACGGCAATCAGGGCCAGTTCCCAGAAACCGATGTCAAACACGATCCGGCTCGCGGTTCAGGCGGTAGCGCCAGGCAGGGCGCTTCAGGACTTGTCTTCCTGCTTGACCCGGGCCTCGCCCTCGATGACCTTCTCGGCCTTCTCCAGCTTCTCCGGCTCGGCTTCTTCCTCCTCCTTGACGGCCTTCTTGAAGCCCTTCACGGCGGCGCCCAGGTCGGAACCCACGTTACGCAGGCGCTTGGCGCCGAACAGCAGCAACACGATGACCAGAATGATCAACAACTGCCAGATGCTGATACCACCCATGTTTCTCTCCTCCAGCGGATGTTTCCGCTTGTCGTTCAACCAAAACCCGGCAGCCCTTCGCCGCCGAGCAGATGCACGTGCAGATGAAAGATCACCTGCCCCCCGCCGGGACCGGTATTGATGATGGTGCGATAGCCCTCGTCCAGCCCCTGATCCGCGGCCAGCTTCGCCGTCAGGCGCAGCATGTAGCCCAGCAGTTCATCCTGTTCCGGCGTGACCTCCCGCAGGCTGGCCACATGGAGGCGGGGAATCAGCAGCAGGTGCACCGCCGCCTTGGGGTTGATGTCCTTGAACACCACCACCTTCTCGTCTTCGTAGACGATGTCGGCCGGGACCTCGCCGGCGGCGATCCGGCAGAACAGGCAATCGCTCATGGCTTGCTCCTTCGGGCTTTCTCTTCCAGCCCCGAGAGCCCGAAGCGGCGCTGCAGCTCGGCCAGCACGTCGTCCGGCCCCAGGCCTTCGCGGGCCAGCAGCACCAGGGTGTGAAACCACAGATCGGCCACCTCGTAGACGATCTGCCGCGGTTCTCCATCCTTGGCCGCCATCACCGTCTCCGTGGCCTCTTCGCCGATCTTCTTCAAAATCGCATCCAGCCCCTTTGCATACAGCTTCGCCACGTAGGAACTGTCGGGATCGGCACTCTTGCGCTCTTCGAGCACGGCGGCCAGCTGGGTCAGGACGTCATTCATGGGCCGACGATCCTCCTTGCCGGCGCCACTGCAAAGAACGCAGAGGGCGCAGAGACGCAGAGGGCACAGAGGTTTTTCGTTTCGTCTGTGGCCACCCGTTTCATTTCACTGAATCCTAACCTGATCATTGCATAAATTCGGCAGCCATCGTGTAGCCCGGATGCAGGTCCGCAGGACCGGAATCCGGGGAAACACCGTTCCCGGATTACGCTGGCGCTCCATCCGGGCTACGTATCTGACCGTTTTTGGATTTCACATGTGGTGAAATCCGGTAATCGCGACGCACACTGCATTTCGTCCTGCATATAGGCTGTTTCAGCAGGGAATGATGCCAAATTTATGCAACTGTCAGGCTCACTATCAACATTCTCTGCGTTCTCTGCGTCTCTGCGCCCTCTGCGTTCTTTCCACCAGACCCCTTACTTGTAAATCTCCTTTGGATCGCGCAGCACCGGGTCCACTTCGACCCAGCGGTCGCCCTGGAGCTGCTTGTAGAAGCAGTGGTGGCGGCCGGTGTGGCAGGCGATGCCGCCCTGCTGCTCGACCTGCAACAATACCACATCGTTGTCGCAGTCGAGGCGGATGTCCTTGAGGATCTGCACATGGCCCGACTCCTCGCCCTTGCGCCACAGCTTCTGCCGCGAGCGCGACCAGTAGATGGCCCGGCCTTCCTGCACGCTCAGCGCCAGCGCCTCGCGGTTCATCCAGGCCAGCATCAGCACCTGCCCGGTGGACGCCTCCTGGGCAATCACCGGCACCAGGCCGTCCTCGGTCCACTTGATTGCATCCAGCCAGTTGTCGCTCATCACGGACTCCGCTGTAAAGAACGCAGAGGGCGCAGAGGCGCAGAGGACGCGGAGGGTGATTTTTCGGGTATTGGCATGTTCCCTGCGGTTTGTCCCGTACCGTTCTGATTATCCAGAAGCCGCCATGCCCTCTGCGTCTCTGCGCCCTCTGCGTTCCTTCCACGATCGCCAATCAAGGCCACCCTCACAGCCGCACCTCGATACCCGCCTCGGCCAGGCGGCGTTTGGCCTGTTCGATGGTGTATTCGCCGAAGTGGAAGATGCTGGCGGCCAGCACGGCGTCGGCGTGGCCTTCGCGGATGCCGTCCACCAGGTGGTCCAGGTTGCCCACGCCACCGGAGGCGATCACCGGCACGGTGACGGCGTCGGCCACGGCGCGGGTCAGGGCCAGGTCGAAGCCGGCCTTGGTGCCGTCCCGGTCCATGCTGGTGAGCAGGATCTCGCCGGCGCCGTAGTCCACCATGCGCCGCGCCCAGTCGATGGCGTCGATGCCGGTGGGCTTGCGCCCACCGTGGGTGAAGATCTCCCAGCGGGCGGGGTTGTCACCCACCTGCTTGGCGTCGATGGCCACCACGATGCACTGGGCGCCGAACTTCTGCGCCGCCTCCTGCACGAATTCGGGCCGGTGCACGGCGGCGGTGTTGATGGCCACCTTGTCGGCACCGGCATTGAGCAGGCGGCGGATGTCCTCGACCTGGCGTATCCCCCCGCCCACGGTGAGGGGAATGAACACCTGTCCGGCCACTTCCTCCACCACGTGCACCATGGTCTCCCGACCCTCGTGGCTGGCGGTGATGTCGAGAAAGGTCAGCTCGTCGGCGCCCTGCTCGTCGTAGCGTCGGGCGATCTCCACCGGGTCGCCGGCATCGCGGATGTCCACGAACTGCACGCCCTTGACCACGCGGCCGTTGTCCACGTCGAGACAAGGAATGATGCGTTTTGCCAGAGCCATGATCCGTTTACCCGGCCATCTGCAAATAACGCAGAGGCGCAGAGGACGCCGAGTATTGTGAGGGGAACCCTCTGTTCCGGTCATTCGGTGCCGCCATATCCACTTCAAAAAACCTCTGTGTTCTCTGCGTCTCTGCGCCCTCTGCGTTTTTTCCAGTGCGCTCAATCATTGCCAGTCAACTCGTCGGCCAGTTTCTGGCCTTCGGCGAAATCCAGGGTGCCCTCGTAGATGGCCCGCCCCGTGATGGCGCCCATGATGCCCTCGTCGGCCACGGCGCACAGGGCGCGGATGTCGTCGAGGTTGGTGATGCCGCCGGAGGCGATGACCGGGATGTGGATGGCCTGGGCGAGCTTGACGGTGGCCGCCACGTTGACGCCGCTCATCATGCCGTCACGACCAATGTCGGTATAGATGATGGCTTCCACGCCGTCGTCCTCGAAGCGCTTCGCCATGTCGATGACGTCGTGCCGGGAGAGCTTGGACCAGCCGTCGATGGCCACCTTGCCGTCCTTCGCATCGAGACCGACGATGATGTGGCCGGGAAACTCCAGACACAGATCGTTGATGAAGTGGGGCGCGCTGACGGCCTTGGTGCCGATGATCACGTATTGCACGCCGGCATCCAGATAGGCCTGCACCGTGTCCTCGTCGCGGATCCCGCCGCCGAGCTGGATGGGCAGATCCGGATGGGCCTCGGCGATGGCCCGAACCACCTCGGCATTGACCGGTCGGCCCTCGAAGGCGCCGTTGAGATCGACGATGTGCAGGCGCCGGGCACCCGCCGCCTTCCACTGCCCGGCCATGGCCACCGGGTCGTCGGAGAAGACCGTGGCCTCCTCCATGCGCCCCTGGCGCAGGCGCACGCACTTGCCGTCCTTGAGGTCGATGGCGGGGATCAGAAGCATGGCATGTCTCTTCGGTTGTGCGGAATCAGATCGTGCCGTTCCAGCGCAGGAAGTTGGCATACAGTTGCAGACCTGCCTGCTGGCTCTTCTCCGGGTGAAACTGCACGGCGAACACGTTGCCCCGCGCCAGGGCCGAGGCGAAGGGCTGGCCATATTCGGTGGTGGCGGCCACCAGGGCCGGATCGGCGGGTTCGGCGTAATAGCTGTGCACGAAATAGAAGCGGGCGTCCTGGGGAATGTCGGTCCACAGGGGATGAGACCGGGTCTGGTGGACCTGGTTCCAGCCCATGTGCGGAATCTTGAGCCGCTCGCCCGTGGCCGGATCCCGCATGTCGGTGGCGAAGGGCAACACCTTGCCCGGCAACAGGCCCAGGCAGTCGGTACCCTCGTTCTCGGCGCTCCACTCGAGCATGGCCTGCATGCCCACGCAGACCCCCAGCAGGGGAGTGCCGGCGGCCGCCACCTGGCGCACCGTTTCGTCGAGGCCCAGGCGGCGGATCTCGGCCATGCAATCGCGGATCGCGCCCACGCCCGGCAACACCACGTGGCTGGCGGCACGGATGGCGGCGTGATCGGCAGTCACCCGCACCTGCGCCGCGATCCCGGTGTGCTCCAGGGCCTTGGCGACCGAGTGCAGGTTGCCCATGCCGTAATCAATGACTGCGACCGTGCTCATGCCGGGGCTCGGATCAGAGGCTGCCCTTGGTGGACGGGGTCATCTCGCCCATGCGCGGATCGGGCGCCAGGGCCATGCGCAGCGCCCGGCCGAAGGCCTTGAACACCGTTTCGGCCACGTGATGGGCGTTGCGGCCCCGCAGGGTGTCGATGTGCAGGGTCACCCGGGCATGGTTGACGAAGCCCTGGAAGAACTCGGCGAACAGATCCACGTCGAAATCACCGATCCGGGCCCGAGGGAAATCCACGTTGAACACCAGGCCGGGCCGCCCGGAGAAGTCGAGCACCACCCGCGAGAGGGCCTCGTCCAGGGGCACGTAGGCGTGGCCGTAGCGGGTGATGCCGCGCTTCTCGCCCACGGCCTCGGCGACGGCCTGGCCCAGGGTGATGCCGATGTCCTCCACCGTGTGGTGGGCGTCGATGTGCAGGTCGCCCGTGGCCTGGATCCAGAGATCGATCAGGCCGTGCCTGGCCACCTGCTCGAGCATGTGCTCGAGAAAGGGCACGCCGGTGTTGAATTCGCACTGGCCCAGCCCGTCGAGGTTGAGGGTGACCTCGACCCGGGTTTCGAGGGTTTCGCGCTGGACCGTGGCCGTGCGCTCAGCCATGGGGGTTCTCCGGTTGGCGGATGGACGGAAAGGCCGTAACCGGACGATGATCAGGGGCATCGGGCCGATCCGGCAGACGGGTCATTATAGCCCAAAAGACCGGACGCACGCCGCTTCGGGCAAAACCCCGCCATTTTCCCCTCCTCGGCAGGGGCTTGCCCTGACACCGATCAGGCGAACGGATTATTCTGTTTTTACCCGGTCAAATCACGTATAGTTGACAGGGTATCGCCGTCGTCCCTCATCCCCCGGACGGAACGAATCGAAAAGGCCGTTGCATGACCAAGTCCCGCGTCGTCAATCTGGATGAACTCCGCGCCCACTGCCAGAAATGCAGTCTCTACCGGTTGTGCATGCCCATGGGCCTGGAACAGGGGGATCTGGAGCGGCTGGACCGCATCATCCATCGCCGCCGGCCGGTGGAAAAGGGCGAATACCTGTACCGGCTCGGCGATCCCTTCCAGTCGGTCTATGCCCTGCGCGCCGGCTCGCTGAAGACCTTCACCACCAATCACGAAGGCCATGAGCAAATCATCGGCTTTCACCTGCCCGGGGAGCTGCTCGGCCTCGATGCCATCGCCGGCCGGGTGCATGTCACGTCGGCCAAGGCCCTGGAGACGGTCAGCGTCTGCGAGCTGCCCTTCGAGCGCCTCGAGGAACTGAGCCTGCAGATCCCCGGCCTGCAGCGCCACCTGCTGAGCCTGATGAGCGAGGAGCTGCAGCACGAGCACTGCCACCTGGCGGTCCTGGCCCGGGCCCCGGTGGAATCCCGCCTGGCCAGCTTCCTGTGCCAGCTCTCTGATCGCTTCCGGGCCCGCGGCTACTCGGCCACCGATTTCAACCTGAGCATGTCCCGCAACGACATCGCCAACCTGCTGGGCATGGCGGTGGAGACCATCAGCCGCCTGTTCAGCCAGTTCCAGGACCAGGGCCTGTTGCAGGTGGAACGCAAGCACGTGCTGATCCGCGATCTGCCGGCCCTCCAGGCCCTGGCCAACCGCTGCAACCCGGACATCCGCGGCGAATCGGCGCTCAACCGTCAGGAAAACTGACCGGCCCGCGCCCGGACCGGGGGCCCCCTTGTCCGCCCGTCCCTCCGCGCCGCTGTTGGCGCCATCCCGCCTGCCGTATATGCCTTCCGGCCAAAAGTTCCGGACCGCCAAAAAATACTCCGCCGATCTTTGATCTGGATCAAACCAGCGACTAGAGTTAGTCCAGGTCGAGCCGGTAGTGTATGGCCGTTAAATCTCCCTCACCCTCCCAATAACAAACCGGAAAGGATGGTCTATGGACACTGCAGACACCTACAATTACAAGGTCGTTCGCCAGTTCGCCGTCATGACGATCGTCTGGGGTATCGTCGGCATGCTCGTCGGCGTATACATCGCGGCGGAACTGGTCTGGCCTCAACTCAATCTCGACGTTCCGTGGCTGACCTTCAGCCGCCTGCGGCCACTGCATACCAATGCGGTGATCTTCGCCTTCGGCGGCTCGGCGCTGTTCGCCACCTCCTATTACGTGGTCCAGCGGACCTGTCAGACCCGGCTGTTCTCCGACGGCCTGGCCACCTTCACCTTCTGGGGCTGGCAGCTGATCATCGTGCTGGCCGCCGTGAGCCTGCCGCTGGGCATCACCTCCTCCAAGGAGTATGCCGAGCTGGAATGGCCCATCGATCTGCTGATCGCCGTGGTCTGGGTGGCCTACGCCATCGTCTTCTTCGGCACCATCGTCAAGCGCAAGGTCAGCCACATCTACGTGGCCAACTGGTTCTACGGTGCCTTCATCCTGACCATCGCCGTGCTGCACATCTTCAACAACCTGGAATACCCGGTCTCCCTGACCAAGTCCTACTCCATCTATCCCGGGGCCATCGACGCCATGGTTCAGTGGTGGTACGGCCACAACGCGGTGGGCTTCTTCCTGACCGCCGGCTTCCTGGGCATGATGTACTACTTCATCCCCAAGCAGGCCCAACGGCCGGTGTACTCCTACCGCCTGTCGGTGGTGCACTTCTGGGCCCTGATCTCCACCTACATCTGGGCCGGCCCGCACCATCTGCACTACACCGCCCTGCCCGACTGGGCCCAGTCGCTGGGCATGGTCTTCTCCCTGATCCTGCTGGCGCCCTCCTGGGGCGGCATGATCAACGGCATGATGACCCTCTCGGGCGCCTGGCACAAACTGCGTGACGATCCCATCCTCAAGTTCCTGATCGTCTCCCTGTCCTTCTACGGCATGTCCACCTTCGAAGGGCCGATGATGTCGATCAAGACGGTCAACTCCCTGTCTCACTACACCGACTGGACCATCGGTCACGTTCACTCGGGCGCCCTGGGCTGGGTGGGCCTGGTTTCCATCGGCTCCATCTACTTCCTGATTCCGAAACTGTTCGGCAAGGAACGGATGTATTCGGTGAAGGCCATGGAGGTTCATTTCTGGATCGCCACCGTGGGCATCGTGCTGTACATCGCTTCCATGTGGATCTCGGGCGTGATGCAGGGCCTGATGTGGCGCGCCGTGAACGACGACGGCACCCTCACCTACAGTTTCGTGGAAACCGTCAAGGCCATGCATCCTTACTACTTCGTGCGCTTCCTGGGCGGCACCCTGTTCCTCTCGGGCATGCTGATCATGGCCTGGAACGCCGTGAAAACCATCAGTGGCGCCACCCCTGCCACCGCCACCGCCAACCAGAGCGCCTGAGGGAGGAATCACCATGAGTCATGAAGCTGTCGAAAAGAACACCGGCCTCCTGATCCTGTTCATCGTCTTGGTGATCAGCTTCGGCGGGCTGGTGGAAATCGTGCCCCTGTTCTTCATGAAGGACACCACCCAGCCGGTGGAGGGGCTCAAGCCCTACTCGGCCCTGCGCCTGGAAGGGCGGGACATCTACGTTCGCGAGGGCTGCTACGTCTGCCACTCGCAGATGATCCGGCCGTTCCGGGCCGAAACCGAACGTTACGGCCACTATTCGGTGGCGGGCGAATTCGTCTACGACCATCCCTTCCAGTGGGGTTCCAAGCGGACCGGTCCGGATCTGGCCCGCGTGGGCGGTCGCTATTCGGACGACTGGCACCGGGTGCATTTGATCAACCCCCGTGACGTGGTGCCCGAATCCATCATGCCCGGCTTCCCCTGGCTGGCCGAGAACAAGCTGGATGGCAAGCTCACGGCGAAGAAGATGCAGGTCATGAACACCCTCATCAGCGCCACCTGCAACGGTTGCGAGCTGTACAGCGAGGAGGAAATCGCCAAGGCCGCCGATGCGGTCCGGGGCAAGACCGAACTGGATGCCCTGATCGCCTATCTGCAGGGCCTGGGCACCGAACTCAAGGGGAAATGATCCATGGATCTGAATGACATTCGCGCCTGGTACACCGTGGTGCTGTTCGTGACTTTCATCGGCATCTGGGCCTGGGCCTGGAGCGGCAAACGCAAGGCCCGCTTCGAAGAAGCGGCGCGCCTGCCCCTCGAAGAGCCCGATGCCCCCCGCCCTGACAAGAACAAAGGAGACCATCATGAGTAGCTTCTGGAGCTGGTGGATTACCATCATCGCGGTCGGCAACATCCTGGCCTGCTACTGGCTGATCAAGTGGGCCAGCAAGCCCCAGCCGGGTGAGGCCGCCACCGGTGACGTCACCGGCCACAAATGGGACGAAACCCTGGAGGAATACAACAATCCCCTGCCACGCTGGTGGCTGTGGATGTTCTACGCCACCATCCTCTTCGGACTGGTCTACCTGTATCTCTATCCGGGGCTTGGCAACTGGAAAGGCTATCTGGGCTGGACGTCGCACGGCCAGTATGAAAAGGAAATGGAACAGGCCAAGGCCAAGTACGATCCCATTTTCGCCGCCTTCGCCAGCAAGCCCATTCCGGACCTGGCGCAGGATCCGGCCGCCCTGAAGGTGGGTGAACGGCTGTTCCTCAACTACTGCGCCAACTGTCATGGCTCCACGGCCACGGGCGCACCCGGTTTCCCCAACCTGACCGACAACGACTGGCTGTGGGGCGGGGATCCCCAGACCATCAAGACCACCATCCTCGATGGTCGTTCCGGTGCCATGCCCGCCTGGGGCGAAATCCTGGGCCCCGACAAGGTGGACAAGGTGGCCGAGTACGTGCTCAGTCTCAGCGGCCGATCCCATGATGCCGAAAAGGCGGCCGAAGGCAAGGCGATCTTCCAGACCAACTGTGTTGCCTGTCACGGCCCCGACGGCAAGGGCAATCCGGCGCTGGGCGCGCCCAACCTGACCGACAACGTCTGGCTGTATGGCGGCTCGCCCGGTACCATCCGGCAGACCATCACCCATGGCCGCAACGGCCACATGCCCGCGCACCGCCAATTCCTCGGGGAAAACAAGGTGCACGTGCTGGCCGCCTACGTCTACAGTCTGTCACATCGCTGATCCGGCGGCGGCGGCCGCTTGGCTGGTGGCCGCCGCACCCGCCGCAAGGAGTCATCACCATGTTTTTCGACATGATTTTCAAGAGCTGGGCCGGGATTCTCACCTTTGGCATCGGGCTTTTCATGCTGGGCATGCTGATCGTATTGTTTTATATTTTCTTCATCAGACCGCCCAGGGATTGAGGCAGGCTTCGGCCATCCCGGCCACGGCACCGCCTGCGAAAACGCCACCCGCCGGGGTGGCGTTTTCGTACCGACAGCACGTCTGTGCGACACTTCTGACAACCTTCGAGAAGTACCGAAGAATAGGACGATCATGAACCGACCCGCCAAGTCCGATGCCGCCACCAGCGAAGAAACCATCGAGTTCTACGCCAAGCACCAGAAAATCTATCCGCGCAAGGTGACCGGCCTGTTCGCCAGCCTGCGCATCCTGGGCGTGGTGGTGCTGCTGGGCCTGTACTATCTGGTCCCCTGGTTTCAGTATGAAGGCCACCAGGCCGTGCTGTTCGATCTGCCGGCCCGCAAGTTCTACATTTTCGGCCTGGTGTTCTGGCCCCAGGACTTCTTCTACCTGGCCCTGCTGCTGATCATCGCCGCGCTGGCATTGTTCTTCTTCACCACCCTCGCGGGCCGCCTGTGGTGCGGCTACGCCTGTCCCCAGACCGTGTGGACCGAGGTCTTCCTGTGGATCGAACAATGGATCGAAGGGGATCGCAACAAGCAGATCAAACTCGACAAGAGTCCGTGGACCGCCCGCAAGATTCGCATCAAGGCCACCAAGCACCTGTTGTGGTTCCTGTTCGCCGGCTGGACCGGCTTCACCTTCGTCGGCTATTTCACGCCCATCACCACCCTCTGGCAGGAACTGTCGACTTTCGCCCTCGGCCCCTGGGAAACCTTCTGGATCCTCTTCTATGGCTTCGCCACTTGGGGCAACGCCGGCTTCCTGCGCGAGCAGGTGTGCATCTACATGTGTCCCTACGCCCGTTTCCAGAGCGCCATGTTCGACCGCGACACCCTGATCATCTCCTACGACGAGAAACGGGGCGAACCCCGGGGCCCCCGGCGCAAGGGCGTGAACCCCCGGGAACTGGGGCTGGGTGACTGCGTGGACTGCACCCTCTGCGTGCAGGTCTGTCCCACCGGCATCGACATCCGCAACGGCCTGCAATACCAGTGCATCGGCTGCGCCGCCTGCATCGACATCTGCGATCAGGTAATGGAAAAGATGAACTACCCCAAGGGCCTGATCCGTTACACCACGGAGAACGCCCTGGAGGGCAAGCCGACCCACATCCTGCGGCCGAGGGTGATCATCTACGGACTGCTGCTGGCCTTTCTGACCAGTCTGCTGTTCTACAGCATGGCCACCCGCACGCCGCTGCGCATGGACATCATCCGCGACCGCAACGTGCTGTATCAGGAAACCACGGAAGGGCTGGTGGAGAACACCTACATGCTCAAAATCATCAACATGGACGAGAAGCCCCATGTCTACCATCTGAGCGTGGACGGGATCGAAGGCCTGCAGCTGGTGATGCGGGAGGCCGAAATCACCGCCCCGAGCGGCAAGGTGATCACCATCCCCGTGCGGGTGCGGGTGGATCCGGTCAACCTGAAGAAACCCAGCTCCGAAATCCGCTTCCACCTGCAGGCGGTGGACGATCCGGAACTTTCCATCGTCGAGACCGGTCGTTTCCTGGGACCGATGAGCCATTGAGGCAGGAGAAGCCATGCAGCAAGCCCGTTCCCCCTGGTACCGCCAGTTCTGGCCCTGGTTCATCATGGCCTTCCCCGCCAGCGCCGTCGTCGCCGGCATTGCCACCGTGGTCATCGCCGTCAGGAACCCGGACGGGCTGGTGGACGACGACTACTATCAGGCGGGACTGGCCATCAACAAGGTGCTGGCCCGCTCCGACCAGGCCGCCCGTCTCGGGCTGCAGGCCCGGGTGCTCTGGAACCGGGAAGACGCCTCGCTGACGGTGGTGCTGCATGGCCAGGGGCCTTTCCCCGAGCGCCTGCGGCTGCGCCTCGTGCACCCCACCCGGGCCGGCTTCGACGAGGAGGTTCCCCTCCTGCGCCAGGCCGACGGCCATTACCGGGGTCTGCTCGCCCGCCGCCCGCCCCCCGGCAACTGGCACCTGCGTCTGGAGCCCCTCGACGCCACCTGGCGACTGAGCGGTCGGGCCCGGCTACCCGAGATGACCGCCTGGCGGCTTGCACCCTGAGTCTGGGCTGCTATAACTTTCAGGACGTCGTTGCGAATCCCGGCCGTTTTCCATGCCTGACATGCAGGTGCGGCCCGGGATCCGCCGTCGGAGACGAGTCGCCCATGCACCGGCACAGCGTGCAGCGGCCCTCTGCCGACACCGACGAACAACAACAATGGCAGATCCCTCCTCCCGGAAGGGAACCCGCCCACGCCAAGTCATGGAGATGCCCAATGCCCCGTTCCCCTGCACGCATTCCCCGAATCCAGACGGTGATCGCCATCCTCTGGCCTTCGTTCCTGACCTCGGCCCTGGCCACCATCGTCTTCTTCACCCTGTTCGATCCGGTCCTGCTGGCCAACATGGCCGGGCTGCCGCCGGTCTCCCATCTTGGCGGTTACACCCTCGGCTTCTTCGCCTTCTGGCTGCTGACCGCCAGCACCAGCGCCCTGACCTGCTATTTCCAGCAGCCCTGCCACACCGCCGGCACCCCCGAGGCCGGTTGACCCGGTGCCGGCAGCAGCGGCCGGTTCACGCCTCGGTCGAGTAGTCGGCGTAGGATTTTTCCTCCACCAGCTCCGAACCGAGCTTGCGGTTCAGTTCGCGCTTGACCAAGGCCCGTTCATCATTGGTGTAATAGACCGCTCTCGCCAGCTCGATGAATTTGGTACCGAAGTCCTGGACCCGTCCCGGACCACGTTGGCCCGCTTGTCGGGGTCGCCGATGCGCTCGGCCTTGATTTCGAGGATGGTCAGCTTGTCGAGGAATTCGCCAAAGGAAATCGCAACCTGGATGGTCATGTATAATGCCCTGTCGTCGTCACCCTGAGACGGCCATTCTGGCAGAACGGCCGTCCCGCCCTGGAGGCCAATCATGCATCCTCACCCGCTGCTCGCCGCCCTGCTGGGCCTCCTCCTGGTGGGAACTGTCAGCGCCACCGGCAACCCCGATTCCGACCTTGTCTTCGATGACACCCCGCTCCGAGAACCCCTGACCCTGCCGGACTGGTTCAAGGTCAGCTTTCTGGATCTGCAGGAGGATCTGGAAGAGGCCGTGGCCGCCGGCAAGCGCGGCATCATTCTCTACTTCGGCCAGAAACACTGCCCCTATTGCAAGGCCCATCTGCAGAACAACTGGGGCCAGAAGGACATCGTCGACTACACCCGCAAGTATTTCGACGTGATTGCCATCGACGTGCGTGGCCAGAAAACCGTGACCGGCCTGGACGGCAACGAGTACACGGAGAAGGAATTCGCCATCAAGTACAACACCAACTTCACGCCCTCCATCGTATTCATCGACCGCCGCGGTCAGATGGTGCTGCGCCTGCGCGGCTACCGGCCGCCCTACCAGTTCCGTGCCGCCCTCGAATACGTGGCCGATGGCCACTACCGCGAGGAATCCTTCGCCCACTATCTGGCCCGCGCCGAAGGCGCCTTCAGCTACGGCAAGGACGTCCTCAACCAGGAGGACTTCTTCCAGCCGCCGCCCTTCAACCTGGACCGCCGCCGCTTCCCCGGCCAGCGTCCGCTGGTGGTGTTCTTCGAACGCCGTCGCTGTCACGCCTGCGACGTGCTTCACGCCGGCCCCCTGGCCGATCCGCGGATCCGCAAGCAGCTGGATCAGCTCGATGCCGTGCAACTGGACATGCGCAGTGATACCCCGGTCATCACGCCCGCCGGCAAGCGCACCACCGCCCGGAAGTGGGCCGAAGCGCTGGAACTGGACTACGCCCCCACCCTCATCTTCTTCGACGAGCGAGGCAGGGAAATCATGCGCATCGATTCGGTGGTATGGTTCTATCGGCTCAACAACGTGCTGACCTACATCCTCGACAAGGGCTACACCCAGTTTCCCACCTTCCAGGCCTGGCGCCAGCATCACCGCCGGTAGTGGCGAGGGACGACGACAGGGACGTTGGAGGTAGAGCGAAGCAGGATGCCAGAGCCGAGGAACGCGGAGAAATAGGGAATGCGGAAAAGCGGTCAACCCTTTCCGGCCTGCGTCCCCGCCTTGCGTCTTGAACGAGAACAGCGGCGTTCCCTCGTCCCTCGTCCCTCGCCTCTCGTCCCTGCGCCGCGGCGGCCGCCGCGGCGCCTGCGGGGTTCGAACACGGGTGGCCTGGGCTCCACCAGCAGGTCGGCATCGATGGCTTCCACCGGGATCTTGTGGCCAATGTACGCCTCGATCTCCGGCAGCGAGAAGACGTATTCCTCGCAGGCGAAACTGATGGCGGTACCGGAGGCACCGGCGCGGGCGGTGCGGCCGATGCGGTGCACGTAGTCTTCCGCATCCTGGGGCAGATCGAAGTTGATCACGTGGCTGACGGCCGGGATGTGCAGGCCCCGGGCCGCCACGTCGGTGGCCACCATGATGTTCAGCTCACCGTCGGTGAAGGCCTGCAGCAGGCGCAGGCGCTTCTTCTGCGGCACGTCGCCCGAGAGCAGGGCCACCCCGTAGCCGTTGCCCCTGAGGTAGCCTTCCAGCCGCTCCGCCACCCGCTTGGTGTTGACGAAGATCAGCGCCCGTTCCACCTTCTCCCGCTGCAACAGGCCCAGCAGCAGGGGGATCTTCTCCTCCTTGGCCGGATAGTACATGCGCTCGACGATCTGCCCGGCGGTGACCTTCTCCGGTTCGATCTTCACCGCCACGGGATTGTTCATGTGCTCGTAGGCCAGCTCCTGCACCCGCAGGGAGAGGGTGGCCGAGAAGAGCAGGTTGAGCCGTTTCTCCGGCTTCGGCATGCGCCGCAGCAGATAGCGGATGTCCTTGATGAAGCCCAGGTCGAACATGCGATCGGCCTCGTCGAGCACCATCACCTGGATCCACTTGAGATCGAAGATCCGTTGCTTGAAGTAGTCGATGAGCCGCCCCGGGGTGCCGATCAGGATGTCCACCCCGGCCTGGAGCTGCTCGCGCTGGGCCTCGTAACCGGTGCCGCCGAACACCAGCCCCAGCTTCAGGCCGGTGAAACGGCCCAGGGTTTCGGCATCCCGATGGATCTGTACCGCCAGCTCGCGGGTGGGCGCAAGGATGATGGCCCGCGGCGAGGTGGGCGGGCGGTTGGCCGGGGCCGGATGCCGCAGCAGGTGGGCGTAGGTGGCGATCAGGAAGGCCGCCGTCTTGCCGGTCCCGGTCTGGGCCTGACCGCTCACGTCCTGCCCGGCCAGGGCCAGGGGGAGGGTTTCGGCCTGGATCGGCGTGCAACGGGAAAAACCCGCGGACTCAATGCCTTGCAACAGTTCGGCGGGAAGATCGAAATCGGAGAAACGGGTATCGGTCAGATGGGCATCGCTCATGGCGGTCTAGAATAGCAGAATCCCGGTCGGCGATGGGCTTGCAATCCCTTCCCGGTTGGGCTCAAATGTGCGCAAGCGGCCCCTGGTCGGCCGGCACAACGTGGGAGACACAACCTTGAGCGATAAAATTGTCCATGTCACCGACGACACCTTCGAAGAAGAAGTCCTCAAAGCCGACATGCCCGTCCTGGTGGACTACTGGGCCGACTGGTGCGGTCCCTGCAAGATGATTGCCCCGATCCTCGACGAAATCGCCGAGGAATACGCCGGCAAGCTGAAGGTCGCCAAGCTCAACATCGACGAGAACCCCAACACGCCGCCCAAGTTCGGCATCCGCGGCATTCCGACCCTGATGCTGTTCAAGAACGGCAACGTGGAGGCCACCAAGGTGGGCGCCGTGTCCAAATCCCAGCTCGCCGCCTTCATCGACAGCAACCTGTAAACCCACACCGGGCGGGCTGGACACCCGCCCGGCGAGCTGTTACTCTTCCACTACAACCACAAAAGTTCCCGGCAGGCCCGCCGACTTCCCGGCGCGCTTCCAGACAACCCCAGACCCGAACATTCCTTACCGTCGTCATCGTCCGCGCAGCGTCCGCTGTGCCGTCGTCGAATCCGGCATTACCCACTTTTCCGAAAAGACCCACATCCATGAACCTGACAGAACTCAAGAAGACTCCGGTCCCGGAACTCATCGAGCTGGCCACCGCCAACGGCATCGAGGGCATGTCCCGCGCCCGCAAGCAGGACATCATCTTCGCCATCCTCAAGGCCCACGCCAAGAGCGGCGAGGACATCTACGGTGACGGCGTGCTGGAAATCCTCCAGGACGGCTTCGGCTTCCTGCGCTCCCCCGACAGTTCCTACCTGGCCGGCCCCGACGACATCTACGTCTCGCCCAGTCAGATCCGCCGCTTCAACCTGCGCACCGGCGACACCGTGTCGGGCAAGATCCGCCCGCCCAAGGATTCGGAACGCTACTTCGCCCTGCTCAAGGTCTCCGAGATCAACTTCGAGCCGCCGGAGAACGCCAAGAACAAGGTCCTGTTCGAGAACCTCACCCCGCTGCATCCCACCGAGCGCCTCAAGCTGGAGATCGGCAACGGCTCCACCGAGGACATCACCACCCGGCTCATCGATCTGGTGGCGCCCATCGGCAAGGGCCAGCGCGGCCTCATCGTCTCGCCGCCCAAGGCCGGCAAGACCATGATGCTGCACGACATCGCCCACTCCATCACCCACAACTACCCGGAAGTGCACCTGATCGTGCTGCTCATCGACGAGCGCCCCGAGGAAGTGACCGAGATGGCCCGCTCGGTGCGCGGCGAAGTGGTGGCCTCCACCTTCGACGAGCCCGCCTCGCGCCACGTGCAGGTGGCCGAAATGGTGATCGAGAAGGCCAAGCGCCTGGTGGAGCACAAGAAGGACGTGGTGATCCTGCTCGATTCCATCACCCGCCTGGCGCGCGCCTACAATACCGTGATCCCCTCCTCCGGCAAGGTGCTCACCGGCGGCGTGGACGCCAACGCCCTGCACCGGCCCAAGCGCTTCTTCGGCGCCGCCCGCAACATCGAGGAGGGCGGCTCCCTGACCATCCTCGCCACCGCCCTGGTGGAGACCGGCTCGCGCATGGATGACGTGATCTACGAGGAGTTCAAGGGCACCGGCAACATGGAGATCCACCTCGACCGGCGCATCGCCGAGAAACGGATCTACCCGGCCATCAACATCAACCGCTCCGGCACCCGCCGCGAGGAACTGCTCACCAAGCCCGACGAACTGCAGATGATGTGGATCCTGCGCAAGGTGGTCCACGACATGGACGAGATCGCCGCCATGGAATTCATGCTCGACAAGCTCAAGGCCACCAAGACCAACGCCGACTTCTTCGATTCCATGAAGCGGTAGAACCACCCCCATCCAACGCGAAGGCCCCGAGGACGCAAGGGGGAGGGGTGTTTCGTTTCGAGGCGTCATTGCTCCTGTTCCATGAAATCTTTGCCCCCTTGGCGTCTTCGCGATTTTGTGTTGGATTTTCTTTTTCAATCAACAAATTACAACAACTTTCCGGGTTTTGACTTTCCGGCCGGAACGGCGGATCATTGAAATGTGGCGATTTGTGCGCCATATCGCCTTGAGAGGTATCCGCCATGAGTCAGGCCAAGCCCGCCAGCCGCATCGACTTCGACCAGTGGTCGCAACTGGCGAAGCGCGATCCCGAATCCTTCGAGCGCCAGCGCAGCGCCCTGCTGGACGCCTGCATTGCCCGCGCCTCCCGCAGCCACCAGGATCGCCTGCGCCGCCTGCAGTGGCGCATCGACCGGGTGCGCGACACCGCCAGCAACCCCATGGCCGCCTGCGTGGCCATCTCCGACATGATGTGGACCACCTTCCACCAGCTCGGCGAAGCCTATCAGCAACTGGCCGAAGAGCGCCCCGCCCCGCCCCGCCGCAGCGCGCGCATCCTGCCCTTCCGCCGACCCTGACCGGCGCCGGAAAGCCCTTGCCGCCTGCGGCCGATTTCCGTATGATCGCCGGCCCTGTTGCAAGCGTGTGGTGCCCGGAGAGGCCGGGAGAGCGACACGCCCCTTGGAGACCTGAGCCATCATGAAAGCCGACATCCATCCCGACTACTGCGAGATCACCGTCACCTGCAGTTGCGGAAACACCTTCCAGACCCGTTCCACCGCCTGCCGCGATCTGAGCATCGAAGTCTGCGCCCAGTGCCATCCGTTCTACACCGGCAAGCAGAAGCTGGTGGACACCGCCGGCCGCGTGGACAAGTTCCGCCAGAAGTACGGCATGAAGAAATAAGACGATGCCCTGGCGCATCGACGGAAAAGGGGCGCTGCGGGCGCCCCTTTTCGTTTGCCTGCTGCTGGCCACCACGGCCTGCACGGGCCGCGGTCACTGCCCGACGCCCGCCGACGCCCGGCCGGTCGAACTGGCCGAGGTCATCGACGGCGACACCATCCGCCTGGCCGACGGGCGGCACGTGCGTTTCATCGGCCTCAACACCCCGGAGCGGGCCCGCGACGGCCGCCCCGCCCAGCCGCTCGCCGAGGCCGCCACCGCCCGCCTGCGCAGCCTGCTCGCGAACGGGCGGCTGCAACTGGAGATCGGCCGGGATCCGACCGATCACTACGGCCGTCTGCTGGCCCATCCCTTCCTGCCCGACGGCACCAACGTCACGGCCCGGCTGCTCGAGGCCGGCCTGGGCTTCCAGGTGGTGGTGCCACCCAATCTGCGCCATGCCGACTGCTATGCCGAAGCCGAGGCCCGGGCCCGGCAGGCCCGCCGCGGCGTCTGGCGCGAGGCCGCCTTCCGGCCCGTGCCGGCGGATCGCCTCGGACCCGCCGACACCGGCTTCCGCCGCGTCACCGGCACCGTGTCCCGGGTGGGCGAGAGCCGCACCGCCTTCTGGCTGAACCTCGGACCGGGCTTCGCCCTGCGCCTGCCGAAGAAACACCGGCATCATTTTGCCCGCCATCCCCGCGACTTCGCCGGGCGCCGCCTCACCGTGCGCGGCTGGGTCTATTACGTGAAAAACCGCCGCGAACTGCGCATGAACCTCAACCACCCCCGCATGATCGAAGCCGTCGACTGAGTGGCTGTTGAAAAAGCGCGTTTTCGACAAGCCGCTGAAAATTGCTGCGTCGGATTCATGTATAGAGCCCTTGGGGTCGGTGAGGCGTTTCGTGACCGTCGGCCGCAGGGATGCGGCCGTCGAGCCTACAGGGACGTATTCACGGCGTGTCACGAAACGCCTCACCGACCCCAAGGGCGTGCCAATGGCTTGACCAGTAGCCAGACGGGGCGGCTGATCAGTCCGCCCCTCGTGCAACACCTCGGCAGCGGGTACAATCGCCGCCTGCCCCGAAACGGACCCTGCCATGAGCAAAGACCAGCCACCCACCCTCGAAGACGCCGCCCTGCGCTATCACGCCGAACCCGTCCCGGGCAAGATCGGCACCCTGCTGACCAAGCCCTGCCAGACCCAGGACGATCTCAGCCTGGCCTACACCCCCGGCGTGGCAGCGCCGGTGCGGGCCATCACCGCGGATCCCGCCAGCGCGGCGCGCTATACCAACAAGTCCAATCTGGTCATGGTGGTCACCGACGGCACCGCCGTGCTCGGCCTCGGCAATACCGGCCCACTGGCCGCCAAGCCGGTGATGGAAGGCAAGGCCGTGCTGTTCAAGCGTTTCGCCGACGTGGACGCGGTGGACATCGAGGTGGACGCCGAGGACGACGCCGCCTTCGTGGACACGGTCCGGCGTATCGCGCCCGGCTTCGGCGGCATCAACCTGGAAGACATCGCCGCCCCCGCCTGTTTCGAGATCGAGCAGACCCTTAGCAAGCAACTGGACATCCCCGTGTTCCACGACGATCAGCACGGCACGGCCATCATCATCGCCGCCGGGCTGCTCAACGCCCTGGAGATCGCCGGCAAGGATCTGGCCTCGGTCCACATCGTCTGCGTCGGCGCCGGGGCCGCCGGCATCGCCGCCATGCGCATGCTCCGCCATCTGGGCGCGCGGCGCATCTATCTGGTGGATCGCCGGGGCGTGGTTCATCAGGGACGGGACCACGTGAATCCCTGGAAGCAGGAATTCGCCCGTGAGACCCCGCGCCGGACCCTGGCCGATGCGGTGCGCGGCGCCGACGTCTTCATCGGCGTCTCCGGCCCCGGCCTGCTCACCCCCGCCATGCTCGAGACCATGGCCGAGCGCCCCATCGTCTTCGCCCTCTCCAACCCCGATCCGGAGATCGATCCGGCCCTGGCCAAAGCCACCCGCGACGACGTGATCCTGGCCACCGGGCGCTCGGACCACCCCAACCAGGTGAACAACGTGCTGGGCTTCCCCTACATCTTCCGGGGCGCGCTGGACGTGCAGGCCACCTGCATCAACATGGCCATGATGGTCGCCGCAGTGCACGCCCTGGCCGAACTGGCCCACGAACCGGTTCCCCCCGAGGTGCTGGCCGCCTACGGCCTGGAGGAACTGGCCTTCGGCCCCGACTACTTCATCCCCAAGCCCTTCGATCCTCGCCTGAAGGCGAAGGTGGCCGGCGCCGTGGCCGAGGCGGCCGTGGACACGGGCGTCGCCCGTCTCAGAGAAAAGCGGCCAGAATAAAGAGGAAAACGGCGGGGCCTTCCTTGCCGCTGCGTCCTTTCAGCTTTCCTCTGCCATCAGGAGAATTTCCACTTCTTTTTGATCGGCCCGCCGCATGGGCTTGCCATCCACGGGACTGAGCGGCGGCTGACGGGAACCGTCGAGGGGGAAGACCACCACTTCCAGCGGCGTGTCCTCGGCCAGGAAGCGGTACAACGGCAGGGTCTGGTAATGATCGGCGCCGAAGCGCAGGCGCTTCTCGCCGGTTTCGAAAGGGATGCCCCGATCGAGCAGGAACAGATCGATCTCCTCGGGCGTGCCCGCATACAGATGCAGGCTGATCACCGAATGCTCGTCGGCCGTGCCGCGCAGCACGCTGCCCACCAGCCGCGGCCGGAATGCGCTGAAGAAGCGCATGGCTTCCAGGGCCACCTCGCGCAGGTGGCGCAAGGCCCGGGGCTGACTGTCGGCGCGGAAGATCCGCTGATGAGTCACCAGGGCCAGCTCGATCTCCGCATTGCTGGGCATGTTGCGGGTATCCACCGCGCCGAGCCGTTCGGCGGCCTTGCGCTTGGCGGCATAAAAGTCGCGGCTGCCGGACTCGAGCAGGATGCGCGCGGCCTCCTGGGCGAGACGTTCACGCATCTGGCGTTCGCGACCGTGGCGGGCTCCGTTCATTTCAGGACTCCTCTCGGGACTGCCGGCTTTGCCTGGTCATTGCAAAATTTCGGCACAGCAGGCGGGGATTGTGTAGCCGGATGCAGGCCCGCGGGGCCGGAACCCGGGGAACCGTCGTTCCCGGATTCCGCTCGCGCGCCATCCCGGCTATGGGTCTGCGGGAGCGGCTGGCAGCCTCAAAACAGCTCCTCGGTTATGTCCCCGGCCGGCGCGCCATCGCCACCCTCAGCGCCGCTGGCAATGGGGGGGGCCGCTTCCTCTTCCGCCTCGCGGGTCGGCACGTGATCGGCGCGGAAATACTCGAACAGGGTTGCGGAGCTGTCGGCGCCGGCCAGCTCGCCGGTGCGGGCGTCGATACGCACCGAAACGATGCCCGGCGGCTGCACCAGCGGGATTTCCGGGGTATCACGCAGCGCGGCGCCCATGTAACCGATCCACATGGGCAGCGCGGCGCGGGCTCCGGTCTCGTGGCTGCCCAGGGGGCGCGGATCGTCGAAGCCAACCCAGGCGATGGTCACCAGGGCCGGATTGAAGCCGGCGAACCAGGCGTCGCGCTGATCGTTGGTGGTGCCGGTCTTGCCGGCCAGATCCGAACGGCGCAGCACCAGGGCCCGGCGCCCGGTGCCGAAGCGGATCACGTCGCGCAGCATGGTGTTCATGATGAAGGCCACCTGGGGCGAGAGCACCCGCGGGGCGTATTCGGGCTGCGGCGGCCCCTGCAGCACCTGCTCCCGCTCTTCCGGGCGCATCGCCGCAAGCAGCGCCTCGGCCGCCTCGCGCCGGGCCGCGTCGGCCTCGGCCCGGGCCTTTTGCGCGGCCAGTTCCTCCGGCGAGGGTTCGGGCTCGGGCTCGCCCGCCTCGCGCCGGGCCTGCGCGACCTCCTCGGCCTTGCGGGCCCGTTCCGCCTCGGCATCGGCGCAGGCCGCGCAGACCGTGCGCGGGCGGGTCAGCATCACCACCTTGCCCTGGCTGTCGAGCACGTGATCGATGAGCCAGGGCGTGATCCGGTAGCCGCCGTTGGCGAACACCGCATAGCCGCGGGCCAGCTCCAGCGGTGTCAGCTCGCCGCTGCCCAGGGCCAGGGAGAGATCCCGGCGCAGGCTCTCGTTGCGGAAACCGAAGCGGCGCACGTAGCGCACCGCATAGCCGATCCCGATGTCCCGCAGCAGACGGATGGAGACCAGGTTGCGCGACTTGATCAGGGCCTGGCGCAGACGCGTGGGGCCGTAGAAGTGGCCGCTGTAGTTCTCGGGCCGCCAGGTGTCTTCGAGCCCCGGCGCCTCGAACACCACCGGGGCGTCGTTGATGATGCTGGCCGCCGTGTAGCCCTTGTCCAGCGCCGCGGTGTAGATGAAAGGCTTGAAGGCCGATCCGGGCTGGCGCCGGGCCTGGGTGACCCGATTGAACTTGCTGTCATAGTAGTCGAAACCGCCCACCAGGGCGTCGATGCGCCCGTCCTGCGGCTCCAGGGAGATCAGGGCGCCGGCCACGGTGGGTTTCTTGGCCAGCCAGCTGCAGCCGCGCCCGGCACGGGCCACGTAGACGATGTCGCCCTCGCGCAGAATCTCGTCGGCCCGCGCCGGTTCCGGGCCGAGATGGTTGTCGTCCACGTAGCGGCGGGCCCAGGAGAGCTTCGACCAGGGCAGCCAGGCCACCCGGCCGTCGGCGGTCCAGGCCCAGGCCGCCTGGTCCTCCAGGGCGAAGATCACCGCCGGTTCGAGATTGCCGCTGGGCCGGTAGTCGGCCAGCGCCGCCTGCCAGTGCGCCATGTCGTCGCTGTCGGCCTCGGCCAGCGGCGCCACGTGGCCTTCGACGCCGCGATAGCCGTGGCGGCGATCGTAGGCCAGCAGATCGTTGCGCAGGGCGGCATTGGCGGCCCGCTGGCGGGCCGCGTCGATGGTGGTATAGACCTGGTAGCCCTCGGTGTAGGCGGCGCTGCCGAAGCGGCGGACCATCTCGGTGCGCACCATCTCGGCCACGTAGGGCGCTTCCAGATCCACCTCCTGGCCGTGCACCTCGGCGTGCACCGGATCGGCCAGGGCCGCCCGGTATTCCTCCTCGCTGATGAAGCCCAGGCTGCGCATGCGGCCCAGCACGTAGTCCCGGCGCAGACGCGCCCGCTCGGGATTGACCACCGGATTGTAACGGGACGGCGCCTTGGGCAGACCGGCGATCATGGCCATCTCCGGCAGGGTCAGCTCCGCCGGGCGCTTGCCGTAGTAGACCTGGGCGGCGGCGGCGAAGCCATAGGCCCGCTTGCCCAGGTAGATCTTGTTCAGGTACAGCTCGAGGATCTGGGTCTTGCTGAGTTCGTCTTCGATCTTCAGGGCCAGCAGGATCTCGTTGAGCTTGCGCAGGTAGGTCTTCTCGCGGCTCAGAAAGAAGTTGCGCGCCACCTGCATGGTGATGGTACTGCCGCCCTGGCCCTTGCGCCCGGTGCGGATCAGGTTCAGGGCCGCCCGCAGCAGGCCCTGGTAGTCGACGCCCGGGTGCTCGAAGAAGCGATCGTCCTCGGCGGCCAGGATGGCCTGGATCAGCCGCGGCGGGAATTCCTCGTATTTCATGGGGGTACGTTTCATTTCACCGAATTCGGCGATCAGCGCCCCGTCGCGGGAATAGATCCGCAGGGGCACCTGCAGCTTCACGTCCCGCAACGATTCGATGTCGGGCAGCCGGGGGGTGAGATAGAGCCAGGCGCCGAGGAGGCCGAGGGCGCCCAGAAGGGCCAGGGTGAGGGTGGCGGCCACGAAAAATGTGACCAGTTTCTTGAAAATGGGCTTCATTTACGTCTTTTGGATAAAGAACCGCGTGGCGGGCTCCGATACTGAAGGAATCGTGAGTATACTGCCAAGAGCGAGTCGACACTATACGAGATATTTGTATTTATTCATTACTTGACCTATAGTTGACTCTAAAACCTAAAGTAGTTATACACCTATTTCACCTAACCCCTAGTCACGCAAAGAGAAAATATGGGCCTGGCCGACCTCTTCAAGCCGAAAAAGCCACCCGTTCTCGGGCTCGACATCAGCTCCACCGCGGTCAAGCTGCTGGAGCTGGGCAAGAGCGGAGACCGCCTGCGGGTGGAGAGCTACGCGGTGGAACCCCTGCCCCCCAATTCGGTGATCGAGAAGAACATCTCGGACGTCGAGGCGGTCGGCGAAGCCATCAAGCGGGCGGTCAAGCGCTCCGGCAGCCGCACCAAGTTCGCGGCGGCGGCGGTGGCGGGCTCGGCGGTCATCACCAAGACCGTGTCCATGCCCGCCAATCTCAACGAGGACGAGCTGGAACAGCAGATCCAGCTGGAAGCGGATCAATACATCCCCTACCCCCTCGAGGAAGTGAACCTGGACTTCGAAGTGCTCGGGCCCACCGAGAACGACCCGGAGCGGGTGGACGTGCTGCTGGCCGCCTCCCGCTCGGAGAACGTGGACGTGCGGGTGGCGGCCATCGAGCTGGCCGGCCTGAAGGCCAAGATCATCGACGTGGAAGCCTACGCCATCGAGAACGCCTTCCAGCTGCTGGCCCCCCAGCTGCCCGAACAGGGCATCGACCAGACCATCGCGGTGGTGGACGTGGGCGCCACCATGACCACCCTCAACGTGATGCACGATCTGAAGAACATCTACACCCGCGAGCAGGTGTTCGGCGGCAAGCAGCTCACCGAGGAGATCCAGCGCCGCTACGGCCTCTCCTACGAGGAGGCCGGCATGGCCAAGCGCCAGGGCGGCCTGCCCGACAACTACGTGCCGGAGGTGCTCGAGCCCTTCATGGAGGCCATGGCCCAGCAGGTCAGCCGCTCGCTGCAGTTCTTCTTCTCCGCCAACCAGTACAGCAGCGTGGATCACATCGTGCTGGCCGGCGGCAGCGCCATGATCCCCGGCATCGACGAGCTGATCGCCGACAAGCTCGGGGTGCACACCTCCATCGCCAACCCCTTTGCCAACATGACCCTCGCCTCCCGGGTCAAGGCACAGAGCCTGAGTAACGACGCCCCGGCCCTGATGATCGCCTGTGGCCTGGCCCTGAGGAGTTTCGACTGATGGCCCGTATCAACCTGCTCCCCTGGCGCGAAGAGCAACGCAAGGAACAGCTCCGGCAGTTTCTCACCATCATGGGGCTGTCGGCCCTGCTGATGGTGGCGATCATCGCCCTGGTGCACATCCAGATCGCCAACCAGATCCAGAAACAGCAGTCCCGCAACGATTTCCTGAAGAAGGAGATCGTCAAGGTCGAAAAGCAGATCAAGGAAATCGACAACCTGGCCAAGGAGCGCAAGCGCCTGCTGGCACGCATGGAAGTCATCGAGCAACTGCAGCGCAACCGCCCGGAGATCGTTCACCTGTTCGACGAGATCGCCAAGATCATGCCCGAGGGCACCTACCTGGTCAGCCTCAAGCAACAGGGCAAGAACCTGATCCTCGAGGGGCGCGCCCAGTCCAACGCCCGGGTCTCGGCGCTGATGCGCAACATCGAGGCCTCGCCCTGGCTGGCCAACCCGCAGCTGCAGGTGATCAAGAAGGATTCCAAGTCGGACAGCGATGAACGCAACTTCGTGCTGCGCGCCGTCCAGCTCCGCCAGGCGGAAGAGAAGAAAGCCTCATGAAAGACATCGACCTGAACAACCTGGACTTCAGCAATCTGGGCGCCTGGCCGGTGCCGGTCAAGGCCGGTCTGATCGTGGTGGTCTGCATCCTGATCCTGGTGGCCGGCTACTTTCTCGACATCCAGGGCCAGCTCGACGACCTGGAACGCGCCCGGGCCCAGGAAACCCGCCTGAAGAAGGAATTCGAGCAGAAGCAGGCCAAGGCCGCCAACCTGGACAAGTACAAGGCCCAGCTCGAGGAGATGAAGAAATCCTTCGGCGCCATGCTGCGCCAGCTGCCGAGCAAGACCGAGGTGGAGGATCTGCTGGTGGACATCTCCCAGACCGGGCTGGCCGCCGGGGTGGAATTCCAGCTCTTCCAGCCCGGCCCCGAGCGCCAGATCGAGTTCTACGCCGAGCTGCCCATCAAGATGAAGATGACCGGCACCTATCACCAGTTCGGGCGCTTCGTCAGTGGCATCGCCGCGCTGCCGCGCATCGTCACCCTGCACGACATCAACATCAAGCGTGACAAGAACGGCAAGCTGGTAATGGAGGTGACGGCCAAGACCTACCGTTACATGGACGAGGCGGAAATCGCCGCCGCCCGCAAGAAGAAGGCCAGGAAACGCAAAGGCCGCAGACGCAGATAAACCGGTAAAGTACTGATATGGCAGGCAATCGAACCCGCATTCCGCTCACCCGGCTCCTGCTGCTGGCCGCCCCGCTTCTTCTGGTGGCCGCCTGCAGCGGCTCCGAGCACGACGATCTCCGGGCCTGGGTGGAGAAGGTCAAGTCCCGGCCGGGAGGCAAGATCAAGCCCATCCCCGAGGTCAAACCCTATGACACCTTCGTCTACGTGGAGGACGACCGGCGCGATCCCTTCTCGCCCTATTTCGAGGCGGTGCGCCAGCCCGAGGCCAATCCGGGCCTGCGGCCCGACATGAACCGCAAGCGTGAGGCGCTGGAGGAATTTCCCCTCGACAGCCTCAAGTACGTCGGCACGCTGGAGAAGAAAGGCAAGCTCTGGGCATTGATCGCCGCCCCGGACAACACCGTCTATCGGGTCCAGGTGGGCAACCACCTGGGCAAGAACTTCGGCGAGATCGTCGAAATCAGCGAAAACCAAATCAAGATCAAGGAAATCATCCCGAACGGTGCCACCGGAGGCTGGGTCGATCGCGAGGCGACCCTCACGCTGGCCGAGTAGGACCTGATGGAGAACAAGACAATGAGAACAAACACCGCTCCCTTCACCCCCTGGCTGCGCCGTCTGATCCCTGGCCTGCTCCTGCTCACCCTCCCGGCCGTGCTCTGGGCCAATACCCTGAAGGACATCGAGTTCACCACCCTGCCCGGCGAGCGGATCCAGATCCGGCTGAAACTGGCCGAACCGGCCCCGGAACCGTCCACCTTCACCATCGACAACCCGGCGCGCATCGCCCTGGATCTGCCCAACACGAAGCTGGGACTGAAACAGCGCTACAAGGACATCGACGTGGGCGTGGCGCGGCGGATCACCGCCGTCGAGGCCGGCGGCCGCACCCGGGTGGTGGTCAATCTGGCCAAGCTCATCGGTTACGAAACCCGGGTGCAGGGCAACGAGATCATCCTCACCCTGTCGGACAAATCGGCCCACGGCGGCTTCACTGCCGTGGTCGCCAAGGGTTCACAGGCGCCCACGCTCTCTGCGGCCGACGTCAACGTGGCCGACATCGATTTCCGCCGCGGTCTCAAGGGCGAGGGCCGGGTCGTGGTCACCCTCGTGGATCCCAACACCCCCATCGACATGAAGAAACGGGGCAAGCAGCTCATCGTCACTCTCAAGAACAGCAAACTGCCGGAAAAACTCGAGCGCCGTCTGGATGTCACCGACTTTGCCACTCCGGTGCGCACCGTGGATGCCTTCAATCATGGCAACGACGTGCGTCTGGTCATCTCGGCCATCAGCGATTTCGATCACATCGCCTACCAGGCCAACGAAAAACTGACCATCGACATCAAGCCCAAGCCCAAGAAGGAAGAACTGGTGGGCAAGGAGAAGCGCAAGTTCCCCTACACGGGTGAACGCCTGTCGCTGAACTTCCAGAACATCGACGTGCGCGCGGTCCTGCAGCTGATCGCCGACTTCACCGGCCTGAACATGGTGGTCTCCGATTCGGTCAGCGGCAACCTGACCCTGCGCCTGAAGAACGTCCCCTGGGATCAGGCCCTGGACATCATCCTCAAGACCAAGGGCCTGGCCAAGCGGGTCTCCGGCAACGTGATGCTGATTGCGCCGGCCGAGGAAATCGCCGCCCAGGAGAAACTCGAACTGGAAGCCGCCAAGCAGGTGGTGGAACTGGCGCCGCTGGTCAACGAGACCATTCAGGTCAACTACGCCAAGGCCGAGGAACTGGCCAAGCTCATCCAGTCAAAGGAACAGGGCATGCTTTCCGCGCGCGGCTCGGTGACCGTGGATCAGCGCACCAACAAGCTGCTGGTCACCGACACGGCCGACCACATCGACGAGGTGATCGCCCTGGTCAAGGAACTGGACATCCCCATCCGCCAGGTGCTGATCGAATCGCGGGTGGTGCTGGCCGGCACGACCTTCAGCAAGGAGCTGGGGGTGAAGTTCGGGGTCTCCACCACCAAGGCCGCCAACGGCCAGATCACCACCTCGGGCTCCCTCAACTCGGCCGACAGCTTCAACCAGTTCGGCACCACCCCGGCGCTGGATCAGCGACTGAACGTCAATCTCCCGGCAACGGCCTCCACCGCCGGCCGCATCGGCCTGGCCATCGCCAAACTGCCCTTCGGCACCCTGCTGGATCTGGAGCTGTCCGCCGCCCAGGCCGAGGGCAAGTCGGAAACCATCTCCAGCCCGCGGGTGATCACCGCCAACCAGCAGGAGGCGACCATCGAGACGGGGACCGAGATCCCCTACCAGCAGGCCACTTCCAGCGGCGCCACTTCCGTGTCCTTCAAGAAGGCGGTGCTGAGCCTCAAGGTGACCCCGCAAATCACGCCGGACGAACGCATCATCATGGATCTGGAAGTCACCAAGGACAAGCCCGACTTTGCCCGCACCGTGCTCGGCGTCCCGCCCATCGACACCAACAAGGTCACCAGCCAGGTGCTGGTGGACAACGGCGAGACCATCGTCCTCGGTGGCGTCTACGAACAGACCAAGACCCACAACATCAACCGGGTGCCCTTCTTCGGCGATCTGCCGCTGGTGGGCGGGCTGTTCCGCAACCGCTCCGAGAAGAACGACAAGTCGGAACTGCTGATCTTCATCTCGCCCAAGCTGCTCAAGGAAGAGACCGCCCTCTGAGTTCCGCCACGCCCATCCGGCCCCGGCGCCGGATGGGTCTCACTTTCCCTGAACATGGCCTCACGACCCAACATCTTCCTCGTCGGGCCCATGGGCGCCGGCAAGACCACCATCGGCCGCAAGCTGGCCGAGGCCCTGGGCATGGATTTCATCGATTCGGATCAGGAAATCGAAGCCCGCACCGGGGCCACGATCCCCTGGATCTTCGACGTGGAAGGGGAGGCCGGTTTCCGCAAGCGGGAAAAGGCCGTGATCGACGAGCTGACCCGGCGCCCCAACCTGGTGCTGGCCACCGGTGGCGGGGCGGTGCTGGATCCGGAGAACCGCCGCCACCTGCAGTCCCGCGGCACCGTCATCTACCTGCAGGCCAGCCTCGACGAGCTGCTGGCACGCACCCGCAAGGATCGCAACCGTCCTCTGCTGCAGACGGCCGATCCCCGGGCCCGACTGGAGGCCCTCCTGCGCGAGCGCGAGCCCCTCTACCGCGACGTGGCCGACATCGTCTTCGAAACCGGCCAGCGGGGCATTCGCCAGGCGGTCCAGGCCCTGCTCCGCGAGCTGCAGGCGCAGTGAGCCCATTGCCGATATAATAGCCACCGGCTTCCACCGTGCGGCAAGATCATGAAGACCCTCACCGTCGAACTCGGCGATCGCAGCTATCCCATCCACATCGGCCAGGGCCTGCTCGGCCGCGCCGATCCGATCCGCCCCCACGTGCGCGGCACCCAGGTGCTGATCGTCAGCAACGAGACGGTCGCCCCGCTGTACCTCGAAAGGGCACAGCGGGCCTTCGCCGATTTCGAGGTGGAAAGCGTGATCCTGCCCGACGGCGAGCAGTACAAGACCCTGGAAACGGTGGATCGGATCTACGATGCCCTGTTGCGCGCCCGCTTCGACCGCCACTGCACCCTGGTGGCCCTCGGTGGCGGCGTGGTGGGCGACATGACCGGTTTCGCCGCCGCCACCTATCAGCGCGGCGTCGATTTCATCCAGATCCCCACCACCCTGCTGGCCCAGGTGGACTCCTCGGTGGGCGGCAAGACCGGTGTCAACCATCCTCTGGGCAAGAACATGATCGGCGCCTTTCACCAGCCCCGCTGCGTGATCATCGACACCGACACCCTCGACACCCTCGAAGATCGCCAGCTCTCGGCGGGCCTGGCGGAGGTCATCAAGTACGGCCTGATCCGCGACGAGGCCTTCGTCACCTGGCTGGAAGCCAACATGGGCCGCCTGCTCGAACGGGATCCGCAGGCCACCGCCGAGGCCATCGAAACCTCATGCCGCCACAAGGCCGAAGTGGTGGCCGCCGACGAACGGGAGAGCGGCCAGCGCGCCCTGCTCAACCTCGGCCACACCTTCGGCCACGCCATCGAGACCGGCGCCGGCTACGGCAACTGGCTGCACGGCGAGGCCGTGGGAACCGGCATGCTGATGGCCGCCGATCTCTCCTGTCGCGAAGGCTGGCTGAGCCCGGCCGACGTGGCGCGGGTGGAGCGCCTGATCGCCAGTGCGCGCCTGCCGACCCGGGCCCCGGCCTTCATGGACTACGACCGCTTCCTGGAAATCATGGCCGTGGACAAGAAGGTCCGCGCCGGACGCATCCACCTGGTGCTGCTGCGCGCCCTCGGCGAAGCCTTCGTTACCGACCAGTTCGATCCCGCGCACCTGCGCGACACCATCGAGGCGCTGCGTGCCGCGGAACCCGCCGACAGCCGTCATGCCTGAACTGGCGCCCTGGGCCGCAAGACCGGAAAGCAGCCGCGGGCGGCAGTATCCCGAAGCGCCGCCCGAATACCGCAGCGAGTTCCAGCGCGACCGGGATCGCATCGTCCACTCCGCCGCCTTCCGCCGTCTGGAATACAAGACCCAGGTCTTCGTCAACCACGAAGGCGACATGTTCCGCACCCGCCTCACCCACTCCATCGAGGTGGCCCAGATCAGCCGCTCCATCGCCCGCATCCTGCACCTGAACGAGGATCTGGCGGAAACCATCGCCCTGGCCCACGATCTCGGCCACACCCCCTTCGGCCATGCCGGCCAGGACGCCCTCAACGCCTGCATGCGCGAATACGGCGGCTTCGAGCACAACCTGCAATCCCTGCGCGTGGTCGACACCCTCGAGGAACGCTACGCCGACTTTCCCGGCCTCAACCTCACCTTCGAGGCCCGTGAAGGCATCCTCAAGCACTGCTCGCCGCGCCACGCCGAGAGCCTCGGCGAGGTGGGCCGGCGCTTCCTCGACAAGACCCAACCCACCCTGGAAGCGCAACTGGTCAATCTGGCCGATCAAATCGCCTACAACAACCACGACGTGGACGACGGCCTGCGCTCGGGCCTGATCCGCCTGTCCCAGCTGCTGGACATCGCCCTGTTCCGGGAACAGTACGAGGAAGTCACCGCACACCATCCCGATCTGCCGCAACGCCGACTGATCCACGAGATCATCCGCCGTCTCATCAACCTGCAGATCATCGATCTGGTGGAAACCAGCCAGCAGGCCATCGCCGCCGCCGCACCGGCCGACGTCGACGCCGTCCGCGCCCACCCCGAACCGTTGATCCGTTTCAGCGAACCGATGCACGCCGCCAATCAGGAGCTCAAGCAGTTCCTGCGCCGACAGCTCTACCAGCACTACCGGGTCCATCGCATGACCCGCAAGGCCAGCCGCATCCTGCAGTCGCTCTTCGAAGCCTTCTTCCAGGATCCGAAACTGCTCAAGCCCGAGCACCAGGCGCGGATCCGTCAACTGGAAGACTGCGACGGCGAAGCGGGTCGCGCCCGCGCCGTGGCCGACTACATCGCCGGCATGACCGACCGCTACGCCATCGCCGAACATCGGCGGATCTTCGCCGTCGAGGAGTTGACTTGAAGGCAGAGGAAGGAGACAAGAGTAAAGAGGAAAACAGCGTGTACCAGACTCGCGGCATCAGGTTGACGATGAATCCTTTGCACCTGCCTCTTGTCTCTTGCCTCTGATTTCAAAATGCGCATCTACCTCCAGATCCCCGCCCTCGACGGCAAGCCACCACGCTTCTATCACCTGGCACTGCAGCCGGATCTGCTCGGTGGCTGGAGCCTGGTGCGGGAGTGGGGCATGCAGGGATCGCCGGGGCGGGTGAAGAAGGATCACTTCGCCGATCACGACACGGCCATCGAGGCCCTGCTGCGGGTGCGTGACACCCAGCTCAAACGCGGTTATAAAGTGGTCTTCATGCAGGGACAGGAAGCGCCGCCATGACCGAATACGATGTCGCGCAGCTCGCCCGGCTCGAACCCGCCTATCAGGAGCGGCTCGGTCTGAACACCGCCCCCTTCCCCCCCACCCACGAAGATCGCTTCCTCTTCCTCGACGCCGAACGCCGCCAGCGGCTGCAGATGCTGCAGCACCTCACCCAGTATTCGAATCTCCTGTTGCTGCTGATCGGCGAGCGCGGCAGCGGCAAGACCAGCCTGTTGGACCGGTTCACCGCCGAGGCCCGTCCCGAATGGGTCTTGTGCCGAATTCAGGCCCATCCGCTGATGGATGCGGATCATCTCCTGCTCGCGATCGCCGAAGGCTTCGACCTGGCGGCTCCGCCCCACGATCCGGCTTCCCTGCAGGAAGCCCTGTTTCAGCATCTGCTGAAACTGCGCGAACAGGATCGCACCCCCATCCTGATCATCGACGATGCCCACGAGCTGCCCCGCGATGCGCTGCTCGCCGTGTTCCACCTGGCCGATGCGGAAACCGCCGAGGGCAACCTGCTGCGCTGCATCCTCGCCTGTGAACCCCAGATTGAAACCATGCTCGAGGATCCGGCCATCGCCAGCCTGCGCGAACAGATCACTCACAGCATCGATGTTCCCCCTTTCGATCGCGACACCCTCGCCGACTACCTGGCCCACCGCCTGGCGGTGGCCGGCCACCAGGGCCCCAGCCCGTTCACCGACAAGGCGCTCGATCAGATCTGGCGTACCTCCCAGGGCAACCCTGCCCGCATCAACGAAGCGGCACACCTGTGGCTCAGCGATGGCGGCGCCGACCTGCCAAGCCCCTTCGGGGAACCCGAAACGGAAAACGAAACCGCACCGCGAGCGAGGTTCCGCAACCGCTGGCAAATCGTCATCGCCGCCACGGTGGTGCTGATTCTGGCCACGATCCTGATCAACCAGGATCGAATCAATGCCCTGTTCGAGGCCCCTGCGCCGGTCGAAACGGCAACGCCGTCCGCCGCCGAACCTTCCCTGCCCGCCCCCGCCGAACCAACGACGCCGCCGGTCGCCGAAGACGGCGACGAAACGACGCCCCCGCGCCACCCGCCGGCCGCAGGCGAACCGCCCCACTCCTCGCCGGCGGAACCCGGAACCGCGCCGGCGGCGATTCTTCCCACACCGCGCATCCTGCGCATCGAACCGGAGACGATCCCGGGCCAGCGGGAACCGGTCACCCTCATCCTGCATGGCGAAGGCTTCACCGCCGACAGCCGTGTCGAGCTGATTTGGAAGGACGGCCACAAATTCCTTCCCCGTGATCGTGTCACGTGGATCGACACCCGCACGGCCCGCATCAGCTTCGTGCCGGGCGTCGACGCCGACACCCTGCAGGTGCGGGTACACGGCCCCGGCGATCGGCTCTCCCCTCCGGCCACGTTCCGGATCCAGGCCGCCCCCACACCGAGCGCAGAAACCGCACCGCCAACCCCGGCCACGGCGCCTGCCAAACCCGCCAAGGCCAGAACCCCGACACCCAGGCACCTCTGGGACACGAAGTGGATCCGTCAACAACCTCCGAAGCATTACACGCTGCAATTGCTGGCCACCCGCCAGCGCGACAGTGTGCGACGTTTCGTCCGGCAACACGGGCTCGAGGGCCTGGCGGTGGCCTTCGCAAGCCGCCGCAAGGGGCAGACCTGGTACACGCTCATCGTCGGCAGCTTTCCCGATCGGGAAAGTGCCCAACGCGCCTTCCGGCAACTTCCCGCCAGCGTGCAGAAACGCGAACCCTGGATCCGCCGCTTCGACGGCATTCAGGCCGCCCTCGACAACAAACCGACCTCACCGATCGGGACTCTGCCACTGCATCGTCCACCGCCGGCAAATCTCGATCGTCATGATCACCTGTCATGGCTATGGAACCGGGATCCCAGTCACTATGCCCTGCAACTGCTCGCCGGGCGCGATGCAGCCGGCATCCGCCGATTTCTGCGTCAGCATCACCTGCTGGGCAAGGCTGTCTACTATCGCACCCAACGGAGCGGAAAAACCGTTTACGTGATCGTCTACGGCGATTACCCGAACCGACAGGCGGCCCGCAAGGCGGCGACACAACTGCCTGCCGCCTTGCAGAAACTGCGTCCCTGGCCGCGCCGTTTCGCCGACATCCATGCCGAACTCGAAACCACCTGAAAATCCTTTCACACCCACATTGCAAATCAACTTGCCCTTGTTTCCATATAATGAATTAGACGCTATACTCGAAACTACCGAACAAGCTCAGGGGGAACACCATGGCTGCAAAGAAGAAAACCGCACGTCGCAAAACCGCTACCGCCGCCAAGAAGAAAACGGCCAAGAAGAAAGTCGCACGCAAGAAGGTCGCAAAGAAAAAGACCGTTGCGCGCAAGACCACCGCGGCCAAGAAGAAAGCGGTTGCACGCAAGAAGGCCGCCGCGGCCAAGCGCAAGGAACTCGATGCCAAGCGTCGTGCCCTGATCGCCAAGCTGCGGGAAGATCTGAAAGCCTCCAAGGAAGCACTGCGCGAAGCCCGCGCCGCCGCCAAGGAGGAAATCCGCATGGCCCAGGACGCCGCCAAGGCCGAGATCGCCAACCTCAAGGAACAACTCGGCATCCTGGCCAAGCGCGAACAGGCGCTGCTCAAACTCGGCGAGAAGAAGGCCAAGGCCGTTGCCGCCGCCGTCGAGCGCTGGGAGAAGAAACAGGTCGCCGCCATCATGAAGAAGGTCGGCAAGAAGAAGCGCCGCCGCAAGGCCACGGCCTGAGCCATCACCAGGAACGGCCCTGCGGGGCCGTTCTTTCATTTCAGCGCCCCCACCTGTTCCCCGCATCCTCCCATCCTCCCCGCACTCGCGGAACGGAAACGCCCTGCACGGCGTGCTCGCCGAGCGCATCGAATTGAAGCCGCCCGCCGCGGGCTGTATACTGCCACACCATTTTGCCCGGGCTTTTTTGGCGCTCGGCCAGCAAAATCAATCATTTGCAGGCAAAAAAGACGGTTCGACTGACAGTGAGCACACCCAAGATCCCCCACGCCGGCCTGTACCGCCCCGAATTCGAACGGGACAACTGCGGGTTCGGCCTGATCGCCCAGATGGACGGCAAGCCCAGCCACTGGCTGCTGGAGACCGCCATCGGCGCCCTGGCGCGCCTGACCCACCGCGGCGCCGTGGCCGCCGACGGCAAGACCGGTGACGGCTGCGGCCTGCTGCTGAAAAAGCCCGACAACTTCCTGCGCGGCGTGGCCGGCGAGCTGGACATCACCCCCGCCGAGACCTACGCCGCCGGCATGGTGTTCCTGAACCCCGATCCGCAGAAGGCCACCGCGGCGCGCCAGCGCCTCGAGAAGGAACTGAAGGCCGAAGGCCTGCATCCCGCCGGCTGGCGCGGCGTCCCCGTCGATCCCGAAGCCTGCGGCGAGGAAGCCCTGCGCACCCTGCCCACCATCGAACAGATCTTCGTCGACGCCCCCGCGGACATGGACGAGACGGCCTTCGAGCGCCACCTCTACATCGCCCGCCGGCGCACCGAGAAGGCCATCGAACCCCACGACGACTATTTCTATATCCCCAGCCTTTCCTCGCGGGTCATCTCCTACAAGGGCCTGGTAATGCCGGAGAACCTGCCGGTCTTTTACCGGGATCTGGCCGATCCGGCCATGGCCTCGTCGCTGGCGGTATTCCACCAGCGCTTCTCCACCAACACCTGGCCCCAGTGGCGCCTGGCCCAGCCCTTCCGCTACCTGGCCCACAACGGCGAGATCAACACCATCCAGGGCAACCGCAACTGGTCGGTGGCGCGCGGCCACAAGTTCGAGACGCCCGAACTGCCCATGGAAGACGTGCGCCCGCTGGTCTCCATGACCGGGTCCGACTCCAACAGTCTCGACAACATGCTCGAGGCGCTGCTGGCCGGCGGCATGGACATCTTCCGCGCCATGCGCCTGCTGATCCCGCCGGCCTGGCAGAACGTGGCCGAGATGGACGCGGAACTGCGCGCCTTCTATGAATACAACTCCATGCACATGGAGCCCTGGGACGGCCCGGCCGGCATCGTCCTCACCGACGGCCGCTATGCCGCCTGCTCCATGGATCGCAACGGCCTGCGTCCGGCCCGCTGGGTGATCACCCGGGATCGCCACATCACCCTGGCCTCGGAGATCGGCGTATGGGACTACGCGCCCGAAGACGTGGTCATGAAGGGCCGGCTCAAGCCCGGCCAGATGATCGCCGCCGACACCGAGACCGGCGAGCTGCTGCTGCCCGAGGACATCGACCAGCGGCTCAAGTCCCGCCACCCCTACAAGCAGTGGCTGGCGGAACATGCCATGCGCCTGGAATCGAAGCTGGAGGAGGAATCCTGCGAAGCGAGCCTCTCGCCCGAGGCCATCGACACCTACCAGAAGCTGTTTCAGGTTACCTATGAAGAACGGGATCAGGTGATCCGCGTGCTGGCCGAGGCCGGCCAGGAGGCGGTCGGCTCCATGGGCGACGACACCCCCTTCCCGGTGCTCTCGCGCAGGATCCGCTCGCCCTACGACAACTTCCGCCAGCAATTCGCCCAGGTCACCAACCCGCCCATCGATCCCATCCGCGAGCAGGTGGTGATGTCGCTGGAGACCTGCTTCGGCCGCGAGCGCAACATGTTCGAGGAGACCCCGGAACACGCCGCCCGCCTGCTGGTGGACTCGCCGGTGCTCTCCACCTCCAAGTTCAACCAGCTCAAGGCGCTGGGCGAGCGCAACCCCGACTATGCCTGCGCCACCATCGCCCTAAACCGCGACGGCGGCACGGATCTGAAAGCGGCCATCGAGGCCATCTGCGACGAGGCGGAAGCCGCCGTGCGCGCCGGCAAGGTAATCCTGATCCTCTCGGATCGCGACATCGCCCCCGACCACCTGCCGGTGCACGCCCTCTACGCCACCGGCGCCGTGCACCACCGCCTGATCCGCGCCGGGCTGCGCTGCGACGCCAACATCGTGGTGGAAACCGGCACCGCCCGCGATCCCCATCACTTCGCCGTGCTGCTGGGCTATGGCGCCACCGCCATTTACCCCTACCTTGCCTACGAGGTGATCCGCGATCTGATCCGCGACGGCGCCATCGACGACAAGGACGCCTGCAGCCTCGACGCCCAGTACCGCAAGGGCATCAACAAGGGCCTGTACAAGATCACCTCCAAGATGGGGATCTCCACCATCTCCAGCTACCGGGGCGCCCAGCTCTTCGAATGCGTGGGACTCGCCCAGGAAGTGGTGGATCTGTGCTTCGCCGGCACCACCAACCGCGTGGAAGGCAGCCGCTTCGCCGAGCTGGAAGCGGATCTGCGGGAACTCGCCCGCCTGGCCTTCAACCCGCGCAAGCCGGTGGAACAGGGCGGCCTGCTCAAGTTCGTCCACGGCGGCGAGGAGCACGCCTACAACCCCGACGTGGTGCGCACCCTGCAGGACGCGGTGCAAAGCGGCGACTACGCCAAGTACAGGGAATACGCCGCGCTGGTCAACCAGCGCCCGGTGCTGGCCCTGCGTGACCTGCTGGCCCTGCGTGACGACGTGGCCCCGATCCCCCTCGAGGAGGTCGAACCGGCCGAAGCGATCCTCAGGCGCTTCGACTCGGCGGCCATGAGCCTCGGCGCCCTCTCGCCCGAGGCCCACGAAACCCTGGCCGAAGCCATGAACACCCTCGGCGGGCGCTCCAACTCGGGCGAGGGCGGCGAGGATCCGAAGCGCTACGGCACCATCAAGCGTTCCAAGATCAAGCAGGTGGCCTCGGGCCGCTTCGGCGTCACCCCCGCCTACCTGCGCTCGGCCGAGGTGCTGCAGATCAAGATCGCCCAGGGCGCCAAGCCCGGCGAGGGCGGCCAGCTGCCCGGCCACAAGGTCAACGAGCTGATCGCCGAGCTGCGCTACTGCAAGCCCGGCGTGCCGCTGATCTCGCCGCCGCCCCACCACGACATCTACTCCATCGAGGATCTGGCCCAGCTCATCTACGATCTCAAGCAGGTCAACCCCGATGCCCTGGTGTCGGTGAAACTGGTGGCCGAGGCCGGCGTGGGCACCATCGCCGCCGGCGTGGCCAAGGCCTATGCCGATCTCATCACCATCTCCGGCTACGACGGCGGCACCGGCGCCAGCCCCCTGACCTCGGTGAAGTATGCCGGCGGCCCCTGGGAGCTGGGCCTGACCGAAACCCATCAACTGCTGCGCGCCAACGATCTGCGCGACAAGGTACGCCTGCAGACCGACGGCGGCCTCAAGACCGGCCTCGACGTGGTCAAGGCCGCGATCCTCGGTGCCGAGAGCTTCGGCTTCGGCACCGGCCCCATGATCGCCATGGGCTGCAAGTACCTGCGGATCTGCCACCTCAACAACTGCGCCACCGGCGTGGCCACCCAGGACAAGGTCCTGCGCCTGGAACACTACCGTGGCGAAGTGCAGTGGGTGATGAACTACTTCCGCTTCATCGCCGAGGAAGTGCGCGAGCTGCTGGCCAGCCTCGGCTGCCGCAAACTCACCGATCTGATCGGTCGCACCGATCTGCTGCGCATCCTCGAGGGCAGCACCGGCAAGCAGCGCCACCTGAACCTGGAGCCGCTGCTCTCCGACGGCGGCGTGCCGGCCGACAAGCCGCGCCACTGCACGGTGCCGAAGAACGAACCCTTCGACAAGGGCGAGCTGGCCGAGCAGATGGTGCGCGACGCCCTGCCGGCCATCGAGAACCGGACCGGCGGCGAGTTCGCCTATGCGCTGAAGAACATCCACCGCTCCATCGGCGCGCGCCTGTCGGGCGAGATCGCCGCCCGCCACGGCAACACCGGCATGGAAGAAGCGCCCATCGTGCTGCGCCTCACCGGCACCGCCGGGCAGAGCTTCGGCGTGTGGAACGCCGGCGGCCTGCACCTGTACCTGGAAGGCGACGCCAACGACTATGTGGGCAAGGGCATGGCCGGCGGCAAGCTGGTGCTGCGCCACCCCGCAGGCGCGGCCTACGATCCGGCCACCACCCCGATCATGGGCAACACCTGCCTGTACGGCGCCACCGGCGGCAAGCTGTTCGCCGCCGGCACCGCCGGCGAGCGCTTCGCGGTACGCAACTCGGGCTGCCACGCGGTGGTCGAGGGCGTGGGCGATCACGGCTGCGAATACATGACCGGCGGCCTGGTCACCGTGCTCGGCGCCACCGGCAGCAACTTCGGCGCCGGCATGACCGGCGGCTTCGCCTACGTCTACGATCCCGAGCACCGCTTCGCCGAGCGCATCAACGCCGACGTGGAAATCGCCCGCATCGGCACCGAGCAGATGGAAGCCTACCGCAACCACCTGCGCAGCGTGATCGAGGAGTTCGTGCAGGAGACCGGCAGCGCCCGCGGCCAGGCCATCCTCGACGACTTCGCCGGCGCCATCGGCGACTTCTGGCTGGTCAAGCCCCGCGCCGCCAGCCTCGAAAGCCTGCTCGCAGACCTGCAGGAACGGGCCGCCTAGCTAGCCGCGGGAACCCGCGGCCGTGGCGGGTGGCGGGTAGCGGGTGGCTGGGAAGCAAGCCACCCGACATACCATGCCGAAAACGTGCTTTGGTGAAAGTTGCGCATTGTCTCACAGCAGACGACCGCGCAGAACCTGAAACAAACATGGAACGGAGCGGGAACCCGTTGTCCCCGCTACTCGTCCCCAGCAACCAGCAACCGACAACATGGGAAACAACTTTCAATTCATCCAGGTCCCCCGCGTCGATCCCGACAAGAAGCCGGCCGACGTGCGCAAGAAGGAATTCGCCGAAATCTACGGGCGCTTCGATCCGGAGCGCGCCGCCCAGCAGGCGGATCGCTGCCTGGCCTGCGGCAATCCCTATTGCGAGTGGAAGTGCCCGGTGCACAACTACATCCCCGACTGGCTGAAGCTGGTCGCCGAGGGCAACCTGCTGCAGGCCGCCGAGATCTCCCACCGCACCAACTCCCTGCCGGAGATCTGCGGACGGGTCTGCCCCCAGGACCGGCTCTGCGAGGGCGCCTGCACCCTCAACGACGGCTTCGGCGCGGTGACCATCGGCGCCGTCGAAAAGTACATCTCCGACAGCGCCTTCGATCAGGACTGGCGCCCCGATCTCTCCCACGTGCAGGACAGCGGCAAGAAGGTGGCCGTGATCGGCGCCGGTCCCGCCGGTCTCGGCTGCGCCGACGTGCTGGTGCGCAACGGCGTCACGCCGGTGGTCTATGACCGTTACGAGGAGATCGGCGGCCTGCTGACCTTCGGCATCCCCGAGTTCAAGCTGGAGAAATCGGTCGTGCGCCGCCGCCGCGAAATCCTCGAGGGCATGGGCGTGGAATTCCGCCTCAACACCGAGGTGGGCAGGGACGTCAGCCTGGACGATCTGCTGGCCGAATACGACGCGGTGTTCCTCGGCACCGGCACCTACACCTTCATGAAGGGCGGCTTCCCCGGCGAAGACAAGCCGGGCGTGTACGAGGCCCTGCCCTACCTGATCTCCAACGTGCGCCGCTGCCTGGGCCTGGAAAAGGATCCGGCCGAGTTCATCGACATGGCCGGCAAGCATGTGGTGGTGCTCGGCGGCGGCGACACGGCCATGGACTGCAACCGCACCGCCATCCGCCAGGGCGCCGCCTCCGTCACCTGCGCCTACCGCCGCGACGAGGCCAACATGCCCGGCTCGCGCCGCGAGGTGGCCAATGCCAGGGAGGAAGGCGTGCAGTTCCTGTGGAACCGCCAGCCGGTGGAGATCGTCGGCGACGAGCGGGTGGAAGGCGTGAAGGTGGTCACCACCCGCCTGGGCGAGCCCGACGAGCGCGGCCGCCGCCGCCCCGAACCGGTGCCCGGCTCCGAGGAGATCATCCTCGCCGACGCCGTGATCATCGCCTTCGGTTTCCGCCCCAGCCCCGGCGACTGGCTGGAAGCCGCCGGCATCGACACCGACGAGCGCGGCCGCGTAATAGCCCCGCCGGATCAGAAATTCGCCAAGCAGACCACCAACCCCAAGGTCTTCGCCGGCGGCGACATGGTTCGCGGCTCGGATCTCGTGGTCACCGCCGTCTTCGAAGGCCGCGAGGCGGCGCAGGGCATCCTCGACTTTCTCGAGGTCTGATTGCGCCCGGGAAAAACCATGACCGAACTGAAAAACGATCGTTTCCTGCGCGCCCTGCTCCGCGAGCCGGTGGACGTGACGCCCGTGTGGATGATGCGCCAGGCCGGGCGTTATCTGCCCGAGTACCGCGCCACCCGCGCGAAGGCCGGGGACTTCCTCACCCTGTGCAAGACCCCGGAGCTGGCCACCGAGGTTACCCTCCAGCCCCTGGAGCGCTTTCCCCTCGACGCCGCCATCCTGTTCTCGGACATCCTCACCATTCCCGACGCCATGGGCCTGGGCCTGTACTTCGCCGAGGGCGAGGGCCCGCGCTTCGAAACGCCGGTGCGCAGCGCCGCCGACGTGGCCCGCCTGGGCGTGCCCGACATGCAGCAGGATCTGGGTTACGTGATGGACGCCGTGCGCATGATCCGCCAGACCCTGGGCGGACGGGTGCCGCTGATCGGTTTCTCCGGCAGCCCCTGGACCCTGGCCACCTACATGATCGAGGGCGGCAGCACCAAGGAATTCGCCAGGGCCAAGGGCATGCTCTACGAGGCGCCCGAGACCCTGCACCGGCTGCTCGACGTGCTCACCCGGGCCGTCACCGACTATCTCAACGCCCAGATCGACGCCGGCGCCCAGGCGGTGATGATCTTCGACACCTGGGGCGGAGTGCTCACCACCCGCGACTACGAAGCCTTCTCGCTGGCCTACATGCGCCACATCATCAAGGGCCTGACCCGCGAACACGAAGGCCGCCGGGTGCCGGTGATCCTCTTCAGCAAGGGCGGCTGCCAGTGGCTCGAGGCCCAGGCCGACAGCGGCGCCGACGCCCTGGGCCTGGACTGGACCCTGGACATCGGCCGCGCCCGCGCCCGGGTCGGCGACCGGGTGGCCCTGCAGGGCAACATGGACCCCTGCGTGCTCTACGCCTCCCCCGAGCGGATCCGCGAGGAAGTGGCCTTCATCCTCGAAAGCTACGGCAAGGGCTCAGGCCACGTCTTCAACCTCGGCCATGGCATCCACCAGCACGTGAACCCCGACCACGCCGCCGCCTTCATCGACGCCGTGCACGAACTCTCCGCGCCCTGGCACGGGGAGTGACCGGCCTCCGGCGCGCTGAACGGGAACACGGAAAACCCTGCTGGCGCGATCACTGCCGGGGCGGAGCGCCGGAAACGACACCGTGTTTTCCCCGCTACCTGGACAACAGCCAGAAACATGCACGAAGCCCTTGCGGCGGGAGAGGCGCTTCGTGACCGTCGGCCGCAGGATGCGGCCGTCGAGCCTACAAGGATGTATTCACGGCGTGTCACGAAGCGCCTCTCCCGCCGCAAGGGCGTTCTGGATTGGTTGCACAACAATTCCACAAGGAAATCCAGAGAAGCCTTTTCCGGAGGCCCGCCACCTCACTCTCATCAAGGTCTTTTTTACAAAGTTCATCCTTTGGACTATGGCCATTCCCCCGCCGGTGGCGTAGCCTCGAAGGCAAGCGCAGGTCCGATTCTCGCCCCCGGATTCAGCCGTCGTACCTGGCACCCATATTGCATCTTTCCCTGCGCTACACGGAAAACCGGATGTAACGTCACTTTCGTGACGGGTAGGAACGACACAAGGAGAATCCCATGCCCAGAATCACCGTCTTTCAGGAAGCGGCGCCCATCGAGACCATCCAGCTCGCCGCCGGCGCCGTGTCCATCGGCCGTGCGCCCGACAACGACGTGCGCCTGGACGACATCACCCTCAGCGCCCACCACGCCCGGATCTACACCTACTTCGACACCTCCTACATCGAGGACGTGGGCAGCACCAACGGCGTGTTCATCAACGGCAAGCGGGTGAAGAAGCACCTGATCCACCCCGGCGACGTGGTCCAGCTCGGCAAGACGCAATTGCGCATCGAGGACGATCCCCGCGCCGCCTGATCCCCGCGACCGGACGGCTCTGCCCCCGGTCGTCCGCCCTTTGCCGCACCGCAAACATCCGGTATCCTCGCCGGATGACGCACACCGGCCACCTGCGCAAGCTGCGCACCGCACTCGACGACCCCGTCACCTATCACCTGCCCCTGGACGAGACGGGTATCCCGCTCAATCCGCTCATCGGGCAGCCAATCAAGCTGGTCTACGAAGGCGAGATCCACTGCATCGCCTGCGGGCGCAAGACGAACAAAAGCTTCAACCAGGGCTACTGCTATCCCTGCTTCCGGGATCTGCCCGAATGCGACAGCTGCATCGTCAAGCCGGAACAGTGCCACTACGCCGCCGGCACCTGCCGGGATCCGACCTGGGGCGAGCAGCACTGCCTGCAGGATCACGTCGTCTACCTGGCCAACTCCTCGGGCCTGAAGGTCGGCATCACCCGCGCCAGCCAGGTGCCCACCCGCTGGATCGATCAGGGCGCCACCCAGGCCCTGCCGGTGTTCCGGGTGGCCGAGCGCCTGCTGTCCGGCAAGCTCGAGGTGATCCTCAAGCAGCACGTGGCCGATCGCACCGACTGGCGCAAGATGCTCAGGGGCGTGGCCGAGCCCCTCGACCTGCCCGCCCGGCGTGACCAACTGCTGGCCACCTGCGCCGCCGAGATCGCCGAGCTGCAGGCCCAGGAAGGTCCGGGGCGGATTCAGCCGCTCGACGATGACGGGGTTGTGGACATCACCTATCCGGTTCAGGAATATCCAGAAAAGATCGCTTCCCTGAATTTCGACAAGACGCCAACGGTCACCGGCACCCTCCTCGGCATCAAGGGCCAGTACCTGATCCTCGATGCTGGCGTGCTCAACGTGCGCAAGTTCGCCGGCTACCGCGTCACGCTTTCGGCCTGAGGCGATGGGCGAGGACTGGCGGGAACTGTTCCCCTACTTCACCGAAACCGGGGATCCGGATCACGCCATCGTCAGCGCCGTGCGGGAGATCGCCCTCCCCGAAGGCGCCGTGGCCTTTCGCCAGGGCGATGCCTGTGGCCACTATCTGCTGGTGGTGGAGGGCAGCATTCGGGTCATCGCCCGCAGCGAATCGGGCCGGGAGATCGTGCTCTACCGGGTGCGCCGCGGCGGCTCCTGCGTGCTCACCACCGCCTGCCTGCTCTCCCAGGGCCGTTACCCGGCCGAAGGCATCGCCGAGACGGATGTGCGCGCCCTGGCCCTGCCGGCCGCCACCTTCGAACGCGGCCTGGACGCCTCGCCCGCCTTCCGCCGCTTCGTGTTCTCCGCCTACGGCCAGCGGCTGGCCGAGATCATCCGGCGGGTGGAGGAACTGCGATTCGGCAGCATTCAGAACCGCTTGGCCCGCCATCTGCTGGAATACACCCGCCACGGCCGCCTCGACACCACCCACGCCGATCTGGCCACCGAACTGGGCAGCGCCCGGGAGGTGGTCAGCCGCCAGCTCAAGGAACTGGAACAGCAGGGCTTGATCCGCCTGGGCCGTGGCCACATCCTTCTGCACGACCCGGCCGGCCTGAAAACACTCGCCGAACAGGATGTGTGATAAGGTCACCGACAAGCCGGAACCAATACCGGCAGACTGGGATCCCAGCATCATCCCGCCCAACCACTGCAAGTGAAGGAGGCAATGCCATGAAAATCAATGAAGGTGGTATCGACCGTGCCCTGCGGATCATCGTGGGCATCGTGCTCATCGCCCTGGTCTTCGTCGGCCCCAAGACGCCCTGGGGCTGGATCGGCCTGATTCCGCTCATCACCGGCCTGGTGGGGATCTGCCCGCTGTACGCCATTCTGGGCATCAACACCTGCAAGTCCTGCAAGGACGACAGCGGACAGCAGGCGGCCGGCTGACGCCGTTCCAGCCGGCGGGTCCCTGCGGGAGCCGCCCGGCTGGTCCCTGCCGGGAGTCGCGATCGTGTCGCTACTCACGATCGGACAGCATGCGCGCCGGCATCCCCTGTCTTGTGCGGCACGAGCAGCGTTATAATCCGCTCCAACCTTTCCTCAGCACGAACGGGCATGCGCCGACACCGACAGCTGCACCGCTGGATCCTTCCGGTTCTGTTGACCCTCTTTGTGGGGCAGAGCCTACTGATCTGGCATCAGTTGCAGGACACCCTCGGGCAGACGGCCGACCAGTGCGACATCTGTCTCCTGGCCAGTGGCGGCAGCAGCCCGGGCCCGGAAATCAGTCCTCCGCCACAACCGCAGTTCCTCCCCGGCAACGCGCCGACCCGGGAATCGCCCGTGCTCGCCGCGCGGCCCCGTTTCCTTGACCCTACCACCCGCGCCCCGCCGTTCGCCTTCGTCTGCATCTGATGTGCCCGGATCCGCTTTGCGGATCGAACGTCCATTCCCGACGGAGGATTCCTGCATGCCTGCCATTCCCCTGCGGGGCAAGCTGACACTTGTCCTGTTGCTGTTCTCGGCCGCCCTGCCGGCGGCCCAGAATGCCTTCAATCCCGAGATTTCCCTGATTCTCTCGGGCCAGTACGCCCACTACCGCCAGGATCCGGATCGTTACCGGATCGCCGGCCTGCCCCTGGCCGACGAAGCCGGACTGCTGCCGGCCGGCCTCTCCCTGGCCGAATCGGAGCTGGTGATCAGCGCCAATGCCGATGATCGTTTCTATGGCCGCTTCACCGGTGCCATCGCGCCCGAAGGCGGGCTGGCCGTGGAAGAGGCCTTCGTCCAGACGCTGGATCTGCCCGCCGGCCTCACCCTCCAGGCAGGGCGGTTCTACTCGGAACTGGGCTATCAGAACAGCCGCCACGCCCATCAGTGGGATTTCGTCGATCAACCGCTGGCCTACCGGGCCTTCCTCGGCAACCAGTACGGAGACGACGGCCTGCAACTGCGCTGGCTGGCCCCCACCGAGACCTTCCTCGAACTCGGTGCAGAAGTCTTTCGCGGCGCGGCCTATCCCTCGGCCGGCGCATCCCGTGGCGGCGCGGGAACCCGGGTGCTGTTCGTGACCGGCGGCGGGGACATCGATGTCAGCCAGAGCTGGAAGGCCGGCCTCAGCCTGTTCGACAGCCGTGCCGAACAACGGCTCAGTGACGGTGGCAACCTCCGTTTCTCCGGTGACGTTCGCCAGTGGACCCTCTATGGGGTATGGAAGTGGGCGCCCCGGGGCAATCCCTACGAACGCAACCTGATCGTGCAGGGCGCCTTCATGCAGAACCGGGAACGGGGAAGCTACGGCGGGAGCGCCACGGGTCCCATCGATGCCCGGCGCCAGGGCGCCTATCTGCAGGCGGTGTACCAGTTCCGTCACGGCTGGCGAACCGGGCTGCGGCTCGATGCCCTGCGCGTTCCCGATCCGGGCAGCGCGCTGCGCGGCAGCCCCCTGGATCCCGCCGGACACACCCCGCGGCGCGTGAGCCTGATGGTGGACTATGCCCACAGCGAATTCAGCCGGATCCGCCTGCAATACAACCGTGACGAGTCCGGACCCCGCCCCGACGATCAGTGGACTGTGCAATACACCATGAGTCTCGGCGCCCACGGCGCCCACCGTTTCTGAACCGGAGAATCCCATGTCACGTTTTCTGCTCCTGCTTGCGACCCTGCTCCTCACCCTGAACGCACACGCCGACCTGCGGGTTTTCGCCTGCGAACCCGAATGGGCGGCCCTGGCCCGGGAACTCGGTCATGATCACCTGCACCTCACCACCGCCACCACGGCGCAACAGGATCCCCACCACATCCAGGCCCGGCCGAGCCTGATCGCCCGCCTGCGGCGCGCCGATCTGCTGATCTGCACCGGCGCCGATCTGGAGATCGGCTGGTTGCCGGTACTGTTGCGCCGCGCCGCCAATCCCCACGTCCAGCCCGGCAAGCCCGGCTATTTCGAGGCCACCCGCTTCGTCACCCTGCTCGACGTGCCGGCCAGCGTGGATCGCGCCCTGGGTGATTTGCACCCGGCCGGCAATCCGCACATCCAGACCGATCCCCGCAATTTCCTTCCCGTCGCCCGCGCCCTGGGGGAACGGCTGGCCCAGCTCGATCCGGCCCGGGCCGAGGACTACCGGAAAGGGACGGCCGATTTTCTGCGCCGCTGGCGGGCGGCGCTGGCACGCTGGAATCCGCGCGCCCGCAAACTGCGCGGTCTGAAGGTGGTGACCCATCACAAGGGCTGGACCTATCTGGGGCACTGGCTGGGCTGGCAGGTCGTGGCCCGGCTGGAACCCAAGCCCGGGGTCCCGCCCAGCACCGCCCACCTGGCCGAGGTGCTGGAAACCCTCAAACGGCAGCCCGCTGCCGGCATCATCCGCGCGGCCTACCAGCCGGCCCGTCCCTCCCGCTGGTTGCATGAACGCACCGGCCTGCCGGCGGTGGTCCTGCCCTTCACCGTCGGGGGCACGCCCCAGGCCCGGGATCTCTTCGGACTGTTCGACGACACGCTCAGCCGCCTCGAGACCCTGAGCCATGAATGATCTGCCCGGCATCATCGCGCCGGCCCTGCTGGCCGGCCTGCTGGTCCTCCTGACCCACGTCCCCTTCGGGCGTGTGGTCCTGGGCCGGGGGATCATCTTCCTCGACATCGCCATCGCCCAGATCGCCGCCTGCGGCGTGATCCTGGCCGGCAACCTCTGGGCGGAGGGCGCCGCCTGGCAGATCCAGCTCACGGCCACCGGCAGCGCCCTGCTCGGCGCCCTGCTCCTGCAATGGACCGAGCGTCGCTATCCAGCCATCCAGGAAGCCATCATCGGCAGCACCTTCGTGCTGGCCGCCACGGGGTCGCTGCTCCTGATCGCGGGCAATCCCCACGGCGCCGAGCACGTCACCGATCTGTTGCGGGGCCAGATCCTGTGGGTCGGCCGCCGCGAGCTGATCACCCTGGCGGCCATCAGCCTGCCCGTGTTCCTGCTCTGGTGGCGCAGCCCGCCGGCCTGGCGCCAGCGCCTGTTCTATCCGCTGTTCGCCGTCACCATCACCGCCAGCGTTCAGCTCGTGGGGGTATACCTGGTCTTCAGCAGCCTGATCATCCCGGCCCTGGCCGTGCGGCAGTCGTCCCGCCAGCCTCTGCTCGTCGGCTGGAGTCTGGGTGCCGTGGCCTACGCCCTGGGCCTGGCGCTCTCGGCCCTGTTCGACTGGCCGGCCGGCCCGGTGATCGTCTGGGTGCTGGCCCTGCTGGCCGCGCCCCTGGCCTTCCGGGGAAAGCGCACGTCATGAATTTCACAAACGATTCGCAATCGCCGGGCTAATCTTTGCAACGCTTGCGGGCCCGGGGATGGGCCTGATCGTAGACCTGCGCCAGGTGCTGGAAGTCGAGGTGGGTGTAGATCTGGGTGGTGCCGATGTCGGCGTGGCCGAGCAGTTCCTGCACCGCGCGCAGATCGCCGCTGGATTCGAGCAGGTGGCTGGCGAAGGAGTGGCGCAGCATGTGGGGATGGACGCGGCCCTCGATGCCCTGCTGGCGGGCCCGCTGGCGCAGCCGCTGCTGGACCGCCCGGGGCGACAGGCGCCGCCCGTCGCGTGACAGGAACAGCGCCGGCTCGCCGCGCCGATCCAGCACCGGTCGTGCCTGCAGCCAGGCCTCCAGCGCGACGACGGCCTTGCGGCCCACCGGCACCTCCCGGGTCTTGTTGCCCTTGCCGGTGACCCGTACCCGTCCCTGGCGGATGTCGGCCACCGCCGCCTGGTCGAGTGACAGCAGTTCCGCCAGACGCAAGCCAGAAGAGTAGAACAGCTCGAGAATGGCGCGGTCGCACACGTCCAGCGGCCCGTCGCCGGGGAAGCTCACCAGGCGCGCCACCTGCTCCACGTCCAGGGTCCCGGGCAGGGGGCGGGCGGCCTTCGGCGCCTGCACGTCGGCCGCGGGATTGTGATCCACCACGCCCTGGCGCAGCAGGTGGCGGAACAGGCTGCGCAGGGCCGACAGTTCCCGCTGCAGGCTGCGGCTGCCGAGGCCCCGGCGATGGCGCCGGGCCACGTGGCGGCGCACGGTCTCGGCATCCACCGCCTGCCAGTCGCCGATCCCGTGCTCCTCGCAGAAGGCGGTGAACCGGTCCAGATCCCGGCGGTAGGCGTCGAGGGTGCGGGGCGAGAGGTGGCGCTCGTCACGCAGGGCGCGCAGGAAGCCGTCGAGCTGGCGCCGGGCCTGCGGGGTCACGGGGCGGCCGGCTCCAGGTGTTTCTTCAGTACACGGCTGAGGATCTTGCCGAGCTGGGAGAGGAACACGGTGCCCATGTCGGCGCGGAAGCGGTTGCGATCCTGGCTGCCGATGGCCAGCAGGCCGTAGCACTTGCGGCTGCTGGCGCTCTCCACCAGCGGGATCAGGGCGGCGGAGGCGATGTCGTCGGCCGCCTCGCTGAACAGGGCGTCGAGCTGGCCCGGCTTGAGGGCGCCGCACACCGGGCGCCGCCCGGCGATCACCTTCTCGAAGGCGCCGAGCACCGGCTCGCTCCAGTCCACCAGCTCGGGCAGGCGGGCCATGGCCGGATGATCGGTGCGGAACAGGCGCACCACCACCGCCTCGGCGTCGAAGTCCGCCGCCAGGCGGCCCTGCACGATCTGCAGCACCTCTTCCAGCGACGCGGCATCCAGCAGGGCCAGCACCAGGGCGTTGACATGATTGTTGAGCTGCTCGTTCTTCCGGGCGTTGCGTACAAGCTGCCGGAGCTGGCCGCGCACGTCGTCCCGCTGCGCGCGCAGCACCGCGACCTGGCGCTCCACCAGAGAGACGGCCGGGCCGGTGTCATGGGGCAGGATCATGTCGGCCAGCAGATCACGATGGCGCTCGAAAAAATCGGGATGATCGCGCAGATAGCGCACCACCTCCCGCTCGAAATCGGCCAGCGCCTCGCGACTGTCCTGCATGGTCATAGCTTCATCCTGCCTTCGAACACGCTCACCGCCGGGCCGGTCATCAGCACCGGTTTGCCCTCGCCCGCCCAGCGGATCCGCAACTCCCCACCCGGCAGACTCACCGTCACCTTATCATCCAGCCACCCCCGCTGGCGACCCGCGACCACCGCGGCGCAGGCGCCGGTGCCGCAGGCCAGGGTCTCGCCGCTGCCCCGCTCCCAGACCCGCAGGCGGAGCCGGCCGCGATCCACCACCTCCATGAAGCCCACGTTGACCCGCTCGGGAAAGCGCGGATGGTTTTCGATGGCCGGCCCCAGCTCGGTCACCGGGGCCGTGTCCACGTTCTCCACCCGCAGCACCGCGTGGGGGTTGCCCATGGACAGCACGCTCACTTCGACCGTCTCGCCGTCCACCTCCAGCGAATAGGTTTCGCTGCGCGCCGGTGCGTCAAAGGGAATCTCCGCCGGTTCGAAGCGGGGCGTGCCCATGTCCACCGTCACCTGCCCGTCGGATTCCACCCGCAGCTCGATGGGCCCGCCCGCCGTGGCCACCCGGATCACGTCCCTGTCGGTCAGGCCCTTCTCGCGCACGAACACCGCGAAACAGCGCGCCCCGTTGCCGCACTGCTCCACCTCGCCGCCATCGGCGTTGAAGATCCGGTAGGTGAAATCGAAGGCCGGCGAGGGCGGCGGTTCCACCAGCAGCAACTGATCGCAGCCGACCCCGAAATGGCGATCGGCGATGAAGCGGATCTGCGCCGGCGACAGCGAAACCGGCTTGCGCGTGGCATCAATCACCACGAAATCGTTGCCGAGGCCGTGCATCTTGGTGAAGGTCAGCTCCATCGGGTCAGTCTAGCATCGTCCTGGGGGACTTCGACAGGCTGACCGGAATGGGACACGAAGGGCACGGAGAACACAGAGAAGAGGGTGTTTGCTGTCAAACCGTCGGGCCTGCGCAAAGCGACCGCCGGGCGACGAACCCAATCGGCTTGGTCTTCACGCGTGGCACATGCCATTCAAGAAAACCTCCGTGATCTCCGTGCCCTCCGTGTTCTCTTCCACCCCATCCCATTCAGTCGATCAACTGCTCGCCCGCGAACAGCGATTCGAGGCTTTCGCGCTGGCGCACCAGGTGCATGCGGTCGCCGTCGACCATCACCTCGGCGGCGCGGGGGCGGGAGTTGTAGTTGGAACTCATGGTGAAGCCGTAGGCGCCGGCGGAGCGCACGGCGAGCAGGTCGGCCGGCTCGAGGTTCAGCAGGCGTTCCTTGCCCAGGAAGTCGCCGGTTTCGCACACGGGGCCCACCACGTCGTAGAGGCGGCCTTCGCCGGCGCGGGGGGTGACGGGGATGATCTCCTGCCAGGCGTCGTAGAGGGCCGGGCGCATGAGGTCGTTCATGCCGGCATCGACGATGGCGAAATCCTTGTGGGCAGTGTGCTTCAGGTACTCCACCCGGGCCACCAGGATCCCGGCGTTGCCGGCGATGGCCCGGCCGGGCTCGAGAATGACCTGCAGTTGCCGATCCCCCAGCCGTTCGCGCAGGGCGGCGGCGTAGTCGGCCGGCGCCGGCGGTTCCTCTCCCTGGTAGCGGATCCCCAGGCCGCCGCCCAGGTCCAGATGGCGAATGGCGATGCCCTTCGCCGCCAGGCGATCGACCAATGCCAGCACCCGGTCGAGAGCGTCGAGGAAGGGAGCCAGCTCGGTGAGCTGGGAGCCGATGTGGCAGTCGATGCCCTGCATGTCGAGGTGATCCATTTCGGCCGCGCGGGCATACACCGCCTCTGCCGTGTCCATGTCGATGCCGAACTTGTTCTCCTTGAGGCCGGTGGAGATGTAGGGGTGGGTCTTGGCGTCCACGTCGGGGTTGACGCGGATCGACACCGGCGCCGTCACGCCCAGCTCCGCCGCCACCCGTTCCAGTCGCTCCAGCTCCGGCTCCGACTCCACGTTGAAGCAATGGATGCCGACTTCCAGCGCCCGGCGCATCTCGTCGGCCCGCTTGCCCACGCCCGAGAACACCACCTTCGCCGGATCGCCGCCGGCGGCCAGCACCCGCTCCAGCTCGCCCACCGAAACGATGTCGAAACCGGCCCCGAGCCGCGCCATCACCTGCAGCACGGCCATGTTGGAATTGGCCTTCACCGCATAGCAGATCAGATGATCGAGCCCCACCAGGGCCTCGTCGAAGGCCCGGAAATGGCGCTCGAGCGTGGCGCGGGAATAGACGTACAGGGGCGTGCCGTGGAGGGTGGCGATGTCGGCCACCGGCACCTTCTCGGCATGCAGGGTGCCGTTGACGTAAGTGAAGTGATCCATGCCTCAGGAATCCGGTTGCGTGGTGACGACGGCCGCCCGACCGTCGGGAAGATAAAGCGGCCCCTTCTTGCCACAGCCAGCCAGCAGGCTGGCCGTGCCGAGCACGACCACCACGAGGATCCACAGCAGGTACGACGGACAGGGACGCATGGGAATTTCTCCGTTGAACACGCGGCGATTATACCCCGGCACCGGCCAACACGCCTTTGCATGCGCTACACTGATTGCAACGGATGTTCCTGTTTGATACCCGTCGCCGGTCCGCCCTCGGGCTACGTGCAAGACTCCGCCGGATACCCCGTTCCAACACCATTGCCCCGAAACCATCCAAACAAATCGCGTTTCCGTGTCTCTCGATCTCCTCGCCCTGCTCCTTGCCGCCGCCGGCCTGATTCTGTTCGGCTTCGGCCTCCGCCGCATCTGGCGCTGGCGCATGGTCTCCGGTGCCGTGGCGGGCGGGGCGGGGATCGTCCTGATCACCCTGGCCATGCTCCTGGCCGCCGTGGCGGCCAACCTGCACACCTGGCAACGCCTCACCCACGAAGCCGCGGTGGCCACCCTGCGCTTCGAGCGCACCGGCGAGCAGGCCTTTCGCGCCTATCTCACCAGCCCCGACGGGCGCACCCGCCTGTTCGACCTGCGCGGCGACGAATGGCAGCTCGACGCCCGGGTGCTCAAGTGGCACGGCCTGGCCAACCTGTTCGGCCTGGATGCCGGTTTCCAGCTCGAACGGCTGCAGGGCCGCTGGCGGGATCCGGCTCAAGCGGCCCGCGCGCCGCCCGACGTGCACGATCTGCGTCCCGCCGGCGGATTCGATCTGTGGGCCTTCGCCCGCCGTCATCCCGGCTGGATCCCGTGGGTGGACGCCGTGTACGGCAACGCCGTCTATCTGCCCATGGCCCATGGCGCCATCTACACGGTGCACATGACCCAGAGCGGCCTGGTGGCCCGGCCGCAGAACCCGGCGGCAGAGGCGGCGCTGCGCGGCTGGTGAGGCGCCCGCAAGCCCCAGCGCATCGGGTATCCTGAGCCCATGCGCATCCGCAGCCACATCTTCCTCTGGGTCCTGCTGGCCACCGTCCTGCCGCTCACGGCCCTGACCCTGGGAATGACCTACTACAGCCAGGCCAGCTACCAGCGGGACGTGGATCGAGAGATCCTCACCCAGCTCGAGCACCTCTCGGGCACCCTCAGCCGGCAACTGGCCGCCGGCCGCGAACTGGCCCTGGGCATCGCCCGCACCCCGGCGGTGCAGGAGGCCCTGCCGCTGCTCGGCGCGCTCGCCGATGGCCGCACGCCGGCGGATCTCTCGCCCCGGCGCGCGGCCCTGAACCGCGATTTCGAAGGCTTTCGCACCCTCATTCCGGGCGTGTTCGTCCTGCGCCTGCTCGACGCCCAGGGCAACAGCCTGGTGAAGGTCACCCGCCAGCACACCGGCCGGCCGCTCTACGAAAGCCTGGGCGGCCTGCGCTACGTGGAGCAGGAGATCGTCGATCCCGACTTCCTGCGCGGCCTGCGCGAGGCCCCGCCCGACGAAGTCACGGCCCTGTACCTGCCCCACAACCGCAACGAACTCAACCATTCCTTCCGCCTGCGCGACGCCGTGGTGCCCCTCCATCACCAGGGCCGCTTCGTCGGCGCCGTGGCCCTGACCCTGCTCGGCGATCAGCTCGACAAGATCCTCGATCACACGCCGCGGCTCTACGATGGGGAACTGCTGCTCATCGAATCGGACCCGGATCGCCATCCCGACGGCCCCACGGTGCTCTACAGCGACGCCCTCGAGCGGCGCTTCGCCCAGTTGCGCACCGGCATCGACTACTTCCAGGCCCCCTGGAAGGACGCCTGGCTCGACCGCCTGGAAGCCCGGCCGGACGGAGTCTGGCGCGACGGCGCGGGGCACCTGGTGCACTACACCACCTGGCTGCCCTGGCCCAACCAGCTCACCGAATGGCACCTGGCCCTGCGCAGCGACGCGGCGCTGATGGCCGCGCCCTTCGAGCGCATCCGCCTCGGCATCGCCGCCTTCGCCGCCACCGCCCTGCTGCTGACCCTGCTGCTGTCGGCTCTCGGCGCGCGGCGCATCGCCCGCCCCCTGCGCGCCCTGGCCGGGCGCATCGAGCGCTTCGCCGACGGCGAGCACCGCCAGCACGTGGCCACCGATCAGCCCATCGACGAAGTGCGCGAACTGGCCCGGGCCTTCAACTACCTGAGCGACACCCTGGATGCGGCCGAGGCCGAACGCGACCGGGCAAGGCACATGGCCCTGCAGAGCAACAAGCTGGCCAGCATCGGCCAGATGGCCGCCGGCATCGGTCACGAGCTGAACAACCCCCTCAACAACATCCTCAGCTATGCCCGGCTCATCGAACGGGATCTGCAGTGCGCCGACGGCCGCCTCGACGCCGAGACCTGCCGCCAGTTGCAGGCCGACCTGGCCTCCCTGCGTGAGGAGACCCTGCGCGCCTCGCAGATCGTGCAGGGGATCCTCAACTTCGCCCGCCAGGTGCCGCCCACCTATGGCTCCATCGAGGTCTGCCCCTGGCTGGAGAAGACCCTGGCCCTGGTGCGCCAGGCGGCGCGCAGCCGGCATGTGGCACTGCGCCTCGACTGCACTGCCGGCACGTTCGAGGGCGACGCCCACCAGTTGCAGCAGGCCCTGGTGAACCTGCTGCTCAACGCCATCCAGGCCAGCGACGATGGCGGGCAGGTCGACGTGACGGCCCGCGAAAGGGATGAGCGGCTTATAATCAGCGTACGGGATCGGGGTGCAGGCATCCCGGCCGAACACCGGGATCGGATCTTCGATCCCTTCTTCACCACCAAGGCGGAGGGCGAGGGCAGCGGTCTCGGCCTGTCCATCAGCCTGGGGATCGTCGAGCGCCACGGCGGCACCCTGCACCTGGACAACCTCCCCGAAGGCGGTACCGAGGCCCGCCTGGAACTGCCCCGACTGGCCCGCAAGACACCATGAGCGAAACCCAGCGCATCTTCTTCGTGGACGACGACCCCAGGGCCGGCGAGCTGCTGCTGCGCTTCACCCGCAGCGCGCCCTTCACCGCCGAGGTGTTCCGCGATCCGCAAGAGGCGCTGGCGGCCTTCCGCGAACGGGGCGCCGATCTGGTGGTGAGCGATCTGCGCATGCCGGGCCTGACCGGCATCGAACTGCTGCAGGCGGTGCGCGAAATCGATCCGGAGGTGCCCTTTCTGATCATCACCGGCTACGCCAACGTGGACGATGCCATCGAGGCCCTGCGCCTCGGCGCCAGCGACTTCATCAAGAAGCCCTTCGACATGGAGGAGCTGCAACGGCGCATCGAGCACACCCTGGAACACCGCGCCCTGCTGGCCGAGAACCGCCGCCTGCGCGCGGCCCTGGCCGAACGCGGCGAGGCCCTGCCCGGGGGCATGGTGGGCAAGGCCCCGGCCATGGCCGCCATCGCCCGGCGTATCGACAAGATTGCCGACATCCGCTGTCACGTGATCATCGAGGGCGAGTCGGGCACCGGCAAGGAACTGGTGGCCCGCGCCATCCACCAGCGCAGCCACTTCGCCGATACCCCCTTCGTGGTGATCGACTGCGGCGCGCTGAGCGAAACCCTGCTCGAGTCGGAGCTGTTCGGCCACGAGAAGGGCGCCTTCACCGGCGCCACCGAGCGGCGCATCGGCCTGCTCGAGAGCGCCCGCGGCGGCACCGTGTTCCTCGACGAGATCGGCAACATCTCCGAGGCCATGCAGGTCAGGCTGTTGCGGGTGATCCAGGAACAGCAGATCACCCGGGTCGGCGGCAACACCCCCATCGACATCGATGCCCGCTTCATCGTCGCCACCAACCGCAGCCTGGAGGCCATGGTGCGCGAGGGCCGCTTCCGCGCCGATCTCTATCACCGCCTCAACGTGGTGCGCTTCGTCCTGCCACCCCTGCGCGAGCGGCGCGAGGACATTCCCGCCCTGGTGCGCCACTTCGTCGCCCGTTTCGCCCGCCAGTACGGGCGCGACGTCAGCGGCTTCGACGCCGCCTCCATGCGCCGCCTGCTGGCCCACGACTGGCCCGGCAACGTGCGCGAGCTGCAGAACCTGGTGGAGCGCCACGTGGCCCTGGCCGACGCCCCGCGCCTGCACTTGGAGGAACTGGACGATTTGCGCCGACCCGACGACGCAACGGCCATCGACGCCGATCTGCCCAGCCTCGATGAACTGGAACGGCGCTACGTGCGCAAGCTGCTCGCCCGCTTCTGCGACAACCGCGGCAAGACCGCCGAGACTCTCGGCATCAGCTCCTCCACCCTCTACCGCAAGCTCAAGGCCTGGCAAGACGCCGATGGCGAAGCGGACTGAGTCATGAACGTCCTGCGTGCGGCCCTGGCCCGGCGCCTGCACCATTTCCGGCTGCATCTGTCGCGGCCCGACGCCATGCTGAGCCTGTCGATTCTCGGCGTCATCGCCGGGGTGCTGGCCGCCGCCACCATCATCACCCTGCGCCTGCTGGTGGAATGGGGCCAGCGCCAGCTGCTCCCCGGCGTGCCGCCGGAACGCTACGAACAGCTCGACCCGCTGCTGCGCCTGCTGGTGCCCCTCGGCGGGGGGGTGCTGATCGCCCTGCTGTTCCGGCTCACTCCGAGCGGCAGTCACCGGGTCGGCGTCACCCACATCCTCGAGCGGCTGGCCTACCACCAGGGCCGCCTGCCCTGGCGTAACGCCCTGGTGCAGTTCGTGGGCGGTGCAATCAGCATGATCACTGGCCACTCGGTGGGCCGCGAGGGCCCGAGCGCCCACCTCGGCGCCGCCTCCTCCAACCTGCCCGCGCAGGCCCTGGCGCTGCCCAGCAACAGCCTGCGGGTGCTGGCCGCCTGCGGGGCCGCCGCCGGCATCGCCGCCTCCTTCAACACGCCCCTGGCCGGCGCGGCCTTCGCCATGGAGGTGCTGCTGCTGGAGTACACGGTAGCCGGCTTTGCGCCGGTGATCCTGGCCACGGTCAGCGCCACCACCCTCACCCGCGCGGTGTTCGGCAGCGCCCTGGCCTTCGAGGTGCCGCCGCTGACCCTGGGCCATCTCGCCGAGCTGCCCTGGATCTTCCTCGGCGGTCTGCTCGCCGGGCTGGTGGGCGCGGGCTTCAACGCCCTGTTCCGCGCCGTGGCCCGCGAGGGCGGCCGCCTGCCCGAATGGCTGCGACCGCTGCTCGGCGCCGCGCTGGTGGGGCTGTGCGGCCTGGCCATGCCCGAGGTACTCGGCATCGGCGACGACACGGTGGACCGGCTGCTGCACGGCGAGAACCTGCTGTGGACCTCGCTGCTGGCCCTGCTGGGGCTGAAGATCCTGGCCACCACCGGCGGCATCGGCCTCGGCCTGCCCGGCGGCGCCATCGGCCCCATCCTGTTCATCGGCGCCACCTTCGGCGCCCTGTTCGGCGTGATCGGCACCGCCCTCGGCTTCAACGAGGCCGCCTCCATCGGCCTGTACGCTATGATCGGCATGGGTGCCATGATGGCCTGCACCCTGCAGGCGCCCATGGCCGGCCTCATCGCCATCCTCGAACTGACCGGCAACCCCAGTTTCATCCTGCCCGGCATGCTGGCGGTGGTCACCGCCACCATCACCGCCGGCCACATGGGCCGCCGCGAATCCCTGTTCATGGGCCTGCTGCGCAGCTGGGGTCTGGACTACCGCAACGACCCCGTCAGCCAGTCGCTGCGCCGGGTCGGGGTGGCCAGCGTCATGGATCGCCGGGTCGCGGTGCTGCCCCGGGAAGCCACCGCCGAAGCGGTGGATCGGGTGCTCGCCGACACACCCCAGTGGATCCTGATCCGCGACGCGGAGATACCCAACACCCTCCTGCCGGCCGCGGATCTGGCCCGGGCCCGCAAGGAGCAGCCCGACGCCGCAGGCTACGATCTGCTGGCCATTCCCGCCGAGCGCGTCCAGGGCGCCGCCATCGATCTGGGCGCCAGCCTGCTCGAGGCGCAACAGCGGCTCGACGAGACCGGCGCCGAACGGCTCTACGTGGTGAGCCAGACCGTGCCCGGCGTGCCGCGGGTCTACGGCACCCTCTCCCGCGACGACATCGAGCGCGCCTACCGCCTGTGAGCCGCCCACGGCTTGCAATCGGCCCCGGCCAACCCCACTACCGGAATACCCATCAGAGGAGGATTGCTCATGGAACTCGACGAAAAGCTGGAATCCCTGCTCAACGATCTGAGGCAATACCGGGACGAGCTGCGGGTACAGATGCACCTGGCCAGGGCCGAGCTGCGCGACGAATTCGAGGAACTGGAAACGCAGTGGGAAAAGCTCCAGCCGCGCCTCGAAAGTGCCGCAAGGGACGCCGCCGAAGCCGGCAAGGAAGCGCTGGATTCGCTGGCCGAGGCCGGCGAGGCCCTCCTCAAGGGCTTCAAGCGGATCCGCGACGACCTCAAGTGATTCCCGTTTTGCACGATACATCGTGCAAAATGCACGATGGTTCTGATTTCGTGTGTTCTCAATCAACTACAAGTCATTGATTTTTCATCTCCTCCCAACTGGCCCGTTCCTTGCCATGCAAGCGGGACAACCGTTAAGGAGGAACTCACATGCAACGCAGAACTTTCCTGAAAGGCTCGCTGGCCGGCACCGCCGTGGCCGTGGCCGTGGGCGCCGGCCTGCTGACTCCGCGCGCCGTGCTCGCCGCCTGGCCCAAGAGCGCCTTCAAGGCCAAGAAGATCGATGACGCCCTGGCCAAG
>JALSSV010000101.1 GCA_026984045.1 Chromatiales bacterium | reverse complement strand
AGCAGCGCCGCACGCCGCTGATCCACGGCCACGATGATCTTGGGCTCGGGGGCCTCGATGCTGTCGTCCACATCCACGATGTCGGGGGTGGACTCGAACACCTTGCGCACCTGGCGGGCCACGGCCATCTGGCCCTGGTAGTCGAGACCATAGATCTCGGCCACCAGCGGGGACATCACCGGTGGCCCCGGTGGCACTTCCACGATCTTCACGTTGGCGTGGTAGCGCTTGCCGATTTCCTGCAGGGGCGCGCGCACCGCCAGGGCGATCTCGTGGCTCTTGCGTTCCCGATCATGCTTGCCGATCAGGTTCACCTGGATGTCGCCATACTGGGATCCCTTGCGCAGGTAGTACTGGCGCACCAGGCCATTGAAATTGATGGGCGAAGCCCCACCGGCATAGGCCTGGTAGTCGCTCACCTCGGGCACCGTGGCCAGGTAGTGGCCCAGCTCGGAGAGCACCCGGGCGGTCTGCTCCACCGGCGTGCCCTCGGGCATGTCCACCATCACCTGGAACTCCGACTTGTTGTCGAAGGGCAGCATCTTCAGCACCACCAGCTTGACCCCGGCCAGCCCCACAGAGAAGGCGATCAGCGCCAGCACCACCACCGCCAGGGTGCGCCGCTTGCGGGCGCCCTGCTCACGATGCAGGAAGGGCCCCACGTAGCGCCTGAACAGGCCATAGAGCCTGCTCTCCTGGGCCAGGTCGTCCACCGAGTGACCATGCTTGCCGGCCAGCAGCTTGTGGGCCAGCCAGGGAGTGACGATGAAGGCCACGGCCAGGGAAATGAGCATGCCGATGCTGGCGTTGATGGGGATGGGGCTCATGTAGGGCCCCATCAGGCCGGTGACGAAGGCCATGGGCAACAGCGCCGCGATCACCGTGAAGGTGGCCAGGATGGTCGGCCCCCCCACTTCGTCCACGGCGCCGGGCACGATCTCTCGCAGCTTGCGATCGGGATAGAGCTGCATGTGGCGGTGGATGTTCTCCACCACCACGATGGCGTCGTCCACCAGGATGCCGATGGAGAAGATCAGGGCGAACAGGGACACCCGGTTGAGGGTGAAACCCCAGGCCCAGGAGGCGAACAGGGTGATGGCCAGGGTGATGATCACCGCCAGGCCCACGATCACCGCCTCGCGGCGGCCCAGCGCGAACAGCACCAGCAGCACCACGAAGGTGGTGGCGAAGATCAGCTTGCCGATCAGCTTCTGGGCCTTGGCGTTGGCGGTCTCGCCGTAGTTGCGCGTCACGGTGACGTTGACGCCCTCGGGGATGAAGATCCCCTTGAGCTGGCCGACCCGCTCGATCACCTGATTGGCGATGTCCACCGCGTTGGTGCCCGGCTGCTTGGCGATGGCCATGGTCACCGCCGGAAACTCGCCCCGAACGCGGATGCCCTTGGTGCCGGCAGCCGGGCCGGTGCCGAACCAGGCGTACTGTTCGGGCTGATCGGGCCCGCGCCGAATGGTGGCCACGTCACGCAGGTAGACCGGCTTGCCCTCGTGCACGCCCACGATCAGATCCTGCACCTCGTCCACGGAGCTGAGGAAGGTGCCGGTCTGCACCGGGATCTCCGTATTGCCGGCCACCAGATTGCCGGACGGACGGGTGGCGTTGCTCTGGGCCAGGGCGAAACGCAGCTCGTCGATGGACAGGTTGTAGGCGGCCAGGCGGCTGGGCTCGAACAGCACGTGCACCACCTGTTCGGGACCACCCAGCGTATAGATGTCCCGGGTGCCCTGAACCCGCTTGAGTTCGGCTTCGAGGGCATGGGCCACCTTCACCAGCTCGTAGCCGCCACGCTGCGGATCCTCGGTCCACAGGGTGAGGGTGACGATGGGCACGTCGTCGATGCCCTTGGGCTTGATGATGGGCTGTGCCACGCCCAGGCCCTTCGGCAGCCAGTCCTGCTTGGAATACAGGGCGTTGTAGAGGCGCACGATGGCCTGGGTGCGATCCTCGCCCACCTTGAACTGCACGGTGAGAATGGCCATGCCGGGCCGGGACACCGAATAGACGTGCTTGAGCCCCTCCAGCTCCGAAAGGATCTGCTCGGCCGGCGTGCTCACCAGCGCCTCCACCTCCTTCGCCGAGGCCCCGGGAAAGGCGATGAAGACGTTGGCGAAGGTGACGTTGATCTGCGGCTCTTCCTCGCGCGGCGTGATCATCACGGCGAAGACCCCGAGCAGAAAACCCACCAGCGCCAGCAGCGGGGTGATCTCGGTGGTGAGGAAGGCCCGGGCGATGCGCCCGGAAATCCCCAGCGGCTTATTCATGGCCTTTGGCCTCGGCCAGGGCGGCGTGCTGTTCCTTGTAGGCGGCGGCGCCCTTGACCGGATCGAGCACCACGTTCTCGCCTTCGTTCAGTCCTGCCAGCACCACCACCAGATCCTTGGCATGCCGACCGACCCGGATCTGCCGGAAACCGACGCGCCCCTGCTCGTCACGCACGTATACGGCGGTCACCTCGCTGCGATGGGCCACGGCGCGGCGGGGAATCACCAGTTCTCGGCTCTTGCCCAGCAGGAAGGCCACCTTGGCGAACATGCCCGGATAGATGTGATACTCGCCCCGCGGCAGGTTCACCCGCACGTTGAAGGTATGGGTGGCCGGATCGGCATAGGGGCTGATGGTGAGCGACTCGGCCGCCACGCTCTGCTCGTTGCCGCGATCGAGGATCACCCGCGCCTGCTCGTTCTTGCGCACCACGTTGATGATGTCTTCCGGCACGCTGGCGGTGGCCCGCAGCTCTTCCAGGGAGATGCCGGTGAACAGCGGCTGACCGACCCGCGCCAGTTCGCCCACCTCCACATGGCGCTTGACCACGATGCCGCTGTAGGGCGCCCGCACCTGGGTGTTGGCCAGATTCTCGCGGGCCTCGTCGAGCCGCGCCTTGGCCGCTTTGAGGCGGGCCTCGGCCTTGTCCATCTGCGAACTGGAGACCAGCTTCTTGGCGAACAGCTCCCTGACCCGTTTCCAGGCGGTGCGCGCCTCGTCATAATTGGCCTTGGCCGCCTCGAAGCGGGCCCGCACCTCGGTATCGCGAAACTTCAGCAGCACCGCGCCCTTCTCCACGTAGTCGTCCACGTCGTAGTAGATCTTCACGATCCGGCCGTTGATCTGGGCCGACACGGTGGCCTCGCGCACCGCTTCCACCAGGGCATCGAGCACCCGTTCGCGGGGCAGTTCCCGCATCACGGCGGGCGCGGTCTCGAGTTCCGCGGCCGGGAGGCTCACGGGCAGCAGGCCAAGCAGCAGGCACAGCAGAGCCGCCGGTCTCGGCAGGCGGAGTGACAAACCGGGACGCTCGGAAAGGCTGTTCATGAGGCGTTTCCTCTGGGGCTGACGGGTTCGGGCGCGTATATTAGCGATTTCTTATATTGTTGTCGAAACCAACGCTGCCAGCATGCGGCCGGGGGAGGCGGAATTCAAGGCCGGCGGAGGCGATCCGCCGGCCGGGAAGGAAGGAAAATCCCGCTCAGGCTGTGCGGAAACGGGCGATGAGGGTCTGCATTTCGTCGGCCAGGCGCGCCAGCTCGCGGGCCGTGCCGTCGATGTTGCCCATGTTCGCCGTCGTCTGGTCACACAGTCCCGAGATGGCATTCACGCTCTGATTCACGTCGTCCACCACCGAGGTCTGTTCGCGGGAGGCCTGGGCGATCTGCTCGCTCATCTCGTTGATGGCGGTGATGGCCCCGGCGATGATCGCCAGTGCCTCGGCCGCCTGCTCAGTCAGCGCCACGCCGTTGGCGGCCTGCTCGCTGCCCGATTCCATGGCCGCGACCGCCTCGCGGGAGCCGCTCTGCAGGCGCTCGATCATGGCGCTGATCTCCTCCGTGGACTGCTGGGTACGGGTGGCCAGGGTGCGCACCTCGTCGGCCACTACCGCAAAGCCGCGGCCCTGTTCGCCGGCCCGGGCCGCCTCGATGGCCGCGTTCAGGGCCAGCAGGTTGGTCTGCTCGGCGATGTCGTTGATCACCGCCAGCACCTTGCCGATGTTCTCGCTCTCCTGTTCCAGGCGGCCGATGACCTCGGCGGCCCCCGTCACCATGTCGGCCAGCACGTCCACCGCGCTCATGGCCTCCACCACCACCACCTTGGCGGTATTGCCGTGCTCGTCGGCCTCCTGGGTGGCGTTGGCCGTCTCGGCCGCATGGCGGGCCACTTCGCCGGCCGAGGCCGACAGTTCGTTCATGGCCGTAGCCACCTGGCTCACCTGCTGCTGCTGATCGGCAGTCAGGGCCAGCGCCGTGTCGGTGGCCGACACCATACTGGCGGAGGCTTCCTGCAGGGCGTCCGATTCGCTGCGCAGGCGGCCGATGATCCCGCGCAGGTTTTCGGTCATCTGGTTGAAACTGTCGATGATCTCGCCGATCACGTCCCGGCTCCGGATCACGCAGTGCTGGGTGATGTCGCCATCGCTGATCGCCCGGGTGACCACGGCGATCCGCTGCAGCTTCTTCACCAGCAGTTGCCGCAGCAGCAGATAGTTGACCACGCCGATGGCCGCCCCCGCCAGCAGGCAGCCGGCCACGAACCAGCCGTACATGCCCGGTTTCCATTCGACGAAGAAACGGGCGTAGAACGGGAAGACGGCCCCGATCCCGATGCCGAAGGCCAGGAAGGAAAACAGGATGTTGCGCAGGATGCTCGGTTGAAATCGTGTGCTCATGTGTCGCTCTTGGCTGAGGGTGGCTGGGAAATCCTCACGTTCATCGCTTGCCGGGCGCTCCTGCCCACATTTTATTTGTGTAATCCTTTAGCGGCCGGATTCCGGGATTCTTGAGCCCGGCGAAAATCCCCCGGATTTTCAAATGGCTGGAAATCCGCCCCTGTCGAAAGCGGAAGCCGATCCGGTACAATGCCGGCCCGCTTTTCCACCGTGACAGGTATTTCCATGGCGCAGTACATCTACACCATGAACCGGGTGACCAAGGTCGTCCCCCCCAAGCGCACCATTCTCGAGGACATCTCCCTCTCCTTCTTCCCCGGCGCCAAGATCGGCGTGCTCGGCCTCAACGGCGCGGGCAAGTCCAGCCTGCTGCGGATCATGGCCGGGGTGGACACCGAATTCGACGGTGAGGCCCGGCCCCAGCCCGGCATCCACATCGGCTACCTGCCCCAGGAACCGGAACTTGACCCGGACAAGGACGTGCGCGGCAACGTGGAGGAGGCCCTGGCCCACATCAAGGACGCCCAGGCGCGGCTGGAGGCGATCTACGCCGCCTATGCGGAGCCGGACGCCGACTTCGACGCCCTGGCCGCCGAACAGGCGCAGCTCGAAAACCTGCTGCAGGCCACCGACGGCCACAATCTCAACCGCAAGCTGGAGATCGCCGCCGAGGCCCTGCGCCTGCCGCCCTGGGAGGCCGACGTGACCAAACTCTCCGGCGGCGAACGGCGCCGGGTGGCCCTGTGCAAGCTGCTGCTCTCGGGCCCCGACATGCTCCTGCTGGACGAGCCCACCAACCACCTGGACGCCGAATCGGTGGCCTGGCTGGAGCGCTTCCTGCACGACTATCCGGGCACCGTGGTGGCGGTGACCCACGACCGCTACTTCCTCGACAACGTGGCCGGCTGGATCCTGGAGCTGGACCGTGGCCGCGGCATCCCCTGGGAGGGCAACTATTCCTCCTGGCTGGAACAGAAGGAAAAGCGCCTGGAGATGGAAGAGAAGGCCGAGAATGCCCGCCTCAAGGCCATGAAGGCCGAGCTGGAGTGGGTGCGCAGCAATCCCAAGGGGCGCCACGCCAAGAGCAAGGCCCGCTTGGCCCGCTACGAGGAGCTGGCCAGCCAGTCGAGCCGGAAGCGCAACGAGACCCAGGAACTGTTCATTCCGCCGGGCCCCCGCCTGGGAGATCTGGTGATCGAGGCCAGCCACGTGCGCAAGGGCTTCGGCGACCGGTTGTTGATGGAAAACATGAACTTCAACCTGCCGCGCGGCGGCATCGTGGGCGTGATCGGCCCCAACGGCGCAGGCAAGTCCACCCTGTTCCGCATGATCGTGGGCCAGGAACAGCCGGACGACGGCGAGCTGCGCATCGGCCCCACGGTGCAACTGGCCTACGTGGACCAAAGCCGCGACAGCCTGGATCCGAAGAAGACCGTGTGGGAGGAAATCGCCGACGGCCAGGACATCATCGTGGTGGGCAACACCGAGATCCCCTCACG
>JALSSV010000100.1 GCA_026984045.1 Chromatiales bacterium | reverse complement strand
GCCGAGGCGGCGCGGAAGAGCCCGCAATACCGGAACGTGGTGGAGAACCCGGGGACGATATATGACGGCACGGTCCCCCTGTTTTCGTCCTGGTACGGGAAGTACGGCCACAACACGGCCCTGGCGCTGGACGACGGCGCCCCGCCGTTTTTGCAGGAATATGGGAAGCGGAGCCTGGCCACGGACCTGGTGACCGATGCCTTGCTGTTGGGGTTGCCGGTGAAGGGGGTTCGAGCACCAAAACCCCCGCCCCCGCAGGCAATTTCGATTGCAGAACAGGTTGAAATTTCTGTTAAATCTAGTGCGCAGAAAGTCAAGGGCAAGTATGCGCGTCGTTCCAAAGTTGTATACAAAGACTCTGATGTGGTGAATGCTGAATTTCCTTCAGATTGGTATCCTCCATACAAACCAAGAAGCAGGGTAACTGAATTTGCAACTATAGTTGATGATAGATATGTCCGGGTGCATGGTAGAACCAATAAAGCGAGAGCTTGGATGATGAAGCGAGAGGCGATAGAAGGTTTAACGCCTCAACAGATAAAGGAAAAGTATGCGCTTCCTGAAATTCCGGAGTTTATGTCAGAAGTATACGTTCCAGCCGGAACCAGAATAAGGTCTGGGAGGGTTAATCCAGGTGTTTTTAATGGGTTAGGCAACGCCATTCAATATGAGTTGCTGCAACGACTTCCAGAATCAGCGTTTAGGAATACAGTGAAACTTGGTAAATGAATAGCAAAGATATCTCTGTGGTTGACGGCGCAATAAAAATAGGCAGAAAAGAGGTCGAGTTTCCATGGCCTGTGGCGCAAGTTGTCGAGTATCATCGATTGATTGTTGTGCGCATAGAGCCACCCGCAGGAAATATTTTTAATCGAAATGTCTTTGCATTTGATGATGATGGCAGTATTAAGTGGCAGATAGAGGAAAGCCCACATGGAGGTGGAATAGATAAGCCATACATGAACATTTCAATTTCAGAGAATGGTGAGGTTATCGCAAGCAATTGGAATGGAATTGATTATATTATAAATTTGGATGATGGGAGTGTTAAGGTAAAGTCATTTAATAAATGATTGAGGATGGGGGTGTCAAATTATTTGTGTAACTAGATTCAAACGGGCGCCCTGTCGCCGAACATGATGATGAACTGGTGCATGACCGTGCATCAGTTGCGGATTGGTGGGGTTCATTGCCTTCTGCGAAATCAATCCCGGCGCCTTCTGCCTGCTCCGTGACGGCGAGTGGTGGAAGGTCTGTTATGCGCATGCGGACGGGCGCTGTGAAGACCTTCTATGGGCGGATACCGAAGGACTTGGAGTAAGCGAGCTGTCAATGTTCGTTCGCTGGTACGTCTGGGGTATGAAGGAAGACTGGAACAACTGGCCGGTGCGGGAATGGACGCGGGCGGAGGTGGAGCGGGTGTTGCGGGAAGAGGGGGTGAATCCCGACTATTATTCCGAGGAATCCTGTTTCAATCGTGATGATGCCATGTGTTACGAGCGGCAGGAAGATGGCTGGTGGCTGGTGTTCTACACCGAGCGGGGCCAGGTTTTCGAGTTCGCCTGGACCAGGACCGAGCAACAGGCTCTGCGGGTGTGGCTGGTGGAAATCCTGTACAGCCATCGCCGGTATCACCATCCGCCAAAGGAGGCGGGGGATGCCTGAGAAAGGCATGATGCGGGCACAGGCTTCCGCAAGCGAATGGTGATGCCCGCCATGAGTTGAATGGCGCACAGCAAATGGGGTTGTGCTCTTGTGGCGAGATTCGGTTCAGGACAGGCTTTACTGGTTTCCAGGATGTTCTTTTAATCCGCTGACAGAAAAAGGGTGATTGATGTGAAAAACGTAATGTTTGGTGTGCTTGTATTGTTTTTGTCTGCTTGTGCGACGAACGAGCAATTGGCTCTTACAAAATATGGGGAAAAGCTGCTTGATACCAAGAAAATTGATTACCGATTAGGGAACGTCAAATATGTTGACGCAAGTGAAGTGGAGTCGATTGAGGCCGGATATCGAAGCGCTGAGGAAATTTCGAAATACATGAAGAGAATAATTCGGCAATATCTGGTTGAGCAAGGGAAGACGAGTAATGGGGGTGAGATTGTCAATTTGGATGTGAATGTAAAATACAAGCGTATTTTTGCGTGGGGCGACAAGGATTCGATTGCGTCAGTTTCATTTGATGGTGCCGTTTTTATGAAGGGTGAGGATGGGGATGTCGGTGTTCTCAAGGTAGATTACACGGTTTCAGATAATTCAATTTTTGGCAATTTCAAGGCCATGTTTGCGGCAGATAATCGGGAAAGCGAAGATATTTATTTTAATACGAATGCAAAGGCCGTGGTGGACAGTCTTCCCTGATTGTTCTGTGGTTCTGCTCAAGAAATGTTCTGTCGCAATCGTAACCGTCATGCCCAACGAAAAAATCCTTCACGCTTGACAAAACAATGCAACCATAACCGTGGAGCGGCCTCGATCCATCTTCGACATCGAATAGCTTTGCGGGGTGGGTGGTGTGGAAATATTGTCCTGCCAAGGGCAATATCACGAGCCGCGAAATGAGGAATGGGTTGTTGACGGTAATCGCTTGATCGCTTGGTATTTTGTGATGTTATTCTCGGTTTGTGTTGTTGTGTCGTGGTAAACAACGGCTCGTCTGTGAGCGACAATGGTATTGAAAATCGAATCGATCAGGAGACTGTAACAATGATAAAAAAATTGTTCTTGTTTCTTGTTTGTGTGTCTGTTTCAGGCGCGGTAGTGGCTTCACCGCCAGGCTGGTATGCGGGGGCGCAGTATGCCGCATTGACGTTTGGCAACAACCTGGGTTCGGAAGACGTCAACCTGGGAGCGCTCGTGCTCCGAGGCGGATTCGATTTCAATCCCAATTTTTCCGTGGAGGCCCGCTACGGTTTCGGGCTGGGTGACGATAACGCCAATGGCGCAACCATCAAGCTCGATTCCATGCTCGGGGCCTATGCTATTGGCAAGCTGCCCCTGGGTAGTGCCGTCGACCTCTACGGCGTGCTCGGCTATACTCGCTTCGACATGACGTTTTCGAACAACACGACCACCGTCAGTTCAGACGGGTCGGATCTGAGTTTCGGCGTGGGGGCGGATCTCCGCTTCGGCGAACCTTGGTCGGCAGGGATCGAGTATATGAATTACTACGACAAGAACGGGGAAAAAATCACGGCCCTGAGCATTGGCGCCAGTTACCGGTTCTGAGGGCGCCAGCAGCATTTGAAAAAAAGCCGGTCTTTCAAGGCCGGCTTTTTCATTTCTTCGGTGCCGCGTCATCGAATGGCTCTATCCGGTATCATATGCGCTTGATGATTGACCGAATGATGACGGAGCGAGGCCCCTGATGATTCCGGATATCCGCCTGACCGAGTATTCACACGGTTCCGGCTGCGGCTGCAAGATCGCGCCGGCCACGCTGGAGACCCTGTTGCGCACGGAGGTGGCGCAAACGGTGCCCGAGGCCCTGCTGGTGGGGAATCACTCTCGGGACGATGCCGCGGCCTGGGATCTTGGTGACGGGCAGGTGATCCTCTCCACCACCGATTTCTTCATGCCCATCGTGGACGATCCTTTCCGCTTCGGTCAGATCGCCGCCACCAATGCCATGAGCGACATCTATGCGATGGGGGGGCGGCCGCTGATGGCGATCGCCATCTTCGCCTGGCCGCTCGACAAGCTGCCGCCGGAGGTGGGTCGCGAGGTCATCGCCGGCGGCCGCGCCGCCTGCGCCGAGGCGGGCATTCCGCTGGCCGGGGGCCATTCCATCGATGCCCCGGAACCCATCTTCGGTCTGGCCGTGACCGGTCTGGTGCGGCGCGAGCACCTGCGGCGCAACGATACCGCCGGCCCGGGCGACCACCTGTTCCTCAGCAAGCCGCTTGGCATCGGCATCCTCTCCACCGCCCAGAAGCAGGGAAAGATCGCCTCCGCGGATCTGCAGCTTGCCGTGGAGCAGATGTGCACGCTCAACCAGGCCGGCAGTGCCTTCGCGACGCTGGAGGCCGTCACCGCCATGACCGACGTGACCGGATTCGGCCTGCTCGGCCATCTGGCGGAGATCTGCCAGGGCAGTGGCGTGGGGGCGCAAATCGAATTCGAGCGGGTGCCGGTGATCCCGGCGGCGCGGCGGTATCTGGCCGAAGGCTGTGTTCCCGGGGGGACGCAGCGCAACTTCGACAGTTACGGGCAGCATATCGGACCCATGAGTCACGCGCAGAAGGCCCTGCTGTGCGATCCGCAGACTTCGGGCGGGCTGCTGGTGGCGGTGCGCGCGGCGGGTGTCGAGGCCTTCCTGGCGCTGGCGCGGGAACACGGACTGGAACTCGAATCGATCGGCCGTCTCACCGAGGCGGGTGATCCCCTCATTCGCGTCACATGAGCGAACTGCCCCTGTTCGACGACTTCGAGCGTATCGTGCTGGAGGCCCGTCCGCTCATCGATACCCGGGCGCCGGTGGAGTTCGCCGAAGGGGCCTTTCCCGGCGCGGTGAACCTGCCGCTGATGACCGACGAGGAGCGCGCGCAGGTGGGCACCTGCTACAAGCGGCAGGGCAACGCGGCGGCGGTGCGTCTCGGCCACGAACTGGTGAACGAGACGGTGCGCCGCCCGCGCATCGCGGCCTGGGCCGCGTTCTACCGGCAACACCCCCAGGCCCTGCTGTACTGCTTTCGCGGCGGCCAGCGTTCGGCCATCGCCCAGCGCTGGCTGGCCGAGTACGAGGGGCAGGTGATTCCCCGTCTGGCCGGTGGTTACAAGGCCTTTCGCCGCTATCTCCTCGACCAGCTCGAAGGCGAGTTGCCTGCCTGGCTGCGGGAACGGCCCCGTTTCGTGCTCGCTGGCATGACCGGATCCGGCAAGACCCGGCTCTTGCGACACATTCCCCATAGTATCGATCTCGAGGCCATCGCCCATCATCGCGGCTCGGCCTTCGGCCGGCATCCCGATCCGCAACCGACCCAGATCGCCTTCGAGAACGCCCTGGCTTACGCCCTGATCCGCTATCGCCACGAGGCCCATCCCTGGCTGCTGTTCGAGGACGAAGGCCGCCACATCGGTGCCCGCTATCTGCCGCCGCGCCTGCATGCGGCCCTGTACGAAGGGGCGTCGCGGATCATGCTGGAAGCCCCCTTCGAATCCCGGGTGGACATTACCTTCGACGAATACGTGCGCGAGGCCCAGGCCGAATATCGCCGCCGCCACCCCGAGGCCGGCTTCGAGACCTGGCGCGCGGCCATGCAGGAGAGCATGCGGCGGATCCGCAAACGCCTGGGCGGCGAGCGCCATGCGCGGCTGATCACCCTGTTCGATGCGGCCTGCGAGGCCCAGTTGCGGCAGGACGACGTCGATGCCCACCGCGACTGGATCGCCTTCCTGCTGCACGAATACTACGATCCGATGTACCGCTACCAGCTCGAGCGCAATCCCCGTCCGGTGATCTTCCGGGGCGAGGCGGCCGCGATCCGCGCCTGGCTCGAGACGCAGGCAACCTGACACCGGCTGACAGCCCGGGCCGGTTGTGCCGGGGCTGTGCCATACTCCTGCAGGAACGTGGAGGAGAAACGGCATGGCGCTGGTTCGACTGTTTCGGATTGGTCTGGCCTTGTGGGGGTATCTGTTCCGGCTGCCGGCGTGTCTGCATGACGGTACCGAAGTGATCGTCAAGGTGCGGTGCTGTGGGAGAGGACGGCAGGTGGCGCAGGATCTGCGTTTGCTAGGGCTTGCTGGGTGTACCTTCCAGAGGCTGTTGTTCTTTTCCCGCTCCGGGCGCTTCTAGCCATGGGTGATCGACTGGGCATCGACGGTTGCGCTGCCGGCTGGTTTGTCGCGGCGCTGGGGGAGGATGGCGAGATCCGTTGGCGTTGTGAACGGACGCTGGTCGAGTTGTTGCAGGGGGAGAGGAGGCCCTGGCTGGCCCTTATCGACATGCCCGTGGGGCTGGCGCGAGGAGCGCGGGAGTGTGACCGTCTGGCCCGTGCGCGGCTGGGCGCCCGGCGCAGCAGCGTGTTTTCGCCGCCGGCGCGCGCCACCCTGGCCGCCCGCGACTACGCCGAAGCCCTGCGTCTCAACCGTCAGCATGCCGGCACCGGCCTGTCGAAGCAGGCCTGGAACATCGTGCCGAAGATTCGCGAAGTGGATGCGCTGCTGCAGGCGCAGCCGGCGTTGCGCGGCCGCTTGCGCGAGAGCCATCCGGAACTGGCGTTCGCTTCGCTCAATGCAGGCGAGCCGATGGCGCACAACAAGCGCACGGTGCAGGGCCGCGAAGAACGCCTGCAGGTACTGGAAGCCCGTTTGCCGGCAGCGCGGCGCTTTCTCGAAGACGTTCTGGCAAGCACACGGCGTCGGGAGGTGGCGGCCGACGACGTGCTCGATGCGCTGGTGCTGGCGGTAGTGGCCCGGGAAGGAGAGGGGCGGTTGGCCACCCTGCCTGCACAACCGCCACGGGACGAAACCGGGTTGGCGATGGAGATGGTGTATAGGGAATGGGAGGGCTGGGGGCAGGCGCGGCGCAAGCCGCGATGAACAGGGCCAGGGAGGGAGGGGCGGGTGACGTGGCAGACTACAGCCGGAAACCCGGTTTTTCTCGTTCCCTGGCTTTCGTCATGCGTTTTTGCAAGGTTGGTCGCGGCGAGGTGCCGCTCCTACAGTGGGGGGCACATTCAGAGTCGGCGGGGAGATTCAGGCCCGGCGGCGGACCTCGGTGACGTTCGGGAGCTGGCCGAGCCGGGCCAGGACGCGGCTGAGCACGCCGAGATCGGGCACCTCGACGGTGATCACCATGTGGGTGGTGTGGGTGCGGCGCCGGGTAGAGGTGTTGACAGCGGTGATGTTGAGCTTTTCGTTGGCCAGCACGGTGCTCACGTCGCGCAGCAGGCCCTGGCGGTCGAAGGCCACCAGTTCGATGTCCACGCTGTAGTGGCCGGCGGCCTGCTCCGGGCCCCAGTCCACTTCCACCAGCCGTTCCGGGTGTTTCGCCACCGTGTGCAGGACGTTGTGGCAGTCGCGACGGTGGATGGAGATCCCTTGGGTTCGGGTCAGGTAGCCGACGATGGGATCGCCCGGGACCGGCTTGCAGCAGCGGGCGAACTTGGTGAGCAGATCGCCCACGCCATGCACCTGGATGTCGCTGCCGTGCCGCTGCTCGCGCGGCTCGCGCAGCACGGGGGCGGTGGCTTCGTCCGTGGCCGGGGGCGGGGGGGCGAGCAGGCGCTGGGCGGCGTTGACGATCCGCGCAGGCCGGATCTCGCCGATGCCCACCTGGGCGAGCAGATCGTCCACGCCGTTGCGCCCCAGTTCGCGGGCCAGTTTTTCGTAGGCCACGTCGCCCAGGCCCACGCGGCGCAGTTCCCGCTCCACGATGGCGCGGCCGGCAGCCACGTTCTGTTCCTGGTTCTGGCGGCGGAACCAGTGCTGCACTTGGTGGCGGGCGCGGCTGGTGGCCAGGTAGCCCAGGGCCGGGTTGAGCCAGTCGCGGCTCGGGCCGCCTTTCTTCACGGTGAGGATTTCCACCCGGTCGCCGGTGGCGAGCTTGTGGGTGAGGGGCACCATGCGGCCGTTGACCTTGGCCCCTCGGCAGCGATGGCCCACCTCGGTGTGGATCCGGTAGGCGAAGTCGATGGGCGTGGCCCCGGCGGGCAGATCGATGATCCGGCCCTGGGGCGTGAACACGTAGACCCTGTCGGCGAACACCGCCGACTTGAACTGGTCGACGAATTCGCCGGCGCCGCTGACTTCGTCCTTCCATTCCAGCAGTTGCCGCAGCCAGGCGATCTTCTCGTCGAAGTCGCTGTCGGACTGCGCGCCTTCCTTGTAGCGCCAGTGGGCAGCCACGCCGTATTCCGATTCCCGGTGCATCTCCCAGGTGCGGATCTGCACCTCCACCACCTTGCCTTCGGGGCCCACCACGGCGGTGTGGATGGAGCGGTAGTGGTTTTCCTTCGGGGTGGCGATGTAGTCGTCGAACTCGCCCGGCAGATACTGCCACTGGGTGTGCACCACGCCCAGCGCCGCATAGCATTCGGGAATGGTGTCCACGTAGATCCGCACCGCGCGCACGTCGTAGATCTGGTGGAAGGCCTGGCGCTTGCGCTGCATCTTCTTCCAGATGCCGTAGATGTGCTTGGCCCGCCCGCGGACTTCGGCGTGGATGCCGACCGTGTCCAGCTCCTGTTGCAGGTGTTCGACGAAGCGGGCGATGTAGGCGTCGCGCTCCACCCGCCGTTCGGCGAGCTGGCGGGCGATGGCCTTGTAGGCGTCCGGGTTCAGATAACGAAAGGCCAGATCCTCCAGCTCCCACTTGATCTGCCAGATCCCGAGCCGGTTGGCCAGCGGGGCGAAGATGTCCATGGTTTCGCGGGCGATGCGCTGCTGCTTGGCCGACGGCAGGGCCTGCAGGGTGCGCATGTTGTGCAGGCGATCGGCCAGCTTGATGAGGACCACCCGCACGTCTTCGGCCATGGCCAGCAGCATCTTGCGCAGGTTCTCGGCCTGCAGATGCTCGCGGCTGTCGCGGCCGTCCTCGCGCAGGCTGGAGATCAGGGCCATCTTGGTCACGCCGTCCACCAGGCGGGCCACGTCGTCACCGAAGCGTTCCCGGAGGTCGTCGAGGGTGACGTCGGTGTCTTCCACCGTGTCGTGCAGCACGGCGGCAATCAGGGTATCGGTGTCGAGGTGCAGTTCGGCAAGGATGCTGGCCACGGCCAGCACGTGACGCACGTAGGGCTCGCCCGAGGCCCGGGTCTGGCCGGCATGGGCCGCCTCCGCCAGGGCGCAGGCGTCGTTCAGGCGTGCGAGTTCAGCCGGCGCGAGACGCGCGCGCAGGCTGGCGAGCCACTCGGTCGCCTCGGACGGTGCCTCCGCGGCGAGCTGGGACTGTTTGCTGGCGGTGCTGACCATGTATTCATTATGACAGCATCGGCGGGCAAAGGTTTGCTGGTGGCAGATACGAGGGGAAAGGGACAGGAGGAAAGGGCAAGGATGTGCCGAAGTCGGTAGGGCGGCTCAAGCGTAGCGGAGCCGCCATCTCGGGATGACGCGGTTTTTGCCGGCTCCGCTGCGCTTGAGCCGGCCTACATCAGCCGCCATTCGTGTATCGTGCCTTGGCGTTGAAAAATTTCCGGGGTCAGCGGCGGCGGCCGCGGCCACCCTTGCGCGGGGCTTCGAAGCGGATCTTGAGCATCCGGCCCTCGAAGGACTTGCCGTCGAGGCCGGCGATGGCGGCGCGGGCTTCATGGCCTTCCATTTCCAGGAAGCCGAAGCCCTTGCACTGGCCGGAGAAGAGATCCTTGACCAGCCGCAGGGAGCGCACGGTGCCGTAGGGAGCGAACAGTTCGGTGAGGGATTCCTCGGTGGCGGTGGGCGGCAGGCTTCCGACGAAGAGTTTTTTCATGGCGGGGGTCCCGTGGGGAGGCGGAAAACAAAAACCCCGCGACGAAGCGCGGGGTTTTGCGGGCAAGCGGGTTCGGGCTCAGGCCTGAACGTTCTTCGCCTGCGGGCCCTTGGGGCCGTTTTCCACTTCGTAGGAGACCTGCTGGCCTTCCGCCAGGGTGCGGAAGCCTTCGGAGGCGATCGCGGAGAAATGGACGAAGACGTCGGCGCCGCCGTCACTCGGGGCGATGAAGCCGAAACCCTTGGATTCGTTGAACCACTTTACAGTGCCTGTAGCCATGTTGATTACCTCAGTAATGGTGTTGATAAAGGTTGGGATGTTACGAATCTTGCGAGGCATTCAACAGGAGAAAGCAGGAACTGAAAACTTCTGAGGAAAACCGGTAGAGAATGTAACTGCACAGCAGTGTAGCAGCTTTTTCCGGGAAAGAGGGGGAAAGGCGAATTATTTTTCGGCCGGCCGACTCCCCTGCGGGGAGCCGGCGAACCGCTTGTCTCACTTGACGGTGATCTTGCCGACCATGCCGGCCTCCATGTGGCCGGGGACCAGGCAGGCGAAGTCGTAGCTGCCGGGGCTGGTGAACTGCCAGACGAGTTCGCCCGACTCCCCTGGTGCCAGACTGATCATGTTGGGATCGGCGTGCTGCATGTTGGGGTTCTTCTGCATCATCCGCATGTGCTTCTTCAGTTCGCGCATGTCGCCCAGGACCATTTCGTGGCGGCTCTCGCCGTGATTCTCGACCTTGAAGCGAACCGTCTCGCCGGCCTTGAAGGTCAGGTCGGCCGGCTCGAAGCGCATGCTGTCCTGCATCACCACGCGCACGACGCGCCTGGCGTCGGCCGCCTTGCCGGGCCGGCCGATGGCCGATTCATGGGCGTGCTGGCCGTGTTCGTGGCCGCCGGCGTGGTGGTGTTCGCCCTGGTCGTGATGGGCGCCGTGGTCCCGTTCGTGATCGCCGCTGGCAAAGGCCAGGATGGGGGCGGTGGCCAGCAGCAGGATGGAAAGTGCCTTTTTCATGGAAACTCCTCGTGGGTTGGGTGGGATGGGGGGATCAGAACCAGAAGCGCAGCCCGGCGATCAGGCGGGTCTGGCGCGGATCGGCGCCAGCCGCTTCGGTGAAGCGCCGGGTCTCGCCGTATGCGTTGGCCCATTCGAGGCCGAGATAGGGGGCCAGTTCCCGCCGGATTTCGTAACGCAGGCGCAGGCCGAAGCTGGCGACCGACAGGCCGGCGCCCTGGCCCCGGGCAGGATCGCGCTGGCTGTACCAGTCGGCCTCGAAGCGTGGCGTGAGGATCAGCCGCTGGGTGAACAGCAGTTCGTATTCCACTTCGAGATTGAAGGCGGCGGCGCCGGCCTCGCCGAGGTAGGCGGTGGCGTCCACCTCGAACCAGTAGGGGGCCAGTCCCTGGAAGCCGGCGGCCAGCCAGGCGCGGTCGTCCGTCGCCTCGAGGGTGTCGTAGCGCAGGCCGAGCTGGGCGTCCCAGAAGGGGGCGACGGCGTGGGTCCAGACCAGATCGGTGGTGGTCTCCTCCAGCGCGCCCGCTTGCCAGTCGCCTTCCGATTTCAGGGTGAGACGATCGTAGTCGCGCCCGAACCAGGCCTGCAGATCCCAGGTGCCGGAGGTGCGATCGTCCACTCGAACCGCTTCCAGCCGCTGCATCCACAGGGAGAAGAAGTTCTGCTCGTCGGCGAAACGGGGGCGCATGCCGCCGAAGTCGAGCCCGTCTGCATAGGCATGGGGATCGCGGGCGTCGGGCGGCGGCGCGCCGCCCTGCATGGCGCCCATGTGCATGGCCTTGCCCGCGGGCATGCCGGGCATGGCAGGGGTTTCGGCCTGGGCGCCCAGGGCCGGAAGCAGGAGCAGCAGGCCGATCCGGAGTCGATGCATGGCGCGGTTCCTCATGTCAGGACACCACCACTTCGCGGAACATGCCGGCATCCATGTGGTAGAGCAGGTGGCAGTGCCAGGCCCAGCGACCGAGGGCGTCGGCGGTGACGAGAAAGCTCACCCGCTGGGCCGGCTGCACGCTGATGGTGTGGCGGCGGGCGAGGAAGCGGCCGTCGGGGCTTTCCAGTTCGCTCCACATGCCGTGCAGGTGCATGGGGTGGGTCATCATGGTGTCGTTGTGCAGGATCACCCGCAGCCGTTCGTTGTGGCGGAAGTGCACGGGCGTGGACTTGCCGAACTCCAGGCCGTCCAGCGACCAGGTGTAGCGCTCCATGTTGCCGGTCAGGTGCAGTTCGATCTCCCGCTCGGGTTCCCGTTCGTCGAGCGGGCCGCCGAGGGTGCGGATGTCGGCGTAGGTGAGCACCCGGCGGCCGTTGTCGCGCAGGCCCACGCCGGGATCGTCGAGATTGGTGCGCGGCATGTCCACCCGCATGTCGACACTGGGGCCGTATTCGGTGCGGGCATGGCGCGCGTGGACGGGATTCATGCCGCCATGCCCCATCCCGCCGCCCTGGGCCATGGCGCCCATCATGTCCACCATCGACAGCCAGCGGGGCGGGTCGAGGGGCGGCACCTCGGCGGTCAGGGCCGGATCGGGCGTGAGCGTGCCGCGGGCGTAACCGGTGCGATCCATGGACTGGGCGAAGATCGTGTAGGCGCGATCGGCCTTCGGCGCCACGATGACGTCATAGGTCTCGCCGGGGCCGAAGCGGAACTCGTCCACGGTCACCGGTTCGATGTCCTGGCCGTCCACGTGCACCACGGTCATCTTCAGGCCGGGGATGCGCACGTCGAAGAAGCTCTGGGTTCCGCTGCCGATGAAGCGCAGGCGCACCCGCTCGCCGCGTTTGAACAGGCCGGTCCAGTTTCCGGCCGGGGTAGTGCCGTTCATCAGGAAGGTGTAGGTGTAGGCAGAGATGTCGGCCAGGTCGGTGGGACTCATGCGCATGCGGTTCCACATGCGGCGTTTTTCCCAGGCGGCCTTGAGGCCCAAGGTGTTCACGTCGCGCAGGAAGTCGCCCACCGTGAGCTGGTTGAAGTTGTAGTAGTCGCTCTGTTTCTTGAGCTTGGCCAGCACGGTCAGCGGATCTTCGTCGGTCCAGTCGGAGAGTTGCACCACGTAGTCGCGGTCGGCGCGGATGCGGTCGCCCTCGGCCGGATCGACGATGATGGTGCCGTACATGCCGGTCTGTTCCTGGAAGGCGGTGTGGGAGTGGTACCAGTAGGTGCCGGCCTGCTGCACCTTGAAGCGGTAGACGAAGGTTTCGCCGGGCGCGATGCCGGGAAAGCTCACGCCGGGCACGCCGTCCATCCGGTAGGGCAGGATGATGCCGTGCCAGTGGATGGAGGTGGAGACGGGCAGGCGGTTGGTGACGCGGATGGAGACCGTGTCGCCCTCGCGCCAGCGCAGGACGGGGCCGGGAATGTGGCCGTTGATGGTGGTGGCCGTGCGTGGCGTGCCGGTGAAGTTCACCGGCGTTTCGGCGACGACCAGGTGGAAGTCGGTGCCGGAGAGCACCGGCGGCGTGCCGGTGCCGGTGCGCCCGGCTTCGTCCGCCCGCGCCGGGGGCAGCAGCGGGGCCAGGCCCAGCAGGGCGCCGCCGGCGGCGAGCCCCTGCACGAAGCGCCGGCGGGCCGGATCGCGGGGGCGCAGCAGCGCGTCGGGCAGGTTGTTCATCGCGGCAGACCTCGGAGCAGGGACGGATTCGCGCCCATCCTGCCCGATGCCGGCTTTCGGGGACATGACCGGTCCATTACAATCCCGTCATGTTCTCGTCAGGAGATTGCCAGTGGCCGTGTGTCAGGCTGTTCCGGAAATTCGCGTTTTCCGGAGCCTGTCAGCCATGTGTCCCGTCCGCCGGCCCGATTCCGGCATGAAGATCCTGATCGTCGAGGACGAGCAGAAGATCGGCGACTATCTGCGCCAGGGGCTCGGCGAGGCCGGCTTCGTGGTGGATCTGGCCCGCAACGGGTTGGATGGCCACCATCTGGCCATGACCGGCGAATACGATCTGATCATTCTCGACGTGATGCTGCCCGACGTGGACGGCTGGAAGATCCTCGAGGGGCTGCGCGCGGCGGGCAACCGCACGCCGGTGCTGTTTCTCACCGCGCGCGATGCGGTGGAGGATCGGGTGCGGGGGCTGGAGCTGGGCGCCGACGATTACCTGGTCAAGCCCTTCGCCTTCGCCGAATTGCTGGCGCGGGTGCGCACGCTGCTGCGCCGCCGCGAGCGCGAGCCGGTGGAGAGCGTGTTGCGCGTGGCGGATCTGGAGCTGGATCCGCTCAAGCGCCGGGTGAGCCGTGCCGGTCGATCCATCCGGCTCACGGCGCGGGAATATGCCCTGCTCGAACTGTTGCTGCGCCGGCGTGGCGAGGTGCTGCCGCGCTCGCTGATCGCCTCCCAGGTCTGGGACATGAACTTCGATTCCGATACCAACGTGATCGACGTGGCCATCCGCCGGCTGCGCGCGAAGATCGACGATGACTTCGAGCCGAAGCTGATTCAGACCGTGCGCGGCATGGGTTACATGCTGGACGTGCCCGATGGGGCGTGAGGCGCGGCCGGTCTCCCTCGGCCTGCGGCTGACCCTGCTGTTCGGCAGCGTGGCGGCGGTGGTCTTCGCCGGCTTCGGCTGGCTGATCGAGGATGCCATCCAGCGCCACTTCGCCAGCGAGGATCTCAGCGAGCTGCGCAGCATCGTGCGGGCCGTGGATCGGGTGCTCGCCAGCGGGGCGCCCGCCGGCAGGCGGTTCGACGACATCCTGGTGGGGCACCATGCCGCCTCCCTGGTGATCGCCACGCCCGATGGCCGTGTGCGCTATCGCAGCCGCGGGCCGGATCTCGCGCCCCTGCTGGCGGCGACGCCGGGCGGCGCGGCGCCCGTGGCGCGGATCTGGCTGGATCAGGGCCATCGCTACCGGGTGCTGATGCAGCGCCTGGCCGATGGCCAGCGCATCGTCGCGGCCGTGCCCATCGACTATCACCAGCGTTTCTTCAAGCGCTTCCGGATCACGCTCTGGTCGATGATCGCCAGCGGCATCGGCATCGTGAGCCTCATGGGCTGGCTGGCGGTGCGCATGGGCCATGCGCCCCTGCGGGCCATCGTGCGCCGGATCCGGCGGATCAGCGCCGACGAGCTGGACGTGCGCCTCGCACCGGAAACGCTGCCGCGCGAGCTGCGGGATCTGGCCGTGGCCTTCAACGAGATGCTGGATCGGGTGGAGGCGGCCTTCCGGCGCCTGTCCCACGTCTCCGCCGACATCGCCCACGAGCTGCGCACGCCCATCACCAACATGATGACCCAGACCCAGGTGGCCCTGGCCCAGCAGCGTTCGGTGGAGGCCTACCGGGAAGTGCTGTACTCGAACATCGAAGAGTTCGAGAACATGGCGCAGATGATCAACGACATGCTGTTCCTGGCCCGCGCCGAGAACGGCCGTCCCGCCGGCGAGGCGCTGGATCTGGCCGCCGAGATCGACAGCCTGTTCGAATACTACGAGTTGCTGGCCGGCGAGCGCGACGTGCATCTGGCCCGGGAAGGCGCGGCCCGCACCGCGGGCGACCGGGCCATGCTGCGCCGCGCCTTCGGCAACCTGCTCTCCAACGCCATTCGCCACACCCCGCCGGGCGGCACGGTGCGGGTGACGCTGGCGCAGGCGCGCGGCCGGGCCCGCGTCAGCGTGCACAATCCCGGCCCGCCCATTCCGGCGGCGCATCTGCCGCACCTGTTCGAGCGCTTCTACCGGGTGGATGCCGCCCGTCAGGGCACCGGCAGCGGCCTGGGCCTGGCCATCGTCAAGTCCATCGTCGAGGCCCACGGCGGCCAGGTCTCGGTCGTCTCGAACGAGGCGGGAACCCGCTTCGTCGTCGAGCTGCCGGGTTATTGAACCTGATCATTGCATCAATTCGGCAGCCATCGTGTAGCCCGGATGCAGGTCCGCAGGACCGGAATCCGGGGAAACACCGTTCCCGGATTACGCTGGCGCTCCATCCGGGCTACGTATCTGCCGGGTTATTGAACGTTTCAAGATTGTGCTGACACGAACGGCAGAGGTGTGGGGCGTGCCGGGTTCGTGTTACCGCAGGCCAAAATGTCCGGGAATTCGGAACAGCTATTTCAATAGGTGTCGTCGGCCGGAAGTTCGCCCTGCGAGGGTGCGATGGCCGCGGCGATCGCGTCGAGAAACGCGCGGCCATAGCGGTCCAGTTTGGCTTCGCCCACGCCCGGCAGTTGCAGCAGTTCCGTTTCGCCGGTCGGGCGGTGGCGGGCCATGGCCACCAGCGTGTTGTCGTGGAAGATGATGTAGGGCGGCACGTTCTGTTCGCGGGCCAGGCGGGCGCGCAGTGCGCGCAGCCGATCGAACAGGGGTTCGTCCTCGGGGCGCAGGTCGCCCGCGGCGATCTTCTCGCGCACCGACTTCGGCTTGCGGCTGGCCTTCTTCAGCCTGCGCAGTTGCAGGGTTTGTTCGCCGCGCAGCAGGGGGCGACAGGCTTCCGTGAGTTGCAGGGCGCCGTGGCCGTCCACGTCCACCCGCAGGTAACCGCGGGCGATGAGCTGGCGGAACACGCTGCGCCATTCGCTGCCGTTGAGTTCCCGGCCCAGGCCATGGACCTGCAGGCGATCGTGGCCGAAGCGGCGGATCCGTTCGTCGTCCTTGCCGGTGAGCACGTCGATGAGATAGTTCACGCCGAACCGCTGCCCGGTGCGGTACACGCAGGAGAGGGCCTTGCGCGCCGCCTCGGTGGCCTCCCAGGTCTCGGGCGGCTCCAGGCAGTTGTCGCAGTTGCCGCAGGGGGCGTCACGCACTTCGCCGAAGTAGGCCAGCAGGGCCTGGCGGCGGCAGGTGGTCAGCTCGCACAGGCCGAGCATGGCCTCGAGCTTGTGGTGGATGATCTTCTTGTAGCGTTCGTCGGCGTCCGAGTCCTGGGTCATCTGGCGCAGGGTGATCACGTCCTGCAGGCCGTAGGCCAGCCAGGCGTCAGCGGGCAGGCCGTCGCGCCCGGCGCGGCCGGTCTCCTGGTAGTAGGCCTCGATGCTCTTGGGCAGGTTCAGGTGGGCCACGAAGCGCACGTCCGGCTTGTCGATGCCCATGCCGAAGGCGATGGTGGCGACGATGATGACGCCCTCCTCGCGCAGGAAGCGGGCCTGGTGTTCGGCGCGCACCGCTTCGGGCAGGCCGGCGTGATAGGGCAGGGCGGTGCGGCCCTTCGTCTGCAGCCACCGGGCCACGTCTTCGACCTTCTTGCGCGACAGGCAGTAGACGATGCCGGCGTCTTCGGGATGCTCGCGCTCGAGGAAGCGCCACAGGCGCTCGCGGGCGTTGCCGCCCTCGCTCAGCAGGTAGCGGATGTTGGGGCGGTCGAAGCTGTTGACGAACACCGCTGCCGCCTCGAGGGCGAGCTGCTCGACGATCTCCGCGCGGGTGCGGGCGTCGGCGGTGGCGGTCAGGGCGATGCGCGGCACCTGCGGATAGCGCTCGTGCAGGAGCGAGAGCTGGCGGTATTCGGGGCGGAAGTCGTGGCCCCACTGGGAGACGCAGTGGGCCTCGTCGATGGCGAACAGGGCCAGGGGCACGTCATCGAGCAGGCGCAGGGTGCTCTCCGCCAGCAGCCGTTCCGGCGCGAGGTAGAGCAGATCCAGCTCTCCCCGGCGCAGGGCGGTTTCCACTGCCCGCCGAGTGTCGGCATCCTGGGTGGAGTTGAGGAAGGCGGCGCGGATTCCCAGCTGGCGCAGGGCGTCCACCTGATCCTGCATCAGGGCGATGAGCGGCGAGACCACGATGCCGGTGCCTTCGCGCAGCAGGGCGGGGATCTGGTAGCACAGCGACTTGCCGCCGCCGGTGGGCATCAGCGCCAGCACGTCGCGGCCGGCGAGCAGCGCCTCGATGATGGCCGCCTGGTTGAGGCGGAAGTCGTCGTAGCCGAAGCGGCGGCGGAGGAGATCGCGGGCGGCGTCCATGTCGGGACCTCAGGGAAAAGGGGGAAGATACAAGGGAAAGGGGCGAGCCAGGGGACGTTCGTGTTCCCCGCTCAGGCGGCCAGGGGTTCGATTTTCTTCAGCTCCTTGTCCGCGGCCAGGCGGGCAGCTTCGAGATCGTAGTCGGCCTGCAGCCCCATCCAGAACTGTTCGGAAGTGCCGAGTGCCCGTGCCAGGCGCAGGGCGGTGTCGGCGGTGATGGCGCGTTTGCCATGGACGATTTCGTTGATCCGCCGGGGCGGTACCCCCATGGCCCGGGCCAGGCGGTTCTGGCTGATCCCGAGCGGCTCGAGAAACTCTTCACGCAAAACTTCGCCGGGATGGATGTTGGGCAGTCGTTTCATGGTCTCACCGGTGGTAGTCGACGATTTCCACGTCATGGGCGTGGCCGGCGGCCCAGCGGAAGCAGAGGCGCCACTGGTCGTTGATGCGGAGGCTGTACTGGCCCTTGCGCCGGCCTTTCAGGGCTTCCAGTCGGTTGCCCGGGGGGATCCGCAGATCATCGAGGTGCCGGGCGTTGTTGAGCATCCGCAGTTTGCGGCGGGCGATGCGCTGGATGGACGCCGGCAGGCGTCGCGATGGCGTGCCCTGCCAGATCCGTTCGGTTTCCCGATCCCTGAAACCGGTAATCATGGGCAAAGTATAGCGTTACGCGTTATATAACGCAAGGCGTCATGGGGTTCACTCCAGCGGCCTGAACAGTTCGGCGATCTCCTCGGCGCCGGGGAGCTTGCCGTGGTCGGCGCCGGCGAAGAGGTTGTCGGCGAGCTGGCGCTTGCGGGCCTGCATTTCCTGGATGCGCTCTTCCACCGTGCCTTCGGTGAGCAGCTTGTAGACGAAGACCGGCTTGTCCTGGCCGATGCGGTGGGCGCGGTCGGTGGCCTGGTTCTCGACGGCGGGGTTCCACCAGGGATCGTAGTGGATCACGGTGTCGGCGGCGGTGAGGTTGAGACCGGTGCCGCCGGCCTTGAGGCTGATCAGGAACAGCGGCACCTCGCCGTTCTGGAAGCGTTCGATGGGGGTGGCCCGGTCGCGGGTGCGTCCGGTGAGCTTGACGTAGTCGATGCGCCGCGCCTCGAGTTCTTTTTCGATGAGGCCGAGCATGGTGGTGAACTGGGAGAACAGCAGGACCCGCCGGCCTTCGTCGAGCAGTTCCGGCAGCAGTTCCATGAGCAGTTCCAGCTTGGCCGAGTGCTTCACCTTGCGGGCGGCGTCGAGCTTCAGCAGGCGCGGATCGCAGCAGATCTGGCGCAGCTTGAGCAGCGCGTCCAGTACTTCGATGTGGCTGCGCTTGAGGCCCTTGCGGGCGATGGCCTCGCGCACCTTGCCGTGCAGGGTCAGGCGGATGGATTCGTACAGATCCCGCTGCGCGCCGGTCAGCGGCACGCTGCGCACGATTTCGGTCTTGGGGGGCAGCTCGCCGGCCACTTCCTCCTTGGTGCGGCGCAGCATGAAGGGCGCCACCCGGCGGGCCAGGCGGTTTGAGCGCTCCGCATCGCCGTGCTTCTCGATGGGGGTGCGGAACAGGCGGCGGAACTGGCGCTCGTCGCCCAGAAGGCCCGGCATCAGGAAGTGGAACAGCGACCACAGCTCGCCCAGGTGGTTCTCCAGCGGGGTGCCGGTCAGGCACAGGCGCTGGCGGGCCTCGATGCGCCGCGCCACCTGGGCGGCCTTGGCCTTGGGATTCTTGATCTGCTGGGCTTCGTCGAGGATCAGCAAGTGGAAGGACTGGGCCAGCAGCACTTCCTCGTCGCGCGGCAGCAGGGGATAGGTGGTGAGCACCACGTCGTGCTCGGCGATGCGGTCGAAGTGCTGCTTGCGCTGGGTGCCGTGCAGGGTGAGCACCGACAGATCCGGCGCGAAGTGGGCCGCCTCCTGCCGCCAGTTGTGCATCAGGCTGGTGGGGGCCACCACCAGGGCCGGCCGGTCCAGGCGGCCTTCGGTCTTCTCCTTGAGGATGTGGGCCAGGGTCTGGACGGTCTTGCCCAGGCCCATGTCGTCGGCGAGGATGCCGTGCAGCTCGTTCTCGCGCAGGAACTGCAGCCAGCCGAGGCCCTCCCGCTGGTAGGGCCGCAGCTCGGCGTGGAAGGCCGGTGGCGGATCGGTCGGTTCGATGGCCTCGAAGCCGCGCAGTTTCTCGGCCAGGGAGCGCAGGCGTTCGCCGCCGCGCCAGTGCAGATCCTCACGCCGGCTCAAATCCGCCAGCTCGGCGGCGCGCCATTCGGACAGCCGCAGGCGGCCGTCACGTTGCATGCTCTCGTTGTCGAACAGTTCCACCAGCACGTCGAGGATCTGGCCCACCCGGCGGGTGGGCAGGGGCAGGATACGCCCGTCTTCCAGGGTATAGAGGCTCTTGTGCTCGGGCGGCGCTTCGCGCATCTCGGCCCGCTGTTCCGGGCGCATGTGCTCGAAGGCATCGAGGAGGATGGGCAGCAGGGGCACCCGCTCCCCGTCCACCTCGATGCCCAGGTCGAGATCGAACCAGTGGTTGTCGGGTTGCTCCTCCAGCGCCAGTTCCCAGTCCGATACCTGGGCGATGCGATAGGGAAAATCCTCGTCGATCTCGATCCGCCAGCCTTCGGCCTGCAGATCCGGCAGGGTTTCGAACATGAAAGTGAGCCAGATGGCTTCCGCGTCCGCATCCAGGTCCGGATCCAGATCGTCGGCCACCAGGGTGCCCGGTCCGAAATCCGGCAGATCCGGCTCGTCCAGGGCGTATTCCTCGGTAGAAATCAGGCCGGCGGCGAGCAGTGTCTCCAGGGCGCGCTGCTCCGCCTGGCGATCGCGGCGCAGACGCCGCAGGCGGCCATTTTCGTAGCGGTCGATGGTCGCGGCGGCATGGGGGTCCGCCGGCAGAATCAGGCCATCGTAGTCGAAGGCCAGTTGCAGGAAGGGCTCGGGGGGATACAGCGTGTCGATGTCATCGCGCAGCCAGGGTGGAGTTATCCACTCGTCTACCGGAATCCGCAGGGCGCCGAGCCGCGCCACGGGAACGGGCGGCCCGGCCGCGACCTCATCGACCGGAATGGGGGCCGGCAGCGGCAGCTTCACCGGCAGGCTCGACAGCCGCTCGCTCACGGCGGCGATTTCCTCCGGTGCCACGGGCGGGGCCTGGGTCCAGGCCTCCAGCAGTGCGGGAGTGAGTTCGGTTTCCAGGGGGCCGCATTCGCCGCTGGCGGGATCCACGTACCAGGGGGGTTGCAGGGGCAGCACCACGGTGCCGGGCGTGCCGAGTTCGAGGATCGGCGTCTGCCGGCCGTGGGCGTCCGGTTCGCTCCAGGCCGGCACCGCATGGCGCGGCTCGCCCTCGCGCAGCACCGGGCCGTTCTTGTCCTGCCAGCGGCAGCGCCCGGTGGCCAGCATGGCGCGCAACACATCCTCGGCATCGGGTCCGCTGAGCCGGGTCGGCGGCTCGCCGGTGGCGCGGACATGTTCCATCATCCGGCGCAGGATGGCCTGATCCGAGGGCAGGATGTGGGCGGCGGGGCGCCCCTGCTGAATGCTGGCCGGGTTGTACCGGCTGCTGTTGCCGAAGGTGCCGTTCTTGAGCAGGTAGGCGCTCAGCAGCTCCACTTCCACCTGGTAAGGATTGCGCTGCACGAGGACGTACAGCAGGCGCCGGCGCACCGTGGGGGGATAGCTTTCCTTTTCGGCCTGCCGGGGCAGCGGCGTGGTGACGCTCTGGATACGCTCCAGCCAGCCGTTCACCGCTACCGGTTCCGGCGGGGTGGAGGGGGGGGCGGCAGGGGTAGGCGCGGGCGGGGTTTCCGCCTCGGCCAGCGCCGCGAACAGCGCCGCGGCCACGTGCTTGCAGTTGTAGCCCACGGGGCAGGTGCAGATCCCCTCGATGTTGCGGAAACGCTTGCTCCCGCTGATCCGGATTTCCACCGCGTAGGGCCGCGAGCGGGTGCCGCGCACCAGTGCCTCGATGTGCTTGCCTCCGCGATCCACGTGCAGTTGGGCGACCTTGCCCTGGTGGAAATAGGCCTCACCCCGGTCGATGAAGCGGCCTTCGAGATTGTCGTCGATGTCGTGGTGGGTGAAGGGCAGGGAAGGCATTACGGCAGCGGGAAGCGGCAGGATCGGCGTATTCTATCCTGTTCGACGCATTTTTTGGGGAAAGTTTCGGGCACGCGCTTGCAACCGGACAACGCCGTGCCCATGCTGTGTTTGTCCTCAACCGTAAGGAGTCGTCGAATGTCACAAGTGATTTTCCAGATCGTCATGGACGAGCGCACCCGCCGGCGCATGATGATCGCCGGCGTGCTGATGCTGATCCTCGGGGCGCTTGGCGTGGTGGTGCCGCAGGTGCTGTCCTTCACCCTGTCGCTGCTGGTGGGGGCGCTGCTGATCGCTGCCGGACTGGTGAGCCTGTATCTCACCTGGTATGGCTACCAGCGCAGCCTGCTGGCCTGGTTCAAGCCGGTGATCCTGCTGGTGATCGGCCTGCTGATCGCCTTCCATCCGGTGGCCGGGCCGGCAGCCATCGGGCTGGTGCTGATTCTCTATTTCCTGCTCTCGGCCTTCGCCGGAATCAGCCTTGCCCTGGCCCTCAGGCCCGTGCCGGGGTGGGGCTGGCTGCTGTTCAGCGGGCTGGTCTCGGCCGTACTGGCCCTGATTTTCATCGCCGGCTGGCCCTTCGAGGCCCGCTGGCTGGTGGGCCTGTTCGTGGGCATCAACCTGATCTTCGACGGAATTTCCCTGCTGATGGTCGGCCTGGCGGCACGAAATACCTGATCCGGAAAGGAATAACGCCATCGCAAGGCGATGGCGTTGGGGAGATGGTGGCCAGGGACAGAATCGAACTGCCGACACGGGGATTTTCAGGGCCTGTAAAATCAATAACTTACTGATTATCTTGGAACAGGGAATGTTCGGTACAGTTTGGAATGTTTTGTTGATTCAATAGGTTAGGTCAGGTTGATGCAGGGAGGGGAAACTGGGCAGTGTACCGGGAGTGTACCGCGTCATTTTCCACAAGGAGCAGTGAGAAAAGGGGGTAGCTCCCGCCGCAACCGCCAACTAAATTAGCGGCATTTGCTGGGCTTGGACCGCTTGTGCCTGCGGACAGGCACGGTCTTCGGCCCAGGCTTCTTACCATCCCGCACTTGACGGGGTTTCATAGCAGGCTGTTGAAAAATCACCTTGAAAACCGGTCAATACCTTTCCTGAATCAACCTGACCACCAGGCGCATTGGTCCTTGAATGCCAAAACAAGCACTTTTTTCTCAAATCCTGAATTCCGGGCGCACGTACCCCAAGGAGCGACACGCATCAACATGACACCACCCCCAGATTGCACATCCGAACCAGGTTGTAGGCCGCCAGGGTTAGCATGAATTGAAACTCCAGCTTCTCCTTGCCCACAAACCGGCTCTTGCGCAAACCACCCACGGTCTTCAACCAGCCAAAGACCTCTTCAATCCGCTTGCGGATTTTCTGGCTTTGCTGGTAACCCGGGTGGCGGGTCGTGCGTCCGTCAATCGCCGACGAACGCCGAGTGTCATTCTGGGCCACGTGGTGCGTGATGTTCCGCTCTCGCATCTGCGCCACGAAGTCCCCCGTGTCGTAGTTTTTGTCCGCGCCCAGCGTGGCTCGACCTTCCACACCGAGCGCATCCACAAGTTCGACGGCGGCTTCCCGTTGGCCGTGCCCGTCGCCTGGGTCACCTCGCCTTCCACAACCAGGCCATGCCGGTTTTCCATCATGGCATGGCCCATGTACGACAACTTCGCCGCCGCCCCCGCGCTTTTCTTGAACAGCAGAGCGTCCGGGTCGGTCTTCGATTCATGCGTGTCGCGCGAGCGCTTCTCGCCCCGGAAATCCACCGTGGGATTGCGGCCTCCGCCCCCACCACCCGGCGGCTCCGATTCGTCCTTCGGGCGATAGCTCTTGTGCGAGGCCAGCGCTTCCAGCAGTGTGCCGTCCACGCTGAAATGCTCTTTCGACAGCAGGCCCGCCGCTTCGGCCTGGGCTCGCACTTCGGAAAAAAGCGGCGGGCAATGTCCCCTTCCAGCAGCCGGTCCCGGTTCTTGCTGAAAGTGGAGTGGTTCCAGACCTCGTCATCCATCGAGAAGCCCACGAACCACCGAAACAGCAGGTTGTAGTCGATTTGCTCCACCAGTTGCCGGTCGCTGCGGATGGTGTACAGGGCCATCAGCAGCTGGGCTCGAAGCAGTTTCTCCGGCGGAATCGAGGGCCGACCGTGTTCGACGTTCAAGGCCGCAAAATCGTCATCCAGCCGCTCCAGTGCCTTGTCCACCATCTCCCGGATGGGCCGCAGCGGGTGGTCCGCCGGGACGCGCTCCTCTGGAATGACTGCGCTGAACAGCGTTTCTTGATGTGTGTCGGGTCCGCGCATCAAGGAATGCTCCAAAACAACAGAATCAGGGCCATTGTGGCAAAATTGGGGGCTTTTTCAACAGCCTGTTAGTACAAGCCATGGCTATACCTCCATTGACCAGTAGCAGGTTTGAGCCTGCTGCTCTGGAAGCCCTATTGCTCCCTGCTTGTTGAGCATAAGGGCTGAGTCGCTGAAGATAAGCGGCGGGCGCTACCAATTTAAAAAGATTACACCTGTAGCTGTGGCGCATAAAGATAAGAGATCGTCTCGCCATCAGCTGTTTCTCTATAAGCCACTTCTTTGTGAGAGAAATCCTTTATGGCCGTAGACCCAAAGGACTTGAAATATTCATTGACCTCAGCGAGCACCTTTAGCTCAGAATCGATAAAGACAGAAAGGTCTGGTTCAACATTGGATAAATACTTTGAGCCCGAATATTCCCCAAAGAGAACCTCCTCAACAGTCAACTCCCCGCCCCTCGTCAATTCCGCGGTAAAGAATTCATAATTGTTTGGTACTGGGCCATATTGGAGGTGAACATATTTCGCGCCCGTGATTGCAATAGAATATTCCTTGAAATGCTTGAAGTCGGCGTAGAAGAGGAGTTTATTAAGTTTTGTCTTTAGCACACCACCCTTACAAAAATAAAGAATCGCATTGAATAATTTTGTTAGAGAAAACCGAACAAACCCGCTATATTCATCAGGATCATAACGACCAAAACGTTCTTCAAAAATCATTTCGAAAGAGCAAGCCTCTTCTTCAGCGGCACTCAGTTCGGTTACAAGACGCTCACGCTTTTCAGGGCTCAAGGTGGCCGGCGACTCCTCAATAATCTTCAAAAGATTATGCGGCTCCATTGCCAAGCGAAGAATCTTTTCATGAGCTTCATCTTGAAGCGCACCATTCTCATAACGACTGAGCGTAGCACCTCCCCAGCCGAGCAACCGACTTAATTCCTTTTGTGTAAGCCCATATTGCTTGCGCCAGGCACGAATCTCTTCGGGTTGGAGCATGCCTCGACGGTGTCGATATTCTCGATAAGCAATTTCAAGCGCATCGTGGCCGCGAGTATTTTCAAATTCCTCGCCACATTCGGAACACTTGAAATACTCCGCCTCCACTTCAATCGGTTCACCTCGAACTTCGATAGTTTCTTTTTCGCGGATCATGGAGAGATCCGTTTCTTTTTCGCAATTTGGACAGATGCCTTTCATCACCGTTACCTCCATATCTTCCATTGTGCTTCCATTACCTGTAGGGATATGTCAGCGGATATTTCGCGATATGGAAGGAAATACATTTCGCGATTTTAGTTGTTCCAACAGCTGCAACCTTTAGTTTGATATACACCTCGTACCCATCCAGATCTTTCCCGAATTCCCAAATTTCACCAGGCCTGTTGTGGTCAGGTTTCGGGCCAGCGCAATAATCTGCAACAGACAATCCAAGTAGGATCTCTTCCACGTTTTTCTTGGTAAGGCCCAAGAATCGCATGGTTTCTCTCGCCCCAGCACGAGGCACGAGGTCGATACCACTTCCTGTGGTAACCGTTTGTTTAAACTCCAGCAGAAACGTGCGGACCGCATCAGGCACCAAGTCTCTTCCTTATGCTTATCGGCAGATCTTATAAATTCTATACTATATGATATCTAAATCAATGAAAATTTATCATATAGTGCATTCTCTAGTATGTCGCCAGCTTCGATTTACCAGCATTGACTATCAAGCCATTGACTCCTATACTTTCCTATAGAGTATTAAAGTAGACAATTGCCATGCGAATCATCTGCCTCCCCGAAAACAAACTTGCCCCCCTGCTCCAGATGGGCGCCGCCATCGAGGACCTGACACCCCGGGGTCTGTGGAATACGCACTACCATCTCGTCTCCATGTCCGATGAGCAGTTCGAGGCTTTGCAGGAGATCTACGGGGAAGTTGCCGAGCGGGAAATGGAGGATGTCACGCCGGCCATGGTGAGACGCCCATTGACTGAGAACAGCGGGTTTCTCTACTGCCGGGGGGGGCGAATCCCCAACGGCACACGGCTGCGCGCTCATTATCTGGCGTGCGACTACGAGGCCGAGGTACGCGGCGGCAAGGTCTGGTTCAACCAGAAGGCCTACGATTCCCCGTCCAAGGCCGCCCGCGCCATCACAAAAAGTCAGGCAAACGGCTGGAAATTTTGGGATTATTACGACGAGGAATCCGGCCAGTGGCGCAGCCTGAGCCACTTGCGGGCGAAAGCGAACAAGCCGGAACCGGCAGCAACCCTGGAATAACGACGCGACAATGCCTGGTCCCAACCAGAACCCCGAGCAAAAGGCCCGTGACAACATCGATGCCATGCTGGCGCAGTCCGGCTGGGTGGTTCAGGACAAGAAGAAGATCGACTTCAGTGCCGGACCCGGTATCGCCGTGCGCGAGTACCAGACCGACATCGGGCCGGCCGATTACGTACTGTTCGTGGACAAACAGGCCATCGGCGTCATCGAAGCCAAACCGGAATCCTGGGGCCACAAGATCACCACGGTTGAGGAGCAGTCACAGGGCTATGCGGCCGCCGAACTGAAATGGGTCAAGAACAATACACCCCTGCCCTTCGTCTACGAAAGCACCGGCGTCATCACCCGCTTCACCAACGGCCGCGACCCCAAGCCCCGTTCGCGCGAAGTATTCACTTTCCACCGTCCCGAAACCCTGGCCGAATGGCTAACCCAGCCCAACTCCCTGCGCGGCCGCCTGCACCAGCTCCCGGCACTGGATCACAGCGGCCTGCGCGACTGTCAGATCACTGCCATCGAAAACCTGGAGACCTCGTTCAAGGCTGACCGCCCGCGCGCCCTGATCCAGATGGCCACCGGCTCCGGCAAAACCTACACTGCCATCACCAGTATCTACCGTCTGCTCAAACACGCCGACGCCAAACGCATCCTGTTTTTAGTCGATACCCGAAACCTCGGTGAACAGGCCGAGCAGGAGTTCATGGCCTACCTGCCCAGTGACGACAATCGCAAGTTCACCGAGCTGTATAACGTCCAGCGTCTGAAATCCTCCTTTGTCGCCAGGGACAGCCAGGTCTGCATCAGCACCATTCAGCGCATGTACTCCCTGCTGAAGGAACAGGAACTCGATGATGCCGCCGAGGAAATCAATCCGGCCGAACTGGTGCAGCCAAAAGAGCCCTTGCCGGTGGTCTATAACCCGAGGATTCCCATCGAATTCTTCGATTTCATCTTCATCGATGAGTGCCACCGCTCCATCTATAATCTCTGGCGGCAGGTGCTGGAGTATTTCGACGCCTACCTGATTGGCCTTACCGCCACGCCGGACAACCGAACCTACGGTTTCTTCCACAAGAACGTGGTCAGCGAATACGACCACGAGAAGGCCGTGGCCGACGGCGTCAACGTGGGCAATGAGATCTATCTCATCGAAACAGAGCGCACGAAACAGGGCGGCACGCTGAAATCCGGCCAGCAGGTGGAAAAACGCGAGCGCCTCACCCGCCGCAAGCGCTGGGAGCGCCAGGACGAAGACGAGGCCTACAGCGCCAAACAGCTCGACCGGGACATCGTCAATCCAGATCAGATCCGCACCGTCATCCAGGCCTTCCACGACAGGCTGCCGGAGATCTTCCCCGGCCGCAAGGAAGTACCCAAGACCCTGATCTTCGCCAAGACCGACAGCCACGCCGACGACATCATCCAGACCGTGCGCGAAGTCTTCGGCGAGGGCAACGAGTTCTGCAAGAAGGTCACCTACCAGGCCAAGGAAGACCCCAAGTCCGTCTTGGCCCAGTTCCGTAACGACTACAACCCCAGAATCGCCGTCACCGTGGACATGATCGCCACCGGCACCGACGTCAAGCCGCTGGAGTGCCTGCTGTTCATGCGCGACGTGAAAAGCCGCAACTATTTCGAGCAGATGAAAGGCCGCGGTACCCGTACCCTGGACTATGATGATCTGAAGAAGGTCACGCCGTCCGCCACCAGTGCCAAGACCCATTACGTGATCGTCGATGCCATCGGCGTAACCAAATCCCTCAAAACTGCCAGCGAGCCGCTCATCACCAAGCCTTCAGTGCCACTCAAGGATCTCGCCATGGGCCTGATGATGGGCGCGCGCGATGAGGATACCGTCAGTTCCCTGGCCGGACGGCTGGCGCGGCTCGACAAACAGCTCGACGACAAGGACCAGCAGCGTATCAAGGAGAAGACCGGAGGTATCCCCCTCAAACAGATTGTCGGCCGCCTGCTCGACGCCATCGACCCTGACCGGATCGAGGTCCGCGCCTGCGAGATCGCAGGCATCCCGGAAACCGGCGACCCTGGCGACGATGCCCGCAACAAGGCCCGCGAAGAGCGGGTAGGCGAGGCCGCCAATGTCTTCACCGGCGAACTCATCGAACTGCTCGACGCCATTCGCCGCGACAAGGAACAGACCATCGACCACGACAACCTCGACAGGCTCACCCGCGCAGAATGGGCTGGTGATGCCGAGGAAAACGCCAAACAAATGGTTCAGGACTTCAGCGCATACCTCGAAGCCCACCGCGATGAAATCGAGGCGCTGACCATTTTCTATCAGACTCCACAGCGGCGCAGCGAATTGACTTACGCCATGATCCATGAACTATTCAACAAGCTCAAAAGCGACCAGCCAAAACTCAGCCCCCTGCGGGTCTGGCGCGCCTACGCCCTGCTCGACGACTACAAAGGCAGCAACCCCATCAGCGAACTCACCGCCCTGGTGGCCCTCGTACGCCGCGCCTGCGGCATCGACAGCACGCTTTCGACCTACAGTGACACCGTGCGCCGAAACTTCCAGAACTGGATCATGACCCACCACAGCGGCAGCGGCGAAAAGTTCAACGAAGAACAGATGGAATGGCTGCGCATGATCCGAGACCACATTGCCAGCTCCTTTCACATGGAACGGGACGATCTCGAGATGGCTCCCTTTGATGCTAGAGGTGGTATGGGACGGATGTATCAGTTGTTTGGGGACAAGATGGATAAGGTGATCGAAGAGTTGAATAGCGAGTTGGTGGCGTAAAGGTATGGATTCAAAAGAAAAATATCCAACAAGCTGGGCAATTGTTCCCTTGGGTCAATTTGTTGAAAATGAGAAAGGCAAAAAACCTAAAAGACAAGCAGATAAGCCTGATCAGAAATACATTTATCCATATATAGACATTGAGGCATTCGAAAAAGGAGTTATAAAAACTTGGACAGATGGTGAAGGCTGTCGATTTTGTCACGAAACAGACTTTCTGATGGTTTGGGATGGGTCAAGGTCTGGTCTTGTTGGCAAGGGACTTAATGGAGCATTGGGCAGTACTCTGGTTAGGCTCAAGCATCCCCTCATTTTCTACACGATACCAAAGACGTCGGTGAAGAGGCGCTGTTCCTGCAGCATTTCGGCAAATCGTTGCATAAGCGGGCACAGC
>JALSSV010000099.1 GCA_026984045.1 Chromatiales bacterium | reverse complement strand
CAGGGCCGGTTGCTGCAGCGAGGGAATGATCCCCCCCTCGACGCCACGCACGATCATGGCCGAGTCGTAGCCGGCGGCCCGGGCCAGCGAGATGTAGATGGGCGGATAAGCCTTGTGCACGTAGCCGGTGAGCAGGTGGGTCTTGCGGCGGCCAGTGAGGGGCCGGGTCAGCACTTCCACGGTGGTGATCACCTGGCGCTTGACGATCCGCTCGCGCAGGGGGATCAGGGCGTGCAGTCGGGGAGCGAAGGCCGCCTGGTCCACATAGGCCCAGCCGTGTTCGGCGATGTCGGCAGCGGCCTGTTGCGGGCTCTTGCCCACGTCGATGCCGGCGCTCCTGAGCACCTTGTGGGCGGTAATGCCGTACTTGGGCCCCACCTTGTCGAGACCGTGGCAGAAGGCCGGTACACCGCAGGCGGCCAGTACGGCCGGCACGAAGGCGTTCATGGGCAGACCGCGGCTGTGCCCGTCGTAGGGATCGGCCACGTCCACCAGTTCGTCCACGTCCACCTCGGCGGTGACGTTGGTCTCCTGGATGGCAGCGAGGATGCCCCGGTTCTCCTCGTCGGTCTCCCGCTTCATGCGCAGGGCGATGAGGAACACGGCGGTGCGCACGTCGTCGGCCTCGTCGGAGAGGGCGTGACGCATGGCGGCGCGGGCCTCCTCGAAGCTGAGGTCCTTGCTGTACTCGGGGCCGGTCGCCACCTTCTGGATGGCTTCCCGCATGGCCTTTTCGGCAGGGGTGGACATGGTGTTTATAACCTTATATTCCATACGGAATAATTCAGGGAAACCGGAGTATACAGCAGCGGCTTTCCGCATCTGTATATCCCCATGGAGGGAGGAATATTGTGCGCCTCTCTCCCATTGGATGAATAACCGAGTTAGTGACTGGGTTATCAAGTTCAGGATATACTAACGCGCTTGCACATCCGTGCCCAAACCATGGAGTCATGCCAGCAATGTCCGAATCCAGCGACGCCGTCGATTTCGCCAGCGCCATGGCCGCCTTCGAGGCCAAGCACTTCTCCCGTGCCGTTCCCCTGCTGACCCCCTTCGCCGAGGAGGGCAACCCCGAGGCCCAGCACCGCCTGGCCATCATCTACCAGAACGGCCTCGGCATGGCCCGCAACGAGGAACTGGCCGTGAAGTGGATGCGCGCCGCCGCCGAACAGGGCCATGCCCTGGCCCAGCACGGCCTGGGCTTCATGTATCTGGAAGGCGAGTGTGTGGAAAAGGATCCGGCGGAAGCCGCGAAATGGTTCCGCCTGGCCGCCGAACAGGGCCTGGCCGGCTCCATGACCACCCTGGCCATGATGTACGAACAGGGCAACGGCGTGGAGCAGGATCCGGAAGAGGCGAAGAAATGGTACGCCAGGGCCGGTTTCTGATTTTCCCCATGACCAACCTGTAGTGTAATGAACGCGGAGTCCGCGGAGACGCAGAGGGCACAGAGAAAATTCTTTTCCGTTGTCTCCACGTCCTTTGCGCCTCTGCGTCCTCTGCGTTATTTCCAGACTGTCCACCGAAGAGTTTCAAATCATGCGTCCAGCCCATCTTGCCACCGTTCTCGACAAGGAATTCACTTCCACCCTGGAGGGGCACCACACGCCCGTGATGCTGTGGGGGCCGCCCGGGGTGGGGAAGTCGCAGATCGTCGCCCAGGTGGCGGAACGCCACGGTGTGCCGCTCATCGACATCCGCCTGTCGCAGATGGAGCCGAGCGATCTGCGCGGCATTCCCTTCCGCGAGGGCGAGCGTGTGGAGTGGGCGGTGCCGTCCATGCTGCCCGACGCCGAACGGCATGGGGAACGGGGCATCCTGTTTCTTGACGAAATCACCTCGGCCCCGCCGAGCGTCTCGGCCGCCGCCTACCAGCTCATTCTGGATCGGCGGCTGGGCGACTACCAGGTGCCCGAGGGCTGGGCCATCTTCGCCGCCGGCAACCGCCAGGGCGACCGGGGCGTGACCTACACCATGCCTGCGCCGCTGGCCAACCGCTTCTCGCATTTCGAATTCGAGGTCAACGTGGACGACTGGGTGGCCTGGGCCTACCGCAACGGCGTGGATGACCGGGTGATCGCCTTCGTGCGCTTCCGGCCCGAGCTGCTGTTCGAGTTCGACCCGGCACACAACCCGGTGGCCTTCCCCTCGCCGCGCTCCTGGGAGTTCGCCCATCGGGCCTTGCAGAAGTTCGAGCACAACAGCGAGCTGCGGCTGGGCTCCCTGCAGGCCTGCGTGGGCCCGGCGGCCGGCATCGAACTCAACGCCTTCATCGACAATCTGGATCAACTCCCGGACATCGACGCCATCCTGCGCGGCGAAAAGGTGCCGGCGCCGAAGGAAATCGACCTTCAATACGCCGTGGCCTCCTCGCTGGTGGGTCGCGCCATTCGCGCAAAGGGCAGTGAAGAGGCGCCGACCGTCTACGGCCACATCCTCGACTATGCCGGCGTGTTCCCGCAGAAGGAGATGGGCGTGATGCTGGTCTCCGACATGCACCGCGCCGTCGGCGAGGATCTGTTCAGCGTGCCCCAGTTCGCCCAGTGGTCGAACGCCGTGGCCGACATCATGTTGTATGGATAGGGCCGAGTGACGAGGAGGGTGGGTATGGCCGTAGTGAGCGTCAGGCAAAGCCTGGCCTTGCAAGTGATTCCCTCGGCCCTTGCCACTCCCCCCTCGTCACTTGTTTCATCATGACCGACGACATTGCAACCAAACTGGCGGCAGCCCGCACGCGGCTGATCATCGACAAGCCGTTTCTCGGCGCGCTGGTGTTGCGCCTGCCCATGGAGATGGCCGACGGGTCGTGGTGCAAGACCACCGCCACCGATGCCAAGACCTTCTATTACAATCCCGACTACATTTCCGAGCTGACCCTCGAGCAGACCCAGTTCGTGCTCGCTCACGAGGCGCTGCACTGTGCGCTGTCCCACTTCGCCCGGCGCCAGCATCGCATCAAGCACCGCTGGGATCTGGCCTGTGACCTGGCCATCAACCCCATTCTGGTCAAGGACGGCCTCGTGCCGCCGCCCAATGCCTGGGTGGAACGCAGCTACGAAGGCATGACCGCCGAGGAGATCTATCCGCTGCTGGACGAGTTCGAGAACCAGGAGCCGATGGATCAGCACGTCTACGACGAGGAAAACGAAAGCGGCGAAAATCCCCAGGGCGAGCAGCCCCCGGAAAAGGAATCGCCCCAGCCGAAGGACCAACCCGACCAAGGCAAGGAAAAGCGCAATCCGCAACAGGGCGGCGAGGGGCAGGGCGGCCGGCAGGACGAGGAACAGGAACAGGGCGGTGGCCGCCAGCAGCCGAGCGAAGCCCCGCCCCAAAACCAGGGCGCACCCCAGCCCCCGCCCCTGACCCACAAGGAGCGGGAGGATCTCAGCGTGCAGTGGAAGCAGCGCATGGCCGGCGCTGCCCAGCAGGCCATGCAGGCGGGCAAGCTCGACGGGGAGATGGCGCGCCTGATCGACTTCCTGCTGCAGCCGGAGCTGCCCTGGCGCAGCCTGCTGGCCCGTTACATGACGGCGGTGGCCCGTGACGACTACAGTTACACCCGGCCCTCCACCCGGCGCGGCGATCCGGCCATCTACCCGAGCCTGCGCAGTGCCCAGATCAACCTCGTGGTGGCGGTGGACACCAGCGGCTCCATCTCCGATGGCGAGATCCAGGAGTTCATCTCCGAGATCGACGCCATCAAGAGCATGATGCGGGCCCGGATCACCCTGCAGGCCTGCGATTCGAAGCTGGCGAGCAAGGGGCCGTGGGAATACGAACCCTGGGAAGAGTTCGCCAAACCGGCGGATCTTCAGGGCGGCGGCGGCACCGATTTCCGCCCGATGTTCGAATGGGCCGAGCGGCTTGACCGGCAGCCGGATTTGCTGGTCTATTTCACCGATGCCGAGGGCCCGTTTCCGGCCCACGCCCCGCCGTTTCCGGTGATCTGGCTGATCAAGGGCCGCAAACCGGTGCCCTGGGGCCAGCGCATCCAGCTCAACTGAATAACGATACCGCGGTCATGGATCTCAGCAACGAAGACAGCCTGCGGCTGAACGTCCTGCTCAACCAGGACATCGAGGCCATTCGCATCGACGAGTCGAAGATGATCGTCTATGGACTTTCGCCGAAGGGCGAGGCGAAAGTGCCGCTCAATCCCAACTGCCGCGACGAGCAGTACATCAAGAAGGTCAAGGAAGTGATCTCCAGCCACGTGCTGGGTTCGCCCGGCGGCTATCCCATCTTCCTGCGCCGCTGGACCCGCATGGGCCAGGCCCGGGACGACAGCCTGGAGCGGCTGCTGAAGCTGGGCGAACCGGAAGCGGTGGTGGCGGTGGTGCATGCCGCCGGCCTGACCGACGAGCTGGCGCGGCGCGCCTGGTGGGCCATGCCGAGCGCCGAGAACGCCCGCCGGATGCTCGAGAAGCAGGCCGTGGTGGAAGGCAAGATGGGGCCCGAACTGGCCGCGTTCCTGGTGGAATTTCTGCCTTTCGAGGAAGATCCCCGTGACATGATCCGCTCGGTGGAGCTGGTGTTGCAGCCGGGGCTCATCGACGCCGCGGCCCGAGACAGCCTGTGGTCGAAGGGCCAGCGCAAGAACGCCCTGCTGGTGGGTTTTCTGCGCGCGGTGCCCGACGATCTGCCCATGGAAGCGGCGGCCCATCCCCGCCTTGCCGAATGGCATGAAACGCTCGCGGCGCTGGACAATCCCGTGGCCCGCCAGCTGGCCCGGGTGCTGTCGCCGGCGGGCCAGGCCTTCGTCAAAACCGTGACGACGGTGATCAGGAAGCCGGCCACCCAGGACGTGGTGGTGCTGTTGCTGGAAGGGATCGAACGCTACTTTCAGCCGGTGCGCCCTGGTCCGTCCCCCTCGGTCGAGATGGTCGACCTGGTGGCCGCGGCCCGCGAGGAGCTGGAGGCGGAAGCCGACGGCCCCTGGGCCGCGGTGCGTGACGTCCTGCCCGAAAGCGAATCGCTGCTGGTGGCGATGCGGGCCCTGTCCTGGGTCGGCGTGCCGCTGGTCAATCCCATCTTCGCCCGCACCGATGCCATCGGCACCGTGATGCGGCGCAAGATCGAACCGGTCACCCGGCCCATGCTCGAACAGCTCGCGATGCTGGCCGGCAGGGGCGCATGAACCTGCACATGGCGCGGGTCGCCATCGGCCTGCGGGTGCGGGTGGAGGCGCGGCTGGTGGAACAGCACTCGGTCGCTTCGCCATACGTGCTCGGCCAGGAACTGGCCCGCCAGGTGATTGCCCACGTGCAGAAAACCCGGCTGGGCTACTTTCCGGCCCTGGACTATTTTCAGGAGCATGCCGACGCCGTGGAGAGCGATCTGCTGGATGCCACGCGCAGCACCGGCTGGCTGGTCAGCGGCCTGGTGCGCGAGGAGATCACCCGGCGCCTGCGCGCCATCTTCTCCAGCCTGCGTTTTCAGACCGTGCAGGTGACCGCCTTCACCCTGCCCACCGTGCGTCCCGGGGCGGCCAACGCCCTGCACGAGCTGGCCCAGCACTACACGCCGGATCGGGTGCGGATCAACCTGATCGCCACGTCGGTGATGCGCAAGGCCCTGCCCGAAGCCCAGCTCATCGAACGGGTGGATCACCAGCTCCATCGCTGGCTGGAACCCCATTTCGCCAGCCTGGACGTGAACAGCATTCACCCCGTATGAAACCGAACCATTCCTGAATCATATGTCTCTGTGGAGGAGCCCATGCCTGAAGTCGTGATGTACTGCACCGAAACCTGCCCCTACTGCCAGCGCGCCGAGAAGCTGCTGAGCAAGAAAGGCGTGGCCATCACCAAGATCAACGTGGAGGGCGACCAGGCGGCCCTGCGCGAGATGATCAAGCGTACCGGCCGCAACACGGTCCCGCAGATCTTCATCGGCGACCGCCACGTGGGCGGCTTCGACGATCTGGCCGAGCTGGACATGGACGACGAGCTGGATCCCCTGCTGGCGGACTGACGGGGACGACGGGAACGGGAAATTGTGAGCCCGTTCCCTGGGGGAAAAGTTCCGGGAAGGAACTTTCCCGCCATGGCGTGGTGCGTAATCCCGCAAACAGGCTGAATCGGCGTTCCCGATTCTCGATCTGACACTGTTGCCCTTGAGGCCGGGGAGAGGTTTCGTGACTGTCGGCCGCAGGGATGCGGCCGTCAAGCCTGCAGGGATGCATTTACGGCGTGTCACGAAACCTCTCCCCGGCCACGAGGGCGTGCCGGATGGCGAATCATCCGCCATGAACCGATCGCGAATCGGCAGCGCCGAATCAGCCTGCCAGCTTCAGCGTGGCCACACCGGCGATGATGAGCCCCACGCCCACGACGCGGAGCAAATGGGCGGGACTCGTCAATGAAACGGATTTTCGAAACCTGTGCACGAATGGAGATGCGAAGCATGAAAACTTCACGTCTATCTGTTATAAGATAGCCATTGGAGTATGGCCTCCAGCCTTCCAGGAACAACGACGATGGTCACCCGCCAAGACCGCGTCGTCGCCGGCAGCCAGGACCGCCGGAACGACAACGCCCTGAGCCCCGGGGAACGCTATGCCCGGATCCGCCAGGAAACCGAACGGCTCATCGAACCGCTCGATCCGGAGGACTGCG
>JALSSV010000098.1 GCA_026984045.1 Chromatiales bacterium | reverse complement strand
CCATCGAGACCCTGGCAGCCGTGGATCTGCTGCGCCGCCTCGCGCCCGAGCTGAAGATCCGCGTCATCAACGTGGTGGATCTGATGACCCTGCAACCCCACGAGGAGCATCCCCACGGCCTGCCCGATGCCGAGTTCGACGCCCTGTTCGGCACCGACGTGCCGGTGATCTTCGCCTTCCACGGTTATCCCTGGCTGATCCACCGTCTCACCTACCGCCGCGCCTTCCACGCCCACCTGCACGTGCGCGGTTACAAGGAGGAAGGCACCACCACCACCCCCTTCGACATGGTGGTGCGCAACGATCTGGATCGCTTCCACCTGGTGATGGACGCCGCCGATCGGGTACCCGCCCTGCGCGAGCGCGCCGGGCACATCCACCAGTACATGCACGACAGGCTGGTGGAACACCGGGAATACATCACCACCCATGGCGAAGACATGCCGGAGATCCGCGAATGGACATGGAAGGGATGAGCCCTGACACCGACGCCCGGCACGGCCCCGGATTCGCAGACGGCTCGAAATGGACGGGGCTCGCCCCCATTGATCGCATGAATTGCCACTGGAGGCCAGCATGAATCACTCCCCTTACGGTGTGCGGACCGATTTGCCGCAGGAACTCGAGGAGCTGCGCCTGCTGGCACTGGATCTGCGCTGGTCATGGAGCCATACCGCGGATCGCCTGTGGCGCCGCATCGACGAGACCCTGTGGCGGCACACCCGCAACCCCTGGCTGATCCTGCAGACGGTCAGCCGCCGGCGCCTCGAGGAACTGGCACAGGATGCGGACTTTCGCCGGCTCCTGCAGGAACTGCGCGAGGAGCAGCGCAGGGCCCTGGCCGCCGAAGGCTGGTTCGGCCACAAGTACGGAACCCGGGAACAGCCCCTGGTGGCCTACTTCTGCATGGAATACGGCCTCAGCGAGGCCCTGCCCCTGTACTCGGGCGGCCTGGGCGTGCTGGCCGGCGATCACCTCAAGACCGCCTCCGAACTGGGCGTGCCGCTGGTGGCGGTGGGCCTGCTCTACCAGCAGGGCTACTTCCGCCAGGCCCTCAACGCCCGGGGCGAACAGCTCGCCTTCTATCCCTTCAACGATCCCTTGCTACTGCCGGTGACGCCGGTGCGGGGTGCCGATGGCGAATGGTTGAACATTTCCCTCGAGCTGCCGGGTCGGGAACTGCGTCTGCGGGCCTGGCAGGTGCAGGTGGGGCGCATCCATCTCTACCTGCTGGACAGCAACGATCCCCTCAACGATCCGGCCGACCGCGGAATCACCAGCGAGCTGTACGGCGGCGGCCGGGAACTGCGCCTGCAGCAGGAACTGGTCCTGGGGATCGGAGGCCACCGCCTGTTGCAGAAACTGAATCACACCCCGCCCGTGAACCATCTCAACGAGGGCCATGCCGCCTTCGCCGTGCTGGAGCGGGCGCGGGCATTCATGCAGGCCGAAGGCGTCGATTTCGAAACCGCGCTCACCGCCACCCGGCGCGGCAACCTGTTCACCACCCACACGCCGGTGGACGCCGGCTTCGATCGCTTCGAACCGGCCCTGGTGGCCCACTACCTGGCACCCTGGGCCGAGCGCGCCGGCCTCGACGTGCAGGCCATCCTGCCGCTTGGCCGCAGCCGTCCCAACGCCGGTGACGAAGCCTTCAACATGGCCTGGCTGGCGATTCACGGCAGCGGCGCGGTCAATGGCGTCAGCCGCCTGCATGGCGAGGTCAGCCGGCGCCTGTTCCAGCCCCTGTTCCCCCGCTGGCCCACCCGGGAAGTCCCGGTCGGGTATGTGACCAACGGCATTCACGTCTCGAGCTGGGACTCGCCCGAATCGGATCGCCTGTGGACCGAAGCCTGCGGCAAGGAACGCTGGCGTGAAGAGTTGCAGGATCTGCGGGAGGCCATCCTCGCCGTCCCCGACGCCCGACTGTGGGAGATGCGCAGCCGCAACCGCCAGCGGCTGGTGCGCTGGATCCGCCAGCGCCAGCCCGGTCGGCAGATCCTGCAGACGCAAGTGGAGGAACTGCTCGATCCCAACATTCTCACCCTGGGTTTCGCCCGCCGCTTCGCCAGCTACAAGCGGCCCAACTTGCTGCTGCACGACCCGCAACGGCTGGCCCGCCTGCTGACCCGCATCGATCAACCGGTGCAACTGGTGCTGGCCGGCAAGGCCCATCCCCGCGATACCGAAGGCCAGGCCATGATCCGCCAGTGGGTCGAGTTCATCCGCCAGCACGATCTGCATCGCCAGGTGGTATTCCTGGTGGACTACGATCTGCTCACCGCCGATCACCTGGTGGAAGGCGTGGATCTGTGGATCAACACCCCCCGCCGGCCCTGGGAGGCCTGCGGCACCTCGGGCATGAAGGTGCTGGTCAACGGCGGGCTCAATGTCTCGGAACTGGACGGCTGGTGGGCCGAGGCCTGGTGTCCGCACGTGGGCTGGGCCCTGGGTGACGGTCGCGAACACGACGCCGATCCGGCCTGGGACGCCCACGAGGCCGAAGAACTCTACTCCCGCCTGGAACAGGAAATCATCCCCGCCTTCTACCGGCGCAATCCCCAGGGCATCCCCGAGGACTGGGTACACAAGATGCGCCACTCCATGGCCGAACTGACCCCGGTATTCTCCACCAACCGCATGCTGCGCGAATACGTGGAGGACTTCTACCTGCCCATGGCCGACAGCGTGCGAAAACGCACCGCCGACGGTGCCCGCCTGGCGCGGGAACTGTGCGACTGGCGGCATCGCCTGCTGAGCCACTGGCCGGCCATCCACTTCGGCAACGTGGAAATCCGCAGCGACGAACAGGCCTTCCATTTCGAAGCCCAGGTCTATCTCGACGATCTCGCTCCGGACAGCGTGCAGGTGGAACTCTACGCCGAACCCCGTCCCGGCCAGACTGCGCCCGAACGCCATCCCCTCGAACGCCAGGAACAACTGGCCGGCGCCATCAACGGCTGGCGCTATGCGGTGACCCTTCCCGCCCAGCGCCCGGTGGGCGACTACACGGTGCGGATCATTCCCTGGCATCCGGAAGCGGTGGTACCACTGGAGTGCGAGGCAATCCTTTGGCAGCACTGACGAGGAACGATGCAGGGCGCCATCCCGGATTGCCCGGCGTCAAGGACGGCGCATGGCACAACCTGCAGACTGCCAAAGGCATGAACAAAAAACGATGGACGGCTCAGGCGAAACGGCACCGACAAACGGCGCAGAACGGAAATCGGACATGAACGAAGAACGCGGCAAACTGAACCTGATCCAGACCGTCGCCCTGGCCGTGGGCACCATGATCGGGGCCAGCATCTTTTCCATCTTCGGCCTGGGGGCGAAGATCGCCGGTGCCAACCTGCCCTTCGTGTTCGTAATTTCCGGACTGGTGGCCCTGCTGGTGGCCTATTCTTATGCCTGGCTGGGCAGCCGCATCATTTCCGATGCCGGTCCCATGGAGTTCATCATCCGTGCCTTCGGGGCCAACCTGCTGACGGGGGCGCTGAGTTTCCTGTTCTGGTTTACCTACGTCATCTCCATCGCCCTGTTCGCCAAGGGCTTCGCCGGGTATTTCCTGCCCCTGCTGCCGGGGCCGGCCACGCCCGGCCTGGCCAGCATCGTCGAGGTGGCGGTGGTGCTCGCCTTCACCGCCCTGGGCGTGATGGGCTCGGCCAGCGTGGGCCGGGCCGAGTTCTGGATCGTGGCCATCAAGCTCGGCGTGCTGCTGCTGTTCGTGGCCCTGGGGATCTGGACCATCCAGCCGCAGCGGATCCTGCCCCATTTCGACGGGCCGGGCGTGCGCGGCATCCTCGACGCCACGGCCGTCTTCTTCCTCTCCTACATGGGCTTCGGCCTGGTGACCAACGCCTCGGAGCACATGCGCGATCCGCGGCGCAACGTGTCCCGCGCCATCTATCTCAGCATCCTGGTGGTGAGCGTGGTCTACATCCTGGTGGCGGTGGTCGCCATCGGCAACCTGCCGCTGGCCGAGCTGATCCGGGCCCAGGACTACGCCCTGGCCGAGGCGGCGAAGCCCTTCCTCGGCAACGGCGGTTACCTGCTGGTGAGCTGGGGCGCCCTGTTCTCCATCGCCTCGGCCCTCAACGCCACCCTCTACGGCGGGGCCAACGTGGCCTATGCCCTGGCCCGTGATGGGGTGTTGCCAGCTGCCTTCGATCGCAAGCTCTGGTTCGGCTCCGTGGAGGGCCTGTACATCACCGCCGGCCTCGGCATCGTCTTCGCCCTGCTGTTCAACCTCAACGGCATCGCCTCCATCACCAGCTCCGTGTTCATCGTCATCTACCTGTTCGTGCTCGCCGCCCACTGGCGCCTGCAACCCCGCTACGGCGGCAGCCGCCTGGTCATCGCCCTCGGCTTCCTGGTAGTGCTGGGGGTATTCGGCCTGCTGCTGCGCTACCAGTGGCAGACCGATCGCAGCGCCTTTGCCGGCACCGCGCTGGTGCTGGCCGGCAGCCTGCTCACCGAAGCCGTCTATTTCCGCCTCACCCGCCGGCGCCTGCATCGGCGCGGGCCGAACGATTCCACCCCGTCTGCCCAGGGAGTCACGCCATGAACATTCCCCCCGCGGTCAAGGAAACCCTTGAAAAACTGCACACGGATCCGGAACAGGGCCTGTCGGCGGAAGAAGTCCGCCGCCGCCAGCAGCAGTACGGCCTGAACCGGATCGAAGCGAAGGAGAAAACCTGGTGGCAACGCCTGCTGGCCCGCTTCTGGGGGCCGATTCCCTGGATGATCGAAACCGCCGGGATCCTCTCGGCCGTGGCCCAGCGCTGGGAAGATTTCGTCATCATCCTGGTCATGCTCCTGGTCAACGCCTTCGTGGACTTCTACCAGGAATCCAAGGCCCTCAACGCCATCGAGGTGCTCAAGAACAAGCTGGCCCTCAAGAGCCTGGTGCTGCGGGAGGGCCGCTGGCAGGAAGTGGATGCCGCGGAACTGGTGCCGGGCGACATCGTCAAGCTCAAGATCGGCAACATCATTCCCGCCGACGTGCGCCTGATTGCCGGCGGCGAGTTTCTGCAAATCGATCAGTCGGCGCTCACCGGCGAGTCGCTGCCGGTCAACAAGGCCGCCGGCGACACGGCCTTCGCCAACACCATCGTCAAACAGGGCGAGATGATCGCCGTGGTCACCGCCACCGGCAGCCAGACCCGATTCGGCAAGACCGTCGGGCTGGTGGCCCGGGCCGAGATGACCGGCCGCAGCCACTTCAAGAAGATGGTCATCAAGGTAGGCGATTTCCTGATCCTGCTGACCATCGTGGTCATCGTCGTCATCGTGCTGCTGGGCCTGTCCCGCCACGAATCGGAGATCGACCTGCTGATCTTCGCCCTGGTGCTGACCATATCGGCCATTCCGGTCGCCATGCCGGCGGTGCTCACCGTGACCATGGCCATCGGGGCCACGGTGCTGGCCAGGAAACAGGCCATCGTCAGCCGCCTGGACGCCATCGAGGAACTGGCCGGGGTAGACGTGCTGTGCTCCGACAAGACCGGCACCCTCACCCAGAACCGCATGAGTCTCGCCGAACCCTATCTCCAGCCCGGCTTCGGCGAAGACGATCTGTACCTGTATGCCGCTCTCGCCAGCCGCGAGGAGAACCACGATCCCATCGAGGAGCCGATCTTCGCCGAGCTCGACAAGCGCGGCCTGCGCCCGCGCCTGCAGACCTATCGACTGGAAAAGTTCATCCCCTTCAACCCCGTGAGCAAGTCGGCCCGGGGGATCCTGCGCGACAACCAGGGCGGGCATCTGGTCGCCGTCAAGGGGGCGCCGCAGGTCATCATCGAGCTGTGCCACAACCGGGATTTCGACAAGGCCGCCGCCTACCGGCAGGTGGAAGACTTCGCCGAAAAGGGGTTCCGCACCCTGGGCGTGGCCATCCAGCGTGGCGAGGAAGCCGCCTTCACCTTCGTGGGCCTCATCCCCCTGTTCGATCCCCCGCGGGACGACTCCCGGGAGGTCATCGCCCGCCTCAAGGCCCAGGGCGTCGAGGTGAAGATGGTCACCGGCGACAACCTGGCCGTGGCCCGCTACATCGCCCGTCTGCTTGACATCGGCGAGCACATCGAGGACGTGCGCGAGCTCAAGGGCCAGAGCACCGAAGAATACCTGTTCCTCACCCGGCTGGTGGCCAAGGCCCTGATCCGCGTGCTCCAGGGCCAGGTGCCCGAGGATCGGATCGAACGGCAGGCGACCGAGGTGGTCAAGCAGGTGCGCAAGGAACTGGCCAGCACCCCTCTGCCGGCCGGCACCATCAAGCGCCACGAGTCGGAGATCATCGCCGCCATCGAACAGGCCAACGGTTTCGCCCAGGTCTACCCGGAAGACAAGTACTTCATCGTCGACGAGTTGCAGAAAGCCGACCACATCGTGGGCATGACCGGCGACGGCGTCAACGACGCCCCGGCCCTGAAGAAGGCCGATGCCGGCATCGCCGTCAGCGGCGCCACCGATGCGGCCCGCGCCGCGGCCGACATCGTGCTCACCGCCCCCGGCCTGGGCGTGATCCTCGAGGCCATCCAGCAGGCCCGCATCACCTTCGAACGGATGCAGAGCTACACCATCTTCCGCATCGCCGAGACCATCCGCATCATCTTCTTCATGGGCCTGGCCATCGGCGTGTTCCAGTTCTACCCGGTCACCGCCCTGATGATCATCGTCCTGGCCCTGCTCAACGACATTCCGATCCTGGCCATCGCCTACGACAACACCCGGATCCGCAACAAGCCCATCCGCTGGGACATGCACGAAGTGCTGGTGATGGCCGGCTGGCTGGGCTTTGCCGGCGTCATCTCCTCCTTCACCCTGTTCTGGCTGGTGATGATCTATCTGAAACTGCCCATCGATTTCGTCCAGTCCCTGTTCTTCGCCAAGCTGGTGGTGGCCGGCCACGGCACCATCTACAACACCCGGATCGACGACTGGTTCTTCAAGCGCCCCTGGCCCTCCTGGATCCTGTTCGTCTCCACCTTCACCAGTCGGGTCGCCGGCACCATCATCGCCGTCTACGGCTTCGGCCTCATGACCCCCATCGGCTGGAAATGGGCGCTGGTCATGTGGGCCTATGCCCTGACCTGGTTCGCCTTCAACGACGTGGTGAAGATGGCCGTGCTGCGCTGGTACCGCAAGCACTGGGCCAATGTGATGATTTGATCGAACCCCCGAAGGAATCCCATGGCGGAACGACGACAAAAAGATCAAACGCCCTGAGGCCAACCCATTGACACAAGCAGACTGTTCCAGGACCACAAGAGGCATCAACATGGAAGCATACGAGGTCGAATATCTGATCATCGGGGGCGGTCCCGGTGGCACCCCCACCGCCATGGCACTGGCCGCGGCAGGCAAGACGGTCCTGCTAGTGGAAAAAGGCCCGGGACTGGGAGGCACCTGCCTGTTCGAAGGCTGCATCCCTTCGAAAATCTTCCGTGAAAGCACTCGCCGCCTGCGCGAGCTCAGGGAAGCCGCGCAGTTTGGCCTGCAGGTTCCAACCTCTGCGGTCACGATCGACTGGCCAGGCGTCCTGGAACGAAAGCGCGCCATATTGCACCGACGTTCCGAGGCCGCATTGCAAAAAACGACGAAACTGCCGAGCCTCGTCACCGAATTCGGCACCTGTCGCCTGCTGTCCCCTCGTCGGGCCCGGCTCGAGAAACGCGACAGCACCTTCCGGGAAATCCATTTCGAAAGGGCCGTTCTTGCCACCGGCTCGGTCCCCTTCATCCCACCCATCGAGGGTGTCGATCATCCCCGGGTTCACGACAGTGAAAGCATTCTCAACATCGACCACATTCCCGACCGGCTGGTCATCATCGGTGGCGGTCCCATCGGCGTCGAGTTGGGGCAGGTGTTCAATACCCTCGGCAGCCAGGTCAGCATCCTGGAAGCCGGCCCCCGGATCCTCGGGCCGGTGGATGACGAACTGGCCCTGCGGCTGCAGGAGACGATGCAACACGAGGGCATCGAGATCCACGTCCGCTGCAGGGTGCAAGCCATTACCCATTCCTCCACCCTGTCGGTGGTGGCCTATCGCGATCAGCATGGCGAAGACCGCCAGGCCTCGGCGGATGCCGTCCTGCTGGTCACGGGACGCCGGCCGAACGTGGATGAACTCGGACTGGAAAACACCGCGGTGAAACACGATCGGCACGGCATCGTGGTGGATGACACCCTGCAGACGGCGGAGCCCGGCATCCATGCCGTGGGTGACGTCGTCGGCGCCCCCATGTTCGCTCACTGGGCAACCTCCCAGGGCCTGGCGCTGGCGCGTCATCTCCTGGAACAGCCGGCAACCTTCCCCACACCGGACACCAATACCGCGGTGATCTTCAGCGCCCCCGAAATCGGCATCGCCGGACTCACCGAACGACAGGCCCGCGAGGCCGGCCTCGAGCCGGTCGTGGCACGCTATGACTTCCACAACGACGCCCGCGCTCAAATCCATGGCCGTGACGCCGGGTTGCTGAAAATCGTTTTCGAACAGGGCAGCCACAAGGTCCTGGGGGTGCATGCCCTGGTCGAGGGCGCCGGCTCGATCATGGGGGAAGCCGCACTGCTGATCCGAAACGGACTGCCCATCGAAGCCATTGCGGAGGCCATCCATCCCCATCCCACCCTGACGGAATCCTTCGTGATGGCCGTGCGTTCGGCGCTGGCCGGGGCCGCGCAGCCTGCACCGTCTTCGAAATTATGAACAACAATGAAACCAGCGACGGAACCCGCGCCGAAGCGTCACCGACATGCCTGGAGGCGCCATGACTCGCGCCCGACTGCATGAGGCGTTCACCCGGACAAACCGCATGTTTGTCTCGGCGTTGCCCATCCTGCTGGGCATGTTGCTCCTGGTGGGCATGGTCGTTTCCATTCTGCCCAGACGATTTTCGCATACCCTGTTCAGCGGACAACCATTCTGGGACGCCCTCGAAGGCGCCCTGTTCGGTTCCGTTGCCACGGGCCAGCCTGTCACTTCCTACATCCTGGGCAAGGGGTTGCTGGAGGCCGATGTCAGCCTGACTGCCGTGACGGCGTTGATACTGAGCTGGGTGACCGTCGGGACGGTCCAGTTGCCCGCCGAATCGCTTTTCCTCGGCAAGCGCTTTGCCCTGTGGCGAAATGCGATCAGTTTCGTTCTCGCTGTCGCCATTTCACTGCTGGTCACCAAAACCCTGCTCCTCTTGCGATGAAGCCCCACCGGCAAGAGAACGGCAGCCCGGCCGTCAAGCAGGGCGGCAGCAAACGCGGCGGCTGGATTTTTCTGGCCAGCGTCATCGGCGCCTATGCCGCTCTGGCGGTCTTGAGTCCGGTACTGGCCGAAAAATCCGCGCGGGCCTTCCTGCATCTGGCCTGGAGTCTCCTGCCCGTCCTGCTGCTGGTCTTCGCTTTCCTGTTTCTCGGCAACCTGCTGATCCGTGAATCGTTCATTCGCCGCTACGCGGGACACTCGTCGGGATGGCTCGGTTATGTTTTCGCTACCGTGACCGGGATTCTTTCCACTGGCCCGATCTATGTATGGTATCCCCTGCTTGCCGATCTGAAAAACAAGGGCATGAGGGAGACCCTGATCGCCGTCTTTCTTTACAATCGGGCCATCAAGTTGCCCTGGTTACCGGTCCTGGCCAGCTATTTCGGGTTGAAATACACCCTGGTGCTGACCTGCTGGATGATCCTGGGAGGGCTGGTCGAGGGGCTGATCATGGAACGGATTCCAAAACGTCCGCAGCGGAAGCAAGGTGTGATTGACAGCAGTTGATGGTGCGAGGGAACGAATGATACCGGGATCGGATCATGCAACAGCGTGTCGAGGGAACTCCCGTCAGCGTGCGGGTATCCCCGTGCAAAGGATGACTCGCGCTGCCAGGTTGCCATCAATGGAGAAAAATTGAACACCATGAACGCCGATCTCATACAGAGCATTCTCGATCAGGCCTGGTTCCGTTTCGTCCTGGTGGGTGTGCTCGGCTTTCTCACCGGTCTGGAGTTTCGGGACTATCTGGGCAGCAAACCCCGCCCTCTGAGCATGGGTACGGCCCGCACCTATACCTTCATTGCCCTGCTCGGTTTCATCCTGCACCTGCTCGATGCCGATCAGCGGCTGTATCTTGGCGGCCTGCTGGCGCTGGTCGTCTGGACCGGGCTTTTCTACCACCACAAGCTCGTCCAGGGACAACACGGGATCCTCGGGCTGCTCATCGCCCTGCTGGTCTATTCCTACGGGGCCGTGATCCAGACCCTGCCTCTGTGGTTCCTGGTGCTGGAATTCGTGAGCATCGTGTTCGTGCTCAACGCCCGGCCCCTGACCCACCGCCTCACCGAGATCGTCGACCGCCGGGAATGGATGACCCTTGCCAAGTTTCTGCTGCTGGCCGCGGTGATCCTGCCGCTGATGCCGGATGCCCCGATTCTCAAGCCCCTGCCCAGCACCCCCTTCCGGATCTGGGAGGCGGTGGTGGCCATCTCCGCCATCTCCTATCTCGGCTACATCCTGCAACGTTATGTGTTTCCTCACCAGGGCTATCTGCTCACCGGGCTGCTCGGCGGCCTCTATTCCAGCACCGCCACCACCCTGGTGCTGGCCCGCAAGCGCCACACCGATGAAACGGTGCTGGCCCGCCTGAACCTCGCCATCCTCGCCGCCACCGGCATGATGTATCTGCGCCTGCTGGTCCTGGTGCTGATCCTCAATCCGGCTTTCCTGACCGCCCTGGCGGCCCCCTTCCTGATCCTGGGCCTGGGCACCCTGGGCGCCTGCCTGTGGCGTCAGCGGCGGCTGGCGCCCGGCCCGCCAACAGTCGGGGAGACCGAAGCGCGCAACCCCCTTGAACTGGGCACCGCCTTCCTGTTCGCCGCGCTCTTCGTGCTGATGCTTCTGCTCTCCAAACTGGTCCTGCAGCACTACGGGAATGCGGGCCTGCAGGTGCTCTCCTTCCTGGTGGGCTTCACCGACATCGACCCCTTCGTCCTGTCGCTGCTCAAGGGCACCTTTGCCGCCGCCAGCACCACGCAACTGGCTGCCGCCATCGTCATCTCCGCCGGCAGCAACAATCTACTCAAGGCCCTGTATGTCGCCCTGGCCGGCGATCGCCGCGGCAACCGTCCGGCCATCGCCGGTCTCGTGGTTCTGGGCGGGATCACGCTGGCCATCGGCCTGTTCATGGGCTGCTGATGGATACGAGAGGCCCATCAAGCATGGTCAGGGCGGTTTTTTGGAAGGCGGTTGAAACCGCCCGGGGAGGCGCTTTTTCAACCGCCTGTCAGAACGGGATGTCGCGGCCGTGCGGTGGCATGATCTGGATCACCAGCATGCCGTGTTCCGGAAACAGCCAGCCCAGCAACACCAGCCCCAGCAGGGTCAGCAGCCCCATGACCAGGGCACCGAGCAGGGCGGAGCCGAAACCCCGCACCTCGAAGCCCGGCACCAGGGCGGCGGTGAGCATCAGCATCAGGGCATTGATCACCAGAATGAACAACCCGAAGGTGAGCACCGTGAGCGGCAGGGTGAGCAACAGCAGCAGGGGCCGGACGAAGGAATTGGCCAGCAGCAGGATCACCGCCGCCAGCAACAGCGCGCCGCCATTTTGCACCCGAATCCCGGGCACGAGGCGCACGGTGACCAGCAGCCCGACCACGGTGCCCAGCCACAGGAACAGCCAGCCGATCCACATCATGCGGCCTCCCCTTCCACTTCCCGGATCACCGCCTTCACCTCTTCACCGCTGACGACTTCCTTCTCTTCCAGACGCTGCGCCAGGGCGTCGAGCGTCTTGCGACGCCGTTCCAGAATCTCCCGGGCCCGGCGGTGGGCTTCCTCGACCAGGGCCTTGACCTCGGCATCGATCTGCTCGGCGATCTTTTCGCTGTAATTGCGCTCTTCGGTGGCTTCGGTCTCGAGATACAGGGCCCGGTGGATGCGGCCCCAGGTCAGCGGCCCCAGTCGGGAACTCATGCCAAGCTGGGTCACCATGTTGCGGGCGATCTCGGTGGCCCGTTCCAGATCGTTGGCGGCGCCGCTGGAGACCACGCCGAACACCAGCTCCTCGGCCACCCGACCACCGAGCAGGATGGCGAGCTGATCCCGGAGTTCCTCCTCGGTGGAGAGAAACTTCTCCTTCACCGGCAACTGCAGGGTATACCCCAGCGCGGCCACCCCGCGGGGAATGATCGAGACCTTGTGTACCGGTTCGGCGGTGGGGACCGTCTCCGCCACCAGGGTGTGGCCCGATTCATGGAAGGCCACCCGCCGCTTCTCCTCGGGGCCGAGTGCCCGGTGCTTCTTCTCGGGGCCGGTCAGCACCCGGTCGATGGCCGCCTCGAAGTCGCTCATCTGCACCGCCGTGTGCCGGTTGCGCACGGCGATGATCGCCGCCTCGTTGCAGATGTTGGCCAGATCCGCGCCCACCATGCCGGGCGTGCGCTGGGCGATCACCTCGAGATCCACGTCGTCCCCCAATTTCAGGCGACGCACGTGGATCTTCAGGATGGCCACCCGTTCCTCGAGATCCGGCTTGTCCACCACGATCTGCCGGTCGAAGCGGCCGGCCCGCAGCAGCGCCTTGTCGAGCAGTTCCGGCCGGTTGGTGGCGGCCATCACCACCACGCCGATGGAGGGATCGAAGCCGTCCATCTCCACCAGCAGCTGGTTGAGGGTCTGCTCCCGCTCCTCGTTGCCGCCGCCCCCGGGAGCGATACCGCGGCTGCGGCCCACCGCGTCCAGTTCGTCGATGAAGATGATGCAGGGCGCGTTCTTGCGCGCCTGGTCGAACAGATCCCGCACCCGGGCCGCGCCCACGCCCACGAACATCTCGATGAACTCGGAGCCGCTGATGTAGAAGAAAGGCACGCCCGCCTCGCCCGAGACGGCCTTGCCCAGCAGGGTCTTGCCGGTGCCGGGCGGCCCTACCAGCAGCACGCCCTTGGGCATCCGCCCGCCGAGGCTCTGGATCCGCTCCGGATCCTTGAGAAATTCGATGACCTCCTGCAGCTCCTGCTTGGCCTCGTCGACCCCGGCCACGTCGTCGAAGGTGACCTTGGGGCCGGTATCGGGATGGATGTGCACCTTGCCCGGCCCCAGATTGAGAAAGCCCTTGCCTGCCCCGCCCATGCGCCGCGAGATCCAGATCCAGAACAGGGTAATCAACGCGATGGGCAGCACCCAGTTCATGAAGAACAGGGCCAGCCAGTTGTCCCCCTTGCGCACCTTCACGTCCACGCCGTGCTGCTTGAACTTCTCGGCCAGTGACAGATCGTCCAGCGGCACGGTGACGAAGGTCTTCGGTTTGCCTCCGGGGCCTTCTTCCTTGTACTCCCCGCGAATGTACTTCTTGTCGTAGATCACCACCGAGCGGATCTTGCCCTGCTCCAGTTCGGCGAGGAACCGATTGTAGGGGATCTCTTCGGTTTTCTGCCCCTGCTCCGGCCAGGCAAACAGGAACACATAGAGCATGACCAGATAGAGGGCGAAGATGAACCAGGGATTCTGCCAGAACTTCCTGGATGTCTCGGGCTTGTTGATTTCCAGATCCGGCTTCTTGCCGCCGGGAGAGAAATTGGACTGGATCGCCATGGCCAGACTCCTGTCAGATGACCCACGATTGTGGCGGGACGAAGCCGGTGAACCCGCCCCCTCGCGTATTCGGGCAGTGTAACCGAATCCCGAAGCGGCGCACAGACAATCCCACCCTTGTCCAGCCACCGAAAAAGGGAATAAGCTGAGCTTTTTCGCGACCGGGAGCCCACCGGTGTCGGAAGTCCTTGTCGGAAAACTCCTGCTGGCCCTCACCCTGCTGCTGGGGGCCTCGTATCTGCTCGCCGCGGTGCTCACCCGCCTGCGGATCCCCGGGATCCTGGGCGCCCTGGTGGTGGCCATGGCGGCCCATTACTCGCCACTGAACGGCCTGTTGCTGGGGCCCGATCTCTACCCGGTGTTCGGCTTCCTGGCCAACCTGGGGGTGCTGTTCCTGCTGTTCTTCATCGGCCTGCAGATCGACATGGGGGAGATGCGCAAGCTCAGCCGCGACATCGTCTGGCTGACGGTGCTCAATACCAGCTTCCCCTTCCTGCTCGGCATGCTGGTGATGCTGGCCATGGGCTATGGCTGGATGCTGGCCTTCGTCATCGGTCTGACCCGGATGCCCACGGCAGAAGCGGTGATCGTGCCGATCCTCGACGAATTCAACCTGATTCGCACCCGGGTGGGACGCTTCATCGTGGGCACCGGGGTGCTCGATGACGTGATCGAAGTGTTCCTGATTGCCTTCGTCTCGGTCTGGATCGGCGAGAAGGCCGCGTCTTCGACCGCCATGGGCAACCTGATCGAAGACGAGGTGCTGCGACTGGTCGCGATCGTGGCCCTGTTCCTGATCGCTGCCCTGATCAGCTATCGCTGGCTGGCCCCCTGGCTCTCGCGCCTGCTGCCCCGCCGGCCCCGCAATCTGACCCTGCTGTCCATGCTGGTGGTCTTCGGTTTTGGCGGTTTTGCCGAATATGGGGAGCTGGGGATGGTGATCGGCGCCATCACCGGCGGCATCATCATGCGCCCGGTCTACAACAGGCTGGGCGTGGTCGGGGAACAGACCACCCAGACCATTCGCGCCATCACCTACGGCTTCTTCGGCCTTTTGTTCTTCTTCTGGGTGGGGCTGAGCGTCAACCTGGAGGGCCTCGTCACCTCGCCGACCCTGGCCCTGCTGCTGTTTCTGGCCGCCTTCGTCGGCAAGCTCATCGGTGTGGCCATCATGGTGCCCATGGGCAAGATCAGCTGGCTGGAGGCGGGTACCATCGGGGTCGGTATCAATGCCCGTCTGACCACCGAAATCATCGTGGCCAAGCTGCTGCTGGATGCCCGGCTCATCGACGTGGATCTGTTCACCGCCCTGGTCGCCGCCTCCTCCCTGTCGACCGCCCTGGTCCCCTTGCTCTTCGCACTCATCGTGCGTCGCTGGCGCGCGGCCCTGCAACAGCCTGTCTCCGCCACTGCCCCTCATCAACGCGCAAAGGACGACCACCATGCCTGACACCGACACGTCTCCCCCCCTGCTTCTGTGTCTCGATCTGGAAGCCGGCAGCCGCGAGCTGGCCCGCGAGGCGGCCCGCCATGCCCGACGTTGCCACTGGCCCCTGCACGTCCTGCACGTGCTGCAACATCCGCTTGGCGAGGCGGATCGTCGTCACCACCGGGAACGACTGCGTGCCCTGTGCCAGGAGATCATGCCCGGATTGCCTGACGATCATCTGCATGTGGAAGAGGGCATCCCCGAGGATCTCATCGTCGCCGTGGCCCAGCGCCTGGACAGCGGCCCCATCCTGCTCGGCCGTCGCCGCCGCGAAACCGTGGAACGGATCTATGTGGGCAGCACCACCAGTGCGGTCATCTCCCTGGCCCGCCGGCCGGTACTCGTCATTCCGCTGGCCACCGATCATCCCTGAGGGGGAATGGCCATCATGCGCGATACGCCGAACAGCCACCGGCCGGCAGGTGAAAACGTCCCCTGGCACGCCCTGCCACCCGATGAAGTCCTGCAGCGCCTGAACACCGATCCGCAACGAGGCCTTTCTGCTTCGGCAGCCCGGCAACGGTTGCCGCAATATGGGGAAAACGTCCTGCAGGCTGTCCGCAAGACCCCCTGGTATACGGTCCTGCTGCGTCAGTTCCTCGATGTGCTCATCTTCATCCTGCTGCTGGCCGCGGCCATCGCCTTCGCCATTGGCGAAATCGGCGACACCATTACCATCCTGGCGATCGTGGTGCTGAACGGCATACTGGGTTTCGTGCAGGAATGGAAAGCGGAAAAGGCACTGGCAGCCCTGCAGCAGATGCTGGCGCCCCGCTGCAAGGTCCTGCGTGACGGCCGCGAACAGGATATCGATGCCCGCCAGCTGGTTCCGGGCGATATCGTGCTGCTGGCCATCGGGGATCGGGTGCCGGCGGATCTGCGGCTGGTCGAGGCGCTGAACCTGAAGATCGATGAATCGGCCCTGACCGGGGAATCGCTTTCGGTGGCCAAGTCGACCGATGCCGTCAGCGAAGACGCCCCCCTGGCCGAACGCCATTCCATGGCCTGGATGGGCACCGCCGTCACCAACGGGGTGGCCAGAGGCGTGGTGGTGGCCACCGGCATGGCCACCGAGTTCGGCCGTATCGCCCACCTGACCCAGACCGTGGGCACGGAAACCACCCCGTTGCAGCGCAAGCTGGCGATCCTGGGCAAACAACTGGGGATCTATTCGGTCGCCATCTCCATCGTGGTGGCGCTGGCCGGCTGGTTGCTGGGCAAGCCACTGGTGGAGATGTTCCTGACCGGCGTGTCGCTGGCGGTGGCGGTGGTTCCGGAAGGGCTGCCCGCGGTGGTCACCATCACCCTGGCGCTCGGCGTGCGCGCCATGGTGCGACGCCGCGCCCTGTTGCGGCGTCTGCAGGCGGCCGAGACGCTCGGTGCCGCCACCGTGATCTGTACCGACAAGACCGGAACCCTGACCCAGAACGAAATGACCACCCGCCGGATCTGGCTGCCGGCAGGCGAGATCGAAGTCACCGGCATCGGCTACGATCCTGCCGGCCACTTCGAGGTCGCCGGCCGCAAACTCGACTATCACCAGCGCCCGGATCTGCTGGCCCTGCTGCAAACCGGCCTGCTTTGCAATCATGCCCGGCTGGTCAAGGACGAAAAGGGCTGGCACCAGATCGGCGAGCCGACCGAAGCCGCGCTGGTGGTCGCCGCCTACAAGGCCTGGCTGAGCCCACCCACCGAAGCCCGCATCGTCAGCGAATTCTCTTTCAATTCCGAACGCAAGCGGATGACCGTCGTCGAACGGACCGATGCGGGTCTGCTCGCCCACGTCAAGGGGGCGCCGGAAGTGATCCTGGAACGCAGCACCCGCCTCCTCGATGGTGACCACGAACGCCCGCTGACCGATGCCGATCGCCAGACCTTCATCGAGGCCTACTCCCGAATGGCGGAGAGCGGCCTGCGCACCCTGGCGCTAGCCCGGCGCCGGCTTCCGACGGGGACATCGCTCGATGCCGACCACGTGGAGCGGGAGCTGACCCTGCTGGGCGTGGTCGGGATCATCGATCCGCCACGCCCGGAGGTGCCCGAGGCCATTCGCACCGCGGCCCAGGCCGGCATCCGCACCCTCATGATCACCGGCGATGCCGCCGCCACGGCGCTGGCCATCGCCAGGCGCATCGGTCTCGCCGCCGAACAGGCCCTGACCGGAAGGGATCTCAGGCAAATGGACGACGATGCCCTGCTGGCCATCCTGCGGGACAAGCACGTGCTGTTCGCTCGCACCACTCCCGAAAACAAACTGCGCATCGTGACCCTGTTACAGAAACTCGGTCATGTGGTGGGCATGACCGGTGACGGCGTCAACGACGCCCCGGCCCTCAAGCAGGCCGACATCGGCATCGCCATGGGCCTGCGCGGCACCGACGTGGCCAAGGGCGCCGCCGACATGATTCTCACCGACGACAACTTCGCCTCCATCATCGGGGCCGTGGAGGAAGGTCGCCGCCAATACGACAACATCCAGAAGTTCGTCCGCTATCTGCTCTCGTCCAACACCGGTGAAGTCCTGGCCATCCTGATCAACATCCTGCTCGGCGGCCCGCTGATCCTGCTGCCCGTGCAGATCCTGTGGATGAATCTGGTTACGGACGGCATGACCGCCGTGGCCCTGGGCATGGAGCCACCGGAAAAGGGCCTCATGCAGCGTCCGCCCCGCCCGGTTCATGAACCCATCCTCGATCGGGCCGGCATCGCGATGATCGCCCTCCTCGGCGGCTACATCGGACTGGCCACCCTCTGGCTTTTCCATCACGCCCTGGCGGGGGGCAGTGAAGCCGACGTCCTGCGCGCCCAGACCATGGCCTTCACCGGGATCATCCTGCTGGAGAAACTCAACGTCTTCAATTTCCGGGCCCTGCGCGAACCCCTGTCGGTCATCGGCTTCTTCTCCAACCCCTGGGTCCTGGCCGCCTGGGGCATCACCGTGGGCCTGCAGGTGTGCGCCATCTACGTGCCGTTCCTGCAGTCCGCCCTGCACACGGTGCCACTGGGCTGGACGGACTGGGGCCTGCTCCTCCTGGTGGCCGCGCCGGTGTTCGTGCTGACCGAAGCATACAAATGGTGGCGGTGGCGCAGACGGGCCGTCCACGCGGCCTGAACACTGGGTGACATGTGTCACACACAAGTTTCGCGGTTTTTATCCATACTGAAAATGACGTATAGTTGATGCCGATTCTGTCACGTTCCCCAGACGACAGAATCCGCAGGCACCGGCCAGGCCGGTTGCCGACTCCCGGCCGGAACCTGCGGCCGCCGGAGTCACAGGCGCCGCCACGACAATCCAAAAAACACAATGCGGCGCCCTGCAGACTTGACCACAGCTACGGGAGAATTCGCCATGTCGACCCACCCTGCGTCCTGATCCTCGCCACCTGCCGCCGGTTCCCCGCGCCCCTTCGCCTGCCCGCAGGCCAGGCCCAGGCGTGGCGCCCGGAACCGCCTGCCGGCTGGCGACGGCGAAAACCCGTTCCGGATTTCCGTTCTACCCTGGAGAGACCACACCCATGAAAATCCCACACCGCATCCCCTCGGCCCTGATCGCCGGCGGCCTGCTGCTGACCGGCCTGGCCGGCACCGCCCAGGCCATCGAGGGCGTCGAACTGTCAGGCTACCTGACCGTCAAGGCCACCTATGCCGCCAACGACGACACCACCGGTCAACAGTCCGACTATGCCGGCGGCTATGCCACCGACCACGTGGACTTCAACACCTACGGCTCCACCATCGGCATGCAGTTCGACGCCGAGCTGACGGAGAAGATCAACACCACGGTGATCATCGAAGCCTACGGGGGCAACGACAACTTCAATGCCAAGGTGGAGTGGGCCTACATCGACTACCACTTCGACGATCGCAACCGACTGCGCTTCGGCCGCTACAAGGGCCCCTTCTACATGATCTCCGAATACCAGGAAGTGGGTTACGCCTACCCCTGGGTCTCTCCCCCACTGGAAGTCTATGGCACCAACCCCATCGAGGCGGTCAACGGGCTGGACTACGTGTTCCAGACCACCACCAGCGGGGGAATGGACTTCCTGCTGGAAATCTATGGTGGCAACGGCAGCAACGAGGCGGTGATCCAGCCCAATGTCATCGACAACTGGCCTACGACTCCTGCACCCAGCAAAGGCACTTATGTCGACTTCGACACCAAGAACATGATCGGCTTCAATGCCACCTTGGGCACCGATGCGGTCAAGTTCCGCCTGGGCTACATGAGCACCAAGGTGGATGCGCCGGCCTTCGGCATGTACAACGTCTCCGGCAGCTTCGGCGGCGTGGGCCTGATCGTGGACGTAGCTAACTTCCTGGCCTATGCGGAGTTCGTGGATCGGGATACCGAAGACCGTGCCGACATGCAGATGGCCTTCCCCGATCAGCGGGCCGGATACGCCACCCTGGGCTACCGCTTCGGCGACTTCCTGCCCTACTTCACCTACGCCCGAATCGACCGGGGCAAGACCGAGAGCGCCATGGCTCTCAAGCAGTCCTCCCTGACCCTGGGGTTGCGCTACGAAGTGGCCGACGGCGCAGCGCTCAAGTTCGAGGCCACCCAGGCCAAGCCGGAAAGCCTGGCCGGTCAGCCGAAATACGGGCTCTTCGACTCGCCCCTGCAGGCCGAGACCGGCACCATCCTGGCCGCCAGTTTCGACCTCATCTTCTGAACACCCCTGTCCGTCGGGGGGATACCCCCCGACGACAATGCCCAAGCCCAAGGGAGACCTGTCATGTTGCGTACCCTCTTCCGTCGCGGCCTTCCCGCCCTGCTGATCATGCTGATGCTGCCAGGCCTGGTCCGGGCCGAACTCGCCGTGATCGCCAACCCCCACAACAGGTTGCACGGCGTCGATCTCGACACCATCGCCAGGGTCTATCGTGGCGAAATCCGCCACCTGTCCAATGGCGTGCGGATCACCCCCGTGGATCAGCCCAGGGGCAGCCCCCTGCGCAAGCACTTCTATGAAAAGGTGCTGCACATGAACGAGAAGGCGGTCAGCCGTTACTGGTCCAAGTACCGCTTCACGGGCAAGCGCAAGCCGCCGATGGTGCTCAGCAGCGATGCCGAAGTGAAACGCTGGGTCGCCAGCCATCCCGACGCCATCGGCTACATCAGCGGCGATTCCCTGGATGATTCGGTGGAGTTGCTGCAAATCATTCCCTGAAGCGACGACGCGCCCATGTCACGCCACGAGGTCACGATCATGCGTTACGGCTTGCTGCTCCTGCTGCTGTGCCTGGCCTTGCCCACGCTTCCGGCCCGGGCCGAAACCGATCCTCTCGTCAGCCTGTTCAACTTCCAGTTGCGCATGGCCGAAGGCGGCAACGCCAAGGCCATGATGAAGGTTGGCCAGATGTACGAAAACGGGGAAGGCACGCCCCGCAACGACGCCAAGGCGCTGGAGATGTACCGCCGGGCCCAGGCCCGGGGCGAACCCGGCGCCGCGGCCGCCATCCGCCGGCTCGAAGCCAGGCGCAAGGCCAAAGCGGCCCGAACCCAGGCCCGCCCCTCCGCTTCCGCCGGGGCCGCGCGACAGGAGAAGGCGCGCCAGGAGGCCGCCGCCCGCCGGGCCGCCCAGGAGAAGGCGCGCCGCGAGGCCGCCGCACGCCAGGCCGCCCGGGAGAAGGCCCGCCGCGAGGCCGCCGCACGCAAGGCCGCCCGGGAGAAGGCCCGCCGCGAGGCCGCCGCACGCAAGGCCGCGCAGGAAAGGGCCCGCCGCGAAGCCGCCGCACGCAAGGCCGCCCGGGAGAAGGCCCGCCGCGAGGCCGCTGCACGCCAGGCCGCGCAGGAAAAGGCCCACCGCGAGGCGCCCCCCCCGCCGCAGGCCGCCTCTGCCAGCGAGGAGAAGGCCGCATCAGGGGAAGCCGCGCCGGCCAGCGAAGTGAAGAGTTTCTCGGCCGACCCCTGCAAGACCCGGGCGGCCCGTTTCCTCTCTTCCTGCAAGAAGAAGTAACCCTGCACCGAAATCATCGAACAAGGTCATCCCCATGAGACGTTTCATTGCCAGCGCCCTGATACTGTTTGCCCTGCACCTGATCCCGTTCGCCGCCCAGGCCGAAAGCACCGACGTGGATCAGTTCAAACTGGATCTCATCATGGCCAAACGGGGCGACTTCGACGCCCAGTTCTCGGTGGGCGCCGCCTACGAATACGGTCGCGGCGTCAAGCGTGATCTGAAGCAGGCCTTCTACTGGTACAAGAAGGCCGCCAGCAACGGCCACCATCGGGCCCAGTTCAAGGTGGGCGAGTTCTATGAACACGGCAAGGGCGGGGTGAAGCAGGATCTGCGCAACGCCCGGATCTGGTACCGGCTGGCCACCCTGGGCAATGTCCGCGAGGCCCGCGCCCGCCTGCAGCGCCTGGAAAGCCCGGCCGTGGCGGCCAAGGCTGCGCCCAAGACGGCCCCACCGCGCGCGACCTCCAGAACCCGGCCACAAACCGCAAAGGCCCGGCCTCACCCCAAACCGAAACCCAAACCGGCCAGCCGGCCCCGCAAGCCGACCCCGCCGACCCGCATCGCCAGGGCGCCCGCCAAACCGGCTCCGCCGCGGCGGCCACCGGCGCCCCGCTACGATCCGGCCGCCATCCCCGGCATCATCCAGGCCGGCAAGTGGCAGGGCCGCCAGGTCCCCAACCTGATTCTGCCCACGGGTTCCCGCTGCCTGCACTCGGGCAAGACCAAGATCATCTGTTTCTCGCCAAAGCAACGGCTCACCGTCGGCAATACCGAGTATGTCTTCATCACTAAATCGACCCTCGCCGACTTCCAGCCCGATGGCCGCTTCACCGTGAGCTACCTGTTCAACGTGAGCGACATGAAACCGGCGAGTCGGCCCAGACCGGGCCCCAACCCCTTCGGCCTGCGCGCCGAAAAGGGCTGGCAGGAACCCGTCCGCCGGCTGTCCTGTCAACTGCTGCGCAAGGATCGCATCGTCTGCCAGCACGACGGCGAACGCCTGACCTTCACGTCACGCTAAATGAAGGTTCCAAATATCGGACCAGGGTTCATTGTGTACACTGAGCCCTCTGAGGCAGAGGGCGGTGTTGGAATCGGGCACCCTTACGCAAGTGGCCGGTAGTTGAAACTGCTCTTTAGGGGGCTGTCGAAACACATCGCGGCTTGCGCCGCGCCTGCGATCAGAGGGAGGTCTGCAGGCGCGGCGCAAGCCGCGATACCCGCGTTCAATCGTTCAGCCCCCGCCGCCGCAGAACCCGGTAGGTGAACATCTTCACCATATCGTTGAACAGGAACCAGATCAGCACATAGGCCCAGATCCACAGGGCATACGCCCAGCCGATGGGCGTGATCAGAAAACCGTAGACGGCGATCAGGGTGCCGATGATTTCGGTACCGAAGGTGGCCCAGAACAGGATCGGCGACGGCCAGGGTCGCTGCCAGAACCAGCCTTCCGAGCGGGTGATGTAGAGCGTGCTGTGGCCGGCCACGATCAGCTTGAGGAACAACAGGCTCTGGATCAGTTCGTGGCTGAAACCCCGTTCCTCGAGGATGAAGAACAGCAGGAACGAAGACACGACACCGGTGACCCCGAGCACGCTGGACACCGTGATGAGTTCCTGCATGTTCCAGCGCACGGGTTTGGCGTGGATTTTCGTGTGATCGTAGGCGATGGCCAGGATCGGAATGTCGTTGAGCAGGGCCAGCAGGATGATCATCAGCGCGGTGATGGGATAGAAGTTGAAGACCACGATGGCCAGGGCCATGAACAGGATGATGCGAATGGTCTCGGCGATGCGGAAGACCGCATAGCTCTTCATGCGCGCGAAGGTGATGCGCGCCTGCTTGATGGCCTCGTTGATCACCGCCAGCCCCGGTGCGGTGAGAATGATGTCGGCCGCGGCCCGCGCGGCATCGGTGGCATCGGAGACGGCTATCCCCACATCGGCCTTCTTCAGCGCCGGCGCGTCGTTGACCCCGTCGCCCGTCATGCCGACGATGTGATCCGCCTTCTGCAGCACGTCCACGATGCGGTATTTGTCTTCGGGCACCACCTCGGCGAAGATGTCCACTTTCTCGACCATTTCGATGATTTCCGACTCGTGGGCCTCGATCAGCCCCTTGCCCAGCTTGCCGGTCTCGAAGGCCTTGTTCACCTCCTTCACCACCGCTTGGGCAAAGCGATCCACTTCTTCCCGGGAGACCTCGTCCTTGCGCAACTTGCGATAGATGGCTGCCGCCAGCACTTCGGACAAGGCCAGCAGTTCACGGCTGCCGCCGCTCTCGAGTTCCACGGCCCGAATCGCCCGCCCCTCCAGACCCAGGATGCGGCCGATCTCGCGGGCGATGGCCAGGTTGTCACCGGTGACCATCTTCACCTGCACGCCATGCCGGCGCATGTCTTCGATGACCGCCTGGGAATCCTCCCGCGGCGGATCGTAGAGCGGGATCAACCCCAGCAGTTCGACCCGGTCGTTTTCCCGGCGCCCCACGGCCAGGGTCCGGTATCCCTTGCCGGCCAGCAGATCGACAATCTTTTCGATTTGCCTCCGGGCCTCGGCCTCCGGCCTGGCCAGATCCAGCAACACCTGAGCTGCCCCCTTGATGGCGGTGAAACACCTCCCGTCACGGCAGACCTTCGCCTCGGTCCGCTTGCGGACCGGATCGAAGGGCACGAATTCTTCCTGGGTCCAGGCCTGCCAGTCGGCATCCAGGTGCTGTTCGTCGATGTAGTGATAGATGGGCAATTCAATGGGATCGTGGTTCTCGAACTTCGACGCCAGTGCCGCCACCAGGAACAGCTCATCCTCCGTATGCCCGTCGAACACCACCGGTTCGGCCACGTGCATGCGGTTCTGGGTGAGCGTCCCGGTCTTGTCGGAGCAGAACACGTCCACGCCCGCCAGCTCCTCGATGGCCACCAGCCGAGAGACGATGGCCTGACGCCGCGCCAGGTTCATGGCGCCCACGGCCATGGTCACCGAGAGCACGGCCGGCAGGGCTACCGGAATCGCCGCCACGGTCAGCACCAGGGCAAAACGGGCAATGTCGAGGAAGTTTTCGTGCCGGGTGATGGCCACCATCAGGATCACCAGCACCAGCACCACGGTGATCAGGATCAGGAAATTGCCGATCCGGATCACCATCTTCTGGAAATGGCTCACCTGTTCCATCTCCGCGCGCGCCACCAGCGACACCACGCTCTGGAAGCGGGTCCGGGCGCCGATGTTCAGCACCACGGCCAGCATCTCGCCCTGCTTGACCACCGTGTTGGCATAGGCCACTTCACCCCGCTTCTTGCTCACGGGCAGGGATTCCCCGGTCAGGGCCGACTGGTCGATGAGCAGATAATCACCCTCGATGAGCTGCACGTCGGCGGGAATGATGTTGCCGATCCGCAGGCGCACGATGTCGCCCGGCACCAGCTCCCGTGACGGCAGCACGGTGAACCGGCCATCCCGCAGCACGATCACCTCGCTGGCCAGGCGCTGCTTGAGCGCCTTGAGGGCATTGAGCGCCCGGTGTTCCTGCAGGAAGTCCAGCCCGGCGTTGACCAGCAGCATGATGAGGATGATGGTGAAGTCTTCCCACTTGCCCACCACGGCCGAGAGCACGGCCGCCACTTCGATCATCCATGGGATCGGTCCCCAGAAACGGCGGAAGATCCGGTGCCAGAGCGGTTCCTCCTCTTCACGCAGTTCGTTGTACCCGAAGCGGTGATGGCGCGCCTCGGCCTCGGCTCGCGTGAGGCCCTTTTCGGCATCGGTCTGCAACTCGTTCAGCGTCTGATCGACGGGCTGGCCGGCATACTCGTCCGTTGTACGGGTCATGGCAGGTTTCCTGTAACGGGAAGGATAGTGCGGAGATGGGGGCAGGCTCACCCCGGAATCAAGCGTCATCTGCCCGCCCGGAACGGATCGGCGGCAGCCGCTTGATTTCCGTTCCTCCCGGCACCATCTGAGAGGGAGGCACCCAGGGGAGAATGTTCATGACACCGGAGACCGAACAGGCGCTCGCCGCCACCATTGCGGATCTCGTCCGGCCCGGCAAGGGGATCCTGGCCGCCGACGAGTCCCTGCCCACCATCGCGAAACGCTTTGCCCCCATCGGGGTGGAATCCACGCCCGAAACCCGCCGCGCCTGGCGCAGTCTGCTCCTGACCACGCCCGGACTGGGGGAATACATCAGCGGCGTGATCCTGTTCGAGGAAACCCTCACCCAGACCGACGACGCAGGCAGGCCGCTCCCGCAGGTGGCCGAAGCCCAGGGCATCGTGCCCGGCATCAAGGTGGACAAGGGCAAGATCCCGCTGGTGGGTTCTCCCGGTGATCTGATCACCCAGGGCCTCGACTTCCTGGCCGAGCGCCTGGGCACCTACCGCGAGCAGGGTGCCCGCTTCGCCAAGTGGCGGGAGGTCTATCCCATCACCCCGGAGAATCCCCGGCCGCTGGGCATCACCGCCAATGCCGAGGTGCTGGCCCGCTACGCCGCCATCTGCCAGAGTGAAGGCCTGGTACCCATCGTCGAGCCGGAAGTGCTGATCGACGGCGATCATGACATCCGGCGCTGTTTCGAGGTCACCATCGCCGTGCAGAAAGAGATATACCACGCCCTGCACCGCCACGGTGTGGTCCTCGAATACACCCTGCTCAAGCCCAACATGGTCACGCCGGGCAAGGAAACCCGCAAGGCCCCGCCCGAAGAGGTGGCCGAGTGGACCGTGCGCCAACTGCGCCGCACCGTGCCTGCCGCCGTGCCCAGCGTCAACTTCCTCTCCGGCGGCCAGACCCCGGAAGAAGCCACCGCCAACCTCAACGCCATGAACCGGGACTTCCCCGGCCAGCCCTGGGAGCTGTCCTTCTCCTACGGTCGGGCCCTGCAGCAACCGGCCCTGCACGCCTGGCAGGGCAAGCCGGAGAACGTGACCGCCGCCCAGCAGGCCCTCCTGGAACGGGCCCGCCTCAACGGCCTGGCCCGCCGGGGCGAATACCGGCCGGAGATGGAAAGCGGCTGAGCCCGCGCCGGCGCAATTCGATGTCTGCCCCCTGCAAGAGGGGCTCCGTTGCGATCCAACCCCTGATTGGTCGCCACCCCGGATTCTGGCAGAATGCGAGACGGGTTTCGTGTATTCACCACCAGAACGGGAAACAGATGCCGTCCCTGTACCGGTCTTCACCTCGCTTGTTGGCGGGGTTGCTCCTGCTCCTGCTGCTGTCAGCCTGTTCCGTCCGGCAGCTTGCCCTCCAGACCATTGGCGATTCCCTCGCCAGCGGCGGCTCGGCCTATACGGGAGACGACGATCCGGAACTGATCGGCGCAGCCCTGCCAGCCAACCTGAAACTGCTCGACAGCCTCATTCTCGAAGCGCCCACCCATTCCGGTCTGCTGCTCGCCGCCAGCCGCGCGTATCTGCTGTATGCGTATGGCTATGTCCATTTTGCCGCAGAGCAGGCCGCGCTCACCGATCCGGAGCGGGCGCGGAACCTGCGCCGGCGGGCGCGGAAGCTTGACCTGCGGGCGTATCGCTATGCCGCACGCGCCCTCGAACTGCGTTGCCCCGGCACTCTCGTCACCCTCCGCACACACCCGGAACCGAATCTGATCTGTCCCGAAGCCGCTGCCGGTGAAGGCCCCCCGCCGGTCCCCGAGCTGTACTGGACGGCTGCCGAGCTGGGGCTGACCATCAGCGTATCCAGGGACAAACCGCCTCTGCTGGCGCGACTGCCGGAAGTCGAGGCCCTGCTGTTGCGGGCGCTGCAACTGGACGAGAGCTGGAATGCCGGCACCCTGCACGAATTCTGGATCGCCCTGATCGGCGCCCGGGATCCGCGCCGGCTCAAAGCCAAAATCCGGGCCCATTTCGAGCGGGCCCTGGTGCTCTCTCGGGGTCGGCGTCCCAGCCTGTACGTGACCCTGGCCGAAACGGAGGCCATATCTCGACAGGATCGCCGGGAATTTCGCGCCCTGCTGAACAAGGCCCTGGCCATCGATCCCGATACACAACCGGATCAACGCCTGACCATCCTGCTCAGCCAGCGACGGGCCCGCTGGCTGCTGCAGAACATCGACCAGTTCATTCTCTGAGCCCGAAAGGAAACCCCGCATGTTGCGACGCCTGCTGACCGTCTTGAGCCTGCTCGGCCTCCTGGGGCTGATCAACGTGGCCGAGGCCCGGCCCATCGTCATCAAGCTCGGGACCATCGCGCCCGAAGGCTCGATCTGGCACGACGCCCTGCTTCAGCTCCGGCAACGCTGGCATGAACTGAGCGACGGTCGGGTGGAATTGCGCATCTATGCCGGCGGCGTCCTCGGCGGCGAAGACGAGATGATTCGCAAGATCCAGCGCCGTGGACTGGATGCCGTGGCCATCTCCGGCTCGGGCCTGCCCACCATCGATCGCAGCGCCGGCAGTTTCAACCTGCCCCTGTTGTTCACCTCCTATGAAGAACTGGACTTTGTTCGCAGCCACCTGGCCGCAACCCTGGAAGCCCGGTTCGAACGGCGCCACTTCAAGGTGCTGAACTGGGCCGAAGGCGGCTGGGTCTATTTCTTCAGCAAGAAACCCGTACGTACCCCGGACGATCTGCGCCACCTGCGGCTGTGGATCGCTGCGGGTGATCCCGATTCGGAACGGATTTTCAAGGACTTCGGCTTCCAGGTCGTGCCGCTGCCGGCCACCGACATGCTCACCTCGCTGCAAAGTGGCCTGATCGAGGTCGTCGACGTGCCCCCCCTGTTCGCCCTGCTCGATCGCAGCTATCAGGCCGCGCCCTACATGACCGATCTGCGCTGGGCGCCCCTGAATGCCGCCACCGTGATCGGCTTGCACGCCTGGCAACGCATCCCGCCCCGCGACCGGCCGGCCTTGCTGCAGGCGGCGCGGGAGGCCGGGCGCCGACTGCGGAGTGCACTGCGCCAGGCAGAACAGGAGGCCATCCGGGAAATGCAGGCCCGGGGCCTGACCATCATCGAACTGGATGCTGCCACGCGGCAAATCTGGCAACGGGAAGCCGAAGCCGCCTGGCCACGCCTGCGCGGTACGCTGATCGAACCGGAGCTGTACGATCAGATCATGAAATGGCACCGGGTCTGGCAAAGCCGGATCGCGGCCCCGGCCCGTCGTTGAGTATCACCATGAACCCGCCAGCGCCGGCAACGCCTCGGGTGGATCTCATCGGCTTGCTGGCACTGCTGATGCTCGGGGCCATGAGTCTTCTGCCCCTGCTGGACATTCTCGCCCGGGAAGGCTTTGGTCACAGCCTGGCGGGCACCATTCCCATGGTCCAGCACATGACCCTGTGGATCACGTTTCTCGGCGCCATCCTGGCCGCGCGCAGTGATCGCCTGCTGGCCCTGGCCACCACCGAATTCCTGTCCCGGCGCTGGAAGGAACGCGCCGACTGGCTGACCACGGGCCTGACTCTCGCCGTCTGCACCGCCCTGATCTGGGCCAGCCTCGACCTGGCACGGGTGGACCGGGAATACGGGGCGACGATCGCCTGGGGCATTCCTCTGTGGCTGGCGGATCTGATCATGCCCATCGGCTTTCTGGCCATCGGCTGGCACGTGTTCCGCCATCTCGAATCCGCCCATCGTCGCTGGGCGCTGACGGGCATCCTCGGCCCCCTGCTGTTTGCAATCCTGCCGGAAAGCCTCGCGGAGCAGGCCGTGACCCCGACCATGCTCCTCCTCGGCCTGGCCGTGTTGCTGGGCCTGCCCATTTTCGCCGGCCTGGGCGGCATTGCCCTGTTGCTGTTCTGGGCCGAAGGCACACCGGTTTCCGCCGTCCCCGGTGAAGCCTACCGCATGGCCACATCCCCCATGCTGCCGGCCATTCCCCTGTTCACCCTGGGCGGTTACCTGCTCTCGGAAGGCGGCTCGAGCCAGCGACTGCTGCGCCTGTTCACGGCGCTGGTGGGCTGGATGCCGGGCGGGCTGGCGGTGGTCTCCACGCTGCTGCTGGCCTTCTTCACCCCGCTGACCGGCGCCTCGGGGATCACCATCCTGGCCATGGGCGGCCTGCTGCTGCCCATGTTGATCAAGGCCCGCTATCCCGAGCCCCATGCGCTGGGCCTGGTGACGGTGTCCGGCGCCATCGGCGCCCTGCTGCCCCCCAGCCTGCCGGTGATCCTGTATGCCTATTACGCGGACCTGGATCTCGACAAGCTGTTCGTCGCCGGCGCCCTGCCGGGAATCCTGTTGATCCTGTCCGTGGCCCTGTGGGGGGCCTGGCGAGGCCAGTCCCTGGGGGCCCGGCGAACCCCCTTCGATGCGCGGGAACTGCTGCATGCGATCTGGGGGGCCAAGTGGGAGATCCTGCTGCCGGTGGTGATCCTGGTCGGCCTGTTCGGTGGTTACACCACCCTGGTGGAGGCCGCGGCCCTCACGGTCCTCTATGCCTTCGTCGTGGTCTGTGTCATCTTCCGCGAACTGGACCTGCGCCGCGACCTCCCCCGCGTTGCCATCGAAAGCGCCACCCTGGTGGGCGGCTTCATGATCATTCTCGGTGTCGCCCTGGGCCTGACCAACTATCTCATCCTGGAACAGATCCCGATGCGCATCCTGGAATGGGTGCAGACCGTGATCCACAGCCGGGTGCTGTTCCTGCTGGCCCTGAACCTGTTTCTCATCGTGGTCGGGGCCTTGATGGACATCTATTCGGCGATCATCGTCATCGTCCCGCTGCTGGTGCCCATGGCCCGCGCCTACGGCATCGATCCCATTCATCTCGCCATCATCTTCCTGGCCAACAGCCAGCTCGGCTACCTGATGCCACCCATGGGCGAAAACCTGTTCCTGGCCGCCTATCGCTTCCGCAAGGATCTGCCTTCCCTCTATGTGGCCTGCCTGCCCTACATCCTGATCCTCCTCGCCGTCGTCCTGCTCATCACCTACGTCCCCTTCATTACCCTGGGGCCGTTGCAGTGGTGGCAGAAATGAACAGACGGGAATAACCGGGCATCCCCCCACAATCCGTCCTTGCCGCCCGGGGCCCCGAAAAAAGCCCCGTTCGTGGCGGGATTGTCGGCCGGCTCCGGCCCCTTCTCCGGCCCCTTCTCCGGCAACGGCTGCCAGAATCCGGCCCGGGCGGCACCCGCCGAAAGGGCGAAGGCGAACGGGGAATGAGGATTTTCCTGCTTTTTCTCCCTTGCGAATGGCAATGAATTCGACAAGGGAGAAATCCGGCTCCAGTCCGGGAATCAGTCTGTTTGGGTAAGGAAAATTCTCGGGATTGACGATTTCCATTCCCGAAAACGTATCGGGAGATTTTTGCAAGTCATTGTTTATACATGATTTTATTTGCGTTTCCGGCAATTCGGAAAAGCTTCGAAGTTGCCATAACCCCTTTTCCGGACCCGGATCAAAAAAGGCCGGGCAGCGATTCCTCGCCGCTCGGCCCTCTTCACTCGTTCCTGAAATATGGTAGCGAGGGGGAGACTTGAACTCCCGACCTCAGCATTATGAGTGCTGCGCTCTAACCAGCTGAGCTACCTCGCCATGGGTTTGCCATCCAGCCCTCGACAGGCGGGTGGCGGGAGCCGCGCATTTTCCGGCCCTGATTGCGGCTTGTCAAGACAGAGGAAAGAGCAAAGAGGAAAGAGACAAACAACCCATAATGCATACTTTTCTCTTGTCCCTTTTCCCTTTGCTCTCGTTTCAACGTCTGAGCGACGCTCAGACGTTGAAACGGAAGTGCATCACGTCCCCGTCCTGCACCACGTAGTCCTTGCCTTCGAGGCGCAGTTTGCCGGCCTCTTTGGCGCCCTGTTCGCCGCCGCAGGCGATGAAGTCGTCGTAGGCGATGACTTCGGCACGGATGAAGCCCTTTTCGAAGTCGGTGTGGATGACACCGGCGGCCTGGGGCGCGGTGGCGCCGATGGGCACGGTCCAGGCACGGACTTCCTTGACCCCGGCGGTGAAGTAGGTCTGCAGGCCCAGCAACTGGTAGCCGGCGCGGATCACCCGGTTGAGGCCCGGCTCCTCCAGGCCCATCTCGGCCAGGAACTCGGTCTTCTCCTCGTCGTCCAGCTCCACCATCTCGGCCTCGATGGCCGCGCACACGGCCACCACCGGGGCGCCTTCCCGCTGCGCGTGCTCGCGCACCGCCTCCAGCAGGGGATTGTCCTCGAAGCCGTCCTCGGCCACGTTGGCGATGTAGAGGGCGGGCTTGACCGTGAGCAGGAACAGATCGCGGATCATCGCCATCGCATCCTCGTCAAGGCCCAGGGTGCGCACCGGCTCGCCGGCGTCGAGATGGGCGCGGACCTTCTCCAGCACCGCCAGGCGGGCGCGGGCCTCCTTGTCGCCGGACTTGGCCACCTTGGCGGTCTTGGCGAGGGCCTTGTCCACCGACTCCAGATCGGCCAGGGCCAGTTCGGTGTTGATCACCTCGATGTCGTCCAGCGGGCTGACCTTGCCGGCCACGTGCACCACGTCGTCGCTCTCGAAGCAACGCACCACCTGGGCGATGGCGTCGGTCTCGCGGATGTTGGCCAGGAACTGGTTGCCCAGCCCCTCGCCCTTCGAGGCCCCGGCCACCAGGCCGGCGATGTCCACGAACTCCATGGTGGTGGGAATCACCTTTTCGGGATGGACGATCTCCGCCAGCTTGTCCAGCCGCGGATCGGGCACCGCCACCACGCCCACGTTGGGTTCGATGGTGCAGAACGGATAGTTCTCCGCCTGGATGCCCGCCCTGGTCAGGGCGTTGAAGAGGGTCGACTTGCCCACGTTGGGCAGGCCGACGATGCCGCATTTGAATCCCATAAGTTCATTAGGTCCGAGGGACGAGGGACGAGTGGCGAGGAAAGGCGGGTTGCCGCGTTTCCGTTGCCAGGTCTCGTACCGCGTGCCTGTGTTGGTGTAAAAATTCACTGGCCCGGATGCCGCGTCCCGGCGACCACACCCTCGTCCCTCGCAACTCGTCCCTCGGCCCTAGCCTCCGGCATGCAGGCGATTCATGGCGGTCTGCAGGTTGCCGGTCACCACGTCGGGCAACACGTCGAGGGCCCGGTCGATGGCCCGTTCGATCTCGATGGCTTCGTCGCGGCCCGGCTTCTTCAGCACGTAGCCGGTCACCTGGCGCTTGTCGCCGGGATGGCCGATGCCGAGGCGCAGGCGCAGGAAGTCACGGCTGCCGAGCTTGTCGATGATGTCGCGCAGGCCGTTGTGGCCGCCGTGGCCGCCCCCCTGCTTGAGCCGGGCGGTGCCCGGCGGCAGGTCCAGCTCGTCGTGGGCCACCAGCATGGCGGCCGGCTCGATGCGATAGAAACGGGCCAGGGCCTGTACCGCCTGACCGCTGCGGTTCATGAAGGTTCCGGGCTTGAGCAGCCACAGGTCGCGACCGTCGATCACGACCCGGGCCACCTCGCCGTGGAACTTCTTCTCGGCCCGGAAGACACCGTGCCAGCGCCGGGCCACGGCATCCACGAACCAGAAACCGGCATTGTGGCGCGTGGCCGCGTACTCCGGCCCGGGATTGCCCAGGCCGACGATGAGCTGCAGCGCCGCCAAGGCGGTTGCCGTGCGGGCGGGAAGGCGTCAGCCTTCCTCGCCACCCTCCCCGGCCGCTTCCTCGCCTTCCTCGCCGGCTTCCTTGGCGCCACGTGGCAGGTGGATGGTGACCACGGCCTGGTCGTGACCTTCGCCGTGACCCAGTTCCACCAGTTCCACCCCTTCGGGCAGCGCCAGCTCGGACAGGTGCAGGGTCTGATCCAGTTCCAGGCCGGCCAGATCCACCTCGATGAACTCGGGCAGGTTGCCGGGCAGACAGGACACCTCCACTTCCACCAGCAGGTGGGTGACGATGCCGCCGGCCTTCACCCCGGGGGCGGTGTCTTCGTTGACGAAGTGCAGGGGCACGTGCACGCGGATCTTCTCGTCGGCCTTCACGCGCTGGAAATCGGCGTGCAGCAGGCGCGGCTTGCCGGGCATGCGCTGCAGATCCTTGAGGATGGCCTGCTCTTCCTGGCCGCCGATGCGCAGGGTGAGAATCGAGGAATAGAAGGCCTCGTTCTCCAGCTGGTGCAGCAGCTTGTCGTGATCCAGTTGCAGGGAGACCGGTTCCCGGTCACCGCCGTAGAGCACGGCGGGGATTTTGCCGGCCCGACGCAGGCGGCGGCTCGCACCTTTCCCCAGGTCGGTTCTCGGCTCGGCTTCGAGGACAAAGCTCTCGCTCATGATGTTTCTCCTGATTGCAGTGATGAAAACGCCGGGGATTTCCCCGGCGTCGCGGCGTCCGCGACCAGACGCCGTCTCGGACCGGCCAGGCGGCCGGTACCCGTCAGTCCACGAACAGCGAACTGACCGATTCTTCGTTGCTGATGCGGCGCATGGTCTCCGCCAGCAGTTCGGCGATGCTCAGTTGCCGGATGCGCCCGCACTGGCGGGCCGCCTCCGAGAGCGGGATGGTGTTGGTGACCACCAGCTCGTCGAGCATCGAGTTGTTGATGTTGTCCACCGCCGGGCCCGAGAGCACCGGATGGGTGCAGTAGGCCACCACCTTCCTCGCCCCGTGTTCCTTGAGCGCGGCGGCGGCCTGGCACAGGGTGCCGGCGGTATCCACCAGATCGTCGACGATGATGCAGGTGCGCCCGTCAACCTCGCCGATGATGTTCATCACCCTGGCCTCGTTGGGCCGCGGCCGGCGCTTGTCGATGATGGCCAGATCCGCGTCGTCGAGGCGCTTGGCCAGGGCCCGAGCCCGCACCACGCCGCCCACGTCGGGCGAGACCACCACCAGATCCGGATACTTCTGACGCCAGATGTCGCCCAGCAGGATCGGCGAGGCGTACACGTTGTCCACCGGGATGTCGAAGAAGCCCTGGATCTGATCGGCGTGCAGATCCACGGTCAGCACCCGGTCGGTGCCGGCCACCACGATCATGTCGGCCACCACCTTGGCGGTGATGGGCACCCGGGCCGAACGGGGGCGGCGATCCTGACGGGCATAACCGAAATAGGGCATCACCGCGGTGATGCGGGCGGCGGAGGAGCGGCGCATGGCGTCCACCAGCACCAGCAGCTCCATCAGGTTGTCGTTGGTGGGCACGCAGGTGGGCTGAACGATGAACACGTCCTTGCCGCGGACGTTCTCCATCACCTCCACCATCACCTCGCCGTCGCTGAACTTGCCGACCAGCGCCTTGCCCAGCGGCATGTTGAGGCGCGCGACGATGTCCTGGGCGAGTTGCGGGTTGGCGTTCCCCGCAAATACCATCATGTTGCTGTTGGCCACGAGCCGCTCCCTGAAATGGGTTGCTGGTGGCGGGTAGCGGGTAGCTGGAAGGCCCCTGTCAACCCGCCCAGCAACGCGGCACCCGCTACCCGCTACCGCCGATTCGCCCCGCGAATCGGCGAAAAATGGCTGGGCCGGCAGGATTCGAACCTGCGAATGCCGGGATCAAAACCCGGTGCCTTACCGCTTGGCGACGGCCCAAGAATGCAGTGGCGAGGGACGAGGGCCGGGTGGCGAGGTGTTGGTGCGCGGCTGCGGTGGTGCCGGCGACAACGCTGCAGTCATGGAGCTTCGCTGGAAGCCTCGTCCCTCGTCTCTCGGTCCTCGTCCCTTTCGATTCTGTTCATGCCTCGCGCCACGAAACCCGGCCAGCGGGATTCAAGGGCGGCGAGGGCTTCTCGCGCTTCCGTCCGTCGCTCGAAAGCGACGAAACAGCAGGCGCCGGTGCCGGTCATGCGCGCCGGACCGTAGCGGCCCAGGGCCTGCAGGGCGGCATCCACCTCGGGATACCGCTCGCGCACCACCGGTTCACACACGTTTCGTGTGGGCCGGCCCGCGAGAAAGTCGCGTATTGTAATGGGTGGGCAATCCCGCTGCAATTGGGGAGCGGAAAAAACCTCGGCGGTGGAAACGTGCACCGGCGGGCACAGCACCAGATACCAGGGCTCGGCCAGATCCACCGGCGTGAGCCGCTCGCCCACGCCCTCGGCCCAGGCGGCGCGGCCGCGCACGAACACCGGCACGTCCGCCCCCAGGCGCAGGCCCAGTTCGGCCAGGGCCGCTGCGTCGAGGCCGGTGCCCCACAGCCGGTTCAGGACTACCAGGGTGGTGGCGGCATCGGAACTGCCGCCGCCGAGGCCGCCGCCCATGGGCAGGCGCTTGTCCAGGGTGATGTCGGCGCCCAGGGGGGTGCCGGTCTCCGCCTGGAGCAGGCGGGCGGCGCGCACCACCAGATCCGTCTCGGCCGGGACCCCAGGCAGGGGACGAAGATGCCGGATCTCGCCATCCTCGCGCACGGAAAAACGCAGGCGGTCGCCAAAATCGAGAAACTGGAAGACCGTCTGCAAGCGGTGATAGCCGTCCGCCCGCCGGCCGGTGATGTGCAGAAACAGGTTGAGCTTGGCCGGCGCCAGCCACCAGCGCCCCGGCGCCGGCCTCATGAGGCGCCCTTGCCGCCGCGCCGCCCGTCCAGCCGCCAGCGATCCACCACCACGCGCACCTCCACCTCGTCCCGGCGGATCAGCAAATGGCGGGGCAGCTCGAGGCCGTCCACGGCCATGTATTCCAGGAAGCGGATCCGCCAGCCGTCCTCCTGCAGCTCGGCGAGCCGGCCGGCCGCGTCGAGCACCAGCCGGCGCCGGTCCTGCCGGGGCGTGGGCAGGCCACGGATCCACCAGGCCAGGCCGTCCACCGGCATGAGGATGCCGGTGTGCTGCCAGAGCAGTTGCTGGGCATCCCGCGCCTGCCATCGATGGCCCTCGCCGTCACGCAGCACCACGCCCTGCGCATCGCCCTGCAGCTTCACCGCGCCGGCGCCGAAGGGGCCGGCCAGATCGATGTGGAAACCGCCCGGCCGCTGGCGCCAGAAGAGCTTGAGTTGCCAGGCCTCGTCGCCGTCACTGATCCCCAGGCGCCCGGCCAGCGACCAGTCCGACAAGCCGGCCAGGGCCACCTGCCGCTCGCTCCAGGTGCGCTCGGGGGAGGGCACCGGCACCACCGCCGGCCCCGCGCAACCTGCCAGCAGCAGGCAGGCGATGGGCCACCATCTTGCCATCATTGGCCGAAACGCTCGAGCGTTTCCAGGAGCACCGGATTCTTCGGTTCCCGCTCGCGGGCCGCCTGCCAGATCCGGCGCGCCTCGTCCTGGCGCCCGAGCACCCACAGGACTTCGCCCAGATGGGCGCCGATCTCCGCATCCGGGAAGCGTTTCCAGGCCTTCTGCAGGAAGTCGAGCGCCTTCTCGGGCTGCCCCAGGCGGTACCAGCCCCAGCCCATGCTGTCCATGATGGCCGGATCGTCCGGGCGTTTCGCATAGGCCTTGCGGATCAGGGCCATCCCCTCCTCGATCCGGTGGGTGCGATCCACCAGGGTATAGCCCAGGGCGTTGAGGGCTTCCGGATCCTCGGGGTTGGCCTTCACCATCTTCTCCAGATCGGCCAGGGCCTCGGCGAGACGGTCCAGCTTTTCGGCCACCAGGGCCCGGGCATACAGCAGTTGCGGATTGTCCGGCATCTGCTGCAGGGCCAGGGTATAGACCTCCCAGGCCTCCTGGTAGCGGCCCGCGCGGGTCAGGATCTCGCCCTCGGCCAGATACAGCCGCAGTTCCCCGTCCAGGGTGGGCGCGTTGACGTTCTGCAGGGTCTGGCGGGCGGCGGTGATGTCACCCTGCTCGGCCTGCAGCCGGGCGATGCGGATCCGCGCGTCCACGTACAGCTTCCCTTCCCGCACCTCCCGGTACTGTTCGATGGCCCGGTCGTACCGCTTGTCCATTTCCCAGGCCTGGCCGAGATAGTAATGGGCCTCGTCGAGGCGCTGGCCGGCCGCGATCAGCCGTTCGAAATAGCCGCGCGCCTTGTCCGGCTCGCGCAACTGAAGGTTGAGCAACCCCAGGGCATAGAGGGCATCGACCATCTGCGGCTGCTGTTCCAGCAGGATGCCGAACTGCTCGCGGGCTTCGGCATAGCGTTTCATGTCCACCAGCTTGCGGGCATAGAACAGGCGCAGGCGCGGCTCGTCGGGCCAGCGCGCCACCGCGTCGGCGATGAACTGCAGGGCGTCCTCGTCGCGCCCCAGGCGGGTGAGGATGTTGGCCCGCAGCAGCCAGGCGTCGATCATCTCCGGCGCGCCCGCGAGCACCTGGTTGACGATCCGCTCGGCCAGTTCCAGCTTGCCCAGCAGCATGGCCAGGTGGGCATAGGCATAGATCAGTTTTGCATCCCCCGGATGGCGCTCCACCAGCTTGCGCATGGCCTTGAGCGCCCGCGCGGGCTGCTTCGCCTTGCTCAGCAGGGAGGTCACCAGCATGTAACCGTCGGGCTTGCCCGGGCCGGCGGCCGCATGGGCCAGCACCCTGTCCAGATAGGCCAGAGCGGCGTCCACCTTGTCCTGGCGCAGCAGCATCACGGCCATCACCTGGGCCGCATCCACGCTCTGGGGATCCAGTTCGAGCCAGCGCCGGGCCGCACGCAGGGCCAGGGCATCGTCGCCCGCATAGATCGCCACCCGGGTGGCGCGCGCCGCGATCTGGGGATCGTCGGAGCGCTCCGCCGCTTTCAGATACATCTGCGCGGCCAAGCCGTATTGGCGCCGCTGGCCGGCGATCTCCCCGGCCAGCAGGTAATAGAGCAGATCCTCGCTGAGACCGGGACCCGCCGGGGGCTTGGGAGCAGGGGGTTGCGGCGCGGGCCGGGGCGCCGGTTTCGCGGCCCGGACGGGCGCGGCCGGCGGGGCCTTCGGCGCCGGCTGGCGGGGGGCCGTGGTACAGGCCTGGGCCACCAGGGCAACCAGCAGCATCGGTATGAAGCGCAGTTTCATGCAATGAGGTCCTGTTACGACGAAGCCCGCAGGACGCGGGCCACGTGCGGAAATGATACCCTACTCCGGCCCGGAGATGGCCGGGGAAATTCCGCCCCAGCCATGGCCGCTTTGGCTATATAATACGCGGATATACCTTTTTGTAATGGGAGATGCCACTGGCTGGGTGGCCGCGTTGGCGAAACGTCCCCCGAACCTCGAGATCGTCAGGCTGTCCGTGACCCTACTTGCGTTTGGCATCAACCACAAGACCGCCCCCGTGGCCATCCGGGAGAAGGTTGCCTTCGCCCCCGACCGGCTGGAGGCGGCGCTCCGGGATCTGCTCTTGCGCACCGCGGTCAACGAGGCGGCCATCGTCTCCACCTGCAACCGCACCGAGCTGTACTGCGGCCTGGCCGAGGCCGATTACGGCAGCGTGCTGGAGTGGTTCCGCCAGTATCACGACCTGTCGACCGAGGAACTCGAGCCCTACGTCTACGCCCACCTGGACAATGCCGCCGTGCAGCACATCCTGCGGGTGGCCTCGGGGCTCGACTCCCTGGTACTGGGCGAGCCGCAGATCCTCGGCCAGATCAAGGACGCCTACCACGCCGCCAGCCATGCCGGCACCCTCGGCCAGCAGCTCAACCGCCTGTTCCAGCATACCTTCGCGGTGGCCAAGCAGGTGCGCACCGACACCGCCATCGGTGCCAGCCCCGTGTCGGTGGCCTTCGCGGCCGTCAGCCTGGCCAAACAGATCTTCTCCGATCTGGGCCGCCACGACGCCCTGCTGATCGGCGCCGGCGAAACCATCGAGCTGGTGGCCCGCCATCTGCACGAACAGGGCACCCGCAAGCTGATCATCGCCAACCGCACCGTGGAACGGGCCCGCGTACTGGCCGACCAGTTCACCGGCGCCGAGGCCATCGCCCTGGCCGACATGCCCGAACGCTTGGTGGATGCCGACATCGTGGTGGCCTCCACCGCCAGCCAGTTGCCGATCCTGGGCAAGGGCGCCGTGGAGCGGGCCTTGAAACGGCGCAAGCACCGCCCCATCTTCATGGTCGATATCGCCGTGCCCCGGGACATCGAACCGGAAGTGGGCGAGCTGTCCGACGTGTATCTGTACACCGTCGACGATCTGCAGGCCGTGATCGAGGAAGGCCAGCGTTCCCGCGCCCAGGCCGCCGAACAGGCCGAGGAGATCATCGACACCCAGGTCGAGCAGTACATGGGCTGGCTGCGCTCCCTGCAGGCGGTGGACACCATCCGCCACTTCCGCGAACAGGCCGCCCGGCTGCGCGACGAAACGCTCGCCGTGGCCCGCCGTCAGCTCGCTGCCGGCAAGGATCCGCAGGCGGTGCTCGACGAACTGGCCCGCAGCCTGACCAACAAGCTCATCCATCAGCCCACGGTGCAGATGAACCGTGCCGCCTTCGAAGGCCGCAAGGAGGTGCTCGACCACGCCCGTGAGCTGCTGTGCCCCAGGGATTCCGAAGGCTGAACGCCTTCTCCATTGCATGAAAGACTCGATCCGCACCAAGCTGGCGTCGCTTGCCGAGCGCCTTGAGGAAATCAACGCCCTGCTGGCCGATCCGGCCGTGATCGCCGATCAGCAGCGCTTCCGCGCCCTGTCACGGGAACACGCCCAGCTCGGGCCGGTGGTGGCGGCCTTCCGCGAATACCGGCAGGTGGAGGCGGATCTCGAGAGCGCGCGGCAGATGCTGGATGAAGACGACGCCGAGCTGCGCGAGCTGGCCCGCCAGGAGCTGGAGGAGGCGGGCGCGAAGCGGGCGCGGCTGGAGCAGGAACTGCAGATCCTCATGCTGCCGAAGGATCCCAACGACGAGCGCAACATCTACCTGGAGATCCGCGCCGGCACCGGCGGCGACGAAGCGGCCCTGTTCGCCGGCGATCTGTTCCGCATGTACGCCCGCTACGCCGAGCGGCGCCGCTGGAAGCTGGAGGTGGTGAGCGAACATCCCGGCGAGCACGGCGGCTACAAGGAGATCATCGTGCGCATCGAGGGCCAGGGCGCCTATTCCCGGCTCAAGTTCGAGTCCGGCGGCCACCGGGTGCAGCGGGTGCCGGAGACCGAATCCCAGGGGCGCATCCACACCTCCGCCTGCACCGTGGCGGTGATGCCCGAAGTGGACGAGGTGGAGGCCATCGACATCAATCCCGCCGATCTGAAGGTGGACACCTTCCGCGCCTCCGGCGCCGGCGGCCAGCACGTGAACAAGACCGATTCGGCGATCCGGATCACCCACCTGCCCACCGGCATCGTGGTGGAATGCCAGGACGAACGCTCCCAGCACAAGAACCGGGCCCGCGCCATGGCCCTGCTCCAGGCCCGTCTGCTGCAGCAGGAACAGGAAAAGCAACAGGCCGAACAGGCCGCCACCCGCAAGCTGCTGGTGGGCTCCGGCGATCGCTCCGAACGGATCCGCACCTACAACTTCCCCCAGGGACGGGTCACCGATCACCGCATCAACCTCACCCTCTACAAGCTCGACGAGATCATGGATGGCAACCTGGACGAGATCATCGATCCCCTGATCGCCGAGTATCAGGCCGACCAGCTCGCGGAACTGGGCGCCGCCTGAGCAGGGACGAGGGACGAGGATACGGGGCGGCGCGCGCGCCGGGATAGAAACGGCGTTTGCCCGCCTCTTTCCTCTTGTCTCTTTCCTCTGCCGTTTACCGGTTGATGATCATCATCTCGATCGGCTCGAACAGCGGCCGGATCATGACGAACTGGACCACCAGGGTGAGCGCGGCGAGGACGCCGAAGGCGATGCTGGCGTAACGGATGGACACGGTCTCCCGGCGCAGCACGTCGAAGCCGACGATCACGGTCACCAGCGGCAGCAGCCAGTAGAGGCGATACTGGTGATAGTGGAACAGCAGCAGGGAGGGCAGGTTCACGTCGTACCAGTCCCAGAACTGGCGCATCACCGGCGTATAGTGCTGGATGCCGGCCACCTGCAGCAGTTGCACCAGCAACAGGGCGCTGAAGCTGATGGCGACGAATTTTTTCAGACCGGCGTTGTCCTGAGCCATGAACCCGATTCCCCTGTAACGCGGCGATGACGCCTATCCGAACCTCATTCTATCCCATGACCCGCATCGAAACCGCCCTGCAAACCGCCAGCCAGCGGCTGCAGGGGCACAGTGACACCCCCCGCCTGGATGCCGAACTGCTGCTGGCCGAGGCACTCGGGCAGGATCGGACCTATCTGCGCACCTGGCCGGAGCAGGCGCTCACGGCGGCGCAGGCGGCGGACTTCGCGCGCCTCGTGGAACGCCGCCTGGCCGGGGAACCGGTGGCCTACCTGCTCGGCCGCCGGGGGTTCTGGACCTTCGAACTGGCAGTGACGCCCGACACCCTGATTCCGCGCCCGGAAACCGAACTGCTGGTGGAGCAGGCTCTGGCCCGGATCCCCGCGGATGCCGCCTGGTCCATCGCCGATCTGGGCACCGGCAGCGGCGCCATCGCCCTGGCCATCGCCAGCGAGCGGCCCGCCTGCACCGTGCACGCCACCGATCGCTCGGCCGCGGCCCTGGCGGTGGCCCGGCGCAATGCCGATGCCCTGGGGATCGGCAACGTCCGTTTCCATCAGGGGAGCTGGTTCGAGGCCCTGCCCGAAGGCATCGCCTGGGCCATGCTCGTCTCCAACCCGCCCTACGTGCCCGACGCCGCCCCCCACCTCGAGGCGCGGGGCGTGCGTTTCGAGCCCCGCCAGGCCCTGGCCGCCGGCGCGGACGGCCTCGATGACCTTCGCCACCTGATCGAGACGGCACCGTCCCGCCTCGCTCCCGGCGGCTGGCTGCTGCTGGAACACGGCTGGGATCAGGGCGAGGCGGTGACCCGCCTGCTGGCCGGCCACGGCTACACCGACATCCGGGATGAACGGGATCTGGCCGGCCATCCCCGCCTGGCCATCGGCCGCCGCCCCGGCCCGTGACCAGATATCTGTTCCGAAATAGGCGTCATTTTGTGGCTGGATACCCAACCCGGGGTTGCCCTCATGGCCGGAAGGGTGTTGCGTGACCTTCGGCCGCAGGGATGCGGCCGCAGGGCCTACATGGATGTATTCACGGCGTGTCACGCAACACCCTTCCGGCCATGAGGGCTGCGTGCCTGTAACGATGCTTGCCAGCCAAAAACCGCATTTCCGGCATATTCGGATTTGCTGATACTGCTTGACCTGCCCGTGTCGCTGGCTAGGATCGACGGCATGGAAACGCCCACACTCACCCTTCCCAAGGTTCGGGAAATCGTTTTCCACCCCCTGCAGGACGCGAGCGCCCCCGCCCAGCAGGCCCTGCTGGATCTGGGCGATTTGCCCGGCATCCACCGCCTCGACGTGCTCGGCCCCAGCCGTCTGCTGGTGGGCTACCATCTGCCGCTGCTCACCTACCGCCACCTCGAATCCCTGCTGCGCGACAAGGGCTATCATCTCGACAACAGCCTGATGTGCAAGCTCCGCCGCGCCCTGTGGATCTACAGCGAAGACACCGAACTGGCCAACCTCGGCTGCCCCGACGGCCAGTGCAAGACCACCCGCGACGTCTTCATCCACGCCTGGCGCCAACGCCCCCACGGCTGCCGCGACCCGCGGCCGAAGCACTGGCGCCACTACCTGTAAGAGAGCAAAGAGGCAAGAGGAAAAACCACAGCCCCCCTTTCCTCTTGCCCCTTTTCACTTTACTCTGCCCTCCCATGCATGACGACCAGCTCCTGCGCTATTCGCGGCAGATCATGCTGCCGCAGATCGACGTGGCCGGGCAGGAACGCCTGCTGGCCGCCACGGCGTTGCTGATTGGACTCGGCGGGCTGGGTTCGCCGGCGGCCATGTATCTGGCCGCGGCGGGAGTGGGGCATCTGATCCTGGTGGACGACGACACGGTGGATCTGTCCAACCTGCAACGGCAGATCCTGCACGGCACGCCCGACATCGGCCGGCCCAAGACCGCCTCCGCCGCCGACAGCCTGCGCCGACTCAATCCCGACGTGAAGCTGACCCTGATCGATCGCCGTCTCGAAGGCGAGGCGCTGCGCGAAGAGGTGCGCCGCGCCGACGTGGTACTCGACGGCTCCGACAACTTCGCCACCCGCTTCGCCGTCAACGATGCCTGCGTGGCCGAGGGCGTGCCGCTGGTCTCCGGCGCGGCGATCCGCATGGAGGGCCAGGTGAGCGTGTTCCGCAACGACGGCACCGGCCCTTGCTACCGCTGCCTCTACGCCGACGAAGGGGAACTGGACACCGCCTGCAGCACCAACGGCGTCCTGGCCCCGGTGGTCGGCATCATCGGCAGCATCCAGGCCACCGAAGCCATCAAGCTGCTCACCGGCATCGGCGATACCCTGCACGGCCGCCTGCTGCTGCTCGACGCCCTGCACATGGACTGGCGTACACTGAAACTGAAACCGGACCCGGCGTGCGTTTGCCACCAATGATTGAGGCGAAAAATCCAACGCAGAGGCGCAAAGACGCCAAGGACGCAAAGATTTACTAGGCCAAACGATACATCGCACCAACGGGCGGTTACGGGCCAACAACATCCATACAAGAACCATCTCCGCGACCTCCGTGTTCCTTCCACCCCCCCGGAACAAAGCCGATGACCCCGGAAATCCGCAAAGCCTCCGATGCCCTCGAATACTCGACTCCCGAACGCTGCCACATCCTTGAGGTGGCGAATGATCCGTCGGATCCGGACGTTTCCATCGCCCGTGCACGGGTGGCACCGGGCGTGACCACCGCGTGGCACCGGCTGGAGGGCATCGACGAACGCTACCTGATCGTCGCCGGAACCGCCCGTGCGGAGATCGGCGACCTGCCACCCATCGAGGTGAATCCCGGCGACGTGGTCCGCATCCCGGCCGGCACGCGCCAGCGGATCACCAACACCGGGGAGACGGATCTGGTGTTCTACGCCATCTGCAGCCCGCAGTTCGTGCCGGCAGCGTACGAGGCGCTGGAATGATCGAAAAAATCCAACGCAAAGACGCAAGTGACGGATGGAGTAGGAGCGGCGCCCTCGCCGCGACCTGATGGTAGCGGGAGGCAGGTAACACGCTGATGGTTTTCCCAGCCACCCGCCACCAGCTACCCGCTACCGCGGCATCGCAGCGAGGGCGCCGCGCCTACGCCTGCCGCCGCAGGTGGAAATAGTTGAACGCCTGTTCCTTGCCGGCCGGGGTGACGTGGATCTCCTCGAGCAGGTTGAGCAGTTCGAAAGCGGAGCCGAAGGTGGCGAGGAGCTTGTCGGCGTCGTACTGTTCCACGGGCAGGCCGGAGCATTCGCGGGGACCTTCGAAGGAGAAGGTGGCCACGATCACGTGGCCATCGGGGTCGAGGTGACGGGCAAGGCTGTCGAGATAGGCGCGGCGGTCTTCGGCCTTCACCAGAAAATGGAACACGGCCCGATCGTGCCACAGCCGCCAGCGGCCATCGCCTTCCAGCGCGCAGACGTCGGCTTCCAGCCACCGGACCTTGTCCGCATCGGCGCCGAGCCGTCGCCGGGCGGTTTCCAGGGCGGTGGGAGAAATGTCGAGCACGGTCAGATCCGAGTAGCCGCGGGCCAGCAGGTGATCCACCAGATGGGAGGCGCCGCCGCCCACGTCGATGATCGGATCGGCCGGGGAGAGGCCGGTGCTTTCCACCAGGCTGAGGGAGGTTTCGGGATCGGCGATGAACCAGCTCACCTCGTCTTCGGCCTTCTCCCGGTAGACCTTCTCCCAGTGTGCCTTGCGTTCGTCGTGCATACCGCGCCTCCTGTTTGTGGCAGTTTGAACAAGCGGATCGGGACAGACGTTGATCCGGATCAATCCCGGTCAGGTATCGCGGCCTGTTGCGAAATTGCGGTCGCGGGTGACGGGTTGCTGTCAACCCCCATGACGCTTTTTCCCGCTACCCGTCCCCGGCGCCCCGCCACCGCGTTATCGCGGCGAGGGCGCCGCTCCCACAAATGAAGGAACGCCTTTATTGGCGGGTTCGCGGTGCCGCGGGCGGAAAATCGGCGGCGAACAGTTGTTCGCTGTCCACCGCGTCGAACTCGTACTTGTGGTGACAGAACTCGCAGGTCACCTGCACGCTGCCCTCGTCGGCGACGATGGCGCGCACTTCCTCGTGACCGAGGGTGCGCAGCATGTCGGCCACCCGTTCGCGGCTGCAGTTGCAGCGGAAACAGACCGGCTCCGGCTCGAACACCCGCACGTCTTCCTCGTGATAGAGGCGATGGATGATCTCGCGGGCCGGCAGCGCCAGCAGTTCCTGCGCGGAAATCGTGCCGGAGAGCTGGCCGATCCGGTTCCAGGCGTCCGTGTCGCCGACGCGCCCCGATTCGGGCAGCTTCTGGATCAGCAGCCCGGCGGCCCGGGCGCCGTCCACGGCCAGCCACAGACGGGTGTCGAGCTGCTCGGACCGATCCAGATAGTTCTCGATGGCCTCGGCCAGGCTGGCGCCGCTCAGCTCCACGATGCTCTGGTAGCGTTCGCCGTCGGCCTCCGGCTCCAGGGTGATGGCCAGGCGTCCCCGGCCCACCAGCGCGCGCAAATCGGTGGTGGTGACATCGTCATCGGCATGGGCCAGGCCGCGCAGGGTTCGCTCGGCCGTGCACTCCACCACCAGAAAGGAAACCGGCCCCTCGCCCTGGATCTGGATGGTCAGCCGGCCCTGCTGCTTCAGCGTGGCCGACAGCAGCAGGGCCGCGGCCATGGCCTGCCCCAGCAGCGCGCGCACCGGCGGGGCGTAGTCGTGCTTCGCCAGCACCGCCTGCCAGGTGGCGTCCAGGTGCACGAGATCACCGCGGATGTCGGCGTGCTCGAAAAGGAAGCGTTGGAGAAGATCGTTCATGACGTCAGAGAAAAGATACAGGCGAAAAGATACAAGGGTGTGGCGGCATCAACAGGTTTCTTTCCGATCGCCCCGGTTCGTCGCGGCGAGGGCGCCGCTCCTACACTGTGCGTCAACCCGCAATGGCCTTTGCAAATTCAGGACATCCCTTTGTTACAGGTACAGAGCCCCTGAGTCCGGGGAGACGTTTCGTGACCGTCGGCCGCAGGGACGCGGCCGTCGAGCCTACAGGGAGGTATTCACGGCGCGTCACGAAACGTCTCCCCGGACTCAGGGGCGTGCCAAATGCCATACCGAAGTGAAAGTATTGGCCCAATCGGGCCGGTTGTTTAATTGCCCTTGAGTTTCTCGCGCAGCAGTTGGTTGACCTGGGCGGGGTTGGCCTTGCCCTGGGTGGCTTTCATGATCTGGCCGACGAAGAAGCCCAGTACCTTTTCCTTGCCGGCGCGGAACTGTTCCACCTGTTTGGGGTTGGCGGCGATCACCTCGTCCACCATGGCCTCGAGGGCCGAGGTGTCGGTGATCTGCTTGAGGCCGCGGCGCTCGATGATCTCGTCGGCATCGCCTTCCCCCGCCCACATGGCCTCGAACACCTCCTTGGCGATCTTGCCCGAGATGGTGTTGTCGAGGATCCGCTTGAGCAGGCCGCCGAGCCGTTCGGCACTCACCTTCGCCTGGTCGATCTCGAGATTCTCACGATTGAGATAGCCGGTGAGTTCACCCATCACCCAGTTGGCGGCCAGCTTGGCATCGCCGGCCACCCGCGCCACGGCCTCGAAGTAGTCGGCCAGCTCGCGGGAGGCGGTGAGGATGCCGGCATCGTATTCGGAGAGGCCATGGTCGGCCATGAAGCGCTGACGCTTGGCGTCGGGCAACTCCGGCATTTCGGCGCGCACTTTCTCGATCATCTCCGGGGTGATTTCCACCGGCAGCAGATCCGGATCGGGGAAGTAGCGGTAGTCCATCGCCTCTTCCTTGGAGCGCATGGGCCGGGTCTCGCCCTTGTCCGGATCGAACAGGCGGGTCTCCTGGACCACGGCGCCGCCCGACTCGAGGATCTCGATCTGGCGTTCCACCTCGTATTCGATGGCCTTCTCCACGAAGCGGAAGGAATTGATGTTCTTCAGCTCGGTGCGGGTGCCGAACTCGTGGGAACCCTTCGGCCGCACCGAGACGTTGGCGTCGCAGCGGAAGGAACCTTCCTGCATGTTGCCATCGGAGATCTCGAGATAGCGCACCAGGGCGTGGATCTTCTTCATGTAGGCCACCGCCTCGGCGGGCGAGCGCAGATCCGGCTCGGAGACGATCTCCAGCAGCGGCGTGCCGGCGCGGTTGAGATCGATGCCGGTCATGCCGTGGTAGTCCTCGTGCAGCGACTTGCCGGCATCCTCCTCGAGGTGCGCGCGGGTGATGCCGATGACCTTGCTGTGGCCGTCCTCCAGCTCGATGGTGATCCGGCCGAGCCCGACGATGGGCAGCTCGTACTGGCTGATCTGGTAGCCTTTGGGCAGATCCGGGTAGAAGTAGTTCTTGCGCGCGAACACCGACAGGGGCGCGATCTGCGCCTCGATGGCCAGGCCGAAACGGATGGCCATCTCCACCACCGCCTTGTTGAGCACCGGCAGCACCCCTGGCAGGCCCAGATCGACCGCACAGGCCTGGGTGTTGGGCGCCGCCCCATAGGCGGTGGCGGCGCCGGAGAAGATCTTGGACCTGGTGGCGAGCTGGGTATGGATCTCCAGCCCGATGACGGTTTCCCATTCCATATTCATGTTCCTGAAAATGTCAACGCAAAGCCGCAAAGGCGCAAAGAACGCAGAGAGGATGACATGATTTCCTTCGCGCTCTCTGCGTCTTTGCGCCTTTGCGTTGGATTTTTCCGTTCATTCAAAGCCCGAAGGAATGCATTTGTGATGATCGGTCACCTGCTGGTATTGGTGCGCCACGTTGAGCAGGCGGGCTTCCTCGAAGTCGTTGCCGATGATCTGCAGCCCCACGGGCAGGCCGTCGACGAAGCCGGCGGGGAGGGAGAGGCCCGGCAGGCCGGCCAGGTTGACGGCGATGGTGTAGATGTCGGACAGGTACATGGTGATGGGATCGTCGGTCTTCTCGCCGAGGCGGAAGGCCGGCGAAGGGGTGGTGGGCCCCATGATCACGTCCACCTGTTCGAAGGCCCGGGCAAAGTCGTCGCGGATCAGGCGCCGTACCTTCTGGGCCTTGAGATAGTAGGCGTCGTAATAGCCGGCCGAGAGGGCATAGGTGCCGATCATGATGCGCCGCTTGACTTCGTCGCCGAAGCCCTCGCCCCGGGAGCGTTTGTAGAGATCCTCGAGATCCTCGGGGTTCTCGCAGCGATGGCCGAAGCGCACGCCGTCGAAGCGCGACAGGTTGGAGGAACACTCGGCCGGCGCCACCACGTAGTAGGCCGGCACCGCCAGGTGGGTGTGGGGCAGGCTGATCTCGACCACCTCTGCGCCGAGCCGGCGGTATTCGTCGAGCGCCGCCTCCACCGCACGGGCCACGCCCGCCTCCAGCCCTTCGCCGAAGTATTCCTTCGGCAGGCCGATCTTCAAGCCCCGGATATCGTCGTCCAGGGTGGCCGTGTAGTCGGGCACCGGCCGGTCGATGGCGGTGGAGTCCCGCTCGTCGAAGCCGGCCATCACGCCCAGCAGCAGGGCCGCGTCCTCGGCGCTGCGGGCGATGGGACCGCCCTGGTCGAGGCTCGAGGCGAAGGCGATCATGCCCCAGCGCGAGACCCGGCCGTAGGTGGGCTTGAGGCCGGTGACGCCGCACAGGGCCGCCGGCTGGCGGATCGAGCCGCCGGTGTCGGTGCCGGTGGCCGCCGGCACCAGGCGCGCGGCCACCGCCGCGGCCGAACCGCCGGAGGAGCCGCCCGGCACCGTGTCCGGGTTCCAGGGATTGCGCACCGGACCGTAGTAACTGGTTTCGTTGGACGAGCCCATGGCGAACTCGTCCATGTTGGTCTTGCCGATCATCACCGCGCCGGCGGCATCGAACTTCTCCACCACCGTGGCGCTGTAGGGCGCCACGAAGTTCTCCAGCATGCGCGAGGCGCAGGTGGTGAGCACGCCGTCGGTGCAGAAGATGTCCTTCTGCGCCACCGGAATGCCGGTGAGCGGGCCGGCCTCGCCGGCGGCCAGCCTGCGGTCGGCGGCCTGGGCCTGTTCCAGGGCCCGCTCCTCGTCCACGGTGATGAAGCTGTTGAGCTCGCCGTCATGGGCGGCGATGCGCTCCAGGCAGGCGCGGGTCAGCTCCTCGCTGGAGAAGTCGCCGGCGCGCAGGCCGGCCGCCAGTTCGGTCAGGTTCTTGTCATGCATGATTCGGGGATTCCGGCTGCGGGTCTATTCGATGACCCGGGGCACCAGATAGAGGCCGTCCTCCACCTGGGGGGCGATGGCCTGGAAACGCTCGCGCTGGTCGGTTTCGGTGACCACGTCCTCGCGCAGCCGCTGCCGGGCCTCGAGGGGGTGGGCCATGGGCTCGACGCCCTCGGTGTCGGCCGCGTCGAGCTGATCGACCAGGTCCAGAATGTTGGACAGATTTCTGGCATACTCGGGCACCGCGGCCGGATCGATCTCCAGGCGGGCGAGGTGGGCGATGCGTTCGACCTCGTGCTTGTCCAGCGACATCGGATTTCTGCGCTCCGGGTTGGAAAATTGGGTACGTTATCACAGTTGACAGCTTGCCCAAAGCCCCATTCTTTTATTACAGTGGGTGTTTGACCGGCGCATCCGGTCCGGCACGGCGCGCCCGCGGGCGCCACGCATGCACGGCGGCACCGGCGATACGCCGCCACCCCCGACCATCGGCCCATTCACCACAAGACGACAAACCTATGCTTTCAAGCTTGCGGGGACTGTTCTCCAACGACATTTCCATCGATCTCGGCACCGCCAACACCCTGATTTACGTCCGCGGCAAGGGCATCGTCCTCAACGAGCCCTCGGTGGTGGCCATTCGCCAGGAGCGGGGCCCCGGCGGGCCCAAGAGCATCGCCGCGGTGGGCATGGAGGCCAAGCGCATGCTCGGTCGCACCCCGGGCAACATCGTCGCCATCCGGCCCATGAAGGACGGCGTGATCGCCGACTTCACGGTCACCGAGAAGATGCTCCAGCACTTCATCCGCAAGGTGCACGAAGCGCGCTTCTTCCGTCCCAGCCCCCGGGTGCTGATCTGCGTGCCCTGCGGCTCCACCCAGGTGGAACGCCGGGCGATCCGCGAATCGGCCGCCGGCGCCGGCGCCCGCGACGTGTATCTCATCGAGGAGCCGATGGCCGCGGCCATCGGCGCCGGCATGCCCATCGCCGAGGCCTCCGGCTCCATGGTGCTCGACATCGGCGGCGGCACCACCGAGGTGGCGGTGATCTCCCTGTCGGGCATCGTCTATTCGGCCTCGGTGCGGATCGGCGGCGATCGCTTCGACGAGGCCATCATCAACTACGTGCGCCGCAACTACGGCAGCCTGATCGGCGAATCCACCGCCGAGCGCATCAAGCACGAGATCGGCACCGCCTACCCCGGCAACGAGGTGCGCGAACTGGAGGTGCGCGGCCGCAACCTGGCCGAGGGCGTGCCCCGCAGCTTCACTCTCAACAGCAACGAGATCCTCGAGGCCCTGCAGGAACCCCTGTCGGGCATCGTCAGCGCGGTGAAGACCGCCCTGGAACAGACCCCGCCGGAACTGGCCGCCGACATCGCCGAGCGCGGCATGGTGCTCACCGGCGGCGGCGCCCTGCTCAACGATCTGGACCGCCTGCTGATGGAGGAGACCGGCCTGCCGGTGCTGATCGCCGAGGATCCCCTGACCTGCGTGGCCCGCGGCGGCGGCCGCGCCCTGGAGATGATCGATGAACACGGCGGCGACCTGTTCAGCGTGGAATGACCGCCTCGCCGGAACGAACCCCGCTCCCGTCGGTCCCATGAAACGGGACAAGGCGATTCCGCTCGTCGCCCCTCGGCTTGGGCGTCCTGCGTCGCTCTACCGCCTGCATCCATGCAGGCGTCGTCCCGCGTCCCTCGTCCCTGCGCTCCCGGAGGTTCGCCGTTAAACTGCTGTTCGTCCAGGGCCCCTCGATCGGCACCCGCCTGCTGCTGCTGGCTGCCCTGTCGATCACCCTCATGACCCTCGACCAGCGCACCGACGCCATCCGCCAAGTGCGGGGCGGGCTGGCGGTGCTGGTCTATCCGTTGCAGTACGCCGTGAACATTCCCGCCCAGTTGCTCGACTGGGCCGGCGACAGCTTCACCAGCCGCGAACACCTGCAGGAAGAGAACGAAGCCCTGCGCCGCGAAAACGCCGCCCTGCGCAGCCAGCTCCAGAAGCTGACCTTCATCGAAACCGAGAACCGCCAGTTGCGGGAACTGCTGCAGTCGGCCAAGCGGGTGGGCGACCGGGTACTGATCGCCGAGTTGCTGGCGGTGGATCTCGATCCCTATCGGAAGGCGGTGGTCATCAACAAGGGCAGCCGCGACGACACCCTGTATCCCGGCCAGCCCCTGGTCGATGCCGACGGCGTGATGGGCAAGCTGATCCACGTCAACCCCTGGTCCAGCACCGCGATGCTGATCACCGATCCCAATCACGCCCTGCCGGTGCAGGTGGCCCGCAACGGCCTGCGGGCCATCGCCGTGGGCAGCGGCACCGAGGATCACCTGGAACTGTTGCACCTGCCCAACAACGCCGACGTGCGGGAAGGCGATCTGCTGGTCACCTCGGGCCTGGGCTGCGTGTTCCCCGCCGGCTATCCGGTGGGCAAGGTGATTCGCGTGGAGGTCAATCCACGCCTGCCCTTCGCCCATATCGTGGTGGCCCCGTCCGCCCGCCTGACCCGCAGCCGCGAAGTGCTGCTGGTGTGGCCGGGCCTGAGCGAGCGGCCGGGCAATCCCTGCGCCTTTGGCAAGCCGGAGGACGAGGGATGAGCCTGACTCGCCATCAGGGCGGCGGCGTGATCGCGCTGACCTTCATCGGCGCTTTCGCCCTGGCCATCCTGCCCCTGCCGGGGGCGCTGGAAATCTATCGGCCCGAGTGGGTGACCCTGACCCTGATCTACTGGGCCATGGCCATGCCGGCGCGGGTGGGCGTGGCCATCGGCTGGATCACCGGCCTGCTGCTGGACGTGCTGCGCGACACCCTGCTCGGCCAGTATGCCCTGGCCCTGGCGCTGGTGGCCTTCCTCACCCTGCACCTGCACCAGCGCCTGCGGGTCTTTCCCCTCTGGCAGCAGGGGGTCAGCGTGTTCGTGCTGGTGATGCTGCAGGGGCTGGTGGTGATCTGGATCAAGGGGCTCATTGGCCAGTCGCCGGGGCTGTGGGCGGTGATCGCGCCGGCGCTCACCAGTGGCCTGGTCTGGCCGGCCGTGTATCTCTATCTGCGCCATCTCCGCCGCCGTCACCAGGTTGCCTGACGTCATGGGCCAGCTTGCCGGACTCGCGCTCAAGGATCATCTCCGCGAAAGTCACATCTTCCAGCAGCGCCTGGTGGTGGCGATGGTGATGATCGGCGTGCTGGTCCTGGGGCTGGTGGCGCGCCTGTTCTGGCTGCAGATCGTCAACCAGGATCACTACGCGACCCTGTCGGAGAACAACCGCGTCAACGTGCTGCCCATCCCGCCCACCCGCGGCCTCATCTACGATCGCAACGGCGTGCTGCTGGCCCAGAATCTGCCGAGCTTCACCCTGGAGCTGGTGCCGGAGCACATCGACGACCTGGCGAAAACCCTCGACGAACTGGCGAAACTGGTCGCCCTCAGCGACGAGGACGTGCTGCGCTTCCATCGCAACCGCAGGAAGAAGCGGCGCTTCGAGGGCGTGCCCCTGCGCTTTCGGCTCAGCGACGCGGAAGTGGCGCGCCTGGCGGTCAACCAGTATCGCCTGCCGGGCGTGCAGATCCGCGCCGAGCTGACCCGCCACTATCCCCTCGGCAAGCTGGCCGCCCATGCCATCGGCTACGTGGGCCGGATCAACGAGCGGGAACTGCAACGCCTCGACACCTCCGACTATCTGGGCACCAGCCACATCGGCAAGGTGGGCATCGAGCGGGCCTACGAGGAACTGCTGCACGGTCACGTGGGTTTCCAGCAGGTGGAGACCAACGCCCAGGGCCGTACCCTGAAGGTGCTGGAACGCACCCTGCCCGAGCCGGGGCGCAACCTCTACCTGAACCTGGACGTGCGCCTGCAGCGGGTGGCCGAGCAGGCCTTCGGCGAGCGCAACGGGGCGCTGGTGGCCATCGATCCCCGCAATGGCGGGGTGCTGGCGCTGGTGAGCATGCCCACCTACGATCCCAACCTGTTCGTCAACGGCCTCGACACCCTCACCTTCAAGCAGCTGCGTGAATCGCCGGAACGGCCGCTGTTCAACCGCGCCCTGCGCGGGCAGTATCCGCCCGGCTCCACCATCAAGCCCTTCATCGGCCTGGCCGGCCTGGAACTGGATGAAATTCGCGCCGACGAACCGCTCAACTGTCCCGGCTGGTTCATGCTCAAGAACGATCCGCGCCGCTACCGGGACTGGAAGAAGACCGGTCACGGCGAGACCGATCTGACCAAGGCCATCGTCGAGTCCTGCGACGTGTACTTCTACGATCTGGCCATGCGTCTGGGCATCGACCGCATCCACGACTACCTGGCCCGCTTCGGTCTCGGCAAGCGCACGGGCATCGACATTCGCGGGGAACTGTCGGGCCTGCTGCCCTCATCAAGCTGGAAACGGCGCACCTATCGCACCGTCTGGTATCCGGGCGAGACCCTGATCGCCGGCATCGGCCAGGGCTTCATGCTCACCACGCCGCTGCAACTGGCCACCATCACCGCCACCCTGGCCAACCACGGCCAGCGCATGACCCCGCGCATGGTGATGGCCATCCAGGATCCGGACAACGCCGAGCGACAAGCGGTGGCGCCCCTGCCCCAGGCGCCGGTGCCCATCGTGCGCCGCAGCGACTGGGATACGATCATCGACGCCATGCGCCAGGTCGTCAACAGCCCCCATGGCACTGCACGCCGCATCGCCCGGGGACTGACCTACACCCTGGCCGGCAAGACCGGCACCGCCCAGGTCTTCGGCATCAAGCAGGACGAGGAATACAAGGAGGAAGAAGTGCACCGGAAACTCCGCGACCACGCCCTGTTCATCGCCTTCGCGCCGGTGGAGAAACCCACCATCGCGGTGGCGGTGGTCGTGGAGAACGGCGGCCACGGCGGCTCGGCTGCGGCGCCCATCGCGCGCAAGCTGATCGACGCCTGGATGCAGCGCCAGGGGAGAAGCGAATGAGCCTGCTCGATCCGCCGGCCTATACCGACGACAACCGCCTGGGCATGGGCCGGCGCCTGCTGCGGCAGATGCACATCGACCTGCCGCTGCTGCTGAGCCTGCTGATCCTGGTTGGGCTGGGCCTGTTCGTGCTCTACAGCGCCGCCGATCAGAATCCCGACAAGGTCATCGCCCAGGGCCTGCGCCTGCTGCTGGCCTTCGGCGTGATGCTGGCCATCGCCCAGTTCGATCCCTATACCCTGCGCTTCTGGTCGCCGTGGCTGTACGGCGTGGGCCTGGCGATGCTGATCGCGGTGCTGGTCATCGGCGACGTGGGCAAGGGCGCCCAGCGCTGGCTGGATCTGGGGCTGTTCCGTTTCCAGCCTTCGGAGATCATGAAACTGGCGGTGCCCATGATGGTGGCCTGGACCCTCTCCGAGTCGGGCCTGCCGCCGACCCGCCGGCGCCTGCTGCTGGCCACCGGGATCCTGCTGTTCCCCACCCTGCTGGTGGCCAAGCAGCCGGATCTCGGCACCGCCCTGCTGATCGCCAGCTCCGGTCTGTTCGTGTTGCTGTTGGCCGGCCTGCGCTGGCGCGTGGTGCTGGGCGTGTTCCTGACCCTTTCCGCCGCCGCCCCGGTGGTCTGGCACTATCTGTTGCACGACTATCAGCGCCGCCGGGTGCTGACCTTCCTCAACCCCGAGAACGATCCCCTGGGCGCCGGCTACCACATCATCCAGTCCACCATCGCCATCGGCTCGGGGGGGGCCTACGGCAAGGGCTGGCTCAACGGCACCCAGTCCCACCTGGACTTCCTGCCCGAACGCTCCACCGACTTCATCTTCGCCGTGTTCTCGGAGGAATTCGGCTTCCTGGGCGCCATGCTGCTGCTGACCCTGTATCTGCTCGTCATCGGCCGCGGCCTGTACATCGCCGCCCAGGCCCAGGATACCTACAGCCGGCTGCTGGCCGGCAGCCTCACCCTGACCTTCTTCGTCTATCTGTTCGTGAACATCGGCATGGTCAGCGGCCTGCTCCCGGTGGTCGGCGTGCCGCTGCCGCTGATCAGCTATGGCGGCACTTCCATCGTGACCTTGATGGCCGCCTTCGGTATGCTTATGTCCATCCAGACCCACCGCAAGCTCATCGCCACCTGATCCCCGGACGCGACATGAAGTTTTTCCCGCTCCTGCTCGCCTGCCTGTGCCTGCCCCTTTCGGCCCTGGCCCGCCCTGCGCCCGATCCGGTAGCCCTGCGCGCCTTCATCGACGAGATGGTCCGCCAGCACGATTTCGATCGCCGGCAACTGCAAACCCTGTTTGCCGGCGTGAAACTGCACCAGTCGATTCTCGACGCCATTTCGCGGCCCGCCGAGAGCAAGCCCTGGAAGGAATACCGGCCCATCTTCCTCACCCCCGATCGCCTCGACGGTGGCGTGCGCTTCTGGCGCGAGCATGCCGATCTGCTGGCCCGGGCCCGGGAAACCTACGGCGTCCCCGAAGAGATCATCGTCGCCATCATCGGCGTGGAGACCCGCTATGGCCGCCACGCCGGCCGCTTTCGCGTGCTCGAGGCCCTCTCCACCCTGGCCTTCGCCTATCCGCCCCGCGCCGGGTTCTTCCGCAAGGAGCTGAAGGAATACCTGCTCATGACCCGCGAGGAAAAACTCCCGCCGCAAGGGCAGCTCGGCTCCTACGCCGGTGCCATGGGCCTGCCCCAGTTCATGCCCAGCTCCTTCCGTCATTATGCGGTGGACTTCAATGGTGACGGCAAGCGGGATCTGTGGAACGATCCGGCCGACGCCATCGGCTCGGTGGCCAACTATTTCTACCGCCATCGCTGGCATCCGGGCGAACCGATCGCTCACAGGGTACGGGTGCACGGCAAGCGCTGGCGGGAACTGATCGACGGCAACCTCGCGCCCCATTACAGCCAGGACGATCTGCTGGCCCTGGGCGTGGTGCTGCCCCAGGGCCTGCCTCCGCACCTCAAGGGCGCTCTCATCGAACTGGACGGCGCGGACGGTCCCGAGCACTGGGTGGTGTGGCACAACTTCTACGTGATCAGCCGTTACAACCGCAGCGCCCTGTATGCCATGGCCGTGTATCAGTTGAGCCGGGAGATCCGACGGCATTATCTGAGGGGACCAAATTCGTAGGCCGGCTCAAGCGCAGCGGAGCCGCCGTTTCAGCCGCAGCCATTACGGAGTATCCGATTCATCGTGTCCACCGTCTTCATGTCAACGGCCGTTCACCGTCTCGCCCTGCTGCTTTGCGTCGCGAGTCTCGCCGCCTGCGCGGGCGCGCGTTACAGCCAGCGACACGACAGCGCGCCGCCGACCGCCCGCGACGTGAGCCGCATCCCCGACGCGGTGCCCCGCGTCGAACCGCACAGCCGTTACGGCAACCCCAGACGCTATACGGTCAACGGCCGCACCTACCGGGTGATGGACGATGCCAGCGGCTACGTGGAACGGGGCATCGCCTCCTGGTACGGCCGCAAGTTCCACGGCCACCGCACCTCCAGCGGCGAAACCTACGACATGTACGGCATGACCGCCGCCCACACCCGCCTGCCCCTGCCCACCTACGTGGAGGTGACCAACCTGCGCAACGGCCGCAAGGTGGTGGTGCGGGTCAACGATCGCGGGCCCTTTCATCCCAACCGCCTGATCGATCTCTCCTGGGCCGCGGCGAAGAAACTCGGCATCGTGGAGACCGGCACCGGGCTGGTGGAAGTGCGCGCCATCGATCCCCGCAGCTGGCACCGCGCCCCCTCCCCTCCCGATGCCGCAGATCATCCCGTCTCCGTGCGCTACGGTCTCTATCTGCAGGTCGGCGCCTTCAGCAGCCGCACCAACGCGGAAAACCTGCGCCGGCGCCTGGCCGGCATCGGCCCGATTCACATTCAGCGCGCCGGGCACAAGCGCAGCCCCTTCTACCGCGTGCGCATCGGCCCACTGAACAGCGTCGAGGAAGCCGACCGCCTGGCCGAGCGCCTGATCCGCCAGGGCTTCGACGCGCCGCAGGTGGTGATCGATTGAATCGCGTCCTGTCGCGGCGAAGGCGCCGCGCGCCTTCCCCTTTTTTGCGACCGCCGGCAGACTTTTTCGCGAACCAGCGGTTACAATAGCCCCATGAAAATCGCCCGACTGTTCCCGCCGCTTCTCTTCCTGCTCTTGCTGCCCGCCCTGGCCACCGCCGCCCCGGGGCTCGTGCCCAAGCCGCCGGCCCTCGCGGCCAAGGCCTGGCTGCTCACCGACTACCATTCCGGCCAGGTGCTGGCCGAGCGCAATGCCGACGAGCGCGTGGAACCGGCCAGCCTGACCAAGATGATGACCGCCTACGTGGTGCTCAGCGAAATCGAGAAGGGCACCGTCGGCGAGGACGACGAAGTGCCGGTGAGCGAGAAGGCCTGGCGCATGCAGGGCTCGAAGATGTTCATCGAGGTGGGCAAGCGCGTGCCCCTGCACGAACTGCTCAAGGGCATGGTGATCCAGTCGGGCAACGACGCCAGCGTGGCCCTGGCCGAACACGTGGCCGGCAGCGAAGACGCCTTCGTGGATCTCATGAACCTGTACGCCCGGCGCCTGGGCATGACTCACACCCATTTCGCCAACGCCACCGGCTGGCCGCATCCCGATCACTACACCACCGCCCGGGATCTGGCCCGCCTGGCCGCGGCCCTGATCCGCGACTTTCCCGAACATTACGGCTTGTACAAGGAGAAGGAATACACCTGGAACAACATCCGCCAGTTCAACCGCAACCGCCTGTTGTGGATCGACGAACGGGTGGACGGCATCAAGACCGGCCACACCGAATCGGCCGGCTATTGCCTGGTGGCCTCGGCAAAACAGAACGCCATGCGCCTGATCTCGGTGGTGCTCGGCACCGCCTCCGACAAGGCCCGGGCCACCGCCAGCCGCAAGCTGCTCAACTACGGTTTCCGCTTCTATGAAACCTTCCTCCTGCACCGGGCCGACGAACCCCTGACCGAGATGCGGATCTGGAAGGGCGAGAAGGAGATGCTGCCCCTGGGTCTGGCCGAAGATCTGTGGATCACCATTCCCCGCGGCCAGCGCAAGCAGGTCAAGGCCAGCATGAGCGTGGACACCCAACTGATGGCCCCGGCGCGCAAGGGCGAGCCCCACGGCGAGGTGGTCATCCGGCTGGGCGACAGGGTCATCGCCAAAAAACCGCTGGTCGCCCTGGAAGACGTGCCGGAAGGCGGGCTGTGGCGCATGCTGGTGGACAGCGCCCTGCTGCTGTTCGAGTAATGGCCGAGCCCCTGTCCATCGCCTGGCTCAACGGCCGCTTCCTGCCGCTGGCCGAGGCCTGCGTGCCGGTGCTGGACCGGGGCTTCATCTTCGGCGACGGCGTGTACGAGGTGATCCCGGTCTACGCCGGCAAGCCCTTCCGGCTCGCCCATCATCTGCAGCGCCTGGCCAACAGCCTGGCCGCGGTGCGCATCGCCGATCCGCACACCGAAGAGGAATGGCAGGGCCTGATCGCCGAGCTGATCGAACGCAACGGCGGCGGCGATCAGTCCGTCTACCTGCAGGTGACCCGCGGCATCGCGCCCCGGGATCACCGCTTTCCCGAGGGCGGCCGGCCCACCGTGTTCCTGATGAGCAATCCCTTCCGGCCGGTGCCCGAGGCCGATCTGCGCGAGGGCGTGACCGCCGTCACCCTGAACGACATCCGCTGGGAATACTGTCACATCAAGAGCATCTCCCTGCTGCCCAACATCCTGCTGCGCCAGCAGGCCGTCGAACAGGGCGCCGCCGAGGCCATCCTGCTGCGCCAGAGCGAGGTGACCGAAGGCGCGGCCAGCAACGTCTTCATCGTCAGCGAGGGGGTCATCGTCACCCCGCCCAAGGGCGACTGCCTGCTGCCCGGCATCACCCGCGATCTGGTGGTGGAACTGGCCATGGAACACGCCCTGGAATGCGAGGAACGGCCGATCCCCGAAGTCGAACTGCGCCGCGCGCAGGAGATCTGGCTCACCAGCTCGACCCGGGAAATCCTGCCGGTCACCCGCCTGGACGATCTCGCCGTGGGCGAAGGACGGCCCGGGCCGCGCTGGCACACGATGATCGGCCACTACCGGCGCTTCGTGGAGGATCTGCGGCGCGGTGCTTGAATCCGCGGTTCCCGGCCACCATCAATGCAGGATGGACAAACCGCAAGACATGACCGACCCGTCCCTGCTCGAATTTCCCTGCCGCTTCCCCATCAAGGTGATGGGCCGCGCCCACGCCGATCTCGAAGCCGAGATCGTGGCCCTGGTGCGCGAACACGCGCCCGATCTCGCCGAGGAGGACGTGCGCACCCGCGCCAGCGACAAGGGCAACTACCAGGCCATCACCCTCACCGTCAACGCCACCAGCCGCGAACAGCTCGACGCCATCTACCTGGCACTGAACGCCCACGAAAGCGTGGTGATGACGCTCTGAAAAGGAGACCGCCATGTCCGTGAAGCCCCCCATCGCCGCCGAGGCGGTCACCCCTTCTTCCGGCAGCCTCTATCCGCCGGAATTCGCCGGGCGCACCGCCGGGCGCACCAAGCGCAAGCTGGGCGATCACTTCGGCCTGACGAACTTCGGCATCAACCACACCACCCTCGCCCCCGGCGCCGTCTCGGCCCTGGCCCATCATCATGCGAAGCAGGACGAGATCGTCTACATCCTTTCGGGCACCGCCACCCTGCTGCTCGACGGCGTGCCCCACGAGCTGGGGCCGGGTGACTGCCATGGCCTGCCGGCCGGCTCGGGGGTGGCCGCGCAACTGGTCAACCGCTCCGATCGTGAGGTGGTCTATCTGGAAATCGGCGATCGCACGCGCGGCGACCGGGTCGTCTATCCCGACGAGGATCTGCTGGCGGAGATGGACGCCGACGGCCACTGGCGCTTCCTGCACAAGGACGGCACCCCCTATTGAGGGCCGAGGGACGCGTGGCGAAGGACGAGACGGAACGGGTCATCCGGCTTCGGCGGCTGGGCATGCTGGCATATGAGCCGGTGTGGCGCGCCATGCAGGCCTTCACCGCAGCGCGGGACGAGACCACCGCCGACGAGCTGTGGCTGGTGGAGCATCCACCGGTGTTCACCCTGGGCCTCAATGCCAAACCGAAACACCTGCTCGCCCCCGGCGACATTCCGGTGGTGAACGTGGATCGGGGCGGGCAGGTGACCTATCACGGGCCGGGGCAGATCGTGCTCTATCCGCTGCTGGATCTGAACCGGCTGAAGATCGGGGTGCGCGAACTGGTGCGGCGCATGGAACAGGCCGTCATCGATTTGCTGGCGGCGCACGGCATCGCCGCCGAGGGCCGCGAGGACGCTCCGGGCGTGTACGTGGCCGGGGCCAAGATCGCCGCCCTCGGCCTGCGGGTGCGGCGCGGGCGCAGTTACCACGGCCTGGCCCTGAACGTGGACCTGGACCTGGCGCCCTTCTCGCGCATCAACCCCTGCGGTTATCCGGGCATGGCCGTGACCCGCACCCGGGATCTCGGCATCGCGGCCGACCCGGCCGCCCTGGGCGAGGCGCTGGCCACGCACCTGCAGGCGCTTCTGGGCTACAATGCGCCCCTGCCCGCCGAAGATCGCCTGCCCCATGTCGAAACCCGCTCCGCCTGACGACCGCCCCCGCGCGCCCAATCCCCTCAAGGGCGCCTCCAAGACCGCGCGCATCCCGGTGAAGATCGTGCAGCCGGAGACGCCGCTGCCCAAGCCGCGCTGGATCCGGGCGAAAGCCCCGAACCACCCCGAGGTGGGGCGGCTGAAGGGGATCCTGCGCGAGCGCAACCTGCACACCGTCTGCGAGGAGGCGGCCTGCCCCAACATCGGCGAATGTTTCCGCCACGGCACCGCCACCTTCATGATCCTGGGCGACGTCTGCACCCGCCGCTGCCCCTTCTGCGACGTGGCCCACGGCCGCCCCGCCCCGCCCGACCCGAACGAACCGGCCAACCTCGCCGAGACCATCGCCGCCATGGGCCTGCGCTACGTGGTGATCACCTCGGTGGATCGGGACGATCTGCGCGACGGCGGCGCCGCCCATTACGCCGCCTGCATCCGCGCCGTGCGCGAAACCAGCCCCGACACCGGCATCGAGATCCTGGTGCCCGACTTCCGGGGCCGCGTGGACCGGGCGCTGGACATCCTCGCCGAGACGCCGCCGGACGTGTTCAACCACAACCTGGAAACGGTGCCCCGGCTCTACCGGGCCTCGCGCCCCGGCGCCGACTACGCCGGCTCGCTGGCCCTGCTGCGCCGCTTCGGCGAACGGCATCCGGACGTGCCCACCAAGTCGGGCCTGATGCTCGGCCTCGGCGAGACCGACGAGGAAGTGATCGAAGTGATGCGCGATCTGCGCGCCCACGGCTGCAACATGCTCACCCTCGGCCAGTACCTGCAGCCGAGCCGCCATCACCTGCCGGTGCGCCGCTACGTCACCCCCGAGGCCTTCGCCGAGCTGGAACGGATCGGCTACGAACTGGGCTTCGACAACGTGGCCAGCGGCCCCATGGTCCGCTCCTCCTACCATGCCGATCTGCAGGCCGCGGGGGAGCGGGTGAGCTGAAACCGCGGTGGAAGGGAACACGGAGCAATGCCCCCGCGTAGGCCGGCTCAAGCGCAGCGGAGCCGGCGAACACCGCGACCCCGTCCATGCCGGCTCCGCTGCGCTTGAGCCGGCCTACGATCCTCGCCACTCGTCCCTGAATCTGCCATGGACATCACTCTCACCAAGCTGATCGCCACCCTGCTGCTGCCGCCGGGACTGATCATCGTGCTGCTGCTCGGTGGCTGGCTGCTGGCGCGGCGCCACGATCTCGCCGGTCGGTTCCTGGCCTTCGCCGGGTTCGCCCTGCTGTGGCTGGCCAGCACCCCGCTGGTGGCCGACTTCGCCATCGGCCTGCTGGAAACCGCGCCGGCGCTGACCGCGGCCGATCTGCGCCCGCCCCGGGCCGGGGCCATCGTGGTGATGTGCGGCGGGCGCACCCCGGCCGCGCCCGAATACGGCGGACGCGACGTGGTCAGCCGCTGGACCCTGGAACGGGCCCGCTATGCCGCCTTCCTGCATCGCCAGACCCGGCTGCCGATCCTGGTCACCGGCGGGAAGGTCTTCGGCGGCGCGCGCCCCGCCGAGGCCGAACTGCTGCGCGAGACGCTGGAGAACGATTTTCACGTGCCCGTGCGCTGGGTGGAGGGCGAATCCCGCAACAGCCAGGAGAACGCCATCAACAGTTACCGCCTTCTGTCCGCCGCGGGCCACACGCGGATCTACCTCGTCACCCACGCCTGGCACATGCCCCGCAGCCGGCGCGCCTTCGAGCAGGCCGGCTTCACCGTCATCCCCGCCCCCACCGGCTACCGCCACGCCCTCGACCACGAGGAACCCCTTCTCCTGCGCCTGTTGCCCAGCCGCCATGCCTTCCAGACCAGCGCCCTCTTTCTTCACGAGGTGCTGGGGCTGGCCTGGTACGCCATCCGGTATTGACCGTACCGGCCACAAGCGGGCCGACAAGAAACACGGCGTTCACGGAGGAAACGGGGTCGCCCAGAGCGCGCCCGCCGGGGGCAATTCGGGAAGGGGTTGCCGGCAAGTGATGGCGGCCCTTGTCAGCTTGAAGGCCGACCCACGAACAAACCGGTTCCTGCTTTGCGTGCGCTGCGCCTTTGCGCTGGATTTTTCCTGTGCGCCTCAACGCCCCTCGTACCAGATCTTCCAGCGGCCATTGATGCGCTTGAGATAGAGGCGCTTGCGCACGCGGCTCTGGTAGTTGTTGGAGCGGTAGTCCTGGGTGAAGCGGGCGACGACGACCGCCGGGGCATCGGGGTTGCGGCGGGGGTAGGCGAGCAGGGTGAGATCCTCGATGCGGATCGTCTGGAAGGTCTTGCCGGCGAATACCTGGCGCTTGCGCCGTTGCCAGCCGGCGAGGTCGAAGCCGGGGGCCCAGAAATCCTCGGCATAGTGGGCGAGGTAACGCTCGAGGTTCAGGCTTTCCCAGTCCCGCCGCCAGGCGTCGATGGCGGCGAACAGTTCCTGCCGCCGGGTGCGCCATTCGGCCGGCGTCAGCCAGTCCACGCCGGGGCTGATCACCACCGGCGTCTGGCCCGGCGCCAGTTCCCCCTGCAGGCGCTGCAGGTCGCGATTGGTGAGCACCATGCAGCCTTCGCTGTCACGGGGCGGGCGGCTGTAGTAGCGGCTCTCGGTGCCGTGCAGCCAGATCCCGTAGCCGGTCTTGCCCAGCCGCCGATCCAGTTCGTTGGGGTAGTTCACGGGAAAGGCGCCGATCCCGTACTTGTCCGGCAGTTTCTCGGAGGGGATGTGGGAGGTGATGAAATAGACGCCCTCGGGCGTGCGCAGATCGCCGACCTTGCGCTTGTCGCCGTCGAGCTTGCCGGTACTCACGTAGTAGTCGGCCTGCCTCCGCAGACGGCCGTCGGCGTCGCGGCCGTAGACGAACAGGCGGTGCAGGCGCTTGTCCACCAGCAGGGCGTTATCCACCGACTCGCCGAGGGCGAGGATGGCGTCGGGCAGCCGTCCGCGCCAGCCGTCGAAGCCGATCCCGGCCAGGCGCAGGCGAGCCTCCTCCCGCAGGCGTTCCAGGCGCTCACGCTGCTCGGGGGCCAGGAACAGGCGGCTGAGGGGGCTGTGCCCCACGCCAGACACCGGTTCCAACGCGGCCAGGCGCAGATCCCCGCGCACCAGCCAGGCGAGGTTGAAGCCGGGCTCATCCTGCACCAGCCGGTCGAGTTCGGCCAGGGCGCCCTGCCGGTCGCCGTTGCGAAAGCGCAGCACGCTGTGCACCAGCCGTGCTTCCGGATCGCTCGGCTGGCGGCTGAGGCGGTCCGTCAGGCGGGCCAGCACCGCCTCGATGCGGGCATTGTCGGAGGTCGGCGCAATCGGCGCGCCCGCCTCGAGTCGCGCCAGACGCAGCGGCGTCTCGTCGGCCAGGACCGGCCCGGCCACGAGCAGCGCGCAGCATGCCAGGAACAGCCAACGCATCCTACAGGCTCCGCTCCGCCCGGATCCGCCAGCCCTCGGGGGTGCGCACCAGGGTCAGCTCCTTGCGGGTGCGATCCCGGTAGCGATCGGAACGGTAGTCCTGATCGAAGCGCACCCGCACCGTGTCGCCCTCGTCGGCCACCACCCGCACGTTCCCGATCCGCACCTGCACCCAGCGGGGGCGGCGCAGGCGTTCGCGCCGCAGGGCTTCCCAGGCGGAACGATCCAGCCCGTTGGGGGGCTGGAAGTCGTCGGCATAGCAGTTCAGGTAGGCCGCCACGTCCTGCGCCGACCACGCGCCGGACCAGTCGGCCAGCAGGGTCAGGATGGCCGGATCGGGGCCGGCCGACGGCGCGCCGGCAGGCGCCTCCGCAAGGGGCTCGAGGGTCTTCAGGGCCAGCTCCCGCGGGGCGGCGTCCACCTCGAGGGCCTTGCCGTAATCGCGGCGGGAGATCTCCTCGACCACCCGGGCCAGATTGCCCTGCACCACCGCGAAGCGCGGATCGCTGGCGATGGCCTCCTGCAGCAGGCGGTAGGCCTCCTTGAGCTGGCCGGCGCGCGCCGCGGCCACCGCCCGGTTGTTGAGTTCCGCAAGGGGCTCACTGCGAGCCGGCAGCGCGGCCAGCAACAGACCGGCGATGAGGCTGTATCCCGCGAGGCGGCGTTCTGCAGTCATGGTTTCTCTCTTTGCGTATGCGAAGGGCTTGCCGTGGCGATCATACACCGAATGTCTGTCGGCCAGATGCCGTAAAGGCCATTCCGGATTCCCGGACGGCTGGGGTGGCAAGCACAGAGCCCGCCGACCGGATCGACATGCGACACATGATCGTGAATTGAAGCAGCGCTTCCATCGATGGTCCCTCTTCGTTATCGGCCGCCGGCGCACCGGCTTCACTCCGGCAGCGGCAGGCGTTCCATGAGGTAGCACAGACAGTCCTGCCGGATCACTTCCCGATCCAGGGTGAGCATGGAGGGCATCACCGGCGTGCGGGTCTGGATCCAGCCGGCATTGATGTCGAAGAAGCGGGGAAACACTTCCCGGCCGGCCTCGTCGGTCACCGTGAAGGGTTGCAGATCGTTGCGCAGTACCCGGCCGAAGGCGGTGCCGGCCGGCAGCTCGGTGAAGTTGAAGCGATCGATGTCCGGCAGCAGGCACAGATCCACCCCTTCCCGATCGCCGAAGCCGAAACGCACCGAAGGCGGGATCTTCACCGTCGCCACGGTGTGGAAGAGATCCACGTCGCGGTGCGTGAGGGGGTGTTCGGGGAAGTGATCCAGGTGCAGGCAGGCCTCGAGAAACTCGCTCACGTGGGCCACGCCACGGGCCTGCCCCGGCTGGCCGCATTCGACGGTGACCGCCGGGCAGCGGCTGGCCATGGCCAGCGACAGCACCGTGTCGGGACGGATGAAGTACACCACCGTGCGGCTGAACAGCCGGGCCAGGTGCAGGAAGCGGTTCTCGAGCCGGTTGACACAGGCGTAATGGGGGTTCTTGCCGGTGTTGTTGTGCACGTCCACCGCGGCGAACCATTCGCGCCGATCCAGCTCCGCCAGCACCTGCCGGGCCAGTTGGTGTTCGGGAGCGCGCCCCTCCCCGCGCCAGATCCGGTTGTAGTCCTGCTGACCCGGCAGCACCCGCCGGCCTTCGCGGGCCGCCTGCACGTTGCCGATGAACAGGGTCAGGGCCCGGGGCAGGGGTCGGTCGGCATGCCGGGCCAGCAGCCGGCGCACCGCTTCCCAGCCGGTGGTCTCGTTGCCGTGCAGCAGGACCGAGACGAACAGCGCCGGCGTGCGCTGGCCGGGAAGGTGCAGCAGGGCGGGGCCGGGCAGGATTTCGTGCAGGCGGGTGGCGTCGCGCTCGAACAGGCCCGGCGGCGGAGCGTCGAGGATGGTGAGGGAGAGTTCCGTCATCAGAGTGTCCATTCGTGTACCGGCTGGCCGCTGTCCTGGCGCTCGAGGTAGGCGGCGGTGAGGCCCCGCATGTCCCGGCCGTGGCGATCCACCCAGGCCCGTTGCCAGGCGGCACCGTTCTGGCCGGTGGCGTTGCGCGCGGCGATGATCCCCAGCAACTGTTCCCGGTCGTCGGCCGCCACCTCCAGACGTTCGAGACCGGCCCGGGCCAGGGGCAGGAGGGCATCCCGGATCAGTTCCGGCAGGGGATGGGTGCAGCCATCCTGCCAGTGGATCGCGGCCCGCAGGCCGTGCCGGGCGGCGCTGTAGAAGTTGTCCCGCACCCGGTTGAAGGGCAGGACCGACTCGGGCGCCACGGCCATTTCGGCCAGGCTGGTGACCAGGCCGTAATAGAAGGCCGCGTTGGCCATGGCATCGGGAATGCTGGGGCCGGCCGGCACCACCCGGTGCTCGATGCGCAGATGGGGCCGTCCCGCCGCGTCGAAGCCGACCAGCGGCCGGTTCCAGCGCCAGATGGTGCCGTTGTGCAGGCGCAGATGGTGCAGTTGCGGATCGACTTCGCCCAGATCCTCCGGCAACAGTACCGGATAGTGTTCCTGGTTCTCCTCGAACAGCTCCAGCAGCGAATGACGCACGTAACCACTGCCGAAGGTGACCCGGCGGATGGGTCCGAAGCGGGCCCCCGCATAGCCGCCCACCGCCACCGACTGTTCGAACAGGGGGATCCGCGTCTCGTCCCACAGGTTCTTGCCGAACAGCCAGGGCGAGTTGGCACTGATGGCCACCAGTGGCGCGGAGGCGATGAGGCTGGCGTTGTAGAGGCGCACCGCCTGCGCCGGATCCACCTGCAGATGGATCTGGAAGGAGGTGGCCGCGGCTTCCAGCATCACGTCGCGGTGGGTCACGCGCAGGTGCTCGATGCCGTTGATGTCCAGCACCAGCGGCCGACCCCGGCGCAGGCGCACCACCTCCCGGTTCAGGGCCCGGTAGCGGGCCATCTGCGACATGTTGGCGAGGCTGAAATCCTCGTTCTCGGCGGTGGGCAGGATGCCGATCATGGCGATCCGGCAGTCGATCCCGGCCGCTGCCGCGCGGCAACGCTGCCAGGTGCGCGCCAGCTCGCCGTGCATGGCCGAGAAGGCGTGGCCCCGCAGGGGCTGCGGCGTGCCGTTGACCTCGAAGTTGAAGCTCGCCAGCTCGGGGCTGGCCATGGGATCGTCGAGGCGGGCGAGGAACTCGGCGTTGCGGGGCGCCGGACGCAGTTCCGAATCCAGCAGCCAGGCCTCCAGCTCGAACCCGGCCACCGGCGCTTCATGGGCGAAGCGATCCTCGGCGAACCAGCGGGCCAGCAGGGCCGTCTCGGCCGCCAGCCGCTCGCGGTAGCGGGCGTGATCCGCTTCACTGAAGCGGCTCTGGCGGATCTCCTCACCCATGGTCCCGCTCCCCGCCCAGCAGGGCATCGAGGCGGGCCAGCCGCTTGGGGGTGCCCACGTCGAACCAGCGTCCCCGGTAGTGCTCGCCGGCGACCCGCCCCCCGGCCATGGCCTCGCGCAGCACCGGCGCCAGAGGCCGCCGCCCCGGCGCGAGCCCCGCGAACAGGGCCGGCGAATAGACGCCGATGCCGCTGAAGGTCAGCCGCGGCGCCCCCTCGGCATGCACCCGCCCCGCGGCCAGACGGAAATCGCCCTGCGGATGCTGGGGCGGATTGTCCACCAGCACCAGGTGGGCCAGTTCGCCGCCCAGCTCTGTGGGCAGACGCGCGAAGGGATAGTCGGTCCAGATGTCGCCGTTGACCACCAGAAACGGCGCCACGCCCAGAAGCGGCAGGGCCTTGACGATCCCGCCGGCCGTCTCCAGGGCGCCGGGGGGCTCGGGGGAATAGCGGATCCGCAGGCCGAAGCGTTCGCCATCGCCCAGGGCCGCCTCGATCCGCTCGCCCAGCCAGGCATGGTTGATCACCACCTCGCTGATGCCGGCGGCTGCCAGCGCCTCGAGGTGCCACTCGATGAGCGGCCGTCCGCCCACCGCGAGCAGCGGCTTGGGCGTGGTGTCGGTGAGCGGGCGCATGCGCTCGCCCCGGCCGGCGGCGAGGATCAGGGCGCGCATGGCTTTCCAAAGCGCAAAGAGGCAGGAGGAAAGAGGAAAGAAAGGCGCCAGGAAATCATCAGGGGGATTCCTGCATGGCGGGGATGACCCGTTGCTCGATGAAGGCGCCGAATTCCCCCAGTTCCGGGCAGCGGCGGGCGGCTTCGCGGACGTAGCCGAGAGTGCGGGGGATGTCGTTCAGGTAACCGGGCTTGCCGTCGCGGTGGTTGAGGCGGGCGAAGATGCCGATGGCCTTGAGATGGCGCTGGACGCCCATGCGCTCGAACCAGTGCAGGAAGGTGGCGAAGTCGACGCCGTCGAGCAGGCCCTCGGCCCGCGCGCGGGCGTGGTGTTCGCGCAGCCAGGCTTCGACCCGTTCCCGGGGCCAGGCGATGTAGCAGTCGCGCAGCAGGGAAACCGCGTCGTAGGTGACGGGGCCGGCCACCGCGTCCTGGAAGTCGAGAATGCCCGGATTGGGCTCGCCGAGCATCAGGTTGCGGGAATGGTAGTCCCGGTGCACGAACACCACCGGCTGTTCCAGGGCGCTGGCGGCCAGGGCCTCGAAGGCGGACTCGAGCAGCGCCGCCTCTTCCGCCGACAGGCGCAGACCGAGATGGGTTCCCAGATACCAGTCCCGGAACAGGTGCATCTCCTGCATCAGCAGGGCCCGATCGTAGGGCGGCAGATCGGCGGTGTCGCCCGCCTGCAGACGGCGCAGGGCGGCCAGCGCATCGCCGTAGAGCGCGTCCGCGGTCGTGTCGGTGAGCGCCGGCAGGTAGAGGCGATCCCCCAGATCGGTGAGCAGCAGGAACCCCGCCTCCACGTCCGCCGCGAGCACCTCGGGCACGTGCAGCCCCATGGCCAGGAGCCGGGCGGAGAGTCGGCGGAAAGGACCGGTATCCTCGCGCTCGGGCGGCGCATCCATGACGATGCGCGTCTCGCCGGGCAGATGCAGACGGAAATAACGGCGGAAGCTGGCATCGGCGGAGGCCGGGGTGAGACGGAAACCGCGCAGGCCGAGCGCGCCCTGCAACCATGCCTCGAGCCGGTGCCGGCGCGGATCGTCCTGATGCGCAATCGAGTTCATCGCGGCCATTATACAGATTGTCCAGCGGGGCGATCCGCGCCTGAAGCGTCGCTCCGAATTCCCGAACTCTCGTTTGAAAGTACAGCGCGCTTGATGCTGGCGCAATCTCGAAAGGGGTCGGGAATTCGGAACGACGCTTCAGGCCGCCATGTATAATCGCCGCACGACCCTGCGCACAAGCCCGTCCATGCCCGGATCCTTCCGTCTCCTGTCCCTGCTGTTGCTGCTGTTCGGCATGCCCGCCTTCGGGGCCACCCTGCCGTTGTGCGCCAGCGACCGCTATCCGGCGATTCCGGCCATCGTGCCGCCCCCGGACGATCGGATCCACATCGCCGCCGACAGCGCCACCCTGGTGCGCGACGGCGTCTCGCACCTGGAAGGCCGGGTGGTGATCCGCCGCGAGCGTCTGCAACTGGAAGCGGATCGGGCCGACTACGACTACCTCACCGGCCATCTCGACGCCCGCGGCCGCATCCGCCTGCTGGCGCCTCGGCTGCTGGTGACCGGCGAGCGGATCCAGGCCCGCCTGCGCGAAGAGGAAGCCGACGTGCTGCGGGCCCGCTACTTCACCACCGAGCGGGCCAACGGCCGGGCCGAACGGCTGCAGGCCCACGGCCCGCGCCAGCTCGACCTGGCGAGCGCCACCTTCACCACCTGCGATCCCGACTCGCCCGCCTGGGAACTGGGCGCCGGCCACATCCACCTGAACCTGGACACGCGCCAGGGCACCGCCCGCAACGTGGTGCTGCGGGCCGGCGATCTGCCCGTGTTCTGGCTGCCCTGGATCCGCTTTCCCATCGGCGACGAACGCCTTACCGGTTTCCTGTTCCCCACCTTCGGCAACTCGGACAAGCTCGGTCTGCAGGTCCAGGCCCCCTTCTACTGGAACATCGCGCCCAACTACGATGCCACCTTCACGCCCTGGTACATGGAAAAGCGCGGCACCCTCCTGCGTGGTCAGTTCCGCTATCTGCACCGCCGCAACCGCGGCCGGCTCGACGCCGACTGGCTGGGCGCCGATCGGGTGACCGGCAACGAACGCTGGGGCCTGCGCTGGCAGCACCGGGGCACCCCGGCCCGCGGCTGGACCACCGACGTCGACTACAGCGAAGTTTCCGACTCCGACTACTTCAACGACTTCGGCGCCAGCCTCGACGTGACCAGCGTCTCCCATCTCCAGCAGCGCGGCGCCCTCGACTGGGCCGGCCACAACTGGGAAGCCGGCCTGCTGGCCCAGGCCTTCCAGACCCTCAACGGCAGCCCGAGCTATGAACGCCTGCCGCAACTGCACATCCAGAGCCACTACCCCGAACGCAACCGGCGCCTGCACTTCGGCCTGGCCGGCGAATGGGTGCGCTTCGCCCATCCGCTGGACACCGCCGTACGCGGCGATCGCCTCGATCTGCGCCCCAGCCTCAGCCTGCCGGTACGCGAGGATGCCGGCTTCGTGGTGCCGCGCCTGAGCTGGCGCTACACCCGCTACACACTCGAGAACGCCAGCCCGGGCCAGCCGACGGCCATCGCACGCACGCTGCCCACCTTCAGCCTCGACAGCGGGCTGTTCTTCGAACGCACCACCGGCCAGTCCATCCAGACCCTCGAACCGCGGCTGTTCTACGTCTACACCCCCTACCGGGATCAATCGGATCTGCCGGTGTTCGATACCCGCTACCGGCCCTTCGGCATCAACGAACCGGTGCGCGAGGACTTCTTCGACGGCGTGGATCGGGTGGAAGACGCCAACCGTCTCACCGCCCTGCTCACCAGCCGCTGGCTGGACGCGGCCACGGGCGCCGAACGGCTGCTGGTGAGCCTCGGCCAGGTCCGCTATTTCGCCGACCGGCGCGTGACCCTGCCGGGCCAGCCGGTAGCCACCACCAGCCGCTCCAACTTCATCGCCCGCGCCATCTTCCGCCCCGATGCCCACTGGAACGCCGCCGGCGACCTGGCCTGGAACCCCGAGATCGGCGATTTCGACACCTACAACCTGCGCCTGGCCTGGACCCGCGACGGCGAACACCGCCTGCACCTGGACTATCGCAACACCCGCGACACCCTGGAGACGGCCGAGACCGGTTTCGTCTGGCGGCTCACTCCCCGCTGGCGCTTCGACGGCCGCTACCTCCACGACCTGCGTGCCGATCTCGCCCTGGAAAAGACCCTCGGCGTGCGCTACGACAGTTGCTGCTGGGCCCTGGGCCTGCGCGGCCGGGAACGATTCATCAACACCTCGGTCGAACCCGAACGCAGCGTCTATTTCGAAGTGGAACTCAAGGGCCTGGCGGGGGTCAGCACCGGTCCCTGAGGGGCAACGGCAGGTGGCCCGCAAGCGTTTCCGCCGCCATCCCGCAACTTCGCTCGCCATCCCCCGACACCGTAGGCCGGCTCAAGCGTTGCGGAACCGGCGAAAGGCATCTTCCCGACATGCTGAAATTTGGCACATGAATCAGATGTCGGCACGGAGCCCTTGAGGCCGGGGAGACGTTTCGTGACACGCCGTGGATACCTCCCTCTAGGCTCGACGGCCGCGTCCCTGCGGCCGACGGTCACGAAACGCCTCCCCGGCCTCAAGGGCGGACCCGAAATCATTGGCCGAAAACAATCAAAGGACAATCTACAAAATCGGTTTTCGCCGGCCCCGCAACGCCCTGTGCTATGATGACCACCCTTTCGTTTTCACCTGCCCGTTCATGATGTCACGCCTGTTTTCCGTCCTGCTGCTCGCCCTGTTGGCCCTGCCGGCGGCGGCGAAGATCGTCGAGGAGATCGACCACATCGTGGCCGTGGTCAACGACGACGTGATCACCGCCACCGAGCTCGAGCGCCAACTGCGGATGATCAAGACCCGCCTGCAACGCCAGCAGACCCGTCTGCCGCCGGATCCCGTGCTGCGCAAACAGGTGCTCGACCAGATGATCATGGAACAGTTGCAGTTGCAGGAAGCCGCGCGCATCGGCATCCGCATCGACGACGAAACCGTCAACCGGGTGATCGCCGGCATCGCCCGCGACAACAACCTGACCCTCGAACAGTTCCGCCAGGTGCTGACCCGCGACGGCTTCGACTTCGCCAGCTACCGGGAACAGATCCGCAACAGCCTCACCATCAACCAGCTGCGCAAGCAGCGGGTGGAAAGCCGGATCCATGTCAGTGAACGGGAAGTGGCCAACTACCTGACCAACCAGGCCAACCGCAAGGGTCACGACGACGACTATCATCTGGCCCACATCCTGATCGCCCTGCCCGAGGCCGCCTCGCCCGAGCAGATCGCCGCGGCGCGCAGGAAGGCCGAGGCCATCCACCAGCGGCTCGAGGCCGGCGCCGACTTCACCCAGACCGCCATCGCCGAGTCCAACGCCCCCGACGCCCTCCAGGGCGGCGATCTCGGCTGGCGCAAGGCCGGCCAGTTGCCGACCCTGTTCGCCGACGTGGTGCGCAAACTGCAGCCGGGCCAGATCAGCGAGGTGATCCGCAGCCCCTCCGGCTTCCATATCGTCAAGCTGCTCGACAGGCGCAGCCGCGAGGAACGCCACGTGGTCCAGCAGACCCTGGCCCGCCACATCCTCATCAAGCCCGACGAGATGACCTCCAGCGAAGCCGCCCACGCCGAACTGCTGCGCATCCGCGAGCGCCTGGAAGCCGGCGCCGACTTCGGCGAGATCGCCCGCGCCGTCTCCGACGACACCGCCTCCGCCGCCCAGGGTGGCAGCCTCGGCTGGGTCAACCCCGGTACCATGGTGCCGCGTTTCGAGGAAGAGATGAACAAGCTCCAGCCCGGTCAGATCAGTGAACCCTTCCAGACCCGCTTCGGCTGGCACATCGTGCAGGTCATGGCCCGGCGTCAGCACGACGACACCAAGGCCTGGGAGCAGCAGCAGGCCCGGCGCCTGATCGCCAAGCGCAAGATCGACATCGCCCTGCACAACTGGCTGCGCGAACTGCGCAGCACCGCCTACGTGGAATACCGGCTCAACCAGTGACCATGCCCGCGCCGCCCATCGCCGTCACCCCCGGCGAACCGGCCGGCGTGGGACCCGATTTGCTCCTGAACGTCGCGGCCCGGGAATGGCCCGTCCCGCTGGTGGCCATCGCCGATCCCGAACTGCTCGAGGCCCGCGCCCGGCAACTCGAACTGTCCATCCGGCTCACCGACTTCCACGGCGACTGCCGCGAGCACCGCGCCGGCGAACTGCCGGTGATCCCCGTGCCCCTGGCCGTGCCCGCCGAAGCGGGCAAACCCGATCCGGCCAACGCCGACTACGTGCTGGAAACCCTGCGCCGCGCCACCCTCGGCTGCGTGAACCACGTGTTCGGCGCCCTGGTCACCGGCCCCGTGCACAAGGGCGTGATCAACGCGGCCGGCCAGCCCTTCACCGGCCATACCGAATTCCTCGCCGAACTCACCGGCACCGAACAGGTGCTGATGGTCCTGGCCGCCCCCGGCCTGCGCGTGGCCCTGGCCACCACCCATCTGCCCCTGACCCAAGTGGCCGCCAGCCTCGATCCGGATCGCCTGACCACCACCCTGCAACTGCTGCATGACGGCCTGCGCCGCCACTTCGGCATCGACCGCCCCCGGATCCGCGTACTCGGCCTCAACCCTCACGCCGGCGAGGACGGCCACTTGGGCCGCGAAGAGATCGAAATCATCACGCCGGTGCTCGACCGCCTGCGCAACGCCGGCATGGATCTGGAAGGCCCCGTCCCCGCCTGCACCGCCTTCAACCCCGACCGCCTCGCCGACTGCGACGCCGTCCTGGCCATGTACCACGACCAGGGCCTGCCCGTGCTCAAGCACCTGGGCTTCGGCCGGGCCGTCAACATCACCTTCGGCCTGCCCTTCGTGCGCACCTCCGTCGACCACGGCACCGCCTGCGAACTGGCCGGCACCGGCCGCGCCGATCCGGGCAGCCTCACCGCCGCCATCGAAACGGCCATTGCCATGACCGGGCTATCCTGCCACCGTGAGGCGGACTGGAAATAACGCAGAGGGCGCGGAGAAGAAAAGCCGACGTAGGGTGCGCTCGCGCCGCAGCGCACCATCAGGCACAGGATTCACCCGCCCGATGCGTTGCTTCGCGAACGCACCCTGCGGTGCTCAAATCACCCATCCACTCGGCGTACTCTGCGTCTCCGCGCCCTCTGCGTTTCTTACACCTCATCCTTCGAAGCCCCCATGAACGCCGCCCGGATCGCCCCCGCCGCCGCGTCCAGATCGATGGCCGTCATCTCCTCCTCCCCGGCCGTCTCCGGCGGGCAGAAGGCCAGGCGGTTTGCGGGGCGGTTGAGGGTCTGCCAGCGCAGGGCGGTGGCGGAGCGGCGGCGGGTGTAGAAGGCGGCGGTGGGCCGGTCGAGGGCGCCGGCAATGTGCAGAGGGCCGGTGGAGCCGCTGATGAACAGGTCGGCGAGGTCCAGCACCCGGGCGAAGGCCTCCAACCCCTCGCGGGAGACGTGCACCACCGGCGCAAGTTCCGGGATCCGCGCGGCCAGGTCCCGGGCCTGCGCCTCCTCGCCGGGTCCGGCGGTGATCACCACCCGCCAGGGGGGCGGGGGCGCCAGCTTGCGCAGCAGTTCGGCATACCGGGCCACGCTCAGGTTGGCCGCCGAGCCGCCGTGGCCGGGATGCACGAACAGCAGCCGGGCCTCTTCCGCGAGCTCATGGCGGGCCAGGAAAGCGCGGCGCGTGGCCGCCCGTTCCGTTGCGGAAAAACGCAGGCAGGGCGGTGCCGGCAGGGGCGGCAGCGGCACGCCGATGGCCGCCAGGCAGGCCTCGGCCAGCTCCCGGTTGTAAACGTGCTCGGGCTTTTCCGACCGTGAGCGGCGCTGGCGGATCCGGCGGTGGAAGAAGATCTGGGCCAGCTTGGTGGCCGGTGCCAGGCGCAAGGGAATGCCGGCCAGCCAGAGGGCGATGGCGATGCGGGTGCTGGAAAACAGCACCACCGCCGCCTCGTAGCGCGCGGCGCGCAACTGCTTCGCCAGCGCCAGGGTGTTGCGCCAGCCGGGCCCCGGATCCCGTACAATGCCGTCGATGGTGCCGAAGCGGGCCGCCATGGGCGCCGTGTAGTCCTGCACCAGGGCATCGATGCGCGCCCCGGGCAGGGCCGCGCGCAACAGGGCGAAGGCGGGACAGGTGAGCATGAAGTCCCCCAGCTTGTCGTTGCGCACCACCAGGATGCGCCGCCCCGCTCCGCTCACCTGAACATCCCCACCAGCCAGAACAGGCCGAACAGCATCGGCTGGTGCGCCACGTAGATGGCCAGGCCATGCCTGCCCGCCAGGGCCAGGCCGCGGCTCAAGGGATCGTCGCGCCGCCACTCGCGCACCCCGGCCAGCGCCGGCCAGCGCCGCAGGCCATGGCCGAGAAAGATCCCGACCAGCACCACCCCCAGCCACGGGATCACCGGCACGTAATCCTCGGTGAAGGGCTTGTGGGTCATCAGGCCAATCCAGTGCAGCCAGGGCTGATTGAACAGCGGATGGCTGAATACCCGATCCAGCACGATGAGCCCGATCCCCAGCCCCAAGGCCAGGCGCGGCCGATCCACGAACGGCAGGGCCGCCACGCTGGCGAAGGCGATGAAGTGCAGGATGCCGAACAGGATGACCCGCTGCGGATTGCTCACGTAACTGACCGCGGTGATGGCCAGGGCGAAGAACACCAGCAGGCCCAGGCGCCGAAAATACCGGGGCCAGCGCATCCCGCCCCGCGAGGCCAGCACCAGCGACACCCCCACCAACGAAAGGAACAGGCTGACGATCAGCGTGCGCAGGTTGAGCCAGTAGGGATCCCGGTAGAAATCGAAACTCGCATAGCCGAAATGCCACAGATCCCAACTGAAGTGGAAATACACCATCAGCGCGATGGCGACGCCGCGCAGGATGTCGATGGTCTGATAGCGGGTCTTGACGGTCATGGGCAGCGCCATTCTGACAGAAACCGGCGGTCGGCGGCGAGCCTGAATCCTTCTCCCAAATGTAGGTCGGCCTTCAGGCCGACTAGCGATCGGTGCAGAGTCCTTGTCGGCCTGAAGGCCGACCTACGACGGGGGAAACCCGAATATTGCCCGTCCTCCGCGCCGGGGGGAGGTCGAGCTCCGCCAACGGCTACTCTTTTGCCTCCGGCTCCGGTATCGTGTAGCCCCGTTTTCATCCCCGTTCCCACCATGTCCCACCGCCCCCGCAAGCGCTTCGGCCAGAACTTCCTGCACGATCCGGGCGTGATCCGGCGCATCACCGAGGCCATCGCCCCCCGCCCCGGCGAGGCCATGGTGGAGATCGGCCCCGGCCAGGGCGCCCTCACCTGCGAGCTGCTGCCCCGCCTCGGCAGGCTGGACGTGGTGGAGCTGGATCGGGATCTCATCCGCCCCCTGGCCGAGCGCTGCGGCAGCCTCGGCGAGCTGCGCATCCACCAAGCCGACGCCCTGAAGTTCGACTTCCGCCCCCTGGCGCCAGGCCCCCATGCCCTGCGAGTGGTGGGCAACCTGCCCTACAACATCTCCACCCCCCTGCTGTTCCACCTCATCGATCAGATCGAGATCATCCGCGACATGCACTTCATGCTGCAGAAGGAAGTGGTGGAACGCCTGGTGGCCCGGCCCGGCAGCCACGCCTGGGGACGGCTGGCGATCATGGTCCAGTACCACTGCGCCACCGAGATGCTGTTCACCGTGGGCCCCGGCGCCTTCCGCCCGGCGCCGAAGGTGGAATCGGCGGTGGTGCGGCTGGTGCCCCACGACACCCCGCCGGTGGACGTGGACGCGGCGCGCCTGAAACGGGTGGTGGCCCAGGCCTTTGCCCACCGGCGCAAGACCCTGCGCAACAACCTGCGCGGCCTCCTCGAACCCGAGGCCATCGCCGCCCTCGGCATCGACCCCGGCCTGCGCCCGGAACGCCTCACCCTGGAACAGTTCGCCGCCCTGGCCCGGGCCCTCGACGGGCAGGAGCGAGGGTCGGGGGACGAGGGACAAGGGTAGGAGAAGCGCCCCCCTCGCCGCGATTCCCGACCAACCTCACACGCCCGGATTCAACTCCGCAGCCCCCGGGCCGCTATTACCGGTATCGACCGATACCGGATCCCGCCGTCATGGATGCCGACGACCACAACGCCCTGCTGCTGTTCCGGGTCGGCCCGGTGTGCTGCTGCGCGCCGAGCCGGCCGGTGGCGGCCGTGGTCACGCTGCCGCCCCTGCACCGGCCGCCGGGCACCGACGCCCTCCATCCGGGCGTCTTCCGCCATGTCAGCGGCCTGGTGCGGGTGCTGGATCTGCGCATCGGCTTCGGCACCCCCGCGGAGGACAACGCCGCCTCGCGAATCATCGTCGCCGACGTGGCCGGCGCGCCGAGCGGCTTTGCGGTGGACGAAATCCTCGACGTGCTGGCCTGGCCGGAGGAAGGCTGGGGAAACCTGCCGCCTCTGGTGCCGCGCCGCCTGTTCCGCGGCACCCTCGAACACAGGGGCCGGCTGTACCTCTACACGGAATTCGCCCGCCTGAACGGCATCGACGCGCCGGGGATCCTGCACGGCTACCTGCAAGGCCTCGACCGCCCCGCCACCTCTGCATCGGTGGCGGCCGCCGCTGACACGCCCCCCTCGCCCGCCCCGGCAGGCGCGCCTCCCGATCCCTCCGCCACGGCAGCGGACAGACGCCCGGCGGCTGCCCGCCCGGCCCCATCGACCGTACCGCGGTCCGTCCCTGCCGAGCGCCCTGCGGCACCAGCCCGCCCCTCCGCCGTGCCGGCGCCGACCCGCAACCGATCGCGCGCCCCCGCCGGAGGGGAGCGCACCGCCCGCCCGGCACCGCAGCGCCCGCCCGAACGGCCGCGAACCCCGGCGCCGGCCGTGCCCCACCGGCCGCCCCCCGTGCGGCCGGCCCCGTCGCCCCCTGTCGCCAGCCGGCCTCGGCCGACCGGCACGATTACGCCTTCACCCCGAACCCATACTGATAGCAAGCACTCACAATCATCCCCTTCGCCGCCGAGCAGACAGCCTGCTCCCCCGCCGGAAAGCGCCTCGGGCTGGCTGCTTGGCGGCGCGCTGCTGCTGGTCCTCGGTCTTGCCGGCTGGCTGGGCCGCGCCGCCTGGGTGAAGGACGAGCCGCCAACGGTGGCCCTCTCCCTACCGACACCCGCGACGGTTGCGCCCGTACCGGAGGCCCCGTCCCCGCTGCCGGAAACCCGGCAGGAAGTCCCTGCCCCCGAGGTCCGGGATCTCGACCCGGCACAACCCGCCGAGGGGAATTCCGACTCGCCCGAACCGGCAGCAGCGCAATCCCCGCCCCCGGCACGCCCCGCCTACCGGGCCGAAATCCACCAGGACAGCCAGGGCATCACCCTGGTTCTCCACCAGCCGCGCCAACCGCAAGCCGGCCCGCCCAGCCCGTCGGCACCGGCGGCCGAGACCGCGCCGCCATCCTCGCCGCCGGCCGAAGCACCGCCCCCGCCGGAGGCCGCCACACCGCCTCCTCCGCCGCGCCGGGCCCCCGAAGCCGCCCCCGTGCAGCGCGAGATCGTGCACATCGTGGTCAGGGGCGACACCCTCTGGGACATCGCCGCCCGCTACGTGCACGACCCCTTCCGCTATCCCGAATTGGCGCGCCTGAGCCGGATCCGCAACCCCGACCTCATCTACCCCGGCGACCGGGTGCGGATCCTCGTGGTGCGGGACTGACCCGCACATTGCCCTTCCCGCAGGTCGGCCTGAAGGCTGACAGGGGTTGTGACGATTGCATGTCGGCCTGAAGGCCGACCTACGAGGACTTGTCGGCGCGACCCCGGCCGGGCAATACTCCCGCCCCATGACCGACGACGTTCTGCTGTGCCGCGATCTGCCCGCGGGCGCCCTGGCCAAACTGCTGGCCCCGTGGAAACTGGAAGTGGTCACCGTCCCCGACCAGGAACCCCTGCCCGGCAGCTTCTGGGGCGATCCGGAAGCCGGCCTGATCGGCGATCGCCTCTACGTGCGCCCCGTCACGCCGGTGCAGTCGGCCCTGCACGAGGCCTGTCACTACCTCTGCATGGATGCCGAACGCCGCGCAACGTTGCACACCGATGCCGGCGGCGGCTACGACGAGGAAAACGGCGTCTGCTATCTGCAGATTCTGCTCGCCGACGCCCTGCCGGGCATGGGCCGTGAGCGCATGCTCACCGACATGGACCGCTGGGGATACAGTTTCCGCCTCGGCTCGGCCCGCGCCTGGTTCGAGAACGACGCCGAGGACGCCCGCCAATGGCTGCGCGACCACGGCCTCATCGACGAACGAGACACCCCCACCGGCCACCTGCGCCAGGCCTGAGCCCCCGGTTCAAGTCGTCCGCCCCGCTGCCGATAGAGATCCCGCACCTGCCTGGAGAAATGCCCATGTCCTTCGAAAGCATTCACAACTACTACGAGCAGCGGGTTCTCGAAGCCCTGCTGGCCGGCCCCGAGGGCCTGCAGAGCAGCGACGACGACTACCTCAGCGACATCGCCTGCGTGGCTCTCAACCAGCTTCCGGCCCGCTACGTCCGGCACAACGTGGATCTGATCTTCTACATGACCCCAGAAGAACGCGAACGCATGGACGAAGAGGTGGCCCGCGCCGTGCGCACGGCCATCGACTACGTCAACCAGCATCGCGACGACGAACGGCCGCAGACCATCTCGGTCTGATATGCTCTTCCCTCCCCAGCCGGAAGCCGATCCCATGAGCCTCGACAAGACCCGTTACAACACCCAGGTGGAAGTGGAAACCCGCTACCTCCCCGATCAGTCCGACCCGGCACAGAACCGCTACGTCTTCGCCTACACCATCACCATCGTCAACCAGGGCTCGGTGGCGGCCAAACTGCTCACCCGCCACTGGATCATCACCGACGCCGAAGGCAAGGTGCAGGAAGTGCGCGGCGAAGGCGTGGTGGGCGAACAGCCCTACCTCAAGCCCGGCGACGGCTTCCGCTACACCAGCGGGACCATCCTCGAAACCCCCATCGGCAGCATGCAGGGCAGCTACCAGATGATCGCCGACGACGGCACCGAGTTCGACGCCGAAATCCCCCCCTTCAACCTGGCCGTCCCCAACACCCTGCATTGACGGCAGATACAAGGGACAAGAGACAAGAGCAAAAGGGAAGGCTTCCCCCCTTTTTCTCTTGTATCCTTGCCCTATGCTCAAACACAGCTACCGCGTCCTTGCCCCCATCTATGATCGGATCGTCGCCCGGGCCACCGAGCCCATGCGCCGGCGCTCGCTGGCGCGGCTGGGCGACGTACAGGGCAAGGCCATCCTGATCGACGGCATCGGCACCGGCCTCGATCTCCCGCACCTGCCCCCCGGCGCCCACTACACCGGACTCGATCTCACGCCCGCCATGCTGCGCCGGGCGCGGCAACGCATCCCGCTCAACCTGCACGTGGAGCTGGTGGAGGGCGATGCCATGGCCCTGCCCTTTGCCGATGCGTGCTTCGACATCGCGCTCATGCACCTGATCCTGGCGGTGGTGCCCGAACCCGCCGACGCCCTGCGCGAGGCGGCCCGCGTGCTCCGGCCCGGCGGCCGCGTCCTGATCCTCGACAAGTTCCTGCGTCCTGGCCAGCTCGCACCCCTGCGCCGCCTGCTCAACCCCCTCATCCGCCACCTCGCCACCCGCACCGACGTGGTCTTCGAACACCTGCTGCCGCTGGCCCCCTCCCTGCGGGTCATGGCCGACGAGCCCGCCGTCCCCGGCGGCTGGTTCCGGCACATCGAACTGCACAAGCGCCTGTAAAAGGCAGAGGAAAGGGGAAAGATACAAGCGCAAGGGCGCAGGCGCTTGTCTCCCTCCGCTTGCCTCTTGTATCTTCACCCCCATGCCCACCTACGCCATCGGCGACCTTCAGGGTTGCCAGCCTTCCCTGCGCGAACTGCTCGAGCACATCGGTTTCGATCCGGATCGGGATCGGCTGTGGCTGGTGGGCGATCTGGTCAGCCGTGGTCCCGAATCGCTGGAGACGCTGCGCTTCGTGCGCGACCTGGGCGAGGCGGCCGTGTGCGTGCTGGGCAATCACGATCTGCATCTGCTGGCCATTCATGCCGGCGTGCGCGAGACCCGCGACCGGAGCCTGAAGGCCATCCTCAAGGCGCCAGACGGCGACGCCCTGATCGACTGGCTGCGCCGGCGGCCGCTGCTGCACCACGATCCGCGCCTCGACGCGACCCTGGTCCATGCCGGCGTGCATCCGGCCTGGACGCTGGAGGAGGCGCAGGCACGGGCGGCCGAACTGCAGGAAATCCTCGCCGGCCCGCGCTGGACCGACTTCCTGCACCGCATGTACAGCAACCTGCCGGATCGCTGGGACCCCGGCCTGCGCGGCTGGGACCGCCTGCGCTTCATCTGCAACAGCTTCACCCGCATGCGCTACCTGCACCCCGACGGCCGCCTCAACCTGGCCGACAACGGCGCCCCCGGCACCCAGCCCGAAGGCGATCTGCCCTGGTTCGACTTCCCCCGCCGCGCCATGGCCGGCCGGCGCATCGTCTTCGGCCACTGGTCCACCCTGGGCCTCGTGCAACGCCCCGACCTCCTCGCCCTCGACACCGGCTGCGTCTGGGGCGGCCGCCTCACCGCCGCCCGGCTCGAACCCCACGGCGCCGAAATCCACCAGGTGCAATGCCCGGCCTATCGCAAGCCGTGGTGAGGGGCCGTGGCAGGGCGGCCGACGGGGCCACCCGCTTGTAACGAACAAGACCCTTTGAGTCCTTGGCGCCTTTGCGTTGGATTTTCAGGGCCCGGGCTACGCCCGTTTCCGTTCCAGGATGACGAAACTGATGTCGTGGGGGTTCTTCGCATCGGCAGGCCGATCCTCCCGGTACACCTCCTGCCAGTCGGCGGGGTCGAATTCGGGAAACCAGGCATCACCTTCGATGTCGGCATGCACGAAGGTGAGGTAGAGCCGATCGGCGCGGGGCAGCATCTGTGCATAGAAGGAGGCGCCGCCGATGATCATCACCTCCTCCGCCTCGCCCGCCGCCTGCAGCGCTGCCTCGATGTCGTGCACCACCACCGCGCCCTCGGCGCGGTAGTCCGGATCGCGGGTGATCACGATGTTCCGCCGCTCCGGCAACGGCTTCGCCCCGAAGGACTCGAAGGTGTTGCGCCCCATCACGATGGGCTTGCCCAGCGTATGCCGGCGAAACCACTGCATGTCCGCCGGCAGCTTCCAGGGCAGACGATTACGGATCCCGATCACCCGGTCGTCAGTCATCGCCGCGATCAGGGATATCCTCTGCTTCATGGAATCAGGCCATTGTGGAAGGGACGCAGAGACGCCGAGTGCGCGGCGAGCCATTTTGCGGCCACACAGTGATTCTGGAACATTGTCCCCGAGCCGGGCATGGAATTCCCCCGACCGGCACGACAACGGACAACCCACTCCCCCATTCTCGGCGTCCTCCGCGTCTCTGCGCCCTCTGCGTTCCTTCCACCGCTGTCAAACCGCCACCGGCGCCTTGATCGGCGGATGGCACTGGTAGTTTTCGAGGGTGAAGTCCTCGAAGCGGAAGGCGAACAGATCCTTCACCTCGGGGTTGAGGCGCATGGTCGGCAGCGGGTAGGGCTCGCGGGCGAGCTGGGTTTCCACCTGTTGCATGTGGTTGGAATACAGGTGGGCGTCGCCCAGGGTGTGGATGAATTCGCCGGGTTCGAGATCGGTCACCTGGGCCAGCATCAGGGTCAGCAGGGCGTAGGAAGCGATGTTGAAGGGCACGCCAAGGAAGATGTCGGCGCTGCGCTGATAGAGCTGACAGGAGAGCCGGCCGTCGGCCACGTAGAACTGGAAGAAGGCGTGGCAGGGGGCGAGCGCCATCTTCCCCTGCGCCACGTTGGCCTGGGGGGAGATCGACTCGTCGGGCAGGTCGGCCACGTTCCAGGCCGAAACGATGATCCGGCGGCTGTCGGGGTTGTGCTTCAACTGCTCGACGACCTGGGCGATCTGATCGATCGTCTCGCCCGTGGGCGTGGGCCAGGCGCGCCACTGCCGGCCGTACACGGGACCCAGATCGCCGTGTTCGTCGGCCCACTCGTCCCAGATGGTCACGTTGTGCTCGTGCAGATAGGCGATGTTGGTCTCGCCCTTCAGAAACCACAGCAGCTCGTGAATGATGGAGCGCAGGTGCACCTTCTTGGTGGTCACCAGCGGAAAGCCGGCCTGCAGGTCGAAACGCATCTGGTAGCCGAACACGCTGCGCGTGCCGGTGCCGGTGCGATCGCCCTTCTGCACGCCGTGGTCGCGCACGTGGCGCATGAGTTCGAGGTATTGCTTCATGTCTTCGCTTCCTTCGCCTGCGGCCGGCGGTAGGCCAGCCACAACAGCACGAGGCCGGTCAGCACCAGCGGCAGCGACAGCAGCATGCCCATGGTCACCCAGCCGAAGGCCAGATAGCCGAGCTGGGGATCGGGCAGGCGCACGAATTCGATGAGGATGCGGAAGCTGCCGTAACCGATGGCGAACACCCCCGAGACGGCCATGGCGGGCCGGGGCTTCGCCGAGTAGAACCAGACGATCAGGAACAGCACCAGCCCTTCCAGGAAGGCTTCGTAGAGGGGCGTGGGATGGCGCGGCTCGGGGCCGGCGGCCGGGAAGATCATCCCCCAGGGCAGATCCGTGGGCTTGCCCCACAGCTCGCCGTTGATGAAATTGCCGATCCGCCCGAAGCCGAGCCCCAGGGGAATCATGGGCACGGCGAAGTCCACGATCTCGAAATAGCGCTTGCCGAACTTGCGCTGGCAGTACCACAGCCCGGCCAGCACCCCGAGCAGGCCGCCGTGGAAACTCATCCCGCCCTGCCAGATCCGGAACAGGGACAGGGGATCGTGCAGCAGCACCGGCAGGTTGTAGAACAGCATGTAGCCGATCCGCCCGCCGAGGATCACCCCCAGGCCGCCGTAGAACAGCATGTCGTCCACCATCTGCGCGTTCCAGCCACGCCCGGCGGGGCGCCTGAGCTGCAGGCGGCCGATCCCCCAGGCGGCGAGGAAACCGAGCAGGTACATGATGCCGTACCAGTGCACGGGCCAGCCGAAGACGTGAAAGGCAATGGGATCGAAGTCGACGACCATGGTCTCAGCCCACCCGCGCGAAGAAGGCCTTGAGATAGTCGGTCTCGGCCATGCTCGGATGCACCGGATGATCCGGTCCCTGGTGGCCCTGCTCGAGGATCTGCAGGGGCACGCCGTTGATGGCCGCGGCCTTGCGCAGGATGTCGCGCAGGCTGTCGCGGTCCAGGTGCCAGGAACAGGAGGCCGAGACCAGCAGGCCGCCGGGGCGCAGCACCTGCATGGCCAGGCGGTTGAGCCGCTGGTAGGCGATGCTGCCCTCCTTCACGTCCTTGCGGCGCTTGATGAAGGCCGGGGGATCCACCACCACCACGTCGAACCGCTCGCTCTGGGCGCGCAGGGCCTTGAGGGTGTCGAAGGCGTCGCCGTGGCGAAGCTGCAGGCGGCGCTCGTCGAAGCCGTTGAGGCGGGCGTTCTCCAGGGCGATTTCCAGGAAGGTGGCCGAGCCGTCCACGCACAGCACCTCGGCGGCCCCGGCGGTCAGCGCCTGCACGCCCCAGGCGCCCACGTAGCTGAACACGTCCAGCACCCGCTTGCCGGCCACGTAGCGGCGCAGGCGCTCGCGGTTGAGACGGTGATCGTAATACCAGCCGGTCTTCTGTCCGCCTGCCAGGGGCACCTCGAAGCGGGTGTCGTTCTCCACCAGCGGCACCCGGCCCGGCAACGTGCCGACCACGGTCTCCACGTAGCGCTCCAGCCCCTCCTGCTCGCGGGCGGGCGTGTCGTTGCGCAGCAGCACCACGGCCGGGTTGCACACCGTCTCCAGGGCCTCGAGGATCACCGGCCGGGCCAGTTCCATGCCGGCGGTGGCCATCTGCACCACCAGGACCCGATCGAAGCGATCCACCACCAGGCCGGGCAGGCCGTCGCTCTCGCCGTAGCAGAGGCGGTAGAAGGGCGAATCGAAGATCATCTCGCGCAGGGCCAGGGCATGCTGCAGGCGCCGGATCACGAAGGGCACGTCCAGCGGCTGGGGCACCTTGCGGCTGTAGATCCGCGCGCAGATCAGCGTGGCCGGGTTGACCGTGACCATGCCCAGCGGCTTGCCCCGGGCGTCCTCCAGCACCGCCACCTCGCCGGGAGTGAAGGCGGTCAGGGGCGTGGCGCGGGTGTCCACCTCGTTGCTGTAGATCCAGCGGTGGCCGGCGCGCACCCGGCGGTCTTCCCGCTTCTTCAGGCGCAGGACGGGAAACTCGGCAGCAGGGTTCACGGCAGGCGGTATCATCGGTCAGCGAGAAAGCGCATAGTCTGCCGGAGATGGCCTCCGCCGTCCATGCGCGCTACAATTCCCAAGCATTTTACTCAACAATGAGCCCCCCGATGAACGCCCTCGCCAGCGAAACCAGCCCCTATCTCCTGCAACACGCCGACAACCCGGTGCAATGGTATCCCTGGGGGCCCGAGGCCCTGGGCCTGGCCCGCGAAACGGGGCGGCCCATCCTGCTCTCCATCGGCTATTCCGCCTGTCACTGGTGCCACGTGATGGCCCACGAATCCTTCGCGGATCCGGCCACCGCCGAGGTGATGAACCGGCTGTTCGTGAACATCAAGGTGGATCGCGAGGAACGCCCGGACCTGGATCGCATCTACCAGAACGCCTTCCAGCTCCTCAACCAGCGCCCCGGCGGCTGGCCGCTGACCGTGTTCCTCACCCCCGACGACCACGTGCCCTTCTTCGCCGGCACCTACTTCCCGCCGACGCCGCGCCACGGCCTGCCCGCCTTCCGCGACATCCTGGAACAGGTGGCCGACTTCCACCGGCAGAACCGCGACGCCATCGCCGCACAGAACGACCGCCTGCTCGACGCCCTGGCCGCCTTCAACCCCCGCCCTGCGCAGGCCGCCCGCCTCGACCCCGCGCCGCTGGATCAGGCCCGCCAGGAACTGGCCGCCCAGTTCGACGCCGAGCACGGCGGCTTCGGCCAGGCCCCCAAGTTCCCCCACCCCACCAACCTGGAACGGCTGCTGCGCCACCACGCCCTGACCCGCGAGGCCGGCCAGCCCGACACCGCGGCGCTGGAGATGGCCACCCGCACCCTGCGCGCCATGGCCGAAGGCGGCCTGCAGGATCAGCTCGGCGGGGGCTTCTTCCGCTATTCGGTGGACGCGCACTGGACCATCCCCCACTTCGAGAAGATGCTCTACGACAACGGCCCGCTGCTGCATCTCTATGCCAGCGCCTGGCAGGCCACCGGCGAGGCCGCCTTCCGCGAGGTGGCCGAGCGCACCGGCGAGTGGCTGTTGCGGGAGATGCGCGCGCCCGAGGGCGGCTTCTGGTCCAGCCTGGACGCCGACAGCGAGGGAGGTGAAGGCGCTTTCTACCTGTGGACGCCGGACGCGGCCCGGGCCGTTCTGGCGGAGGAGGAATACGCCGTGGCCGCAAGCCACTTCGGCCTGGACGGGCCGGCCAACTTCGAGGGCCGCTGGCACCTGCGGGTGGCGCGCGCCCTGGCCGACGTGGCCGACACCCTCGGGCTGGCCGAGGCCCGGGCCCGCGCGCGGCGCGACGCCGCCCGGCAAGGCCTCTTCGCCGCCCGTCGGCGGCGCACCCCGCCGGGGCGGGACGAGAAGATCCTCACCGCCTGGAACGCCCTGGCGATCCGCGGCCTGGCCTGCGCCGGGCGCCTGCTCGGCCGCGACGACTTCCTCGAGGCGGCCGAGCAGGCAGTGAACTTCATCCGCGCGCACCTGTACCACGACGGGCGCCTCCATGCCGGCGTCAAGGACGGCCGCCTCAACCGGCAGCGTTTCCTCGACGATCACGCCTTCCTGATCGACGCCCTGCTGGAGCTGCTGCAGGCCCGCTTCCGGCCCGCCGATCTGCACCTGGCCCGGGAACTGGCCGACACCCTGCTGGCCGACTTCCATGACGATCTGGCCGGCGGCTTCTTCCTCACCCCGTCCGACCTCGAGGCCCTGATCCTGCGGCCCAAGCCCGTGGCCGACGACGCCCTCCCCGCCGGCAACGGCATCGCCGCCAAGGCCCTGCTGCGCCTCGGCCACCTGCTCGGCGAGCCGCGCTGGCTCGAGGCCGCCGAGGCTACCCTGCACTGTGCCTGGGAGACCCTGCGCCAGTACGCCTCGGCGCACGGCGCCCTGCTCGACGCCCTGGAAGAATTCCTGCAGCCGCCGGAGATCGTCGTCCTGCGCGGCGAGGCACACGCCTTCCCCGCCTGGCTCGAGCGCCTGCAGGCGGACTACCGGCCCCGCCGCCTGATCCTGCCCATCCCCGCCTGCTGCGACGATCTGCCGGCCGCCCTCGCCAGGCGCACCGCGCCCGCGAGCGGCGTCACCGCCTGGATCTGCCGCGGCAATGCCTGCCAGCCGCCGGTGCACCGGTTGGAGGATCTGGTGATTTGACTCGCCCCTCGGCCCTTGTGGTCAGGGCACCCGATAATAATTCTGATTCATCAGATCGATCCCGCACTCGAGCTGGCTGAACCACTCGAGGAAACGATCCACCATCTTCCTGCCGACGAAGATCCGCCCGTGCTGGGGCACGATCATCTCGATGTCCAGATGGCGCACCATGTTCACCCACAGGCGGCAGACGCGGTTGGAACCCATGTAGCGTTCGTGAAAGCCCTGCATGGACTTGACGTGTTCGTCGAAGTCCTCCACCGGCTTGCCGTGATCGGCATCCACCAGCGAGGCGCCCACGTCGCCCGAGAAGAGGATCTTGCTGATCGGATCGTAGAAGTGCAGGTTGCCCACCGAATGGAGGAAATGGGCCGGCAGGGCCTTGATCACGCTGTGGCCGAACTTGATGTTGGCACCCTGGTCGGGAATGCCGACGATCCGGCCCGCCATGCCGCCACCCTTCATGTACCCGGGCACCAGGTGGGGCAGAAACCGCTCCCAGAGGCGGGAGATCAGAATCTTCGCCTCCGAATACATCAGCCAGCGATCCAGCGAGGTGATGATGTCCGGATCCTGATGGGTGGCAATCACGTAGTCCAGCTCCTTGATGGGACAGATCCTGGCGATGGCCATCTGCAGAGGCTGGAAGGTGAGCTGACCGCCTGGATCGAACAGGGCCGAATGGTGATCGTCGTAGATGAAAAGCTGGTTGGACTGGATCCCGTCCCCGGTGACCAGATCGCTGAACAGAAAGACCTTGTGCTTGCCGGATTCGAAAATCAGTTCGGACATGACATCTCCATGAAGTGGGGGCAAAAAAGCGGCCCGTAGGATAGGCAATCTGGACCGGGTCTTGTTGAGCTGGATCAAGAAAAGGACAGATTTGGCAGAGACGCGCAGGTCGCGGCGAGAGCGCCGCGCCTGCGGCGGTTGAAAACGGACTTTTTCAACCGCCTGCTCCAGGGAGGCCAGGGAGGTGTCGCTGGCGGGTTGGCCACCGGTCAGGATTTGGCTGGGGAACCAGGATTCGAACCTGGATTGACGGAGTCAGAGTCCGCTGTCCTGCCGTTAGACGATTCCCCAATGAAATCAGAGTAAAGAGGAAGGTGAACAGAGGCAAGATTAGCCGCTATCCCTGGCTTCCAGTCTACCAATCAGCGTCTGGAGCATGCGGCTCAGTTCAGTGCTTTCCTGAATGAAACGCCGGGCACGCTTTGCTTCCAGCACGCCGATGTCCTGCGCGATGTAGAGTTGCGTGCGCAGTTCACCGCAGGACCCCTTGGCGATTTGCAGGAACCTGACGAATTCCCTTAGAGAATTCCGCTCGTAGCCTTCGGCGATATTGGAGGGAACAGAGAGGGCGGACCTGGTCAGCTGATCTTTCAGCCCCCACTCTCGTGATTCCCGCAGTGCCTTGTACACCTCGCAACAGAGACGGGAACTGCGTTTCCAGACTTCCAGTTCCTCGAAGGCATCCATGCCCGTTTTCTCTTTCCTCTTGTCTCCTTGCTCTGCCTTTTAGCGCTTCGAGTATTGAGGCCGCTTGCGTGCCTTGTGCAGACCGACCTTCTTGCGTTCCACTTCGCGGGCGTCACGGGTGACGTAGCCGGCGCGGCGGAGGATGGGGCGCAGGGCTTCGTCATACTTCATGAGGGCGCGGGTGATGCCGTGACGGATGGCCCCGGCCTGGCCGGTGTTGCCGCCGCCCCGGACGAAGACCTTGATGTCGAAGTTGCCTTCGGTGTCGGTGACCTGCAGGGGCTGGCGCACGACCATGCGGGCGGTCTCACGGCCGAAGTACTCGTCCAGCGGACGGTTGTTGACGAGAATGTTGCCCTTGCCGGCGCTCAGGTAGACGCGCGCGGTGGCGTTCTTGCGGCGACCGGTACTGTAATAGGTATCTGCCATGGTTTCGCTTTCCTGACGTTCAGATGTCCAGCGGCTTGGGCTGCTGGGCGGTGTGCTTGTGTTCGGGGCCGGCATAGACCTTGAGCTTGCGGAACATGGCCCGACCGAGGCGGTTCTTGGGCAGCATGCCCTTGACGGCGGCCTCGATGATCCGCTCGGGGTGCTTCTGGCGCTGCTTGTCCAGGCTGACGGTCTTGAGCCCACCGGGATAGCCGGTGTGGTGATGGTAGAGCTTGTCCGACTCCTTGTTGCCGGTAACGGCGACCTTTTCGGCGTTGATCACGACGATGTAGTCACCGGTGTCCACGTGCGGGGTGTATTCGGGCTTGTGCTTGCCCCGCAGGCGACGGGCGATTTCGGAAGCCAGACGCCCCAGCACCTTGTTCTCGGCGTCGATGACGTACCAGTCCCGCTTGACGGTTTCCGGCTTTGCGCTGAAGGTTTTCATGCGTGTGTCCCAGACTTTATTGATTCGGCTCGAAAAAAGAGGCGGAATGGTACTTGAATCACCGGGAAGATACAAGATGCGCGAACTCCCGGCCTGGCGGAACGCCGGCAGCGAATCGCAGGCAAAAAAAAGGCGCGGTAAAGGGGGCAACCGCGCCGAAATACCACCATAAGGAGGATGGAGGAGTCAAAACAATAAATCAGGTGACGCTTATATTAGCAGTTTCTTATACTTTGTCAAGTCTTGGTGAGAGAATTTTTTGGAATATTCAAGATTTTGATTTTCCGAAAGTTTTCAGGTGGTAGATCGCGGCTCGCGACGCTCCTCCAGGGGCAGGGGGAGCCGCGATGAGACGTAATCAGACCTCGAAGCAGGTTTCGATTTCGCGGCGCAGGTCGTTGAGGCGACCGTGGAAGAAGTGGCCGGCGCCGGCCAGTTCGCGGTATTCGGGCGGGTTGGGCTGGGCGGCCACCCAGTCGCGGACGGCGGCGGGGGAGACGATTTCGTCGTCGCTGCCCTGGATCACGCACCAGGGGATTTCGACCGGCTGCGGCGGGCCGAAGTCGAACAGATCCACGGGCGGGGCGACCAGCAGCAGGCGGGCGGCCTGAACCGCCGCGTGGGCCTGCCAGGCGACGAAGCTGCCGAAGGAGAAGCCGGCCAGCCACAGGGGCGCGCCGGGCAGGCGCTCCCGCAGCCAGCCGGCGGCAGCGGCGAGATCGGCCTGCTCGCCCCGGCCGTTGTCGAATTCGCCTTCCGAGCGGCCCACGCCACGGAAATTGAAACGCAGGGCAGGCACGCCCAGGGCCACGAAGGTCCGGGCAATCATCCAGACCACCTTGTTGGTGAGGCTGCCACCATGCAGGGAATGGGGATGGCAGACCACGGCGATGGCCGGGGGCGTCTCCGGGAACTCGTCGGGCAGGTCGAGAACCGCCTCGAGCAGGCCGGCGGGACCGGGGATGGTAAAGGTCGTGGACAAGGCGTTCAGATCCGCAGGCGTTCCACCACCTTGCCTTGCTTGAGGTGGCTTTCGATGATCTCGTCCAAATCCATGCGATCCACGTACGTGTACCAGGTCTCGTCCGGGTAGACGACGACCACCGGCCCCACCTCGCAGCGGCCCAGGCAGCCGGCGATGTTGACCCGCACCTGGCCGGGGCCGTGCAGGCCGGCTTCCTTGAGCCGCTGCTTGGTGTAGTCGCGCATGGCCTGAGCATCGAAACGGGCGCAGCAGGACTCGCCATCGGGACGTCGATTGGTGCAGAAGAAGACGTGGTGACGGTAGAAGGACATGGCTTTCCGGGGGATGGGGTAGAATCGGATTATACGCTGGAATGGGAGGCGTCGAAATCCTCGCTACCGTCTGGCACCTGCATGTCGCGGCGAGGGCGCCGCTCCTGCCAAGAGATCATGGATTGGCCGGGTAGGAGCGGCGCCCTCGCCGCGACAAACCGCAAGATGGGTAACAGCCCTATATTTGATGCAAGCGCCGAACTCCTTGTCCCTTTCCTCTCAAATCCTCGCCCTGGCCGATCGCTGCGTGAAGTGTGGACTGTGCCTGCCCCACTGCCCCACCTACGGGCTGCATTCGGACGAGAACGCTTCGCCGCGCGGGCGGATTGCGCTGTTGCAGGGGGTAACCGAGGGCCGGCTGGCGCCCGATGCCCGCGTGCGCAAACACCTCGACGAATGCGTGGGCTGCCGGCGCTGCGAGCGGGTCTGCCCGGCGGGAGTGGAGTTCGAGCGCTTGATGGATTTGGGGCGGCGCCTGCCGGGGTTGCAGGCCACGAGCCGGTGGCAACGCTTCGCCCTGCGCCTTTTGGGAAAGCCGACCCGCCTGCGTCGCCTGCATCGGGGTCTGCGCTTTTTGCAGCGCAGCGGGCTGCTGGGGCTGGCCCGCGCAAGCGGCCTGCTGCGCCTTTCCGGGCTTTCCCGGGCGGCGCGACTGCTGCCGCCGCTGCCGGCACCTGCGCCCCTGCCCCACCCGGCAGACGACAGGGGACGAAGACGGGTGGCCCTGTTCACCGGCTGCCTGGGCGGCACGCTGGAGCAGACGACGGTGCGCGCGGCCATCCGGGTGCTGGAGGCCTTCGGTTTCAGTGTGCGGCGGCTCGAGACGGGCTGTTGCGGGGCGCTGGCCTGGCACCGGGGCGAGATGGCGCTGGCCACCGAACAGGCCCGGCAGCAGCTTTCGGCCGCCGACGAGGCGGCGGAGGCGATCCTTTATCTTGCCACCGGCTGCGGCCCCCATCTGCAACGCTATGCCGAACTGCCCCTCGATGAAAGCGACCGCCCGCGGGCCGAGGCGTTCGTGGGGCGGCTGGAAGAGATCACCGCCTTCCTCGCCCGCCAGCCCTTTCCCGCAGAGCGGTTTCGCGCCAACGATCCGCCCCTGACCGTGGCCGTGCACCTGCCCTGCAGCCAGATCAACGGCCTGCGCCAGCAGGACACCGCCGGCGAACTGCTGGGCCATGTGCCCGGGCTGCGGGTGATTCCCCTGGCGGACAACGACCTCTGCTGCGGCGCCGGCGGCGAGGCCATGCTGCGCGTCCCGCAGGTGGCCGAGCGGCTGCGGAGCGACAAGCTGGAAGCCATCGCCCGCACCGCACCGGAGGTCGTGGCCAGCACCAACCCCGGTTGCGCGCTGTTCCTCAATGCCGGGCTGGGACATGACCCGGAGCTGCCAGTGGTGCATCCGGTGGTGGTGATGGCAGCGCGGCTCGACGAGGGTAGCGGGTGGCGGGGGACGGGTAGCGGGTAGCTGGAAACGGCCGATCCACGTTTTTCCCTGCCACCCGCCACCCGGCCCCGCCGATGCCGGGTTTCTTGTATCTTTTCCCTTGTATCCTGTATCTTTCCCTTCATGTCCACACGCAACTACACCCTGCCTGATCGCCTCGTGATGCACCTAGACACGGGCCTGCGCACCCTGTTCGGCAAACCCCGCGTGACCGAGCGTCACGACCCGGCAGCCGACATTCCCGAGGCCGATCTCAGCGAGGCCGAGCGGGAGCTGGCCGGGCGCCTGATGCGCATCAACCACTCGGGCGAGGTGGCCGCCCAGGGGCTGTACGAAGGCCAGGCCCTCACCGCCAAACTGCCCGAGGTGCGCGAAAAGATGGAGCGCGCCGCCCTGGAGGAGAACGATCACCTGGACTGGTGCGAGCGGCGCATCGAGGAGCTGGGCAGCCACAAGAGCTATCTGAACCCGCTGTGGTACACCGGCTCCCTGGCCATCGGCGCGCTGGCCGGGCTGGCCGGCGACCGGTGGAGCCTGGGCTTCGTGAACGAAACCGAGAAACAGGTGGTGCGCCACCTGGACGAACACCTGGCGAAGATCAGCGAGAAGGACCGCAAGACCCGCGCCATCCTCGAGCAGATGAAGATCGACGAGGCCCACCACGCCACCACCGCCCTGCACGCCGGCGGCGCCGAACTGCCGGGGCCGGTGAAGCTGATGATGAAGCTGACGGCGAAGGTGATGACAAAGACGGCGTATTGGGTTTGAGGGTCCGGTTCGCGGGTGAGTCGCGGCGAGGGCGCCGCTCCTACGAGGGTGGGTGATGGGTTCCGGGAACGGGTCGCGGCGAGGGCGCCGCTCCTACGGAGGGAGTGGCACGGGTTCTGTAGGAGCGGCGCCCTCGCCGCGACAAGTGCCCAGCCAGGCCGCATCCCACAGCGGATAGTCACCCAACCGTTTCACCAGACCGGCCCGCAAGGGGTTGGCGACCACATAGCGCGCCAGCGCCTGCACATCTTCTTCCTGCCTCAACGCATGGTCGTGGTAACCGGCCTGCCAGACTTTCCCGTTCCGTCGCAGCCGGCGATTGAGTCGATGGGCGCTGACAGATTTCACGCTCTGGATCACGTTTTCCAGTGTGGCTGTCTCTCGCAGTTGCATCAGCCAGTGAACGTGGTCGGGCATGACCACATAGCACCAGGTCCTCGCCTGATGTGCTGATCCTTGCAGCACCTGAACCACGATCCGTCCCAGCCGCCAGTCCGCAAACAGCGGTTCACGTTTCTGGGTCACGAAGGTGACGAGGTAGATCCGGCCAGGTTCGGAATGGCGGCCGAGGCGCAGGCGGTGGCCGCGGGGGATTTTTTCGGCATGGCACGTCCTTGTGCTTGGATGGGATGTTTTGATGTTAGGAAAATGTCTCCCTGAAGACAAGATTTGGTCGTGGCGAGGGCGCCGCTCCTACGGGGTGGGGTGGTGACTTCCGGAGGCGGGGCGGGGGCGCCGCTCATACAGCCATCCGCCTAGCGCGGAATGTTCCGCCCGTAGAAGATCTCCTGCATTTCCTTCTGCAGCTGCTTGCGGATGCGTTTCTGTTTCTTCTCCGGCAGATCGGCGGCGTCGATGTTGAAGAGGTAGTTGTCGAGGTCGAACTCCTTGCGGATCATCTTGGTGTGGAAGATATTTTCCTGATAGACGTTGACGTCGATCATCTGGTACCGCTCCTTGGTGTCGCGGGCGATGAAGTTCTGGATGGAGTTGATCCTGTGATCGATGTAGTGCTTGCGGCCGCGGATGTCACGGGTGAAGCCGCGCACGCGGTAGTCCATGATCACGATGTCCGAATCGAAGCTGTGGATCAGGTAGTTGAGAGCGCGCAGGGGCGAGATGCGGCCGCAGGTGGAGACGTCGATGTCGGCGCGGAAGGTGCTGATCCCGTTGTCGGGATGGCTCTCGGGATAGGTGTGGACGGTAATGTGGCTCTTGTCGAGGTGACCGACCACCGCTTCGGGCAGGGGGCCGGGGCGTTCGGCGTTCTGCAGTTCCTCGGAGACCACCGGTTCCTCGGCGATCAGCATGGTCACGCTGGCGCCCTGGGGATCGTAGTCCTGGTGGGCGATGTTGAGGATGCTGGCGCCGATCAGGTGGCTGACCTCGGTGAGGATGGCGGTGAGGCGGCGGGCGTTGTATTCCTCGTCGATGTATTCGATGTATGCCTGCTGCTGGGCCGTGGTTTCGGCGTAGTTGATGTCGTAGAGGTTGAAGCTGAGGGTCTTGGTAAGGTTGTTGAAGCCGCTCAGCTTGAGTTTCTTCTGGTAGCTGCGCCCGGGCATGAGAACCACCTCAGGGGGTTTCCGCCAGCGGCGGATGATGGATCATCTGCACCACGTTGCCGTCCGGATCCTCGCAATAGAAGCTGCGCGCGCCGTCGCGGTGGGTGCGGGGTGCCGAGCGCAGGGTCACACCGGCCGCCTGCAGGTAGGCATGCCAGGCGTCCACGTCTTCGGGGCGGCGCAGGATAAAACCGATGTGGTCGAGGCGCTGGGGGCCGGCGGGCGGCTCGGCGGCCCGGTGCAGGGCCAGGTTGTCGTGGCCCGAGGTGAGATAGACGTTGTCGGGGTCCGGGCGCCATTCCACGCGCATGCCCAGCAGCGCCGTGTAGAAGCGTTCGGTCTCCTCGAAGCGGGTCACGTACAGCGCCACGTGGCGCAGGCCGGCGGTGGGGGCGGGTCGGGTCATGGGGGTTCTCGATCCGGGCGGAAAAGGCCGGGTATTCTAGCAAAATTCCGGCGTTCCGCGAGGGTTTCGGGAAGCCGTCAGATCGGTCAGCCGGCCGGCGCCTCGCGGATTTCGTAGTCGTGGGTGATCTCGACCCCGGCCCGGGCCAGCATGATGGAGGCCGAGCAGTATTTCTCGGCCGACAGGGAGACGGCCCGGGCCACCCGCTTCTCGTCCAGCCCTTCGCCGGTGACGATGAAGTGCACGTGGATCTTCGTGAACACCCTGGGCTCAGTCTCGGCCCGCTCGGCACTCAGCTCCACCTCGCAGTCGGTGACCGGCTGGCGGGCCTTGCCGAGGATGTGGATGACGTCGAAGGCGGTGCAGCCGCCGAGGCCGAGGAGGATCATCTCCATGGGCCGCACGCCCCGGTTGTGCCCACCGTGCTCCGGGGGGCCGTCCATGACCACCGTGTGTCCGCTGCCGGACTCGCCGGCGAAGGTGACGTCCTCGACCCACTTGATTCGCGCTTTCATGGTTCCCCTTTTGGCCGCTTGCGGCCGGTTTCTGCAGACTGGGGCCGCAGGGACTATACTTTGCAGGTACCCCCGGGCACCGTGCCCGATCGGTGCCGTGGGGTGACCGCCTTCTCACTTCCGCAAGGAAGTCGCCACGGCCGGTTTACTTCAAGGGTTAGTGGTATACCATAGGCGCCTGTCACCGTCAGCCACCAGGAAGGGAAGATCATGGGTCAGGTGAACCAAACGCAAGACACCACCGGCATCGACTCGCTGGACGAGTTCCTCGAGCACAGCCACCGGCGCAGCTATCCGGCCAAGAGCGTGATCATCTACGCCGAGGACAAGCCGGACGTGCTCTATTATATCGTCGAAGGCTCCGTCTCGGTGCTGATCGAGGACGAGGAAGGCCGCGAAATCGTGCTCGCCTACCTCAACAAGGGCGACTTCTTCGGCGAGATGGGCCTGTTCGACGAGGAAGAGGCCCGCAGCGCCTGGGTGCGCGCCCGCACCGCCTGCGAGGTGGCCGAGATCTCCTACGCCAAGTTCCGCCAGCTCTACCAGGAACACCCGGACGTGCTGTTCGCCCTGGCCAAGCAGATGGCCGCCCGCCTGCGCCACACCTCCCGCAAGGTTTCCGACCTGGCCTTCATGGACGTGACCGGCCGCGTGGCCCGCACCCTCCTCGACCTGACCCAGCAGCCCGACGCCATGACCCACCCCGAAGGCATGCAGATCCGCATCACCCGCCAGGAAATCGGCCGCATCGTCGGCTGTTCGCGGGAAATGGTGGGGCGGGTGCTCAAGAACATGGAGGAATCGGGGCTGATTTCGGTGAAGGGGAAGACGATTGTCGTCTTCGGCGCGCGTTGAGACTTCTTTTTTCGCGTATCTGGAAAATAACGCAGAGGCCCCAGAGACGCAGAGGGCGCGGAGATGGCACGTTGGTTATCTGTTATGATGATTGGCCCGCCAGACTCGATCTGCACTATGCTCCCGCCGCTAACAGGCCACTGAAAAACGGCGTTTTTCAATAGCCAGCCGGCCGAACCAAACCAAAAACTCTGCGTCCTCCGCGTCTCTGCGCCCTCTGCGTTCTTTACAGCCCAACCTGTTCAATAGAACAACTCCCGCAGTTTCTCCCCGGGCTCGTCCGCTTTCATGAAGGCTTCGCCGACGAGGAAGGCGTTGACGCCGTGGGTGCGCAGGCGGGCGACGTCGTCGCGGGTGTGGATGCCGCTTTCGGTGACGACGATGCGGTCCTTCGGGATCTGGGGCAGCAGGTCGAGGGTGGTTTCGAGGCGGGTTTCGAAGGTGCGCAGGTTGCGGTTGTTGATGCCCACCAGGGGCAGTTCCAGCGGCAGGACGCGGTGCAGCTCGGCTTCGTCGTGGACTTCCACCAGCACGTCCATGCCCAGGCTCACGGCCAGGTGGGCCAGTTCGCGCATCTGCGCGTCGCTCAGGCAGGCGGCGATCAGCAGGATGCAGTCGGCACCGATGGCCCGGGCCTCGTAGATCTGGTAGGGGTCGATGATGAAGTCCTTGCGCAGCACCGGCAGGCGGCAGGCTTCGCGGGCCTCGACCAGGTAATGATCCGACCCCTGGAAGAAGTCCACGTCCGTCAACACCGACAGGCAGGCCGCCCCGCCCCGTTCGTAGGAACGGGCGATCTCGGCCGGATGGAAATCCGCCCGCAGGACGCCCTTGCTGGGCGAGGCCTTCTTGATCTCGGCGATCACGGCCGGCTGCCCCGCCGCCAGCCGCTCCCCTATGGCCGCCACGAACCCGCGCACCGGCATCGCCTGCGCGGCCCGTTCCATCATCTCCTCCAGCGGATGCCGCGCCATGCGCCCGGCCACTTCCTCGGCCTTGCGGGCGGTGATTTTGTTCAGAATGTCGGGGGTGTCGGTCATCTCGTTCAAATGGTCTGACTTGGGTGGAAAGGACGCAGAGATCGCAGAGACGCAGAGGGCGCAGAGTTTTTATATCCGGAACATCATACTAACGTCGCACAGAGTACCGACAACAACAATAGACCCATTGGTGAATTGACCAGCCGAAACGGAACATGGTAACCGACTTGTCTCATCAACCCCTCTCTGCGTCCTCTGCGCCCTCTGCGTTACTTCCACCTCACCTCATTCGAAGCTGTTGGACACTGCCACGAGCTGTTCGAGTTTTTCGCGGGCGGCGCCGGTGGCGAGCTGGGTGTCGGCGAGGCGGATGCCGGCGTCGAGGGTGTCGGCCAGGTCGGCGGCGCAGAGGGCGGCGCCGGCGTTGAGGAGGACGATGTCGCGGGCCGGGCCCGCTTCGTCGTCGAGGACGCGGCGGATGATGGCCAGGGATTCCTCGGCGCTGTGCACCTGCAGCTCGGCAATGCTGCCGCGGGGCAGATCGAACTGCTCCGGCGCGATGGTGTAGGTCTCGATGCGCCCGTCTCGCAGCTCGGCGACGCGGGTAGGGGCACCGATGCTGATCTCGTCCATGCCGTCTTCGGCGTGGACCACCAGCACGTGATGGCTGCCGAGCTTGCGCAGCACCTCGGCCAGGGGCTCGACCAGCTCGGCGCTGAACACGCCCAGCAGCTGGTTGGGCGCCCCGGCCGGGTTGGTGAGCGGGCCCAGCACGTTGAAGACGGTGCGCACGCCCATCTCCCGGCGCGGGCCGATGGCGTGCTTCATGGCGCTGTGGTGCTTCGGCGCGAACATGAAGCCCACCCCCACCCGCTCGATGCACTCGGCCACCTGTTCCGGGGTGAGATCCAGATTCACGCCGGCGGCTTCCAGCAGATCGGCGCTGCCCGACCTGCTCGACACCGAGCGGTTGCCATGCTTGGCCACCCGCCCGCCGGCCGCGGCCACCACGAAGGTGCAGGCGGTGGAGACGTTGAAGGTGTTGGTGGCGTCACCGCCGGTGCCGACGATGTCCACCACGTGCTCGCCCGTCACCTTCACCCCGGTGGCCAGCTCCCGCATCACCTGCGCCGCCGCGGCGATCTCGTCCACCGTCTCGCCCTTCATGCGCAGGCCGATCAGGAACCCGCCAATCTGCGCCGGCGTGGCCTCGCCGGTCATGATCAGGCGCATCACGGTGGTCATCTGCTCGGGAGTCAGATCCCGGCGCTCGGTGACGGTGCGAATGGCTTCTTGCATGTTCATCGGTGGTGGCTCCGTTCGGGGTCGGTGGAAATAACGCAGAGGGCGCAGAGACGCAGAGGGCGCGGAGTTTGTTGCAGATGCATTTCCGATTCTGACATTGACAGCAGGATTCTGTTGCGACAGGGCTGTATCCGTTTCCTCATCATACTTCAATCCCTCTTCGATCTCTGCGTCTCTGCGCCCTCTGCGTTCCTTCCACCTTAGTATTGTTCAAGGAAGTTCTTCAGCAGATCGTGCCCGTGTTCGGTGAGGATGGACTCGGGGTGGAACTGCATGCCTTCGATGGGGTAGTCGCGGTGGCGCACGCCCATGATTTCGTCCAGATCGCCTGCCGGGGTTTCGGTCCAGGCGGTGATCTCGAGGGCTTCGGGCAGACTGGCCTTGTCGATCACCAGCGAGTGGTAGCGGGTGGCCTCGAAGGGGTTGGCGATGCCGCGGAACAGGCCCTTGTCGTTGTGGTGTATCAGGGAGGTCTTGCCGTGCATGATGGCGCCGGCATGGACGATCTCGCCGCCGAAGGCCTGGCCGATGCTCTGGTGGCCGAGACACACGCCGAGGATCGGCTTGCGCCCGGCAAAATAGCGGATGGCATCCACCGAAACGCCCGCCTCTCTGGGCGTGCAGGGGCCGGGGGAGATGACGATCCACTCGGGATCCTTCGCCTCGATCTCCTCCACCGTGATGCGGTCATTGCGATGGACTTCCACCGCCACGCCCAACTCGCCGAAATACTGGACGAGGTTGTAGGTGAAGGAGTCGTAGTTGTCGATCATCAGGAGCATGAATTCACCTATCCTGCAAAAAACGCAGAGGGCGCAGAGACGCAGAGAACGCAGAGGTTATCAATATTGGTTGACAATTCGTTTGACTCCTCGACTCAGAACCGTTTCATTGAAATTAATCAGCAGTCCCACGGGCTTTTCCATGAGCTTCAGATATGTGAGCAGTTGCGCCCTGTGCTTTTCATTGATCGTATCGACGGTCTTCAATTCTACGACAACAGTTCCCTCAACCAGAAGATCCGCCCGATAGGCATCGGTGATTACCTCACCCTTGTAACAGACCGTCACCGGCACCTCGGTCTCATGTCGAAGACCAAGGGATGATAGCTCCTTGCACAAACATCGCTGGTAAACCGATTCCAGCAGACCCGACCCCAGATAGCGGTGTACCTCAATTGCCGCGCCAATCAACTTCTCCGTGATTGTATCGGCGTGCATCGCTGCCTCCCTGCTTATCGTTTCTTGAAAAACTCTGCGTCCTCTGCGTCTCTGCGCCCTCTGCGTTCCTTCCACCGAGCCGGCTACTTGTGCACCGTGTCGAGGCCGGCGGCAGCGAGGGTGACGGCGCGGAAGATGGCACGGCCCTTGTTCATGGTTTCGTCCCATTCCCGTTCCGGGACGGAGTCGTGGACGATGCCGGCGCCGGCCTGGATGTGCAGGGTATTGCCCTGGATGACGGCGGTGCGGATGGCGATGGCGGTGTCCATGTTGCCGGACCAGCCGAGGTAGCCGACGGCGCCGGAGTAGACGCCACGCTTGACCGGTTCCAGTTCGTCGATGATCTCCATGGCGCGGATCTTGGGCGCGCCGGAGACGGTGCCGGCGGGGAAGGTGGCGCGCAGCACGTCGAGGTTGGACAGGCCCGGGCGCAGGCGGCCGACCACGTTGGAGACGATGTGCATGACGTGGGAGTAACGCTCCACGACCATCTTCTCGGTGACCCGCACGCTGCCGGTCTCGGCGATGCGGCCCACGTCGTTGCGGCCCAGGTCGATGAGCATGAGGTGTTCGGCCAGCTCCTTGGGATCGGCCAGCAGTTCGGTTTCCAGGGCCCGGTCTTCGGCTTCGTCCCGGCCCCGGGGGCGGGTGCCGGCGATGGGGCGCACGGTGACGTTGCCGTCTTCCACGTGGACCAGGATCTCCGGCGAGGAGCCCACCACGTGAAATCCGCCCAGATCCAGGTAGTACATGTAGGGCGAGGGATTGAGGCTGCGCAGGGCGCGGTAGAGATCCAGCGGCCGGGCATGAAAGGGAATGGAGAGGCGCTGGGAGAGCACCACCTGCATGATGTCGCCGTCCACGATGTAGCGTTTGGCCTTCTCCACCGCCGCGAGGAAGCCCTCGCGGGTGAAGCCGGAGACGAAGTCGGCCTCGGCCACCTGCTCGGCGCGGGCCTGCACATGATAGGGGGTGGCGCTGCGCAGGCGGGCGACGGCCTCGCGCAAGCGCCGGCGGCCTCGGGCCCAGGCATCTGCCTCGGCCGGGTCCACGTAGTGGATCACGTATAGCTTGCCGGAGAGGTTGTCGAACACCAGCACCTCGTCGGAGACCATCAGCAGGATGTCCGGCAGCTTGAGCGGATCGGGATTCGGGCACTCTCCGAGGCGCGGTTCGATGTAGCGCACCGTGTCGTAGCCGAAGTACCCCACCAGGCCGCCGGTGAAGCGCGGCAGGCCCTCGGGCTGGTACACCTTGAAACGCGCCTGGAAGCGTTCGATCCAGGCCAGGGGATCGTCGGTGACGGTCTCCTCGATCAGTTCGCCGTCGGTGTGCAGGGTGACGTGGCGGCCGTGCACGCGCAGCAGGGTGCGGCAGGGCAGCCCGATGATGGAATAGCGGCCCCACTTCTCGCCGCCGTGGACCGATTCGAACAGGTACGAATACGGACCGTTGGCCAACTTCAGGTACGTGGACAGGGGGGTATCGAGGTCGGCGAGGACCTCGTCCATCAGGGGGATGCGGTTGTAGCCCTCGCGGGCGAGGGCGGCGAATTCCTGTTCGTTCATGATGCCGAATCGGTGACTGAATGTGGTTCCGGATTGCCGACCGCTTCCCGGGGGCGATCAGGCATCGGCTTCGCCCCTGAGGCCGGGCAGGCCGTCCGTGACACGCCGTTGATACTTCCCTGTAGGCTCGACCGCCGCCTCCCTGCGGCGGACGGTCACGGACGGCCTGCCCGGCCTCAGGGGCTTTGTGCAAATGCGCAACAGTGAATCCGGATCAACGATTGTGACTGACCGAATCAATGAAACACGACGTGGCTCAGCCGCGCCATCGCCGGGCCATTGTCCCCCATTCGCGCCGTTTCGGCATCCCCGCCATGCTCAGGCGGCGCCTTCCCGGGCGCTGCGCCCCGGCAGCAGTTGCGGCAGTTCGGCCATGGAGTCGATGACCGCGTCGGGATGGGCTTCGCGGATGTCCTGGCCGTGGTTGTAGCCGTAGCTCATGCAGACGATGCGGAAGCCGGCGGCACGGGCGGCCTTCACGTCGGAGATGGAGTCGCCGATCATCAGGGACTCGCTGGGCGCGACGCCGAAGAAATCGGCGGCGTGCAGCAGCGGCAGGGGATCGGGCTTCTTCTTCGGCAGGGTGTCACCGCTGATGACGATGGCGAAGAAATCGGCGATGCCCAGGTCGCGCAGCAGGGGCTCGGTGAACCGGGCGGCCTTGTTGGTCACGCAGCCGAGCTTGTAACCGGCGCCCTGCAGGTATTCGAGCCCTTCGTGCACGCCCGGATAGAGGCGGCTGCGCTTGCTGGTGTTCTCGGCATACAGATCGAGAAAGATCGGATAGGCCTTCTCGAACAGGGCCGGATCCGGCTCGCCCTCGAGCTGGCCGACGAGGGCCCGGCGCACCAGGCGTTCGACGCCGTTGCCCACCCACTGGCGAACCTTCTCCTCGCCATGGGGCGGCAGGCCGAGGCGCTGCATCATCTCGTCGACGCAGAAGGCCAGATCGGGGACGGAATCGACCAGGGTGCCGTCCACGTCGATGAGGATCATTTCGGGGTTGTTGAGCATGTTCAAACCTTCCTCGGGCCGGTTTTGGCCCTGCAGGAGCGGCGCCCTCGCCGCGATACGGCGGTAGCGGGTAGCTGGATAGAACCGATACCAGGTTTTCCTGGCTAGCCGCCACCGACTACCGCATGGTCGCGGCGAGGGCGCCGCTCCTACGGTGGTGAGCCCCCTTCAGACCTTGGCCAGTTCCTCGCGGAAGGCCTTGATCACGGTGTCGTAGTCGTTGGGATCGGCAGCGTTTCGGGCACCGAACACGGCGGAGCCGGCCACGAAGGTGTCGGCACCGGCCTCGGCGATCTCGCGGATGTTGTCCACCTTCACGCCGCCGTCGATCTCCAGGCGGATGTCGCGGCCCGATGCGTCGATGCGCTTGCGCGCCTCACGCAGCTTCTGCAGCGCACTGGGAATGAAGCTCTGGCCACCGAAGCCGGGGTTGACCGACATGATCAGGATCATGTCCACCTTGTCCATCACGTAGTCGAGGTAGTCGAGCGGAGTGGCCGGGTTGAACACCAGGCCCGACTTGCAGCCTTCGTTGCGGATCAGTTGCAGGCTGCGATCGATGTGCTCGGAGGCTTCCGGGTGGAAGGTGATGTAGGTGGCACCGGCCTTGGCGAAGTCGGGAATGATGCGATCCACCGGCTTGACCATCAGGTGCACGTCGATGGGCGCGCTGACGCCGTGCTTGCGCAGGGCCTCGCAAACCAGCGGGCCGATGGTCAGGTTGGGCACGTAGTGGTTGTCCATCACGTCGAAGTGCACGATGTCGGCGCCCGACTTGAGCACGTTGTCGACTTCCTCGCCCAGCCGCGCAAAGTCGGCCGAGAGGATGGAGGGAGCAATCTGGTAGTCCGCCATGGTTTTCGCCTCGTGAAAACGGGTTGTCGTCCGCCCGGGCGACGTTCCGGCACCGGGCATGGAAAAAATGAACCGCGCAGTCTACCCGATTGGAGGCGGTTTTTCAGCCTTTTGACGGCCCGCAGCAGACCGGCTATGCTTGCCGAACCACCCCAACCCTGGTGAGGATGTATGCCCCGGTTCGTCATCAGGCCCCTGATTTTCCTGCTGTTTCTCCTTCCCGCCCTGACCCTGGCCGGATCCGACACGGCCAAGGAAAAACGCTGGGCGGAGCAAATCGTCGACACGCTGATCGACGGCGAGGCCGTCTGGCTCGAGGCCGGCGGCCAGCGCTTCCTGGCCATCTTCACCCCTGCCGAGGCGCCCGAAACCCGCGGCGCGGCCATCCTGCTGCACGGCATCGGCGCCCATCCCGACTGGCCCGAGGTGATCCACCCCCTGCGCACGGCGCTGCCGGCGTTCGGCTGGGCCACGCTCTCCCTGCAGATGCCGGTGCTGCCCAACGAGGCCAGGGCAAGCGACTATCCGCCCCTGTTCGACGAGGTGGCGCCGCGCATCGCCGCCGCGGTGAACTGGCTGAAGCAGCGCGGGATCCGCAACCAGGCACTCATCGCCCACAGCCTCGGCACCGCCATGGCCAGCGACTACCTGGCCGGCAAGCCGGACCCGGCCATCCGCGCCTACGTGGGCGTGAGCATGATCGAATCCCGGTCCGATCCGCGCCTGAGCAACGTGGCGGCGCTGATGAAGATCCACCTGCCGGTGCTGGACATCTTCGGCAGCCAGGATCTGGACAGCGTGCGTCAGGCGGCGCCCGCCCGCGCACGGGCGGCCCGGGCCGCCAACAACCGGCACTATGTCCAGGTGGAGATTCCGGGAGCGGATCATTTCTTCACCGATCACGAGGAAACCCTGGTGCGGCGCATCCGCGGCTGGCTGAAGCGGCGGGCGGACGGGATGGAGCTGCCCTGAGTGGTGGCGGGTGGCGGGTAGCTGGGAAAACCCTCAAATGGTGTTGCCTGCAACCCGCTACCCGGCATCAGTCACCATCGAGTCGCGGCGAGGGCGCCGTGACAGAACGACAACAGAACCCGATTTATCGCGGCTTGCGCCGCGAAAAGATCCAGCAAGACCATTCACTGCTTTCGAAACAACAAATTCCAACAACCAGGAGAAATGCCATGTCCCTGAACAGTCTCTACATCGCCCTGCACGTGCTGTCGGTGGTCGTCTGGGTGGGCGGGATGTTCTTCGCCCACCAGTGCCTGCGGCCGGTGGCCGCCGGCCAGCTCGAACCGCCCGCACGCCTGCGGCTCTGGGTAGGGGTGTTCGGCCGTTTCTTTCCCTTCGTGTGGCTGGCCGTCATTCTGCTGCCGGCCACCGGCTGGCTGATGATCTTCGGGCTGTTCGGCGGACAGCCCCCCCTCTACGTGCACCTGATGAACGGGATCGGCACCGTGATGATCCTGATCTTCCTGCACGTGTTCTTCGCCCCCTATCGGCGGCTGAAACGGCACGTGGCCGCCGAGGACTGGAAGGCCGGCGGCGCGGCGCTGGCCAGCATCCGCAAGCTGGTGGGCTTCAACACCATTCTGGGGGTGATCGTCATCGTCATCGCCAGCGGGGGACGGTTCTTCGGCTGAGGCCGTATAGGTAGCGGGTAGCGGGTGGCTGGGAACGGCTTGCCGGTTTTTCCCAGCGACCCGCCACCCGCTACCAGCAACTCAAATCCGTGAACCAGTTCCTTGCAGCCATCGTGATGCCAATTTGTGTGGATTTGCGGCGATTTTGCTGCGAATGATCGGGGTTATGGACAAAACCACACGCCTGGGGCAAAATTGCCGGAAACCGCTTGTGGAAACGCCCTCAGACGCCCTATGACCTTCGTGGATCATGCGGTAACCGGGGGGTTTCCGGCAGGCAACTTCGGCGAACGGCAGTAAAAACGCCTCCGACACGGCAGCGCTCCATGGCAAAAATCCTGGTCATCCACGGTCCGAATCTGAACCTGCTGGGCAGCCGGGAGCCGCAGCATTACGGAAACACGACCCTGGCCGACATCGACAGCCGGCTGGAGAGCACGGCGCGAGAGGCCGGCCACACGCTCACCACCCTGCAGAGCAACGCCGAACACGAACTGGTGGATGCCGTGCAACAGGCGCCCACCGAGGGCATCGACTGGATCATCATCAACCCCGCCGCCTTCACCCACACCAGCGTGGCCCTGCGCGACGCGCTGGCCGCCGTGGGCATCCCCTTCATCGAGGTGCACCTGTCCAACGTGCACGCCCGGGAGGCGTTCCGGCGGCAATCCTATTTCTCCGACCTGGCCGAGGGCGTCATCAGCGGCCTGGGTCATCACGGTTACCTGCTGGCGCTGCAGGCCATCCTCGAGCGCCAGCGGCAAGACTGACCCCCCAGAACACAGGTTGAATTCCATGGACATTCGCAAGGTCAAGAAACTCATCGAACTGCTCGAGGAATCGGGCGTGGCGGAAATCGAAATTCAGGAAGGCGAAGAATCGGTACGCATCAGCCGCTACAGCCAGTCGGCCCCGCCGCCGCCCCCGGCGCCCGTGGCCGCACCGGTCCCGCCCCCACCTGCGGCGGCCCAGGCACCGGAACCCGCGGCGGCCGAAGCACCGGCCGCCGAACCGGAAGTGCCCGAGGGCCACGTGGTCAAGTCCCCCATGGTGGGCACCTTCTACCGCGCGCCCTCCCCCGGCGCCAGCCCTTTCGTGGAGGTGGGCCAGCAGGTCAACGTGGGCGACACCCTGTGCATCATCGAAGCCATGAAGCTGCTCAACCAGATCGAGGCCGACAAGGCAGGCACCATCAAGGCCATCCTGGTGGAGAACGGCCAGCCAGTGGAATACGACCAGCCGCTGTTCATCATCGACTAGGCCCGCCACTCACAAGCAGAACACCATGATCGACAAAATCCTGATTGCCAACCGGGGCGAGATCGCCCTGCGCATCCTGCGCGCCTGCCGCGAACTCGGCATCAAGACCGTGGCCGTCCACTCGGACGCCGACCGGGATCTGAAGCACGTGCGCCTGGCCGACGAATCGGTGTGCATCGGCCCCGCGCCCTCCACCGAGAGCTACCTCAACGTGCCGGCCGTGATCAGCGCCGCCGAGGTGACCGACACGGTGGCCATCCATCCCGGCTACGGCTTCCTCTCGGAGAACGCCGATTTCGCCGAGCGGGTGATGGAGAGCGGCTTCATCTTCATCGGCCCGCGCCCCGAAACCATCCGCATGATGGGCGACAAGGTGGCGGCCATCAGGGCCATGAAGGCTTCCGGCGTGCCCTGCGTACCCGGTTCCGACGGCCCCCTGGGCGACGACCCGGAAGAAAACATCCGCCTGGCACGGGAGATCGGCTATCCCATCATCATCAAGGCGGCCGGTGGGGGCGGCGGCCGCGGCATGCGCGTGGTGCACACCGAAGCCGCCCTGCTCAACGCCATCACCCTGACCAGGGCGGAGGCCGGCGCGGCCTTCAACAACGACATGGTGTACATGGAGAAATTCCTCGAGAACCCGCGCCACATCGAAATCCAGGTCCTGGCCGACGAACACGGCAACGCCATCCACCTGGGCGAGCGCGACTGCTCCATGCAGCGCCGTCACCAGAAGGTGATCGAGGAGGCCCCGGCGCCCGGCATCGACGAGGAGACCCGCCGCTTCATCGGCGAGCGCTGTGCCGCCGCCTGCCGCGAGATCGGCTACCGCAGCGCCGGCACCTTCGAGTTCCTGTACGAGAACGGCGAGTTCTACTTCATCGAGATGAACACCCGGGTGCAGGTGGAACATCCGGTGACCGAGATGATCACCAACGTGGACATCGTCAAGGAGCAGATCCGGATCGCCGCCGGCGAACCGCTGCGCTACCGGCAGGAGGACATCCGGATCATCGGCCATGCCATGGAATGCCGGATCAACGCCGAGGATCCGGAAACCTTCATGCCGAGTCCCGGCACCATCACCGCCTATCACGCCCCCGGCGGGCCGGGGATCCGGGTGGACACCCACATCTACAACGGCTACCGGGTTCCCCCCTACTACGATTCCATGATCGGCAAACTGATCGCCTACGGCGAGGATCGCGACACCGCCATGGCGCGCATGCGCAACGCCCTCAACGAAGTGGTGGTGGAAGGGATCAAGACCAACATCCCGCTGCACCAGGATTTGGTCACCGACGCCGCCTTCAAGGCCGGGGGAACCAATATCCATTACCTGGAGAAGAAGCTCGAGGAGCGGTAGAGGCTTCGGGCCGCTTCAGTGGAAAGAACACGGAGGACACGGAGACACGGAAGGCACGGAGTTTTCGGTGGTTTCTCTGCATTTTCTCGTCAGGCCGTGGGAAACGGCATTTTTGCAACAATCCCTCTGGGTTCCTCCGAGTCCTCCGTGTTCATCACACACCGCCCACACGGCTTGTAGACGGTCATGACCGTCATGTCCTCGCCGCTCCCTCGAGCGAGGTCAAGCCTTCGTGGAATGGTCACGGGGCGGCCGGACGAACCCATCGCCGGCTTTTCCCGCGACCGGTCAAGACGACTTTCAGGCACATTCCAGAATCAGCCGGCAGGCGCTCTTCATCGCTTCGGCATGGCCCTGGGCCCGGCTGAGGACGATGCCGCCCTCGATGGCCACCAGAAGGGCGTTGGCCAGCACGCGCGGGTCGGTTTGCGGCCGGAACTCACCGGCCTCCACGCCCCGGGCGATGAGATCGGCCAGGGCATCGCGGAAGCTGTCGAACACCTGGTTGATCAGCCTGCGCAATTCCGGCTCGCTGTCGCCCAGCTCCATGGCCAGACGGCCGAAGGGGCAGACGGCGAAGGTATCGCTTTCCTGGATGTCGATGAACAGCTGCACGAAGCGCTCCACCTGGCGCCGGTAGCTCGACTCCCCGGCGACGGTTCTGGCGAACCGTTTCTCGAGCCCTTCCCGCCAGCGGGCGATCACCGCTTCGGCCAGTTCCCGCTTGGAGCGGAAGTGGTAGTACAGGTTGGAACGGGACACCCGGCTCTCGGCCAGGATCGCCTGGATGCCGGTGGCGTGGTAGCCCTGCTCGCGCAGGAGGCGCTGGGCGGTTTCGATGACCTTTTCGCGGTTGTCTTGCATGGTTAGTACCGTTCGGTACTAGCCAACATAGCTCGTGTGGATATGGGCGTCAAGCCGGCGCCACCACGTTGCATTCACAGGCAGACGGCCTTACCGTGTGCCCATGCCCTGGCTGCAACTGGAACTGGAATCCACCCCCGATACCGCGGAGCGCCTGTCGGATCTGCTGAGTGCCAGTGGCGCCTGCGCGGTGACTCTGCAGGATGCGGCCGATCAACCGCTGTTCGAGCCGCCGCCCGGTGCCACGCCCCTGTGGGGCGCGACCCGGGTGGTGGGCCTGTTCGAGGCGGACGCCGACATCGAGGCCGTGCTGGCGGCACTGCAGGCGGCCCTGGTCCCTGCCCCGCTGCCCGCCTGGCACCTGAACCCGCTGGAAGATCGCGACTGGGTACGCGCCTGGATGGACGACTTCCGGCCGATGCGCTTCGGCGAACGCCTGTGGATCATCCCGGGCGAAGCGTCCCCGCCGGATCCGGAGGCCGTCAACATCCGTCTCGATCCGGGCCTGGCCTTCGGCACCGGTACCCATCCCACCACCGCCATGTGCCTGCGCTGGCTCGATGCCCACCCGCCCCGGGCGCGCACGGTCATCGACTACGGCTGCGGTTCCGGCATCCTGTCCCTTGCCGCGGCCCGTCTCGGTGCCCGGCACGTGGACGCCGTGGACACCGATCCCCAGGCCCTGCTGGCCACCGCCGACAACGCCCGGCGCAACAGCGTGGCCGATCGGATCCACACCTGGCTGCCCGACGATTTCCCGGGCGAGCCGGCCGATCTGCTGCTGGCCAACATCCTGGCCGGGCCGCTCGTCTCGCTGGCCCCCCGCCTGACCCGGCTGGTGCGTCCCGGCGGGGACATGGTGCTCTCGGGCATCCTCGCCGAACAGGCCGAAGCGGTGCTGGCCGCCTACCGGCCGGCCTTCGACCTGGCCGTGCGCGGGCAGGAGGAGGACTGGGTGTGTCTGGCCGGACAGCGGACGGCGTGATTGTGAAAACTTCAGGGGATTCTTATACTGAACACTGATTTTCAAGGATTTACGGCGCCCCGACGGATGTTCACCTGCTGTCCCCACTGCAAGACCTGTTTCCGGATCACCAAGGCCCAGTTGGCCGTGGCCCAGGGCAGGGTGCGCTGCGGCACCTGCTCGCAGATCTTCAACGCGCGAGAACATCTGCATGAGACCCTGCCGACGCGACAGCCGACGGATTCGCGCCCACCGCCGGCGAAACGGCCCGCCGCGCCCACCACGCCCTCTGCCCGCCCCTCGCCTTCCCCCTCCCCCGCCGCCGAACCCCGCAGGACCGCCGCCCCGTCCAGCGGCCCGGATCTGGATCTGTTCGCTCCGCCGGCATCGCCCCCGCAA
>JALSSV010000097.1 GCA_026984045.1 Chromatiales bacterium | reverse complement strand
AGGAACAACGACGATGGTCACCCGCGAAGACCGCGTCGTCGCCGGCAGCCAGGACCGCCGGAACGACAACGCCCTGAGCCCCGGGGAACGCTATGCCCGGATCCGCCAGGAAACCGAACGGCTCATCGAACCGCTCGATCCGGAGGACTGCGTCGTCCAGACCATACCGGATGTGAGTCCGCCCAAGTGGCACCTCGCCCACACCACTTGGTTCTTCGAGACCTTTCTGCTCCAGCCCTGGCAGGAGGCGTACCGCGCCTTTCATCCGGCCTTCGCGCAGTTGTTCAATTCCTATTACGAACAGGTGGGCGCCTTTCATCCGCGGCCTCGTCGCGGCTGGCTGTCGCGGCCCACGCTGCGGGAGGTGTTCGACTATCGCCGGCATGTGGATGCGGCCATGCAGGATCTGCTTGCCCGTGAAGGTCATCCGGCACGCGAAACGATACTGCAACGCCTGGCGGTCGGACTCAATCACGAACAACAGCACCAGGAACTGCTGCTCACCGATGTCAAACACATCCTGGGTCACAATCCGCTCCATCCGGCTTACCGGGCGGTTTCATTTTCTTCCGCGGACACGCCACCGCTGTGCTGGAAGACTTTTGCAGGCGGTCCCGTGGAACTGGGTGCCACGGGCGAAGATTTTCACTATGACAACGAAGCCCCCCGTCACCGGGTCTGGCTGCAGGCCTATCGACTGGCATCGCGTCTGGTAACCAATGAGGAATATCGGGCCTTCATGGACGATGGCGGTTATGCCCGCCCCGAATTGTGGCTCTCCGACGGTTGGCAGGCGGTCCGAGCCGGGCGGCTGGCAAAGCCGCTCTACTGGCGCCAGCAGGACGGGGAATGGTGGGAATACACGCTTGGAGGGCCGCAGCGGCTGGATCCCGCCTCCCCCGTCTGTCACGTGAGCTATTTCGAGGCCGATGCCTATGCCCGCTGGGCCGGTGCCCGTCTGCCCACCGAAGCGGAATGGGAAAATGCCGCCAGCGGCTGCCCCGTGGCCGGCAACTTGCGGGACACGGCACGACTGCATCCCCGGCCGGCGGTGCCGTCTGCGGATGAGGGGTTGCAGCAGATCTACGGTGATGTCTGGGAATGGACCGCCTCGGCCTATGCCGCCTATCCCGGTTTTCGGACACCGGCGGGCGCGCTGGGGGAATACAACGGCAAGTTCATGTGTGGTCAGTACGTCCTGCGTGGCGGTTCCTGTGTCACGCCAAAGGATCACATCCGGGCCACGTATCGCAATTTCTTCTATCCGGCCGATCAGTGGCAGTTCTCGGGGATCCGGCTGGCGCGGGATCCGGCATGAACAGGCCCGCCTGTGGCCGGGTGTGTCTCTACGATCAGTCTCCGGTGACGGATGATTTCCGCCAAAGCGTGCTGACGGGGCTGGCGCGTCGTCCCCGCGCCATTCCACCCAAGTTCTTCTATGATGCGGAAGGCTCGCGTCTTTTCGACGCCATTTGCGCGTGTCCAGAATATTATCCCACCCGGACCGAAAAGGCCCTGTTGCAACGCCATGCTGCCGAGATCGCCGAGTGGGTGGGCCCAGCCTGCCTGCTCATCGAACCGGGCAGCGGGAGCAGCGACAAGGTGCGTCTGCTGCTCGACATGCTGCGGCCGGCGGCCTATCTGCCCATGGACATCTCCCGTCACTACCTGTTCGAGACGGCCCGGCAGCTCGGTCGGGAATATCCCTGGCTCGAAATCCACGCCGCCTGCGTGGACTTCACGCAGGCCATCTCCTTGCCATTTGCCCCCCCGGCGGTGCGGCGGGTCGCCTTCTTTCCCGGCTCCAGCATCGGGAATTTCGATCCGCCCGATGCCCGGCATTTTCTGCGCCGGGTGGCGGAGACGGTCGGCCCCGGTGGCGGCCTTCTGATCGGTGTGGACTGCAAGAAGGATCGGCAGCGGCTGGAGGCGGCCTACAACGATGCGGCCGGCATCACCGCCCGTTTCAACCTGCATCTGCTTGCGCGGATCAACGCCGAGCTCGGCGGCGATTTCGATCTCGAGGCTTTCGCCCACCGCGCCTTCTACAACGACGGGCCGGGCCGTATCGAAATGCACCTGGTCAGTCTTTCAGCGCAGACCGTCCATATCGGTGGCGCGAGTTTCGACTTCGAGCCGGGCGAAACCATCCACACCGAGAACTCCTACAAATACACCATTACCGAGTTTGCCGAGCTGGCTGCGGCCGCCGGACTTGCCCTGCGTGAGGCATGGCAGGACGAGGAAAAGCTGTTCAGTCTCCAGTATTACGAGGTTGCAACCTGAGCACTTGCCGGCGCGCAGTGCCATGACGATGGCGGCGCTTCCCTGTAACGAAACGGCTTCGTGCGAGGTCAATCGGTCCGTTGCCGGATTTCGATTTTCACGTCCTCGAAGGTCAGGTGATAAAAGAACGACAGGGGTGAAGGCACGTTGCCGGTCAGGGGACCGGGGAGATCGTGGAACACCAGGTGAAATTCCAGATCGTCCTGGTCCACGGCGCCCCGAGATGCCGTCATGGGGCTGAAGATGCTCCCATCGGTGTTGTGGACCACGCCATTCTCGTCCCGGACCCCCACCGTGGTCATGGTGTGACCGACCCACATGGGCACTGGCCCGTCGAACGGATTGTCGAAGGGTTGGCCGTTGTGGGTAATGGTAGCCGGGCCCCAGGTGGCGAGCAGGTTGAAAACAGTGGGCAACATCGGACCGGCGGCACCCGTGTCACCATGCAGATAAACGTTGGTAACGACGGGATCCGAGAACACCAGTTCGGTTGTCGTTGCCGCGGAACCGAGCCGTAGCCCCGTCGGATGCGGTGGCGGGGAGAAGGTGGTCTGGTGATAGGTCCAGCTGCCGTTCACGTCTTCCCATTCGATCCAGATCTCCCCCTGATTGCGCACCGGATCCACTTCCAGCCGGGCCTGGCCGTGAACCGGCGTCGAGCCGACGCCACTCCAGGCGAAGGAATCCACCGGTTCGGCCGGTACACCGTCGACCCAGGCCACCACCGGACCGGTGAGTCGTCGGTTCAGGCGTGGGTTCGTCGCCTTGATCTCGTAGACGAGCGCTCCATTCTTTGTCTCGTCCGATGTTGCCGGCTGCATCATTATCAGGGCAAATCCCGCCGTTACCACTGCACAGACTGTCTGTTTCATGGTCCTGCCTCCTTGTAAGGAATAAGGGTATGTCCTGTGTCCATGAAGATGGACACAGGAACATATACGTTCCTGGAGGCGAGCCGGATGTCGTACGAAAGACTGATTTTGCAGCGAAAGCGACGAACTGTCAGTCTTGCCACCACCAGGTCCGGCGGAAAGCCAGCGCATCGGGGTCGGCAGCAGGGTCAAGGCACAGGTAACAGGTGTCGGCCGGTGCTTCCATCACGGGCAGTTCGGTCTGGTGCAGTTCGTCGCGATGGAAGTAGTGAAGGGGCAGGCGTTCACCGGGCCGATGGGTCTGGATGCGGTGTTCCAGGCTGGTCTTGTCCACCCGGATCCCGTCGAGCGCGATGACCAGATCGCCGGCGCTCAGGCCGGCCTGCCGCGCGGCGCCGCCCTCGAAAACGTGGGTCAGGCGGGCGCCGGCCGGATCCGCCTTGACACGGGCGCCAAGGGCGATGACGGGCCGGTCCGCGTTCGATACAGGCTTGCCGCCCTTGTCGTCCACACTGGCCGCCGGTCGCAGATGGAAGGCGATGCCCGCCAGGGCCAGCAACTCGGCCAGCGGAATGTCTTCCGTGCCGTACAGATATTGCGCGAAAAAGTCGTGCAGATCCGTATCGGCCAGTTCGCTGGCGAGCTTTTCGATTTCCCCTTCGGCCAGCCCTTCGCCGGTCTTGCCGTAATCGCGCCAGAGGCGACGCATGAGATCGTCGAGGCTCAGCCGGCCGCCGCTTTCCCGGCGCAGGGTGAAGTCGAGCGCCAGGGCGATGAGGCTGCCCTTGGTGTAATAGCTGACGATGGTGTCGGGGGCGCTCTCGTCCTGCTTGTAGAAGCGGGTCCAGGCATCGAAACTGGATTCGGCGACGCTTTGCAGATGGCGGCCGTGGCCACGCAGTACCCGGGTGATGGTCTGCCCCAGTAGCTCCAGATAGTCCTCCGGCGCGATCACGCCGCTGCGCACCAGCGTCAGATCATCGTAATAGGCGGTGAAGCCTTCGAAGGCCCAGAGCTGACGGGTCGGAGTTTCCCGGTACAGGTCATAGGGGACGAAAGCCGCCGGCTTGATGCGCTTGACGTTCCACAGATGGAAGTATTCATGACTGCACAGGCCGAGGAACTGTCGGTAACCGTCGCTGATCCCGCTCATGCCCGGCCAGGGCAGATCGTCGCGGCTGCACAGCAGGCTGCAGGAACTGCGATGTTCCAGCCCGCCATAGCCTTCCCCCACGGCCATCACCAGGAACAGATAGCGCTCGATCACGTCCGGCAGTTCGCCGAACAGGGCGATCTGGGCTTCGCAGATCCGTTCCAGATCCCGGGCCAGCCGTTCGCCGTCCACCCGGTGCCGGCCGGTGATAATCACATGGTGGGGCCGGCCGCCGGCGTGGAAGTCGATGCGTCGGAAGGCAGCCATCTCCACCGGATGATCGATCAGCTCGTCATAGTCGCTCGCCCGGTAGCGGCCGAACCCCCATTCGGGGGCGCCGTCGCGTGGCAGGGCAGTGGCCACCTGCCAGTGTTCAGTGTGGGGCGGGGGCAGCAGTTCCACCGTGTGCGGATGCGACTCCCTGCCATGGACCTGCAGGAACAGGCTGGTACCGTTGAAGTAGGCATGGTCGTGATCGAAGTGGGCGCTGCGGACCGACAGATCGTAGGCGTAGATCTCGTATTCGATCGCCAGCGGGCCGTCTGTGGGCGCGCACTGCCAAGTGCTCTTGTCCAGCTTCTTCACGCGGAGCGGGCGGCCCTCGCTGCTGGCGGTCAGGCGAATGACGTTCTTGGCAAAGTCGCGGATCATGTAGCTGCCGGGTATCCAGGCCGGCAGGCTCAGGCGCTGGCCGAGCGGGTCCGGTTCGGAAACGTGACAGGTGAGCCGGAAGACGTGGGCTTCCGGCCGGGCCGGGAGAACCGTATAGTGAACGGAATCGGTCATGTGGTGGTTTCGTGCTGAATGAGGTTCAGGTGCCGGGGATCACATCGACCCGGACAAAGAGATCGTAGTCGTCGGGATGATCCCGCCGGGTGCCGTACACCTTGCCGGCGGGGCGCTGCCGTGGCGTGCCGCTCACGGCGCCGATGGCGATCCATTCCCCGGGGGGGACGGCGACGGTGGTGGTGGCTCCGCGCCGTTGCAGGCGGCCGCCGCCACGGCGGGATTCCGTTTCATCGAAAGGTTCGATTTCGAGCAGCACCTTGCCGCCGACGAGCCGGGGCCTGAGGCGCAGGCCGCTGTCGAGTTGTCGGTATTCGATGACTTCGGTCACGGTGCCATCGGGATTGCGCTGGCGGCTGGTCACGGGAACGGCCTTGCCGGTACGAATCACGGCCCAGCGGTTTTCCACCACTTGCACCGCGTAGGTGTCTGGGGCCAGTTTCCGCCCGCGGGTGCGATAGGTGCGGATGCCGGGTTCCCGATCTGTCGGTTTGCGAATGGTGATCCGGTCGTTGGATGGCGCCACCGAGGGGGAAGGAGGCGGCGGCGGGGCGGGAAGATTTTCCCGCAGCACGTCGGGATTGGTGGAGACCAGGATCTCGAACTGGTGCAGCGGGGTATCGAGCTGGGCGACAAGGTCGGCCAGGGCGGGCAGATCGGCCTTGCGGGCGCGGATCACCACCGTGTCGCCCCGGCCCTCGATGGCGGCCCCTTTAGGCAGCAGGCCGCGGACCAGGGGCACGATGTTGTCGGCGCTCTGATGTGTCAGGCGCATGGTCTGCACGTACAGGCGTTCCTCACCATTCGCTGGCAGGGCAAAAGCCATCAGCAGAAAGATCAGAACTGGCAGTCGCCGCAGCGTCACAGATGCAGTCTCCGCAGGTTGGGATCGACTCGGCTCACTTCCCAGACTTCGGTGAAGAAGTCCAGCCAGTAGCGGGCCCGATCCGGTGCATCGTCCCAGGCCAGACCTTCGTAACGATCGGCCAGTTTCCGATGAATGATACGCCGATCGTCGAAGACCATGAAGGCCTGGTTGAAGCGGCGGTAATCGGGATGCACGTGGCGGATCTCCATCGTCGAGGTCAGCCGCCGGCTCAGTTCGATGAAACGGTGGCCGTGGGCGATCAGGGGGGCGATGTCCTGGACCAGGATGCGGATCCGCGCCCGCGGCTGGCGGGTCGCCAGACGGGCCAGGGCGTCGGCGAATTCCCGGGTATCGTAGAGTTTGCCGTCGAGCTGGCGGGAGAAGATGTGCACGCTGTGGCGGCTGCAGCGCAGCATGTCGAGCGCGCTGGCGTAGTGCTCGGCGCGGCGTTCGAGCGACACGGGCCCGCCCGAGGGGCTGTCGTGCGGCGTCACGGCGTTGCCTTCTCGTCGAGGGGCCGGCGCATCGTGCGATGGGGGATGCCGGCATCGGGAAACACGTTGCCCGTGGCCTTGAAGCCATGGCGCGCGTAGAAGCCGAGCGCCTGGAGCCGGGCGTGAAGAAACACCTGCTTCAGGCCGAGCCCGCGGGCCGCGTCGAGCAGGGCCTGGAGCAGGGCGCTGCCCACGCCCCGACCGCGCCAGGGCGGCAGGACGGCCAGGCGGCCGATGTGGCCGTCGGCCAGCAGGCGGCCGGTGCCAATCACCTCGCCATCGTCGTTTCGGGCGACCACGTGGATGGCCCGTGGGTCTTCGCCGTCCCATTCGAGTTCTTCGGGGACACCCTGTTCGCGCATGAAGACCTGTTCGCGCACCCGGCGAATGCCGGGCTCGGCGGCGAAGCTCACGGTGTCAATCCGCAGGGGCATCGTCGAACTCCAGCAGGCCGTCTTGCAGCAGCGGGGCGATCCAGTCCTGCGCGGCGGGGGAATCGAGCAGGGGCAGCAGGCTGCCGTCGATCCGCCGGCCGTCGGCGAGGTGGATGGCCAGCGGACGCAGCGGTTCGGGAACGGGGATCTCCTCGCCATTGAAGTAGAAACGGAAGCGCTCGTCCTCTTCCAGGAATGCCAGGCGGACCATTTCGCTGCGCCGTACCGGCAGGCCACCGCGCAGGGCATCGACAAGGCGTTCCACGGTCATCGCCGTTTCGGCCGCTTCGCCGGCCGGTGTGGTGATGTAGCGCCCGAACCAGTGGTCGATGGCGTCATCGTGCATGAATGTCTGGCGGATGATCTCGCGGATCCGCTGCCGGTCTGCGGCGCTGAGCGCCCCCGGATGGGTGGCCGGGGTGCGATCCGGATCGGCGAAGCGCAGGGTGTCCGGCAGCAGGGCGATCACGTCGTCCACCCAGGCGGTGACGAGTTCCCGGTAGGCCGGGGCCCGGAAGCCCACCGAGTAGGTCATGCAGTCGTCGCCCAGGGCGACGCCGCAGTGGGCCAGGCCGGGCGGCAGGTAGAGCATGTCGCCCGGTTCGAGGATCCATTCGTCGGTGGGCGAAAATTCGCGCAGGATGCGCAGGTCCGGGTGCTCGAGCAGGGGCGCATCGTCGCCGATCGTCGCATCGATCTGCCAGCGGCGCCGGCCCAGGCCCTGGATCAGGAACACGTCGTACTGATCCGTGTGGGGGCCGACGCTGCCCTGATCGGCCGCGTAGGAGACCATCACGTCGTCCAGCCGCCAGTCGGGCAGGAAGGCGAAGTGATCGAGCAGGGCGGCGACTTCGGGCAGCCACTGGTTGACCCGTTGCACCAGGAGGGTCCAGTGGCTTTCCGGCAGGCTGGCGAACCTGGCCTCGGGGAAGGGGCCGTGTTCGAGCTGCCAGGGCCGTGCTCCGTCCCGCTCCAGGATCAGGCGGGCCTCCACGCCGTCTTCGCAGGCCAGCCCGGCCAGCTCGTCGGGGGAGAGGGGCGAACGGAAACCCGGCAGGGCCTGACGCACCAGCAGCGGTTTCTTCTGCCAGTATTCGGCCAGGAACCGGGCCGGCGTCAGTCCACCGAGCAGGGCGAGGCCACGCTCAGACATGGAACGAACGGCTCCAATGACGTGGCCCCGAACCGGTGCGTATCATTTTTTTCTCGCCACTCGTTCCGTTCCTCGGCTCTAAATAGAAGTTCCAAATATCGAATCACTGAGGCAAGCGTGCCCGATTCCAACACCGCCCTCTGGGACAGAGAGTCGTTTCGTGACACGCCGTGAATACCTCCATGTAGGCTCGACGGCCGCATCCCTGCGGCCGACGGTCACGAAACGACTCTCTGTCCCAGAGGGCTCAGTGCGCACAATGAACCCTGGTCTGGTATTTGGAACTTTCATTTAGATTCCCCTTGCCTGTTCTTCCGCATTGCCCGTGTAGTCCGCCGGCGTCATGGCCTTGAGGCGTTCCTTCTCCGTATCGGGGATGGCCAGGCCGTCGATGAAGTCCTGCATGGCGGCGGCGTCCACCCGTCGGCCGCGGGTGAGTTCCTTGAGTTTCTCGTAGGGCTTTTCGATGCCGTAGCGGCGCATCACGGTCTGGATGGCTTCGGCCAGCACTTCCCAGTTGGCCTCGAGGAATTCCCTCAGGCGCGGGGTGTTGACTTCCAGCTTGGACAGGCCGCGCAGGGTGGACTGGACGGCGATGACGGTGTGGGCGAAGCCCACGCCCAGGTTGCGCAGCACGGTGGAGTCGGTGAGATCCCGCTGCATGCGCGAGACCGGCAGCTTGCGGGCCAGGTGCTCGAACAGGGCGATGGCGATCCCCAGATTGCCCTCGGAGTTTTCGAAGTCGATGGGATTGACCTTGTGGGGCATGGTGGAAGAGCCCACTTCGCCCTTGACGGTCTTCTGGCGGAAGAAGCCCATGGAGATGTAGGTCCACACGTCCCGGTCGAAGTCCAGCAGAATGGTGTTGAAGCGGCTGATGGCGTCGAACAGCTCGGCGATGTAGTCGTGGGGCTCGATCTGGGTGGTGTAGGGGTTCCATTCCAGGCCCAGGGATTCGACGAACTCGCGGGCGAATTCGGGCCAGTCCACCTCGGGGTAGGCGGCCAGGTGGGCGTTGTAGTTGCCCACGGCGCCATTGATCTTGCCCAGCAGGGCCACGTCGGCCACCTGGCGGCGCTGGCGCAACAGGCGGGCGGCCACGTTGGCCAGTTCCTTGCCCACGGTGGTGGGCGAGGCGGGCTGGCCGTGGGTGTGGGCCAGCATGGGGGCGTCGGCCAGTTCGTGGGCCATTTCCCGCAGGCCGGCGATCACCTCGTCGAACAGGGGCAGGAGGATCTGGTTGCGGCCGTCGCGCAGCATCAGGCCGTAGGCCAGGTTGTTGATGTCCTCCGAGGTGCAGGCGAAATGGACGAATTCGCTCACTGCGGCCAGCTCGGCATTGCCGGCGATCTTCTCCTTGATGAAGTATTCGACGGCCTTGACGTCGTGATTGGTGGTGCGCTCGATGTTCTTGACCCGCTGGGCGTCCTCCTCCGAGAACCTCTCCACCAGGTCGTCGAGGATGGCGTTGGCATGGGCGGAGAAGGCCGGCACTTCCGGGATCCCCGGATGGGCCGAGAGCTTCTGCAGCCAGCGCACCTCGACCAGCACACGATGGCGGATCAGGCCGTATTCGCTGAAAATCGGCCGCAGATCGGCGGTTTTCGAGGCATAGCGCCCATCGACGGGCGAGACGGCGGTAAGCGGATTGAGTTCCATGCGGGCTCCGGAGCGTGTCGGAAAACCCGCATTTTACCAGCGGCAGGGAGGGTGTGCGAGCCGGACGGACGGCATCCGTCAGGCACCGCTCCCTTTTCGCTCAGGATGCCTTGCGGTAGATCAGGCCGGGAGGCAACAGCATCTCGTTGCTGGCCAGCTGATCCAGTGGACAGCCTTCGCTGTCGCATTCCGCCAGCCGATCGAAGATGTAGGTCGTCCCGTCGTTTTCCACGGTCTTGTAGATGGGCTTGCCGAGATGGGTGCCGATTTGGGGACCAAGAGCGGTTCTGAACATTGACTGCCTCCAGTGTACAGCGTGTCGGGTTGTGTTCTCAGTATCGGTTGTGTAGACCGGAACTTGAGTGATCGATTCCGCATTTCGTTGCCGGAAATCCCGGAATGGGCGGAACCGTGATCGGCGTCACCTTGTCATTCAGGTCCGGAAGATGCCAACCAGGCTTTTCAGCTCATCGGCCACCTGGGCCAACCTGTCGCTCGACTGAGCGGTCTGTTGCGCACTCTGGGCGGTGCTTTCGCTGATGGCGTTGATGGTGTTCACATTGCCATTGATTTCCTCGGCGACACTGCTCTGTTCGCGTGCCGCCGTGGCGATCTGCGTATTCATCTCATTGATGGAGGCGACGGCCCCGGCAATGCGTTCCAGTGCCTCGCCGGCCTGGCTGGCCTGCTCGACCGTCTCCTGCGCCTTGTCGGTACTGTGTTGCATGACGTTGACCGCCTGACCGGTTCCCGATTGCAGGCGCTCGATCATGCTCTGGATTTCCTCCGTGGAGGCCTGGGTTCGGCTCGCCAGAGTACGCACTTCATCGGCCACGACGGCGAATCCGCGCCCCTGTTCTCCGGCACGAGCGGCTTCGATGGCAGCATTGAGAGCGAGCAAATTGGTCTGCTCGGCGATGCCGCGTATCACGTCGAGCACGCCACCGATGTTGGCGCTGTCTTTCTCCACATTGTCGATGACCGCTGCGGCATTTTCGATTTCCTGTGCCAGGTCTTCGATGGAGGCAGCGGTCTGGCGTACCAGCCGCTGGCCTTCCCTGGCCTGCTCGTCCGCTTCGCGGGTGGAATCGGCGGCGCTGTCGGCATGGCGAGCCACCTCCTGAACCGTGGCCGTCATCTGGTTCATGGCCGTGGCGGCCTGGGTCGTCTCCAGCCGTTGCGTGTCGGAATTGATGGACAGCTCGCTACCGGCCGCCTTAAGCATCTGGGCTTCGCTGGCGAGGGCGTTCACCTGCTCGGCGATCCGGCTGACCATTTCCTGCAGTCGGGCAATGAATTCATTGACCGCCCGGCAAAGCTGGCTGATCTCGTCTTCGTTGGGAACCGGCAGGCGGCGGGTGAGATCCCCGTTGCCCTGGGCCAGTTCCTTCATCAACTCGGTGGTATGGCGCAGGCGCCGTATCACCAGTTTGCGGAATAGGAAGAAAGTGATCGCAGAGATGACCACGAGCAGACCGGCTACATCCGCACTCATGATGGCGACGAAACGGCCCATGGAGGAGCGGGCATTTTCCTCGAGCCGCGTGATGGCATCGCCAATCCGCTGGTTGCTCTCGCTGACGCCCTCATCCACGTGCTTGCGACTCATGCCCAGCAACACGTAGCCCAGCAGTTCGTCATCGGAGTTGATGGGATAGCGTTTCTCGATGATGCCCTTCGTCTGTGTCGGCTTGTGGTATTCGGTCAACGGTGTGCCATCAGGTTTGAGATAGGCGGCATAGCGCACGTCGGCGTCCCGCGCGGCTATCTGCTGATAGTCCTGCAAGGTGGTGAAATCATAGGACATGATCAGATCCGGTGCGGTCTTGGACATGAACCGGCCCAGGCTGTCGGCCTTGGAATTCAGCGCCTCGAGCTGGTTCCGGCTGGCGCTTTTCTGCTCGACCAGCAGGGCCTCGCGGGCCAGGCTCATCTGTTGGCGCGTCGTATCCTTGACCCCGGCGATGACCAGCATGGCCCCGATCAGCAGGACGAGCAGGGTGCCGGCGAGGATTGGCGGGATGACCTTGGGCATCAGACCGAATTTGCGCAGTCTGTTCATGGCATCACTCTCCCGGTTGGTGGCTTGGCAGGCTGTCAGAGGTCTTCGCCAGTCACGGACTTGACGATTTCCCGCACCTTGGCGAAGTCACTGTCCGTGGCCTTCACGAAGTTGGTTACGGCCGCCGCCTTGAGCACGGCATCGTCGCTGCCTTTGAGTGAAGTCATGATCTTCTGGATTCGGGCGGCCTTGTCTGCCGGCATGTCACCCTTGACCGCCCAGGGAAGATGGATGAAGGGTTCGCTCTCGGCCAGAATCTTCATCTGATCGACGTCGATCTTCTTCTTGACCCCCTTGACCCGGAGAATGACGTTGCCTGAACCGGCGGCATCGGCGGCCTTGTTGTAGACACCAATGACGGCACTGGGCGGATTCTTGGCGAAGCGCACGGTATAGTCCTTGCCGGCTTTCAGGCCGGCATTCATCAGGATCGCCGTCGGCGCGATATAGCTGCCCATGGCTTTCTTGCCCCCGCCGAACAGGATCGTCTTGCCCCTGAGATCCGCAACCTGATTGATGCCGCTGTCCTTGCGGACGGACAAGGCGCCGGCAATCCGATTGGTACCGAATTCCTCATTGACGGCAATGACCTTGTATCCCTGTTGCTTGTGGCTGAGCAGATAGTGGTACTGGTTGTAATGGACCAGGTCGTATTGCTTGTTCTTGACGCCTTTCCAGAAGGCCTTGAAATCCTTGGCCACGAGCAGTTTGACCGGTTCACCCAGTTCCCGGGACAGTTTTTCCGCCAGGGGCTTGAACATCTTGTGGGTCTTGGCGACCGGCCGTCGGGGAAACACCCCCATGGTGAGATCGGCCACGGCCGGGACGCTCAGGGTGAGAATGGTCAGGCCAATCAGGGCGCGCAGGAAGGAAGGTTTTTGCATTGCTGGCATCTCCGTGTTCTGGGGAGGAAGGATGAGGATTACTTCTCTTAGCGGGAGCTTCGCCCAGAACTTGAGAGACAAAAAACCCCGGCATTGCCGGGGTCTTGTCGTCGGGGCGCTGACGCCTCAGGCGCCGGCGAGCTGGCGCAGCACGTAGTGGAGGATGCCGCCGTGGTGGTAGTACTCCACTTCCTTGGGGGTGTCGATGCGCACGCGGGCGGTGAAGGTGGTCTTGTTGCCGTCTTCGGCCGTGGCGGTGACGGTGACTTCCTTCGCCGTGCCGTCGCCGAGGCCTTCGATGTCGAACACCTCGCGGCCGGTGAGGCCGAGACTTTGCGCCGATTCGCCCTCGCGGAACTGCAGGGGCAGGATGCCCATGCACACCAGGTTGGTACGGTGGATGCGCTCGTAGCTCTCGGCGATCACCGCGCGCACGCCCAACAGGCGCGGGCCCTTGGCGGCCCAGTCGCGGGAGGAGCCGGAGCCGTATTCCTTGCCGGCGATGACCACCAGCGGCACCTGCTCCTGCTGGTACTTCATGGCGGCGTCGAAGATGGACATCTGTTCGCCGTCGGGCAGGTGGAGGGTCACGCCGCCCTCGGTGCCGGGGGCCAGCAGGTTGCGCAGGCGGATGTTGGCGAAGGTGCCGCGCATCATCACCTCGTGGTTGCCGCGCCGCGAGCCCAGGGAGTTGAAGTCCGCGGGTTTGACGCCGTGTTCCAGCAGATACTTGCCGGCCGGCGAGTCGGGCTTGATGGCACCGGCAGGGGAGATGTGATCGGTGGTCACCGAATCGCCCAGCAGGGCCAGCACCCGGGCGCCGCGGATGTCCTGCACTTCGCCGGGCTCGCGGGTCATGCCGGCGAAGTAGGGCGGGTTCTTGATGTAGGTGGAGGCCGGATCCCAGGCGAAGCGCTCGCCTTCGGGCGAGGCCAGGGTCTGCCAGCGTTCGGCACCGGCGTAGACCTCATGGTAGGCCTCGGTGAACTCCTCGCGATTGACGCTGGTGTGGATGGCTTCCTGGATTTCGTGCTGGCTGGGCCAGATGTCCTTCAGGTAGACCGGGTTGCCGTCGGCATCGGTGCCCAGCGGATCGTTCCGGATATCGATGTCGAGGGTGCCGGCGATGGCGTAGGCCACCACCAGGGGCGGCGAGGCCAGGTAGTTCATGCGCACCTCGGCATGCACCCGGCCCTCGAAGTTGCGGTTGCCGGAGAGCACCGAGCAGACCGAAAGGTTGCCTTCGGATATGGCTTTCGAGACCGGCGCGGGCAGCGGGCCCGAGTTGCCGATGCAGGTGGCGCAGCCGTAGGCCACCACATTGAAGCCGAGCGTTTCCAGATCGTCGAGCAGGCCGGCCTGCTTGAGGTATTCGGTGACCACCCGCGAGCCGGGGGCCAGCGAGGTCTTGACCCAGGGCTTGACGGTCAGGCCCTTCTCGGCGGCCTTCTTCGCCACCAGGCCCGCGCCCAGCATCACCGAGGGGTTGGAGGTGTTGGTGCAGGAGGTGATAGAGGCGATCACCACGGCGCCGTCGGTGAGGGTGACTTCCTGGCCGTCGATGGTGGTGCTGGCGGGCCGGCTGTCGATCTCGCGCTCGGCCTTGAGGGCGGCCAGCGCCTCGTTGAAGCGGGGTTTGGCGTCTTTCAGGGGCACCCGGTCCTGGGGCCGCTTGGGTCCGGCCAGGCTGGGCTCGACGTTGCTCATGTCCAGTTCCACCACCGAGGTGTATTCGGCCTCGGGCGCGCCGGGCTCGCGGAACAGGCCCTGTTCCTTCGCGTAGGCCTCCACCAGCGCCAGCTCCGCCTCGCTGCGGCCGGTGAGGCGCAGGTAGTTCAGGGTCTCGTCGTCGATGGGGAAGATGCCGCAGGTGGCGCCGTATTCGGGCGCCATGTTGGCCAGGGTGGCGCGGTCGGCCAGGGAGAGGTGATCCAGCCCTTCGCCGAAGAACTCCACGAACTTGCCCACCACGCCGTGCTTGCGCAGCATCTCCACCACGGTCAGCACCAGATCGGTGGCGGTGGCGCCTTCCGGCAGGCGGCCGGTGAGGCGGAAGCCCACCACCTGCGGGATCAGCATGGAGACCGGCTGGCCGAGCATGGCCGCCTCGGCCTCGATGCCGCCCACGCCCCAGCCGAGCACCCCCAGGCCGTTGACCATGGTGGTGTGGGAGTCGGTGCCGACCAGGGTGTCGGGATAAGCCTGCAGCACGCCGTCCTTCTCCTGGCCGAAGATCACCCGGGCCAGGTATTCGATGTTCACCTGGTGCACGATGCCGGTGTCGGGCGGCACCACCTTGAAGTTGGAGAAGGCCTTCTGTCCCCACTTGAGGAAGGCATAACGCTCCCGGTTGCGGGCGTACTCCTTCTCCTCGTTGATCTCCTCGGCCTTCGGCGTGCCGAAGGCGTCGATCTGCACCGAGTGGTCGATGACCAGCTCGGCCGGCTGCAGGGGATTGATCTTCTGCGGCGAGCCGCCGAGTTCGGCCATGGCGTCGCGCATGGCGGCCAGATCCACCACCGCCGGCACGCCCGTGAAGTCCTGCATCAGCACCCGCGCCGGGGTATAGGCGATCTCCCGGCTCGGCTCCGCCTGGGGATCCCGGTTTGCCAGCGCCCGGATGTCGTCGGCGGTGACGCTCACCCCGTCCTCGTGGCGCAGCAGGTTCTCCAGCAGGATCTTCAGGGAATAGGGCAGCCGCTCGCTGCCGGGCACGGCATCGAGCCGGAAGATTTCATAGGACTTGCCGCCGGCCTCGAGCCGGTCACGGGCGTTGAAGCTGTTGCTCATGGGATCTCCTTCGGGGTCGGACGGAGCCGAAACAGGCGCGGATTATACGCGAAACGGGGCAAGGGTCGTGGTGACTGGAAAGAACGCAGAGGCCGCAGAGACGCAGAGGGCGCGGAGATCTCTAATCGGGAATGGCAAACAACTTAAGAATCAACCATAAAATCAAAGGTGTATGCTTGAAACCGAGAAATTGCCTGAACTATGTTCAAGCTGAGTCAGAAGATTTCTCTCGGCGACCTCCGCGTCTCTGCGCCCTCTGCGTTACTTCCACCGCTGTCGGTTCAATGGAAGTGCCGCAGGATTTCCTCGTCGAGGATGCGCCGGGCTTCGTCCACGAGGCGGCGGCGGTGGAGGAGGATTTGCCAGCGGCTGCCGCCGAGCTGGTCCCAGAGGACGGCGGAGCGGATGCCGGCCAGGAGCAGGGCGCGGATCAGGTTGGCGTTGTCGGGGTGGGTGAGGTGCTGGCTTTCGCCGGAGACCATGATCCGGGGATGCAGGGTGCTGAGGGTTTCCGAGTAGGTGTCGGCCAGGTTGGCGATCACGTTGGGGTGGTCGATGGCGTAATGCTCGCTCTGGCGGCGGGCCCGTTCGATGCCTTCGGCCACCCGCGCGAGCATGGGGCGATTCTTCTTCAGCTTGCGTTGCAGATGCAGCAGGCCGACCACGTAGCGGGCGATGTCCAGGTCCCGCTTGCCGCTGCGGCCCTCGAGCTGGTCGATGAGGGTCTGCAGACCGGTGCGCAGGTATTCCACGCGCCCGTAGACGTCGTCGGTGTCCTGCGGATCGGTCACGAACAGGGTGCGCAGGGTCATCTCCACGTCGTGGCGGTCGGCCATGCCGCGGGTAGCCACTTCCTTCACCAGGGTGGCGGCCTGAAAGAGGCCCGCGAGGGCCAGGGTTCTGTCGCGCAGTGTGCTCATGCCGGATGCAGCGGGTTGTCGGTCCAGTCGATGATGCCGCCACCGAGACAGGTTTCGCCGTCGTAGAAGACGATGGACTGGCCCGGAGTGACGGCCCACTGGGGCTCGTCGAAGCGGACCCGGGCCTGGCCGTCTTCGATGGTTTCGATGCAGCAGGGGGCATCGGCTTGGCGGTAGCGGGTCTTGGCAGTGAGGCGCACCGGCAGCGCCGGCGGCTCGCCGGCCACCCAGTGCAGTTCGATGGCGCGAAGCTCGCGGCTGAAGAGCAGCGGGTGCTCATGGCCGTCCACCACCCACAGCACGTTGTTGGCCAGGTCCTTGCCCGCCACGTACCAGGTGGCGCCTGCATGGCCGCGCACGCCGCCGATGCCGAGCCCCTGGCGCTGTCCCAGGGTGTAATACATCAGACCCTCGTGACGGCCGAGCCGTTCCCCCTCGGGGAGGCGGATTTCGCCCGGTTGGGCCGGCAGGTAGCGCTTGAGGAAATCCCGGAAGTGGCGCTCGCCGATGAAGCAGATCCCGGTGCTGTCCTTCTTGGCGCTGGTCACCAGGCCGCGTTCGGCCGCCAGTTGCCGGACCCGGGGCTTTTCCAGCTCGCCGATGGGGAACAGGCTGCGGGAGAGCTGTGCCTGTCCCAGGGTATAGAGGAAATAGCTCTGGTCCTTGGCCGGATCAAGCCCCCGCAGGAGCGTGTAACGGCCGTCGGCATCGCGGCCGATCCGCGCATAGTGGCCGGTGGCGATCTTCTCCGCGCCGAGCGACAGGGCGTAATCCAGGAAAGCGCGGAACTTGATCTCGCGGTTGCAGAGGATGTCGGGGTTGGGGGTGCGGCCGGCGCGGTATTCACGCAGGAAATAGGCGAAGACCCGGTCCCAGTACTGATCGGCGAAGTTGACCGCCTGCAGGGGGATCCCCAGTGCCTCGGCCACCGCCCGGGCGTCGGCCAGGTCGGCTTCGGCAGCGCAGTAGTCCTCGGTGTCGTCGCCTTCCCAGTTCTTCATGAACACGCCCTGCACTGCATGGCCCTGCTGCTGCAGCAACAGCGCGGCCACGGAGGAGTCAACGCCGCCGGACAGGCCGACGACCACGTGCTGGGCAGATGGGGAGGACATCGTGATCGATTTGGAGATGGAAGACCGTCATTCTATCAGAACCGCCGCCATTCGGGTGTCGGGCCGGTGGCGTCATGCGCAACCCGCAGGGTGTGCTCGCGCAGCGAGCGTACCAGAGTGGCTCGGAGCCGATGAATAGCCAACCTCGCCCTCCGGGACCGAGTGTCGGTTCGTGACGCGCCGTGAATACATCCCTGTAGGCTCGACGGCCGCGTCCATGCGGCCGACGGTCACGAACCGACACTCGGTCCCGGAGGGCTCCGTGCCATTTTCATGGAAACATTGGTGTATCGACCGCAGGATATGGGTGCGCTCGCTGCGCGAGCACACCCTACGGGGCGGGGAAAGCGTGTTCAGGTTTCGAGGTGGCGGAACAGGTCCAGGGGATGACGCTGTCCGGCCAGGTAGTCGTCGATCGCGGTGAGCACCAACGGACTGCGCAGCCGTTCGGGGTGTGCGGCCAGTTCCTCGCGCGTCAGCCAGAGACAGCGCCGGATGTCGGGATCGGGTGGCGAAGCGGATTCCTGCGCCTCGAGTTCGCCGCAGAAGGCGTGCCGGACGTAGAGCTCGCCCGAATCGGGATGTCGCCAGTGATAGATGCCCACCAGGGCCGTGGGACGAAACCGCCAGCCCGTCTCTTCCCGGGTTTCGCGGACCACGGCGGCGGGCAGATCCTCGTCCGGCTCCAGGTGGCCCGCGGGCTGGTTGAGCACGAGTCGCTCAGCGACCCTTTCCTCGACCAGCAGGAAACGGCCGTCGCGCTCGGCGATGGCGGCCACGGTGAGATGGACGGCGGGATGGGCGGGGCTGGGCATGGCAGACGGACTCCGGATCGATGTCGAGGCAGTGCCACTGGCCGGGCGCGAGCCCGTCCAGCGTCCAGTCGCCGACAGCATAGCGGATCAGGCGCAGGGTGGGATAGCCGACCGCCGCGGTCATGCGCCGCACCTGCCGGTTGCGGCCCTCACGGAGGGTCAGCCGAATCCAGCTCGTGGGGATGGCGGCCCGGTAGCGGATGGGCGGGTCGCGAGGCGGCACGTCCGGTGTCGCCATGGGTTCCACGCGGGCGGGTCGCGTGCGCCCGTCCTTCAGTTCCACCCCTGCACGCAGGCGCTGCAGGGCCGCCTCGTCCGGAATGCCTTCCACCTGCACCCAGTAGGTCTTGGGCAGCTTGTGGCGCGGGTCGCTGATGCAGTGCTGCAGGCGGCCGTCGTCGGTGAGCAGCAGCAGGCCTTCGCTGTCCTTGTCGAGCCGGCCGGCGGGATAGACGCCGCGCAGCGGGACGAAGTCGCCCAGCCGGGGCGTGTCGTCATCGCCGGAGAACTGGCAAAGCACCCCGAAAGGCTTGTGCAGGAGAACGAGACGGGCCATGGCGGCCCATTGTACCGGCCCCCGGCCGTCCCCGCCTGCTGCTATAATCCGCCCACTTTGCCTTTTCCACACGCATTTCCGGAGTTTTCATGGGATACGAGAAGATTGCAGTGCCGGCAGAGGGCGAGAAGATCGCCGTGTCTGCCGAAGGGGCCCTGAACGTGCCCGAACGGCCCATCATTCCCTTCATCGAGGGGGACGGGATCGGCGTGGACATCACCCCCGTGATGCGCAAGGTCACCGATGCGGCGGTCGAGAAGGCCTATGGCGGCAAACGGCAGATCGCCTGGATGGAAATCTACGCCGGGGAGAAGGCCACCCGGGTCTACGGCCCCGACGTGTGGCTGCCCGACGAGACCATGCAGGCCATCCGCGAGTTCAGCGTGGCCATCAAGGGCCCGCTGACCACCCCCGTGGGCGGCGGCATCCGCTCCCTGAACGTGACCCTGCGCCAGGATCTGGACCTCTACGTCTGCCTGCGCCCGGTGCGCTACTACGACGGCACGCCCAGCCCCCTGAAGGCACCGGAGAAGACCGACATGGTCATCTTCCGCGAGAACTCCGAGGACATCTACGCCGGCATCGAATGGCCGGCCGGCAGCGCCGAGGTGAAGAAGGTCATCGACTTCCTGCAGAACGAGATGGGCGTGACCAAGATCCGCTTTCCCGAAACCTCCGGCATCGGCATCAAGCCCGTCTCCCGCGAGGGCACCGAGCGGCTGGTACGCAAGGCCATCCAGTACGCCATCGACAACGATCGCGCCTCGCTGACCCTGGTGCACAAGGGCAACATCATGAAGTTCACCGAAGGGGCCTTCAAGGAGTGGGGGTATGCGCTGGCGAAGGCGGAGTTCGGCGCCACCGAGATCGACGGTGGCCCGTGGTGCCGGTTCGAAAACCCCAATACCGGCCGGGAAATCGTCATCAAGGACGTGATCGCCGACGCCTTCCTGCAGCAGATCCTGCTGCGCCCCGAGGAGTACGACGTGATCGCCACCCTCAACCTCAACGGCGACTACATCTCCGATGCCCTGGCGGCCCAGGTGGGCGGCATCGGTATCGCGCCGGGCGCCAATCTGTCCGACACGGTGGCCCTGTTCGAGGCCACCCACGGCACGGCACCGAAATATGCCGGTCAGGACAAGGTCAATCCGGGCTCGCTGATCCTGTCGGCCGAGATGATGCTGCGCCATCTGGGCTGGAGCGAGGCGGCCGACCGCATCGTCCAGGGCATGTCGGCGGCGATCGGGGCCGGCACCGTGACCTATGACCTCGCCCGGCTGATGCCCGAGGCCACCGAGGTGAGCTGTTCGGGTTTTGGTGAGGCCATCATCTCGCACATGTGAGCGGCAGCGGCTTGCCCCTCGGCAGAAAAATGCCCCGCGAGAGCGGGGCTTTTTCGTTGGGCGGGGAATGATTCCCGCCGTCTGCTGTCACAGGATGAGAGCAGGCCCGGACAGAAAACCGGTCAGGGGGAATCCTGACCGGACTCCGGCACGGGGCGGATTTCCGTGGCGTGCATGCCCTTGGGGCCCTGGATGTATTCGAATTCCACCTGCTGGCCCTTCCTGAGGGTCTTGTAGCCTTCCATCTCGATGGCGGAGAAGTGGGCGAAGATGTCCTCGCCGCCGTCGGCGGGAGCGATGAAACCGTAGCCCTTGGCGTTGCTGAACCACTTGACAGTACCGATAGACATACCTTCCGTGCCTCCTTGTCTGGGTTGGGAACTCCCCCTGTACATTCCTGAAAAAGGGTTTAGAATCACAGGGTTAATGCTATTTTCGTAGCCGGACATCCAGCCGGATGTGCCAAATATAGACAATCCCCGCCGGCCGGCCTGTGAAGGAATCCACAGATCGCGCAGGTGGGCAGCTTTCACCCCGTTCAGCTAGAATCGAAACCATGAGCGACAAGTCCATTCCCGGCCGTTACGACGACAATCTGGCCCTGCAGGAGGCCAAGCCGAAGCTCAAGCGCCCGCCCATGTACAAGGTGGTGTTGATCAATGACGACTACACCCCCATGGAGTTCGTGGTGCACGTGCTCGAGGCGTTTTTTGGCATGAATCGTGAAAAGGCAACTCACATCATGCTCAACGTGCACACCCAGGGCAAAGGGGTGTGCGGGATCTATCCCCGGGACATTGCCGAGACCAAGGTGGCCCAGGTCAACGACTATTCCCGGCAGAACGAGCATCCGCTTCTGTGCACGATGGAAGCCGACAGCTGACGGCAAAGGCAGGTAAACGATGTTGAACAAAGAACTGGAAAGCGCGCTCAATCAGGCCTTCAAGCGGGCCCGGGAACTGCACCACGAATTCATGACCGTGGAGCACCTCCTGCTGGCCCTGCTCGACAACCCCTCGGCGGCCGAGATCCTCACCGCCTGTGGCGCCGATCTCAAGGAGCTGCGGCGGGATCTCACCAACTTCCTCGACGAGACCACGCCCCTGCTGCCGCCGGACGACGAGCGGGAGACCCAGCCGACCCTGGGTTTCCAGCGGGTCCTGCAACGGGCGGTGTTCCATGTACAGTCCTCGGGCAAGCGCGAGGTGAGTGGCGCCAACGTGCTGGTGGCCATCTTCTCGGAACAGGAGTCCCAGGCGGTCTACTTCCTCAAGAAACAGAACATCTCCCGCCTGGAGGTGGTCAACTACATCTCCCACGGCATCTCCAAGATCCAGGACGAGGAGAGCAGCGAGCAGCAGAACGAGGACGAGGAGGGCACTGAGAGCCCGCAGCAGAACGCGCTGGAGCAGTTCACCACCAACCTCAACGAACTGGCCCGCCAGGGCAGGATCGATCCGCTCATCGGCCGCAAGGCCGAGATCGAGCGCACCGTGCAGGTGCTGTGCCGCCGGCGCAAGAACAACCCCCTGTTCGTGGGCGAGGCGGGCGTGGGCAAGACCGCCCTGGCCGAGGGCCTGGCCAAGCGCATCGTCGAGGGCGAGGTGCCCGAAGTGCTGGCCGACTCGGTCATCTATTCGCTGGATCTGGGCGCCCTGCTGGCCGGCACCAAGTACCGGGGCGATTTCGAGAAGCGCCTCAAGGCGGTGCTCGCCCAGTTGCGCAAGGAGCCCCATGCGGTCCTGTTCATCGACGAGATCCACACCATCATCGGGGCCGGCGCCGCCTCCGGCGGGGCCATGGACGCCTCCAACCTGGTCAAGCCGGTACTGGCCTCCGGCGATCTGCGCTGCATCGGCTCCACCACCTACCAGGAATACCGCGGCATCTTCGAGAAGGACCGCGCCCTGGCCCGTCGCTTCCAGAAGATCGACGTGCCCGAACCCAGCGTGGAGGAATGCGTGCAGATCCTCGAAGGCCTCAAGAGCCGCTTCGAGGAACACCACGCGGTGCGCTACACCCACCAGGCCCTGCGCACCGCCGCCGAGCTGGCCGATCGCTACATCAACGACCGGCACCTGCCCGACAAGGCCATCGACGTGATCGACGAGGCCGGGGCCAACCAGCGCATGCAGGTGCCCTCCAGGCGCAAGAAGACCATCGGCGTGAAGGACATCGAGGCCATCGTGGCCAAGATCGCCCGCATCCCGCCCAAGACCGTCTCCAGCGACGACATGCAGGTGCTCAAGAACCTCGAGCGCGACATGAAGATGGTGATCTACGGCCAGGACGAGGCCATCGACTCCCTGGCCGCGGCCATCAAGCTGTCCCGCTCGGGGCTGGCCAACCAGGAAAAGCCCATCGGCTCCTTCCTCTTCGCCGGTCCTACCGGCGTCGGCAAGACCGAGGTCACCCGCCAGCTCGCGCGGATCATGGGCATCGAGCTGATCCGCTTCGACATGTCCGAATACATGGAGCGGCACACCGTCTCGCGCCTGATCGGCGCGCCGCCCGGTTACGTGGGGTACGACCAGGGCGGCCTGCTCACCGAGGCCATCACCAAGCATCCCCATGCGGTGCTGCTGCTCGACGAGATCGAGAAGGCCCACCCGGACGTGTTCAACCTGCTGCTGCAGGTGATGGATCACGGCACCCTGACCGACAACAACGGTCGCAAGGCCGATTTCCGCAACGTGATCCTGGTGATGACCACCAACGCCGGCGCCGATCAGCTCAACCGGGCCTCCATCGGCTTCACCCGGCAGGATCACTCCTCGGACGCCATGGAAGTGATCAAGCGCAGCTTCACCCCCGAGTTCCGCAACCGGCTGGACGGCATCATCCAGTTCCGCCAGCTCGGTCCCGAGACCATCAGTCAGGTGGTCAACAAGTTCGTGTTCGAACTGGAAGGCCAGCTCGAAGAGAAGGGCGTGACCCTGGAGCTGGACGAGGAAGCCCGCACCTGGCTGGCCGTGCACGGCTACGATCCCGACATGGGCGCCCGGCCCATGGCCCGCCTGATCCAGGAGAAGATCAAGAAGCCTCTGGCCGAGGCCCTGCTGTTCGGCGAACTGGCCGGCGGCGGCCATCTGCGGATCACGGTGAAAGACGAGGAACTGGCCTTCGAGATGAAGGGCAAGAAGGCCGTGACAACCTGATAGGAGGAGAACCTGTAGGAGCGGCGCCCCCGCCGCGATACAACCATCAAAAAAGCCCCGAAATTCGGGGCTTTTTTGTGTCTGACCGTATGACGTGCCTACCGCCCCCGAAACACGATTCGCCCCTTGCTCAGATCATAGGGCGTCAACTGCACCGTGACCCGGTCGCCGGTCAGGATCCGGATGTAGTGCTTGCGCATCTTGCCCGAGATGTGGGCGGTGACCACGTGGCCGTTGTCCAGCTTCACGCGGAACATGGTGTTGGGCAGGGTCTCGATGACCGTGCCTTCCATTTCGATGTGTTCTTCTTTTGCCATCCTGTCGGGGTGCTCGGTGAAAATCGCAGGCGCGAATGATGCCTGAAAACCCTGCCGAAGCCAAGCCGCGCGATCCGCCCGGCCCGCACATGCAGGTCTGCACCCCTCGATGGGTTCGCCGCCGGGGCTTTTCAAGCCCGGGCGGCAAGATGCTTCAGACCGCCAGCGCCCGCCCCCAGTCCACGGCGCTCCAGCTCACGTGGGGATGCACCAGGTCCCCGTCGATGACGATCTCCATGCCAAGAAAACGTCGCAGGGCCCCGAGATCCGGGATCCGTTCCAGCTCCGCGCGCAGCAGGGCGAAATGGCCGGGATTGAGCCGCAGGAGATTGGGGGAATGGCCGTGTTCCCGTTCGTACTCGCGGGCCAGGCGGTAGATGAAGCTCAGCATGATGGCATCCTCCGGGAAGCCATGCCGGCAAATGCCGGACTCATGAGATCTAGCGGCGGGGAAGGCCGGGGGCTTTAGCAACGGGCGGAACGCACGGTAGCCGAATCGTGAAACAACATGAAATAACATCTGCAACTTATTGAATATACTGTAGGAGCGGCGCCCTCGCCGCGTTACGGCGGTAGCTGGATGCGGGTAGCGGGTGGCTAGGGAAAACCAAACGCCTTTCCCTGCCACCCGTCCCCAGCTACCCGCCACACGCATGTTCGCGGCTTGCGCCGCTCCTACTCCTACTCCTTTGGGGCGTCGTCTCGCCAGGCCCGGCCGTCGTAGAACTGAAGCGGTCGGAAGCGGCTTTTGTAGGCCATCTTGTCTGAACGGGGGTTCCAGAAGCCGAGATAGACGTAGTCCAGCCCTTCGGCGCGGGCCTGTTCCACCTGTTGCAGGATGGCCAGGGTGCCGGGGCTGCGCTCTGCCGCGGCCGGGTCGAAGAACGTGTAGACGGCCGAGAGGCCGTCGGGCAGGCGATCCACGATGGCCACGGCCAGCAGCCGATCGCCGAGGCGGGATTCGAACAGGCAGGTGTCGGACCAGCTCGCTCCGATCAGGCGGCGGTAGATGGCCGGATCGTCGTCGTCCATGCTGCCGCCGGGATGGCGGGCCTGCATGTAGGTGCGGTAGAGGCGGAAGTGTTCCGGTTCGAAACTCGCCTCCCGCACGGTCAGCGTCACGTCGGCGTTGCGGCGCAGGCAGCGACGCTGGCTGCGGTCGGGACGGAAATCGGCCACGGGGATGCGCACCGGAATGCAGGCGCGGCAGCGCGCACAGTGGGGCCGGTAAACGTGTTCGCCGCTGCGCCGGAAGCCGGCCCGGGAAAGATCGCCATACAGTGCCATGTCCAGGCGCAGGGCGGGGTCCACGAACAGGCTGGTGGCTTCCTCCTCCGGCAGGTAGCCGCATTCGTGGGGCAGGCTCACGAAGAAGCGCAGGCGGTTCAGGGTCTGAAAGAGGCGGTTTTCGTCGTTCATCGCGGTGCATCCGCGGTGCTCACGCAGCAGGTGGCGGTTTCCGGCAGACTTCTGCGCCATTGTGTCACCGGGGAGGGGGTGCTGCAAAGCCGGGTCAGCAGATCGGTGAAGCGGGTACGGGGGATCGGCTCGGCGCCCAGGCTGGCCAGGTGTTGGCTGTGCACCTGGCAGTCGATCAGGCCGAATCCGGCGGCCTGCAGAAAGCGGGTGAAACCGGCGAAGGCCACCTTGGAGGCATCGGTGGCGCGGGTGAACATGGATTCGCCGAAGAACACCCGGCCGATGGCCACGCCATAGAGCCCGCCGGCCAGTTCGCCGTCCAGCCAGGCTTCGACCGAATGGGCGTGGCCGGTGCGGTGCAGGCGCAGATAGGCCTCGCGCATCTCGGGGGTGATCCAGGTGCCGGGCTGGTGCGGACGGGGTTCGGCGCAGGCGCGGATCACGGCCTCGAAGTCGTGATCCACCGTGAGCCGGAAGCGGTTGCGCCGCAGGGTCTTGCGCAGGCTGCGGGAGAGATGCAGTTTTTCCGGAAACAGCACCATGCGCGGATCGGGTGACCACCACAGGATCGGCTGATCGTCGCTGTACCAGGGGAAGATCCCTCGGCGGTAGGCCGCCAGCAGGCGCGTGACGGTGAGATCGCCGCCCACCGCCAGCAGCCCGTCCGGGTCGCGCAGGGCGAACTCCACCGCCGGGAAATCCTCCGGATCGGCGAAGTTCAGCCAGAAGGGGGCGCCGGTGCTCATCTCACCCCAGCAGGGCTTCCATCTCCTCGACCGGGACGGGGTGGACGAGGACCCCGTGCAGGGGCAGGATGGCGTTCAGCTTGTCCACGTACTGCCGCTCGGCCTTCTCCACCATCGCGATCACCTTTGCCCGCGGCGCGTATTTCTGCAGGCTGTAGAGCAGCACGTCCAGATTGCTGATGTTCACGCCGGCATAGTTGTTGCCCCAGCCGTAGAAGAACTCGGCCACCACCACCTCGGGCGGCGTGCGCTTGAGCTTCGCCATGGCCTGGCGCATGGAGGTGAAACGCAGTGTCTCGTAGCCCAAACGGGCGTACAGATCCGAAAAATCCGGATGGGCCGGCGATTCGACGATGGAATAGAGAACGGGTTTCGTCATGGTCGGGGTTGTTTCAACGCAGGAGCGCTAAGGCGCAAAGATTGCAAAGACGATTTTGCTGGTCTGTTACCGTCAACGTTGGACTGGCCTATCGGCCATCGGGCGCAATATGATTGATTATGCCTCAAACCCCACCGATCCCGCCTTGCAACCTTTGCGTTGGATTTCACCCTTTCCGGAACGGCGAATGACTGGCCAGTTCGGCGATGTGGTCTTCCATCGCCGCCCGTTCATGGGCCAGGAACTGCCTGATCCGTTCCCGCCAGGTCGGATCGGCGATCCAGTGGGCCGACCAGGTGCGGGCGGGCAGGAAGCCGCGGGCGATCTTGTGCTCTCCCTGGGCGCCCGGCTCGAAGCGGGACAGGCCCTGCTCGAGGCAGTATTCCAGCCCCTGATAATAGCAGGCCTCGAAATGGAGCTGGTCCAGATGGCGGGTGCAGCCCCAGTGGCGGCCATACAGGGTGCGCTCGCCGCGCAGGCAGAAGGCCCCGGCCACCGTCTCGCCCCGCTGGCTGGCCAGCACCATCAGCACCTGGCGGGGGAGGGTGCGGCCGATCTCGCGGAAAAAGCCCTCGGAGAGGGTGGCATGGCCCCACTTGCGCTCGAAAGTGGCGGTGTAGAAACGCTGCCACAGGCGCCACTGCTCGTCGTCCACCTCGTCGCCGTGCAGGCGTACGAGTTCGATGCCCTGATCCCACACCCGGCGCCGTTCCTGGCGGATCTTCTTGCGCTTGCTGGCGCTGAGGGCGGCCAGGTAGCCGTCGAAGTCGCTGTAGCTTTCATCCTGCCAGTGGAACTGCACGCCCAGGCGCAGATCGTGCTCGGGATGCGCGTCCAGCAGCGCGGTGTCCCGCGCATCGGTGAACAGCCAGTGCAGGGAGGAGACGCCCAGCGCCCGGGCGTAGTCCACGGCGGCGTCGATGAGTGCGCGGGCCACGGCTTCGGCCTGCGGCCCGTCGCCGGTGAGCAGCCGCCGGCCGCTGGCCGGGGTGTAGGGAATGGCGGCCACCAGCTTGGGATAGTAGGCCTGCCCGGCCCGCTCCCAGGCCTCGGCCCAGGCCCAGTCGAACACCAGCTCGCCGTAGGAATTGTCCTTGAGATAGAGCGGCACCGAGCCCACCAGCCGCCCGTGCTCGCGGGCAACCAGGTAACGCGGATACCACCCGAATCGCTCGCCCACCGCTCCGTGGCGTTCCAGTGCCAGCAGAAATTCGTGCCGGGCGAACGGATTGTCCGCCTCGACCAGCGCGTTCCATTCGTCGCTGGCAATCGATTTCAGGCTGTCGATGACGGTGAATTGCATGGCGGCAAAACGAAAAGGCGCACAGGTCGCTTTTTCTCTCAGCGACCTCTGCGCCTCCGCGTCCTCTGCGTTATTTGCAGTAATCCGTAGGGTGGGTCAAGCGCAGCGGACCCACCGAAGACGGACGAGTTCGACCGACGCGCCGATCACTCGTTGTCCAGATACCGCTCCGCATCCAGCGCCGCCATGCAGCCGGAGCCGGCCGAGGTGATGGCCTGGCGGTAGATATGGTCGGCCACGTCGCCGGCGGCGAAGATCCCTTCACGGCTGGTGGCGGTGGCATTGCCTTCGGTGCCGCTCTTCACCACGATGTAACCGTGATTGAGCTCGAGCTGGCCCTCGAAGATGTCGGTATTGGGCTTGTGGCCGATGGCGATGAACACGCCCATCACCGGGATCTCCTCGGTGCTGCCGTCCTTGACGTTCTTGATGCGCACGCCGGTCACGCCCGAATCGTCGCCGAGGATCTCGTCCACCACCGAGTCCCACTTGATGGTGACATTGCCGTTCTTGCTCTTCTCGATGAGCTGATCGGAGAGGATCTTCTCCGAGCGGAACTTGTCGCGCCGGTGGATGACGGTGACATGGGAGGCGATGTTGGACAGGTACAGGGCCTCCTCGACGGCCGTGTTGCCGCCGCCGACCACGGCCACCGGCTGGTTCCTGTAGAAGAAGCCGTCGCAGGTGGCGCAGCCCGAGACGCCCTTGCCCTTGAACTTCTCCTCGGAGGGCAGGCCCAGGTACATGGCCGAGGCGCCGGTGGCGATGATCAGGGCGTCGCAGGTGTAGTTCTGGTTGTCACCGAACAGTGTGTAGGGCTTTGCGCTGAAGTCCACCTTGTGGATGGTGTCGAAGACGATCTCGGTGTTGAAGCGCTCGGCATGCTTGCGCATGCGTTCCATCAGTTCGGGGCCGGTCAGGCCTTCTTCGCCACCGGGCCAGTTGTCCACTTCGGTGGTGGTCATGAGCTGGCCGCCCTGTTGCATGCCGGTCACCAGCACCGGTTCCAGATTGGCGCGGGCGGCATAGACGGCGGCGGTGTAGCCGGCCGGGCCCGAACCGAGGATCAGCAGACGGCAATGTTTGACTTCGCTCATGTGATAGACTCCAGTGCGTTGATTTCCAAGGACTGACAACCCCTGACAGGCTGTGGAAAAAGCCGTTCCCGGGCTTTTTCGACCCGGGAATGTTACGCAATGCAAGGGAGTGGAACAAGAACCATGAAAATCGGCATCCCCCGCGAAATCAAGATCCTCGAAGGCCGCGTGGCCCTGGTGCCCGAAGCGGCCGGCGAGCTGGTCCATCACGGCCACGAGGTGCTGCTGGAAAGCGGCGCCGGGGTCAACAGCGGCTATGCCGACGAGGCCTATGCCGCGCTCGGCGTGCGCATCGTGCCCGATGCCGACACGCTCTACGGCGAGGCGGCGCTGATCGTGAAGGTCAAGGAACCCCAGCCCGTGGAGTGGGAACGGCTGCGCGCCGACCACATCCTGTTCTCCTATCTCCACCTGGCCGCAGAACCGGAACTCACCGAGGCCCTGCAGCGCATCGGCCTGACTGCCGTGGCCTTCGAGACCGTGACCGAGCACGGCGAACTGCCCCTGCTGGCGCCCATGAGCGACATCGCCGGGCGCATTGCCGTGCAGGAAGGCGCCACCCTGCTGCACATGCCCAACGGCGGCCGCGGCCTGCTGCTGGGCGGGGTGCCGGCCGCGCCGCGTGGACGGGTGGTGATCCTCGGGGCCGGCCATGCCGGCGGCAACGCCGCGGCCCTGGCCGCCGCCCTCGGCGCCAACGTGACGGTGTTCGACCGCAACCGCCACAAGCAGGCGGCGATGCGCGCCCTGGGGCCCAACGTCACGGCCCTGCATGCCTTTCGCTCCGCCATCCACGATGCGGTGGTGCAGGCCGATCTGCTGATCGGCGCGGTGCTCATTCCCGGCGCCCGCGCACCGCATCTGGTCGACGCCGAAACGGTGGCACGGATGAAGCCGGGCAGCGTGATCATCGACATTTCGGTGGATCAGGGCGGCTGCATCGAGACCACCCGGCCCACCACCTGGGCCGAACCCACCTTCGTCCACGAAGGGGTCATCCACTACGGCGTGACCAACATGCCCGGCGCCGTGCCGCGCACCGCTTCCCAGGCGCTGTCGGCGGTCCTGGTGCCCTATATCCTGCGCCTGGCCAGCCCTGACTGGCGCCAGGATCCGGCCCTGGCTGCCGGTATCAACGTGGATGCCGGGAAGGTGGTTTTGCCGACAATACAGGGGCGAGGGACGAGTGACGAGGGCCGAGGAAAAGCGGGATAGAAGGCGCGAACCCACCCATGCCGGAATCTGCAAAACATGCGGATATTCCTTGCCATTTCCATTGAAATTTAATAATTTACGAGCAATATCTCACAAAGAAGTTTAGAACGTGGCCCAGGCACGCCCCAAGACCGTCGAACGCGAGCGCACGCCGCTCGCCGCCCACCTGCGCCGGGGTCTGCGGGAAGGGGCGCTGTTCATCTTCGGTTTCGGGGCGGTCTACTTCCTGCTCGCCCTCGGCACCTATTCTCCCGACGATCCCGGCTGGTCCAGTTCCGGGCTCGACGGCGGAAAGGTGGCCAATCTCGGCGGACCCGCCGGGGCCTGGTTCGCCGACGTGCTGCTGACCCTGTTCGGTTATCTGGCCTACCTCTTTCCCCTCATGGTGGCCTATACCGGCTGGTTGCTGTTCCAGGACCGGCGTTCCGAGGCCCCCTTCGACTGGCGGGCCTTCAGCCTGCGCAGCGCCGGCTTCCTGCTCACCTTGGCCGCCGGCTGCGGCCTGGCCAGCCTGCATGGCGTCGGCGCCGCCCCGCGCCTCCCGGTCGACGCCGGCGGCGTGCTGGGCCGCCTGGTGGGGCAGGCGATGGAAGGGGCCTTCAGCTTCATCGGCGCCACGATCCTGCTGCTGGCCCTGTTCCTGAGCGGTTTCACCCTGTTCACCAATCTTTCCTGGCTGCGCCTGATGGATCTCACCGGCGCGGCCACCCTGGGCGGCCTCGACTGGCTGCGGGGCCGCCTGCTGGCGCTGCGCGAGGCCTGGCAGGCCCGGCGGGCGAAGAAGGCCCGGGAAACCCGCTTCGAGACCAAGGTGAAACGGGAGACCGTGCGCAAGCCCCGCAAGGCGCCCGTGATCAAGGCCCCGCCGGCGAAGCCAGTCCGCGAGAGCGAACGGGTCCAGCGCGAGCGCCAGGTGCCCCTGTTCGAGGCGGATGCCGATTCGGCCCTGCCGCCGCTGTCGCTGCTCGACGAGGCCAAACCCTCCAGCAAGCGCATGTCGCCGGAGGCCCTGGAAGCCATGTCACGGCTGGTGGAGAGCAAGCTGCGGGATTTCGGCATCGAGGTGGAAGTGGTGGAAGTGCACCCCGGCCCCGTGATTACCCGTTACGAGATGCAGCCGGCCCCCGGGGTGAAGGTGAGCCAGATCTCCAACCTGGCCAAGGATCTGGCCCGTTCCCTGTCGGCCATCTCGGTGCGGGTGGTGGAGGTCATCCCCGGCAAGACCACCGTGGGCCTCGAGATCCCCAACGAACAGCGCGAGATCGTGCGCCTGTCGGAAACCCTGCGCGCGCCCGAGTTCGCCGATGCCAAGTCCCCCCTGACCCTGGCCCTGGGCAAGGACATCAGCGGCCAGCCCATGGTGGCCGATCTGGCGAAGATGCCCCACCTGCTGGTGGCCGGTACCACCGGCGCCGGCAAGTCGGTGGCGCTCAATGCCATGATCCTCAGCCTGCTCTACAACGCCACGCCGCGGGAGGTGCGCCTGATTCTCATCGACCCCAAGATGCTGGAACTGTCGGTCTACGACGGCATCCCGCATCTGCTCACGCCGGTGGTCACCGACATGAAGGAAGCCGCCAACGCCCTGCGCTGGTGCGTGCACGAGATGGATCAGCGCTATCGCCTGATGGCGGCCCTCAAGGTGCGCAACATCGCCGGCTTCAACCGCAAGGTGAAGGAGGCCGAGGCGGCCGGCCAGCCGATCCTCGATCCCCTGCACCCGGCCGACTCGGAACTGCCGGCCCAGCCGCTGCAGCCCTTGCCCTACATCGTGGTGGTGGTGGACGAACTGGCCGACATGATGATGCTGGTGGGCAAGAAGGTGGAAGAGCTGATCGCCCGGCTGGCCCAGAAGGCCCGGGCCTCCGGTATCCAT
>JALSSV010000096.1 GCA_026984045.1 Chromatiales bacterium | reverse complement strand
CTCTGGCGCGGCATCGCCAACCAGCTGGCCGTTGCCGCGGCTCCCGCGCTGGAAGCCATGGCCGATGCCTTCGCCGCCATCGGCAAGACCACCGGCCCGCTCGGGCGCGCCATCAAGGGGCTGTTCAACCGCCTCGGTGAAATTGCCACCATCGCCGCGACGTTCGCTGGTGTTCTGGGCGTGCGCCTTGTCGCCTCTCTCACCGCCGCGGCGCTGGGCGTCGGCAAGCTGGCGTTGTCCATGAAGGTGCTGCGCGTGGCCATCACCCGCACCGGGATCGGGGCGCTCATCGTCGGGGCCGGAGAACTGATCTACTGGTTCGGGCGGCTGGTGAAGGGTGCGGGCGGCTTTGGCACCGCACTCGGTTTGCTCAAGGATGTCGCCGTGGAGGCCTGGGCGCGCATCGGCGACGGCGCCTGGAGCGTCGTGCTGCGCATGCGCGCGGTCGCCAATCGCCTCAAGGCCACCTGGTTCGACGCGCTGGCGGCCATGCAGGACAAGTGGGCGCGGTTTCTCAAGACCATCTCGGGGGCACTGTTCAAAATCCCCGGCATGGACGGGCTGGCGATGGATATCGGGCTCGATGCCGCCTTCGCCGGCCAGGCCGTGGACCAGCTGCGCAGGACGTCAGACGAGTTCCGCTTCTACGCCGGCAATCTGGGTGATCAGGCGGATATCCTGGCCGGGAACATTACGCGGCCTCTGGAATCGATGACTGCCCTGCGGGCGGCGATGAAGGGAGCAGGCGGGGATGGCAGAGAGGCGCTGGACCGCACCAGCTATGCAGCCTCACAGCTGGCCACGAGTGTCGCCCGGGCCGGTGGCGCAGCGAAGAAAGCAGGCGAGGTCGCGAAATCCGCCTGGGAGACGGCAGCCGTGTCCCTGAAGGACTATGCCACCAGAGCCTTGGATCTCGGCAAGGGGCTGGGCGACAGTCTCGTGGGTGCCTTCCGCAGCGCGGAGCAGGCCATCGGCGAGTTCGTGCGCACCGGCAAACTGGATTTCCGCTCGCTGGTCACCTCGATCCTCGCCGACATGGCGCAGCTGTCGGCGCGGCGCTTCATCCTCGGGCCGCTGGCCAACGCGCTGTCCGGCGCGTTGGGCAATCTTGGTGGCGTGTTTGCGCCGGTGATGCATTCCGGCGGCATTGCCGGAGGCCCGGCCCCGACCCGAATGGTTCCCGCCATGGCTTTCGCCGCCGCGCCCCGGATGCATTCGGGAGGCTGGGCCGGCCTGCGTCCTGACGAGGTGCCGGCGATCCTGCAACGGGGCGAGCGGGTGCTGTCGCGCCGCGAGGTGGCGGCGGGCACAGGTCAAGCCGCGCCCGTCAACATCACCATCCAGACCCGTGACGCCGAGAGCTTCCGACAAAGCCGCGCCCAGGTGGCCGCCGATATTGCCCGCGCGGTGTCGCTCGGACGCAGGGGGCTCTGAGCCATGGCGTTTCACGAGGTGCGGTTTCCCGACAATATCAGCCGGGGCGCGCGGGGCGGGCCTGAGCGACGCACGCAGATCGTCGAGCTTGCCTCGGGCGACGAGGAACGCAATGCCAGCTGGGCAAACAGCCGACGGCGTTACGATGTTGCCTACGGCATCCGGCGGGCCGACGACCTCGCCGTCGTCGTCGCCTTCTTCGAGGCGCGGAACGGGCGGCTCTATGGATTCCGCTGGAAGGACTGGGCGGATTTCAAGTCCTGCCTGCCGTCGCAGACGCCAGCGGCCACCGACCAGCAGATAGGCACGGGCGATGGCACAACGACCGCCTTCCAGCTGGTGAAGGTCTATGCATCCGGCAGCCAGAGCTGGACCCGCACCATCACCAAACCGGTCGCGAGCACCGTGAAAGTGGCCATCGACGGCACCGAGCAGACCTCCGGTTGGTCGGTGGACACCACGACCGGCATCGTCACCTTCACCTCCGCCCCGGCCGCTGGTGCCGCGATCACCGCGGGCTTCGAGTTCGACGTGCCGGTGCGCTTCGATACCGACACGCTCGACGTGACCCTCGATCTCGAGCGCCTCGGCTCGATCACCTCCATCCCGCTCATCGAGGTTCGCAGATGAAGCCCCTCCCCACCGGCCTGCAGAGTCATCTCGACACCGGCACCACGACCCTTGCCTGGTGCTGGCAGCTGACTCGCTCCGACGGACAGGTGTTCGGCTTCACCGACCACGACCTGCCGCTCACCTTCGGCGGCACGACCTATCAACCCGAGAGCGGGTTCACCGCATCCGAGATTCGCGCGGGCTCCGACCTGTCGGTCGATGCGCAGGACGCGGAAGGCGTGCTGACCTCCACCACCATCACCGAGACCGACATCCTCGACGGGCGCTGGGACAATGCCGCCGTGGAAATCTGGCGCGTGAATTGGGCCGACACCAGCCAGCGCGTGCTGATGCGGCGCGGGGCCATCGGCCAGGTGCGCCGCGGACGGGTGCAGTTCGTGGCCGAGATGCGCTCGCTCGCCCATGTCCTGAACCAAACCGTGGGGCGGACCTTCCAGGCGAGTTGCGACGCGGCGCTGGGCGATGCGCGCTGCGGCGTGAACCTGAACGATCCCGCCTACAAGGGGTCCGGAACGGTCGTGACGGTCGACAGCGACCGGGCCTTCACCACCTCGGGGCTCTCGGGCTTCGCCGACGGCTGGTTCGCGCTGGGCATGCTCACCTGGACCGGCGGCGCCAATGCCGGACGGAAGGCCGAAGTTCTGAGCCATGCGGTTGGCACGGCCGATGTCACCATCACAATGCTGGAAGCGCCGGTGCTGGCCATTGCCGTGGGCGACACCTTCGGCATTGCCGCCGGTTGCGACAAGCGGTTTGAGACCTGCAAGGCCAGGTTTGCCAATGCCGTCAATTTTCGTGGCTTTCCCCATATCCCGGGCCAAGACACCGTCATCCGCTATGCCGCCAAGAGTGACAGCAACACGGGGGCCGTGCTGTGACCGGTGGGAACGCCTACACCGGTGCGGCCTGCATCATGCCGGCCCGCATCGTCAGAGCCGCCCGATCCTGGCTTGGCACGCCCTATCACGACCAGTCCTCGGTCAAGGGTGTCGGTTGCGACTGCCTCGGCCTGATCCGGGGCGTCTGGCGCGAGGTCGTGGGACCCGAGCCGATGCCGGTGCCGCCCTATTCCCGCGACTGGGGCGAAGCCGGGCCGCATGAAGTTCTGGCCGAGGCCGCACGGGCGGCGATGATCGAGATCGACGTGGCCGACGCCCGCACCGGCGACGTGGTGCTGTTTCGGATGCGTCAGGAGGCGATTGCCAAGCACGCGGGCGTCCTGACCTCCGGCAGCCGGGGTGCGCGCTCGCACCACAGTGGCCGTCCCCCTCGCAGTGCGGGTCCGCACCGCTTCATTCACGCCTATGAGCGCACCGGCGTCATCGAAGAACCCCTGACCGAACCCTGGCACCGCCGCATTGCCTTTGCCTTCCGCTTTCCCTTTCCCGAGAACCGCAAGATCTGACCCATGGCCTCGATCCTTCTTGCCTCCGCCGGCTCCGCGCTGGGCGCATCCATCGGTGGTGGCATCCTCGGTGTGTCCTCCGCGGTTATCGGCGGCGCCATCGGCTCCATGGCGGGATCGCTCATTGACAGCTGGATCGTGTCGCAATTCGCGCCGGGTCAGCGGATCGAGGGCGCGCGGCTCGAGAACCTGACCGTCACCACTTCCACCGAAGGCGCCGTGATCCCCCGCGTCTGGGGTCGCATGCGGCTCGGCGGCAACATCATCTGGGCCACGGACTTTACCGAGCATGTCAGCACCAGCACCTCGGGCGGTGGCAAGGGCGGCGGTCCGAAGGTGACGACCACCAGTTACAGCTACACCGCGTCCTTCGCCGTGGCGCTCTGCGAGGGGCCGATTTCCGGCATCGGGCGGGTCTGGGCGGACGGCAAACCGCTGGATCTGAAGGATGCGACTTGGCGGCTGTATCTGGGCGACGAGGCGCAGGTTCCAGACCCGTTCATCGAGGCGAGGATGGGCGCCGGCAATGCCCCGGCCTACCGTGGCACCGCATACGTGATGTTCGAGGAGCTCGACCTCACCCCCTTCGGCAACCGCATCCCGCAGTTGTCCTTCGAAGTGTTCCGCCCGCTGGTAGAGGCGGATACGGCTGAGGGAATGGTGACCTCCGTCACCATGATCCCGGGCTCGGGCGAGTTCGTCTATGCTACCGAGCCGATCACCCGAGGGTCGGGCGGCAACACCACATCGGAGAACGTGAACAACCAGACCGGCAGGCCGGACATCCTGGCCTCGCTCGACAACCTGCAGGCCGCGGCCCCGAACATCGGGAATGTCTCGCTGGTGGTCAGCTGGTTCGGTCTCGACCTGCGGGCCGGGAACTGTGCGATCCGGCCCGGCGTCGAGACGGCCACCAAGACGACCTCGCCTAAGACCTGGTCCGTGAACGGCGTGACCCGGTCGGGCGCGCATCTGATCAGCACCGATGGGCAGGGCAAGGTCAACTACGGCGGAACCCCCGCCGACTTCTCGGTGGTGCAGGCGATCAAGGAGATGAAGACGCGGGGCTATCGCGTGACCTTCTATCCCTTTCTGCTGATGGACATTCCCGCCGGCAACACCCTGCCGAACCCGTATTCGGACAACGCTGCCGGTGTTGGGCAGAGCGCCCACCCATGGCGCGGGCGCATCACCTGTTCGCCCGCTGCCGGCTACGTCGGCACCGTGGACAAGACCGCCGCGGCGGCCTCGCAGGTTTTGGCCTTCTTCGGCAACGCACAGATCTCCGACTTCTCCGTTTCGGGCGAGGCCGTCACCTGGACCGGCGGTAGTGACTGGGGCTACCGGCGGATGATCCTGCACTATGCGCACCTGTGCAAGGCTGCGGGCGGCGTCGACGCTTTCCTGATCGGATCGGAACTGCGCGGGCTGACCACCATCCGCGACAGCGCCACCGGCTTCCCGGCCGTCACCGCGATGAAACAGCTGGCAGCAGATGTGCGCACCATTCTCGGGACCGGCACGAAGATCAGCTATGCCGCCGACTGGAGCGAGTATTTCGGGCACCAGCCGCAGGACGGCTCCGGAGATGCGCTGTTCCACCTCGACCCGCTCTGGGCAGACCCGGTGATCGACTTCGTCGGCATCGACAACTACCTGCCGCTCAGCGACTGGCGCGACGGCACCGCCCATCTGGATGCCCAGGCCGGCTGGGTCTCTGTCCGCGATCTCGATTACCTCAGGGCCAATATCGAGGGCGGCGAGCGGTTCGACTGGTATTACGCGTCCGATGCCGACCGCACCGCGCAGACCCGCACCACCATCTCCGACAGCTTCTATGGCGAGCCGTGGATCTGGCGACCCAAGGACATGCGCGGCTGGTGGCTGAACCGGCACCATGACCGCCTGGGCGGCGTGCGCTTCGGCTGGTTCCAGGATTGCGCCGACCCGAGTTCCTACGCCAAGAACCCGTCCTCGGTCACCATCACCGCCACCACCGGCAGTTTCGGCCCGTTCAAGACCCCGGACCGCATCGCCTCGGGCGGGGCAACCTGGCACGGGGCCACGCCGGGCTATCGCACACTGGCGGTGGGCGAACGCGTGGTGATTACCGCTTACGTCGCTCCGGGCACCTCCGGCGACTTCGCGCTTTACCTCGCGCTGGGCGCGGGCGCAGATCATGCTTCCTATTTCGGCGCCATCGGCGGCTGGGAAAGCACTGCACACGGCGCACACACGATCAACGCCACCAGCCAGACGGAAGTGTATCCGGGTCTGTGGAAGATCACGATGGACGTCACGGCCGGCCTCGATGGCTCGGCGGGTTTCCGGATCGGCCCGCGCTCGGCGACAGTGGGCGAGGACATCGTGGTCTACGGGGTGGAGGTTCTTCCCTTCGGCCAGTCCACCACCGGCTGGGCGCCCGAGAGCAAGCCGATCCGCTTCACCGAGTTCGGCTGCCCCGCCGTCGACCGGGGTACCAATCAGCCCAACGTGTTCTACGATCCGAAAAGCTCCGAGAGCGCCCTGCCGTATTTCTCGCGCGGCTGGCAGGACGAGGCGATCCAGCGCGCCTACGTCGAGGCCATGCTCGGCTATTGGGGAGATGCAGCCAGGAACCCGGTCTCGAGCGTCTACGGCGCGCCGATGATCGAGATCGCCGAAGCCGCGCTCTGGACCTGGGACGCCCGGCCCTACCCGGATTTCCCGGCTCGTGCGGATATCTGGTCGGATGCTGCCAACTGGCGGCTGGGGCACTGGATGGGCGGACGGCTCGGGCAGGTGTCGCTCGGCGCGCTGGTGCGGGACCTGTGCCGGGCGGTGGGGCTCGATGCCGACTTGGTGGACGTCTCAGAGCTTTCCGACATCGTGCCGGGCTTCACCGTGACCGCACTCGAAAGCCCGCGCGCCTCGATCGCGGTACTTGCTCGTCACTTCGGCTTCGATGCCGTGGAAAGCGGCGGGAGGATCGTGTTTCGTGCGCGGGGGCGGGCCGCAGTGGCCACCGTCATCCCGGACCAGATGGTCGGCAATGGCCGGGCGGAGGTCTTGGAACTGACCCGTGGGCAGGAGACCGAACTGCCTCAGGCGCTCAAGTGGCAGCTGGTGCGGGCCGACGAGGAGTATGGCGTCGCCACCGTCGAAGCCCGCCGGTCCACCGTGCAGGCGGCGCGGGTATCCTCCGAGACCTTCCCGCTGGCGGTATCGCTGGAAGAAGCCGACCGCCGCTGCCGCCGGGCGCTGATGGAGGCCTGGGGCGGGCGCGAGACGCTGACCGCCAGGCTGCCGCCCTCGCGGCTGGCGCTGGACCCGGGCGACGTGATCGCGCTGGAGCATGACGGGCGCAGCATCGACTACCGCGTCGCCCGCGTGGCGGACACCGGCGCGCGCGCCATCGAGGCCATCCGCGCCGATGCCTCGCTTTACGACCTGCCACCGGGTGAGCCCCGCGCGCCACAGCTCTCAACCCCCACAATCTTTGGCCCGGCCGAGGTCGCTCTGGTGGACCTGCCGCAGCTCTCCGACACGGTGCCGGCGCATCGCCCCTACGCGGCGGTGTTCGCCAAGCCGTGGTATGGCACGGCCGCCGTCTGGCGGAGCACCACCGATGCCGGCTTCCAGCTACTCGATACGATCGGCGCACCGGCCCGCATGGGGGTTCTGGCCGCCGACTTCCCAGCCGGTCCCCTCTGGCGTTTCG
>JALSSV010000095.1 GCA_026984045.1 Chromatiales bacterium | reverse complement strand
CACCGTCAAGACCTGGATCCGCCGGAGTCTGGAAAAACTGCGCCAATGCCTGCAATGAGATACCAACGACCGGAACTGCAGGACCGCCTGGCCGCCGAATACGTCCTCGGCACGCTGCACGGGCGGGCCCGCCGGCGTTTCGAACGCCTGCTGGCCGAAACGCCGGCCCTGGCGGAGCGGGTCCGGGCCTGGCAGGCGCGGCTCGAACCGCTGGACGCGGATCTGCCCCCGGTGGCGCCTCCCGCGAGCGTGTGGGAGCACATCGCCACTCGCACGGGCGCCGCCAGCGCCCGCCGCTGGCGGCGTCTTGGCCTGCTGGCCACCGCCGCCACCCTGCTGCTAGCCGTGGCCACCGGGCTGCTCTACCGGCAACTGCAACGGCCGGCACACCTGCTGATGGTCACCGACGCACAGGCCCAGCCGGTCTGGGTGCTGCAGGCCGTGGGACACCGGCGCCTGAAGGTACGCACCCTCAAGTCCATGAACATGCCGGCGGAGAAGGTCTGCGTGTTGTGGTTCGAATGGCCGGACGGGCACATGCAGTCCGCGGGCGTTCTCTCGGAGGAGCCGGGGGAACACGTGATGCCCCTGCCCCGCAGCGCCCGTCACGATCCCATGCAGGCCACGCTGGCCGTGAGCATCGAACAGGGGCCCCGTCCCCCGCCCCGGCCCCGGGGAAAAATCGTGTTCCGCGGCCGCTGGATTGAACTATGAACCCCGTCGCCGTTCCCATTGACGTTGAATGCGACAATTTTCGTTATGCGCATGAATCCATCCCCGAAGGCCATGCGTATATCGATACAAACCGCCTGCCCCGGCAGGCCAATCACAACAACCACGGAGAAGACCCATGAAATCGATTCATTCCCTGACCCTGGGCATCGGCACCGCCCTGATCCTGTCTCTGACCGCCGGCAACGCGTCCGCCGCCCCCAATCCCTTCACCTTGGCGCCGTCCGCAAACGGCACCCAACTGGCCGCCATGAAGGACGGCAAGTGCGGCGCGGGCAAGTGTGGCGCCAGCATGAACATGAAGAAATCCGACATGAACAAGAAGGATGCCAAGTGCGGCACCGGCATGAAGAAGGGCGACAAGCCCATGAAGGACGGCAAGTGCGGCACCGGCATGAAGAAGTCCGACATGCCCATGAAGGATGGCAAGTGCGGGTCGGGCATGATGAAGGGCGACAAGCCCATGAAGGACGACAAGTGCGGCACCGGCATGAAGAAATAATCCGGCCCCCGCTGGCGCCCCGCTACCGGGGGCGCCGGCACGGCACCGCCTGACTTCACACTACGCCCCGGGAGATCCCCCTCATGGACAGCCTGCTCCGGCGTGCCCGCCAGGTGCTTTGCGTACTGAACGGGATTGGCGAATTCCTGCCCCCGCTGGGCCTGCGCCTGCTGCTGGCCTGGGAATTCTGGGAATCGGGCGTGGCCAAGTTCCGGGGCGAGAACTGGTTCGGCCAGATCCAGGATCAGTTTCCCTTTCCCTTCAACCTCATGCCACCCGACATCAGCTGGTTCCTCTCCACCTGGTTCGAGCTGCTGGGCGCCATCGGCCTGGTGCTGGGGCTGGGTACCCGCTTCTTCAGCCTTGCGCTGATCATCCTGACCCTGGTGGCCTGGTACAGCGTGCATGCCGGCAACGGCTACAACGTCTGCAACAACGGCTACCAGTTGCCCCTGATGTATCTGATCATGTTCCTGCCGCTGCTGTTCAGCGGCCCCGGCAAGCTCAGTCTGGATGCCTGGCTCGCCCGCCGCTACGGTCTGCGCGCCGACTGCGCCTGAACATGGCGCCGCTCAGCCGCGGCGCTGACGCTGGGCGCGGATCCGCAGGCGCAGGGCGTTGAGCTTGATGAAGCCCTCCGCATCCTTCTGATCGTAGGCCCCGGCATCGTCCTCGAAGGTGGCGATGCTCTCGTCGAACAGGCTGTCGGTGTCGGACTTGCGGCCGACCACGATCACGTTGCCCTTGTAGAGCTTCAGGCGCACCACGCCGTTGACCGTGGCCTGGGAGGCGTCGATCATCTGCTGCAGCATCTCCCGCTCCGGCGACCACCAGTAACCGTTGTAGATCAGGCTGGCGTAACGGGGCATCAGCTCGTCCTTGAGGTGGGCCACTTCCCGATCCAGGGTCAGGGATTCCATGGCCCGATGGGCCCTGAGCAGGATGGTGCCCGCCGGGGTCTCGTAGCAGCCGCGGGACTTCATGCCCACGTAGCGGTTCTCCACGATGTCGTCACGGCCGATGCCGTGCTCGCCGCCGATCCGGTTGAGGGTCTCCATGACCGTGGCCGGGCTCATGGCCTCGCCGTCGATGGCCACCACGTCCCCTTTCTCGAAGGTCAGCTCGATGTAGCGGGGTGCGTCTGGCGCCTGCTCGGGCGAGACGGTCCAGCGCCACATGGCTTCCTCGGGCTCGGCCCAGGGGTCCTCGAGGATGCCGCCCTCGTAGGAAATGTGCAGCAGGTTGGCGTCCATGGAATAGGGCGACTTCCTGCCCTGCTTGAAATCGACCGGGATGCCGTGCCGCTCGGCATAGGCCATGAGCTTCTCCCGGGAATTGAGATCCCATTCCCGCCAGGGCGCGATGATCCGGACCTCCGGCATCAGGGCATAGGCGCCCAGTTCGAAACGCACCTGGTCGTTGCCCTTGCCGGTGGCACCGTGGGCGATGGCGTCGGCGCCGGTCTCGCGGGCGATTTCCACCAGCCGCCGGGCGATCAGTGGCCGGGCGATGGAGGTGCCCAGCAGGTATTCGCCCTCGTACACCGCATTGGCCCGGAACATGGGGAAGACGTAATCGCGGGCGAAGTCCTCGCGCAGATCCTCGATGTAGATCTCCTTCACGCCCAGCGCCTCGGCCTTGGCCCGGGCCGGCTCCACCTCCTCGCCCTGGCCGATGTCGGCGGTGAAGGTGACCACTTCGCAGCCATAGGTATCCTGCAGCCACTTGAGGATGATGGAGGTATCCAGGCCACCGGAATAGGCCAGGACCACTTTCTTGATCTCGCTCATGGGTTCTCCGTCGCGTCGAATCGCTGCCCGGCTGGCCGGGAAAGAGCGGAATTATACCGATTTCGGCACCAAAATGGGCATCACGAACATGCCGGACTTACCCTTTCATGAGCGTGATCTCCACCCGCCGGTTGCGGTTGCGACCGGCCTGGGTGCGGTTGCTGAACTTCACGTCTTTCTCGTGGTGGGGTACGACCCGGAACAGCGCCGCCGGCAAGCCCTTGCCGATCAGGTAATCGCGCACCGCCTCGGCCCGCTTGCGCGCCACCTTGAGGTTGATGCGGGCAAAGCCCTTGCTGTCGGTCCAGCCGTCGATGCGGATCCGCTTCACGGAAGGGTCGATTTGCAGGTATTCGGCGATCTGATCCAGACGCGCGCGCATGCCCGCATCGAGCGAGGTCTGGCCGAAGGCGTACTGGAAGACGGTGTGGCGCACGTCGTCGAAATCGTAACCCAGCAGGTTCTGCTCGCAATGCTGGAAGCGCGACCAGGCCTCGCCGAAGCGCAGGCTGGTCAGGCGCAGCTCGACGATGTCGCTGCCATCGGCCCAGTCCCGGTAGCGCAGGACGGGGATCATGCCGGTCTCCAGCTCGGCCAGCAGCCGCCGGGCCCAGCCGTTGTTGAGGTAGAAGGGGGTCTTGCCGGGCACCACTGGCACCGTGCCCAGATTGCGGGGATGGGTGAAGTGTTTCCATTCCGGCGGCAACGACATCAGCCGGGCCGTACCGCCCGCCTTGGGCCCCCGCAGGACCTGGATCCGGAAGATCAGCCCGTGCTTGGGACGGCGCAGGAAATCCGCCTGGCCGAACCCCGGGATCACGTGGGTGAGCACACACTGCAACCGATCCCCGTCACTGGCCCAACCGGCCGTATCCAGCGGCGCGTGGATATAGCGATAGTCCGCCCGCAGCGGCAGGGCCACGGCCAGCAGGGCGGCGAAAAGCGGCAGTTTTCCATTCATGCCCGGAAAAATGCAACGGCCGTGCCAACATTTTCAACGCAAAGGCGCAAAGGCGCAAAGGCGCAAAGGCCGCGAAGATTTTTGTATGGGAACTGTCAAACCACCTCACTTCGTGGAAGACAATCCTGACCTAACAAACCTTTGCGTTCTTTGCGCCTTCGCGCCTTTGCGTTAAAAAAAGCCCCCTCGAACTATTTCTTCTTCCGCCGTTCGGCGCGGCGCAGGCGGGAGGCGAGGCGGCGGGCCAGGTCGCCGAACAGTTCGGTCTGGGTGGGGTGGGGGTGGATGGCGTGACCGACCTGTTCCAGGGTCATCTCGCCGGAGACCATCATCACGCCCTCGCCGATCAGGGTGTCGGCGTGATCGGCGAGGAAGTGGACGCCGATCACGCGGTGGCTGGCCTTGTCGGCCACCAGCTTGATCAGGCCCTGGGTCTCGCCGGTGATCATGGCCTTGGCGTCGATGCTCATGGGCACCTTGATCTCGGCGGCGTCGATGCCGCGGGCCTTGGCCTGATCCAGGGAGAGGCCCACGAAGGCGGCCTCGGGACGGGTGAAGATCACGCCCGAGTCCTTGGTTTCGTCGTAGGTCATGTCCTCGCCGGCGATGGTGGCGGCCGCGACACGGCCCTGCTGGCCGGCGGTGTGGGCCAGCATCAGGCCGCCGATCACGTCGCCCACGGCGAAGATGTGGGGCACCGAGGTGCGGCAGCGCGCGTCGGCCTTGATCACGCCGTTCTCCACGGCCACGCCGGCCTTGTCGAGCTTCAGGGGCTCGAGCACCGGGCGCTTGCCGGTGGCCATCAGCACGTAGTCGCAGGTGAAGCTGTGGCTCTTGCCGTCGGCGCCTTCCCAGGTGAGCTTCATGGCGCCCGGCTCGCCCTTGATGCCGGTGACCTTGGCCGCCGTCTCGATGGTCAGGCGCGGATCGGCGTCGAGGATGGCCGTGAGCTGTTTGGCCACTTCCGGCTCCACTTCGGCCAGGATCCGATCCTGGCCTTCGAGCAGCAACACCTTGGTGCCGAAGTCCTGGAAGATCTGGGCCATCTCCACGCCGATGGCGCCGCCGCCGATGACGCCAAGGCGCTTGGGTGTCTCGGGCAGGTTCCAGACGGTATCGGAGGTGAGCACGCCGCCCGATTCCAGGCCCTCGTGGGCGCCGGGGATGGGCGGCACGAAGGGCGGCGCGCCGGTGGCGATCACCGCCACGGCGAAGCTGACGGTCTTGCCTTCCTTGCCCTCGCCCGGCTGCGGACGGGTGAAGGGATCGGTCAGGTTTGCGCCGGTGTCGATGAACACGTGATGATCATCGACGAAGCTGGCAAAGCCCTGGATGACGTCGATCTTCACGCCCTTGTCGGTGTTCAGGGCCATCTTGCCGCGGGTCTCGAGCACCTCGCGGCGGTGCTTCTCGAGCTGCTGCCAGTCCAGCTTGGGCTTGTCGGTGCCCTTGATGCCGAGCAGCTTGTCGTGGGCACGGTCGCGAATGCGATCGGCCGCCGCCCGCCAGGCCTTGGAGGG
>JALSSV010000094.1 GCA_026984045.1 Chromatiales bacterium | reverse complement strand
GGCACTCGCCGCCGGGCAGGGGCGAGTCGTTGATCATGGCCACCTTGAAGCCGTGTTCCACCAGATCCCGGGCGCAGTCCTCGCCACCGGGGCCGCCGCCGATGACCACCACGTCGTAGTCCCAGTCGCCCTCGGGCAGGGTGAAGTCGAACTTCGCCGCCTTGGGTGCGGCGGCGGTGGCCGCGGGGGCGCCTTCCAGCCAGGCGGGGTTTTCCACCAGCTCGCGGAAGGTGTTCATGAACTTGGCGGCATCGGCGCCGTTGACGATGCGGTGATCCGCGGTGATGGTGACCGGCATGCCCTGCGGGCCGACCGTGGCGATGGCGAAGATGGCCGAGGTGCCCGGCGAGGGGATGGCGTCGAACTGGCTGACCCCCAGCATGCCCATGTTGGAGATGGTGAAGGTGGGGTTGGAGTATTCCTCGGGCTTGAGGCGGCGGGCGCGGGCGCGATCCACCAGATCTTTCCAGTCGGCGGCCAGATCGGCCACGTCGCGGTTGACCACGTCGCGCAGCACCGGCACCACCAGACCCATGCCCTCGGTCTCCACGGCGATGCCCACGTCCACCTGCTCGCGCTCGACGATCCGATCCTCGTGCTGGTAGACGGCATTGATGATCGGATGCTTTTCGATGGCCAGGGCCGCGGCCTTGGCCAGGGTCACGGTGAGGGAGAAGCCCTTGGCCTTGGAAGCCTTTTTGAGCGCGTCGATGCCGATGTGCACGGTGACGTGGAACAGCGGCATGGAGAGGGAGTATTCCATGTTGTGGGCGACGGCCTTCTCCATGGGCGTCATGGGCCGGCCTTCGCCGGGCACCTGGTAGATCCGCTTGGTGGCGGTCTTCTGCACCTCGGAATTGAGCACGTCGGCGGCGACGATCAGCCCGCCCGGGCCGGAGCCGGTGATGCTGTTGAGATCGATGCCGTGGGCGCCGGCAAGCTGCCGGGCATAGGGCGTGGCGTTGGCGTGCTTGGGTCGCGGCGCGGGCGTGGCGCCCGCCGGCATGGCCGGTACGCGGGTCTTGGGTTTCTGAGTGCCGGCCGGCACCGGCTTGGCCTTCTCGGCGGGCTTCTCGGCCACGGCCTTCGGTGCCGAAGTGCGGGTGGTGTCGATGACCTTGTCGGGACTGTCCACCAGATAGCCGATGGGCTCGCCCACCGGCACGGTGGCGTCTTCGGGCACCAGCGGGCCGGAGAGCCAGCCCTCGCGGAAGACCTCCACGTCCATCACCGCCTTGTCGGTCTCCACCTGGGCGACCACGTCGCCCCGCTCCACCCTGTCGCCGGCGGCCTTCTCCCAGCTCACCAGAACGCCCTCGGTCATGGTGTCGGAGAGCTGGGGCATCTTGATCACGTAGGCATCGGCAGGCACGTCGTCGGCCGGAGCTTCCGCTGCCGGGGCCGGCGCCGCTTCCGCCGTCTCCGGCGCCTTGGCCGGGGCCACGGCCACGCCGCCGCCCGGCGGGTTGGGCGCATCGGCCGGCAGCACCTCTTCGGGGGTGGCCACCAGGTAGGCGATGGGCTCCCCCACCGGGACCGTACTGTCCACCGGCGCCAGCGGCCCGGAAAGATAGCCTTCGCGGAACACCTCCACGTCCATGATGGCCTTGTCGGTCTCCACCTGGGCGACCACGTCGCCGCGCTCGACCTTGTCGCCGATGTTCTTCTCCCAGCTCACCACGACCCCTTCGGTCATGGTGTCGGAGAGCTGGGGCATCTTGATGGTATAGGGTTCAGACATGTTGGCTTTCTTGTCATTGATGTAGGTCGGGCTTCAGCCCGACGGATTCGGCCCGGCCGGCCCGTGCACCGGCGTCAGATCCGGCCCATGACCTTGAGCGCGCCTTCATACACGTCGTCGGCACTGGGAATGGCCGCCTTCTCCAGCCGCGCGTTGTAGGGCACCGGCACGTCGGCGGCATGGATGCGCACCGGCTGGGCATCGAGGGCGTAGAAGCATTCCTCGTTGACGGTGGCTATGATTTCCGAGCCCACGCCCACCGGCGCCTCGTCTTCCTCGGCCACCAGCACGCGGTGGGTCTTCTCCACCGACTTGCGGATGGTTTCGCGATCCAGGGGCTTGAGGGCGCGCAGATCGATGACCTCGGCGTCGATGCCGTCGGCCTCCAGGCGGCGGGCGGCCTCCAGGCACAGGTGTACGCTGTAGTTGTAACCGATCAGGGTGATATCGGTGCCTTCACGCACGATCTCCGCGCCTTCGAGCGGACGGAAGAACTCTTCCTCGGGAATGTCTTCCTTGAGGTTGTACATCTGCTCGTGCTCGATGATGATGACCGGGTCGTTGCAACGCACGGCCGACTTGAGCATGCCGTAGGCATCCAGCGGCCCGCGCGGCGTGACCACGCGCAGGCCGGAGGTGGACATGAACATCCGCGCCAGGCGCGCCGAGTGCTGGGCCGCGAGCTGGTGCGCGGTGCCGCCGGGGGTGCGCATGACGATGGGGCATTGCACGCGCCCGCCCGACATGTAGCGGATCTTGGCAGCCGCATTGATCAGGGTGTCGAGTGCCAGCAGGGCGAAGTTGATGGACATGATCTCGATGATGGGCCGCATGCCCACCATCGAAGCGCCGATGCCGATCCCGGTGTAGGAGTTCTCGGAGATGGGCGTGTCGATGACCCGCTCGGGGCCATACTTGTCGTACAGGCCCAGGGTGGCCTTGTAGGTGCCGCCGGCCACGCCGATGTCCTCGCCCATGGCGATGACCATGGGATCGTTGGCCATCTCCTCGTCGTGGGCGCGGCGGATCGCTTCCCAGTATGCTGTCTCTGCCATTGTCGAAACCTCTTATTGCTGCAGCGGGCCGATCCAGCGGGGATCGGGGTTGTCGTCGAGCACGTACTTGTCGAGGTCCTCGACACGCGGCTCCGGGCTCTCCTCGGCGAACTTGACGATGTCGTTCTCGATCTCGTCGTCGATCTCCCGCTCCATGGCCTTGATGTCCTCGGGCGTGACGATGCCCGCCTCGATCAGGCGCCGGCTGTAGATCTTGATGGGGTCCCGCTTCTCCCATTCGGCTTCCTCTTCCTTGGTGCGATAGCCCTTGGAGTCGGACATGGAATGGCCGCGGAAGCGGTAGGTCATGAACTCGATGAAATAGGGGCCCTTGCCGCTGCGCACGAAGTCGATGGCCTTCTCGGCGGCCTCCATGACGATGTCGATGTCCATGCCGTCGTGCTGGCTGGCTTCCATGTCGTAGGCGCAGACGCGCTTGTACTGATCCACCACGGCGGTGGTGCGCTCGATGCGCGTGCCGATGGCGTACTGGTTGTTCTCGCAGACGAACAGCACCGGCAGGTTCCAGACCTTGGCCATGTTCATGGTCTCGTGGAAGGTGCCCTGGTTGTTTGCGCCGTCGCCCAGGAAGCAGATAGCAATCTGATCGGTGCCCCTGTGCTTGCAACCCAGGGCCAGCCCGGCCGCCAGGGGGAAGGGCTGTCCCACCAGGGCGTAGCCGCCCATGAAGTTCACGCTCGGATCGAAGATGTGCATGGAACCGCCGCGCCCCCGGGACGAGCCGGTTTCCTTGCCGAACAGTTCGGCCATCACTTCCCGGGGCGGCGCGCCGGTCTTGATGGCGTGGATGTGGTCACGGTAGCCGGTGATCACGTAGTCGTTGTCGGTGCCGCGCCCCAGGCGGGCCTTCTCCAGCACACCGGTGGCCACCGCCTCCTGGCCCGAATACAGGTGCAGGAAGCCGCCGATCTTGCGCTCCATGTAGGCTTCGAAGGTGCGGTCCTCGAAGCGGCGGTAGAAAATCATCTCCCGCAGCAGGCGTTTCTTGTCTGCGTCGTTCATAGGGAACCTTTGTGGTATCTTCAGTGAGGAATTCGGCCCGGCCCGGGCGGTTTTCCCCGGTGCCGCGAAATCAAAGGCGCGTATGATCGGGGTTTTGCCCGGCAAGGTCAAGAAAACGTCGTCGGCGGGCAACCCGGCGCCTCACGGCATCCCAATACAAACAACAACTTGCAGCCATTCCGCCGCCATCTGTGGCGGTTCCGTGGAGACAGACAGGCCGGCATGTCACAGGAACTCATCCTCAACTGGTTGGGGCGCCTCAGCGAGAGTGTGGCGAGGCGGGATCTGGAGGCCCACATGGCGCTGGTTTCGGACAAGGTCCAGGTCTACGGCATCCCGGGGCAGCCCGTGATCGACTACCAGGGCTGGCGGCGCCGCCGGGACAACGAATTCCGCCAGAACCGCCTTGCCGAACTGCGCCACGAAAACGTGCGCATCAAGACCATCGGCCTGCGCCGGCTCGGTTTCGAGGTGGACGAAATCATGACCGCCCGCGACGGCCCGATCCTGCACCTGCGCAAGACCATCCTGCTGGAGGAGGAAGAGGACGGCCAGTGGCGGGTGGTGGAGGAAACGGTGCACGACTGGCGCATCGAGAACGGAGGTTCGACATGAGCACGCGCAAGACCCGCATCGAACACGACAGCCTCGGCGAACTGGAGGTGCCGGCCGACGCCCTGTGGGGCGCCCAGACCCAGCGCGCGGTGGAAAACTTCCCCGTCAGCGGCCTGACCCTGCCGCCGGCCTTCCTGCGCGCCCTGGCCCTCGTCAAGTATGCCTGCGCCGAGGCCAACATCCGCCTCGGCCTGCTCGACACCGCCATCGGCAGCGCCATCCAGCAGGCCGCCGAAGCGGTGATGGCCGGCAACCATCTGGACCAGTTCCCGGTGGACGTGTTCCAGACCGGCTCCGGCACCTCCACCAACATGAACATGAACGAGGTGCTGGCCCGCCTGGCCAGCGAGGCCAGCGGCCTGCCCATCCACCCCAACGATCACGTCAACATGAGCCAGAGCTCCAACGACGTGATCCCGACCACCATCCACGTCAGCGCCGCCTGCGAAATCGACACCGGCCTGCTCCCGGCCCTGCAGCATCTGGCCGATACCCTCGACCGGCGCGCCACCGAACTGGCCCACGTGGTCAAGACCGGCCGCACTCACCTCATGGACGCCATGCCCATCACCCTGGGCCAGGAACTGGGCGCCTGGCGGGATCAGATCCGCGACGACATCGCCCGCATCGAAGACGGCCTGCGACGGCTGGTCGCCATCCCCCAGGGCGGCACCGCGGTGGGCACCGGCATCAATGCCGATCCCGAATTCGGCCGCCTCGTGGCCCACGTGCTGGCGGAGAAGACCGGCCTGCCCTTCCGCCCCATGGAAAACCCCTTCGTGGGCCTGGCCAGCCAGGACACCGCCGTGGAGATGAGCGGCCACCTCAAGACCCTGGCCACCAGTCTGATGAAGATCAGCAACGATTTGCGCTGGATGAACAGCGGGCCGCTGGCGGGCCTGGGCGAGATCGCCCTGCCGGTGCTGCAACCCGGCAGCTCCATCATGCCCGGCAAGGTCAATCCGGTGATCCCCGAAGCGGTGGCCATGGTCTGCGCCCAGGTCTTCGGCAACGACGCCACCATCGCCTTGGGGGTGCAGTCCGGCAACTTCCAGCTCAACGTAATGCTGCCGGTGATCGCCTACAACCTGCTCCAGTCCATCGACCTCCAGGCCCAGGCCAGCCGCCTGCTGGCCGATCGCGCCATCGACGGCTTCGAGGTCAACACCGAGCGCCTGCGCGATGCCCTGGCACGCAACCCCATCCTGGTCACGGCCCTCAACCGCGTGATCGGCTACGAACGGGGCGCCGCCATCGCCAAGCGCGCCTACGCCGAGGGACGCCCCATCCTCGACGTGGCACTGGAGATGACCGATCTCTCTCGCAAGGAACTGGAAAAGCTGCTGGACCCGGCCCGCCTTACCGAAGGCGGTATTCCGTCATAACGCCTTCGCATTGGCTGACAACCTCCGCTGGCCAACCAAAGAAAAATACTGCCGTTTCTTATGCGTCCAAAGCATAAAAAAACTACGGGTACCTTCCACAATCTGCTAGTGCATACTGGCTACCGCGTATGACATATTTTCAAATCCCCCTTCAAGCGCAAAAATTGGACCCAACGATTCCGGAAGCATCCCGAATCACACGCGCCTCAACAAGAAGGGACCCAGGCAATGCAGCTCATCGACGACCTCAAACAGCGAGCCGAGCAGGTCATTCGCAATAAAGAAAAAACCACCGGAGTCAGTGAAGCACTTCTGGAACATCGCCGCAATGAAGTTATCGGGAGTCTCAACAAGATCCATGGCTACCTTGGCAACCTAATCGAGCAACTGCACCTTGTTCAACCCCGCATTCTTACCCATGTCGATTTCAACGGTGACTGCCGAATCGCCCCCTTGCAACAAAAGCGGTTCCGTCAATTCTTTGAACACACCTTTCATGAAGTTTCGCTGGGCATCACTTTTATCATGGAGTGCCATCAAGAAAGCCAAGTCTACCTCGAAAACAAAACCGATCTCGATGATCTGATTGCCAGGCTACAACATTTCGGCTTGGACGTGCAGACTTCGGAATCCGACACTCTGCGGGTCGAAGGCCAGTTTTCGGCCAACCTCCTGTTTCGTTCCAATTTCAACGAGCATTTGTTGTCGGTAACCATCAACAATGTAGAAACCACGCGCCCTATACAATTCGCCTTGCAACCGGAGATCGTCACGGACGAACTGCTCGATGAAATGGGCAACTTTATTCTGCGCAAGGAGAACCATTTTATCAAGCAGCTTGAACAGTTTCGACTCCCTTCGGAACACACCTCATCGGATTCACCGGAAGAATCGACGCTTACCGAATTGGTGCAACCTCCGCGCCTGCGTTCCTTCACGGCGTCGCGCAAGCAACTGTTCCTGACCTATCGAGAAAACCTGAAAGAAATTACGTCAGGCAATGATGGCATCGTAGTCGGCCGCGGCAATCACTGTGATCTGACTATATCCTCTGACCTGGCCTCACGGGAACATGCCCGCATCGTTTTCCGTCGTGGTCGATTCGTGATTGCGGATCACAGCACGAATGGCACCTTTATCAAACTCCAGGGGAATCGGGAAGTCTACATCCACGGAGAAGATTACCCGCTCTCCGGCACCGGCTTCATCAGCCTGGGCGAATCAACCACTATCGATAACGAGCATCTCATCTACTTTTCCTGTCAGTAACAGCGGCAGGCAGGACGAACCTGCCGATTCGCGGTATGATCCGGTCTCACACATTCGTGAAAGCCGGAACATGCTCCAACGCACCTATGTCTGGTCCGCCCCTCTGCGTCTGAGCCACTGGCTGCTGGCGGTGTCGGTGACCGGCCTGTGGCTGAGCGGCTGGCTGATGCAGCATGCGCCCGGTCTGCATCTCGCCAGCCGGGACGCGCACCTGATGCTGGCCTGGCTGCTGATCCCGGCTCTGGCCCTGCGTCTGGTGCTGCTGTTCACCGGCAAGGGCAGTGCTGCCGGCTGGCGGGATCTGCTGCCGCGCTGGCAGGGCGTGCGTGACACCCTGCGCTTCTACGTGACGCTGGGGCAACTACCACTGCCCCGCTGGTATGCCCACAATCCACTGTGGGCGCCACTCTACCTGCTTCTGTTCCTCGTTCTGCTGGCCCAGATCGGCAGCGGCATTCTCCTGTGGCAGGATCGCTTTCCCGGCGGCCACGATCCCATGGCCCTGCATGCTCCCCTGGCAACGGCCATCGGCGGCTTTCTGATCCTGCACGTGCTGGCGGTGCTGGTGCACGACTGGCGCAGCGGCAATTCGGACGTTTCGGCCATGCTCCACGGCTACCGGATCTTCCGCATCGAAAAGCCCGCCATCCCCGATGAACAGGTGATTTCCCTCGCCGGTCTGCGCCGCCAGGAAAACCGGAATGGGCACGACTGACACCCGCATCCGCTGCCCCTGGTGTGGCACCGATCCGCTTTATGTGCGCTATCACGACGAGGAATGGGGCGTGCCCCTGCACGACGACCGACGCCTGTTCGAGTTCCTGATCCTGGAAGGCGCCCAAGCCGGCCTGAGCTGGCTGACCATCCTGCGCAAGCGGGAGGCGTTCCGCCGCGCCTTCGCCGGCTTCGACATGGAGCAGGTTGCCCGTTTCGACCGCCGCCGCATCGAACGGCTGCTGGGCGACCCCGGGATCGTGCGCAACCGCCTCAAGATCGAATCGGCCGTCAACAACGCCCGTTGCGCGCTGGCCCTGCGGGACGAATTCGGCTCGCTGGATGCCGCCCTGTGGCGCTTCACCGAGGGCCGGGTCGTCCACCACCGCTGGCGGCGCCCGGCAGAGGTGCCCTCCACCTCGCCCGAGGCCACGGCCATGAGCCGGGATCTGAAAGCCCGCGGTTTCCGCTTCGTCGGCCCCACCATCTGCCATGCCTTCATGCAGGCCACCGGCATGTTCAATGATCACCTCACAAGCTGTTACCGCCATGCCCAGCTCGCCGGCGCCTGAAACGAGTACGCTTGACTCCGATCAGGGCACTTGCCCTGTCCGTTTGCCAGAATCAGTCATCTCGCACATTCCCCTCCCTGTTCGCCATCAAAGGAGAAAACCCGCTTGACCTTGCTGCCACGACTGCGACGCTTCCTGAATCTCGAACCGGAACCCGTGAGCCGGGCAGAGAAACTGGTTTCGACCCTGGGTGGCATCATCGGCATCTTCCTGGTGGCCGAGATCAGCTACAGTGTCACTGGCGCCCAGGGGGCGGTTCTCATCGTGCCCTCCATGGGTGCCTCCGCCGTGCTGCTGTTTGCCGTGCCCCACGGGCGGCTGTCCCAGCCCTGGGCATTGATCGGCGGCCATCTGTCTTCGGCGGTGGTCGGTGTCACCTGCCAGATGCTGGTGCCCGAACCCTTCCTCGCCGCCGGCCTCGCCGTGGGCCTGGCCATCGGCGTGATGCACGTGCTCGGCTGCATCCATCCGCCCGGCGGGGCCACGGCCCTGGCCGCGGTCATCGGCGGGCCAGCCATCCACCAGCTCGGCTACGACTACGTGCTCAGTCCCATCCTGATCAACACCGCGGTGATCTTCACCGTGGCCATCGTCTTCAACAGCCTGTTTCCCTGGCGCCGCTATCCGGTCAGCCTGATGCGCTTCACCGACTCACCGCCGAAAGGGCGCACGCCCACCGCACCGGCCATCGACCGCCGGCACATCGAGCAGGCCCTCGCCGACATGGATCTCATCGTGGATCTGACCATCGAGGATCTCCAACGCCTGTTCACCCTGGCCATAGAACACGCGGAACGCCACCGCCTCACGCCCGAACAGATCCGGCTCGGTCACTACTACACCAACGGCAGGCACGGCGCCGACTGGTCCGTGCGCCAGATCATCGACGAGGAACGCCGTGACGATCCCGCGCGCGAAATGGTCATCTACCGCGTGGTCGAAGGCCCGGGCCAGGGCATGGCCGACAGCTGCACCCGGGCCGAATTCGCCCGCTGGGCGGCAAGAGAGGTCTTTCCCAATGGGCCATGAGGCTTCGTTTGATGCTCTGGAAGGAACGCAGAGGACGCAGAGACGCCGAGGGCGCGGAGATTTGAAATGTTTCACGACGCCGGGAATCAGATGGCGTTTTTGGAAGCTATGCTTTAACGGAAAATCCTGTTCGAGTCTTTGTTGACCTTGCTGAAGCATTCATCCTTGGTTTGCCAGAGTTGCAGAATCCGGACAGGGAATTGTTCGGTGGCAGAAAATTGAGGCATCCCAACCACCACAGTCTCAGCGTTCTCTGCGTCTCTGCGCCCTCTGCGTTCCTTCCACCATACCCCGAAAAGAAGCACTCCCCCATTCCGTATGCCATAATCCGAAACGATCGGCATTCCCCTGACAAGAACATATGAGTGACGAAATCACCCTGACCCTTCCCGATGACTGGCACCTGCACGTGCGTGATGGCGCAGCGCTGTTCTCCGTGGTACCGGACACGGCGCGGCGCTTCGGCCGGGCCATCATCATGCCCAACCTGCGCCCGCCGGTCACCACCGTGGCCGAGGCCGAAGCCTATGCAGGACGGATCCGGGAAGCGGTCCCGGCCGGCGTGGCCTTCGAGCCACTGATGACGCTGTACCTCACCGACAAAACCCGACCCGAGGAGATCGAACGGGCCGTGGCCTCTCCCCGTGTCCATGCGGTGAAATACTATCCCGCCGGCGCCACCACCAACTCGGACGCCGGCGTCACCGATCTGGCCCGCACCTTCGACACTCTCGCCGTGATGGAAGACCACGGCCTGCCACTGCTGATCCACGGCGAGGTCACCGATCCGGCCGTGGACGTCTTCGACCGCGAAGCGGTGTTCATCGACACCGTCCTGATCCCGCTGCTACAACGCTTCCCCAGGCTGCGGGTGGTGCTGGAACACATCACCACCCGCCAGGCGGTGGAATTCCTGCTGGCCACCGAGGATCACATCGCCGCCACCATCACCCCCCATCACCTGCTGCTGAACCGTAATGCCCTGTTCACCGGCGGCATCCGTCCCCATCATTACTGCCTGCCGGTGCTCAAGCGGGAAGCGCACCGCCAGGCCCTGCTCGAGGCCGCCACGTCCGGCAATCCGAAATTCTTTCTCGGCACCGACAGCGCGCCCCACGCCCGCGCCGCCAAGGAATCGGCCTGCGGCTGTGCCGGCATCTACAGTGCCCATGCCGCCATCGAACTGTATGCGGAAGCCTTCGCCGAAGCGGGCGCCCTGGCCCGCCTGGAGGGCTTCGCCAGCCGCCACGGCCCGGCCTTCTACGGCCTGCCACACAACACGGAAACGATTACCCTGCGCCGGGAACCCTGGACGGTTCCCGAGCGTCTGCCCTTCGGCGAAGAGGAACTGGTGCCCTTGCGGGCCGGAGAAACGGTGGGCTGGCGACTGGTCTGACCGACAAGGCAAGGAAAAACATCCCGCTCGGCTCAGGCGCAGTAAAAATGCCGGCTTCGCCGCGCTTGGCAGGCTGTTGAAAAACAACGTTTTTCAACAGCCTGTTAACCCGGAGGTTGCGCCGGGGGTTCAGTACACGGCCGTCACCCCGTAACCCCGTTCACGCAACTGTTCGAGAATCCCCTCCTCGCCCGACAGATGCAGCGCGCCCACGGCGATGAACACCGCCCCCTCGGCCAGTTTCGGCGCCATGCGCTCGACCATGCGCCGATTGCGCCGGATCACCACCTCCCGTTCGAACGCCTTCGCCATGTCCGGATCCTCGCCGGTCATGGCCTCAGCGCTGAGGCGCTCGAGGGCCGCGAGGTCTCGTGCCAGCCAGGCACGGATCAGCTTTTCCACCATCTGCTCGAGCTGCGGAACCTGGCGGATGGCGCTGCGCAGCATGGCCACCTGCTGGGCCGGGGAAAGGGCTTCCAGCGCCCCCAGCTGTTCCCCGGTCGTCTCCAGACCGCAGAGTGCCTTGCCGGCAGCGGCGGCCTGCCGGTAGAGCTGCAGGTCCAGTACCGGCTCGGCCATGCGCGGCTGACTCAGCAGGGTCGCCACCGCCCAGGGTTTCATGCGTTCCAGCATCATCTCCGGCATCCCCAGTTCCGCCGACACGGCGAGCAGCGCCGCCCAGGTCTGCGCATCGAGCCGCTCGCGCAGCGACTCCCCTGCCGGCAGCAGCATGGCCTGGGACAGGCCCGCCAGACTGGCCATGTCGAGCCGAACTTCGGCGCAGAAGGTGCGGGACGCGTCGAAGGCCTCCCGGATCGGCGCTGGGAGCGCCAGCACCCGCGGATCGCCCACATGGATGGTTCCGAGCAGGTGACTCACATGGCCCCGCCCATCGTCGACGCGCCACAGCAGGCCCTGCTGCGGACCGGCCAGCGCCTGCGACGACACGGCCACCCACAACAGCAGAACGATTCGCCGCCGCCAATGACCCCTCCAGGTTCCTTTCACGATATTCCCGTTCTCCCCGTTGCTGATCACACCGTAGCAGAACCCCCGGGTGACCTCCATGCCCCTCCCGCATGGAAATCGCAATCCCCCGCGGCATCCGGTATGCTTGCGACCCCATGAACGAGACGAGTCAACGCAAGATCGCCGAGCGTTTCCGCGGTTTTCTGCCGGTGGTGGTGGACGTGGAAACCGCCGGCTTCAACCCCGATACCAACGCCCTGCTGGAAATCGCCGCCATCCCGGTGGAATACGACGACACGGGCCGGCTGGTGCGCGGGCCGACCATCGCCACCCACGTGGAGCCCTTTCCCGATTCGGTACTCGACCCCCGCGCCCTGGAATTCACCGGCATCGATCCCTACAATCCCTTTCGCCTGGCCAAGCCCGAAGCCGACGCCCTGCGCCACATCTTCGCGCCCATCGAAGCCCGCCTGAAGGAGACAGGCTGCAGCCGCGCCATCCTGGTCGGCCACAATCCCTTTTTCGATCTGGGCTTCATCAAATCCGCCGTGCGCCGCTGCGGCTTCAAGAAAATGCCCTTCCATCAGTTCTCCAGCTTCGACACGGCCACCCTGGGCGGCCTGGCCTTCGGCCAGACCGTGCTGGCCAAGGCGGTCCAGGCGGCCGGCATCCCGTGGCGGGATTCGGAAGCCCATTCGGCGGTCTACGATGCCGAACGGACCGCCGATCTGTTCTGCCACATCGTCAACCTCTGGGACAGCACCCCCCACGCGCCGGCGCCAACCGGCTCGCAGACATGAAAAAACCCGGCTCTGCCGGGTTTTTTCATGTCGATACCGCCGCCAGACGTCAGGATTCACCGGCCTCGGAACGGCCACGGGAAACCGCTTCCTGCACCATCCGCTGCAGCTCACCCTTCTGGTACATCTCGAGAGTGATGTCACATCCGCCGATCAGCTCTCCATTGATGTAGATCTGCGGAAAGGTCGGCCAGTTGGCGTAACGGGGCAGATTCTCGAAGATCTCCGGATCCGCCAGCACGTTCACATGGGCGAATTCCTGACCACAGGCCATCAGCGCCTGGGCCGCGCGGCTGGAGAAGCCGCACATGGGCATCTGCGGCGTGCCCTTCATGAAGATGACGACCGGATTGTTCTTCACGGTCTGATCGATGCGTTCCATTACGTCCATAACAACAATACCTCAAGATTTTCAGGGGATGACGACACGAATATGCAGTTATTGTACGCCACACCGGCAGGCCATTACCAGAGTATTTTGCTATGTTATTTGTATACCCTGCCTTCGAATGTCTCCGGCATCCATTCACGTCCAGCGCACAAATGTGGCCGTTTTTCTGGATTTTTCGCTTTGGATTGTTATAATCCTTAAAACTTCAACAAGTTACGAGATGTTTTTAACAAACGATCTCAAAAAATCAAAAAGCCGGACTAAAGATAACACTTGAAAAACAATCGCTTGCAACCGTCCCCAGCGGTCGATAGCGATTCGACAGACACTACGGGAGCCTGGCATGTCCAAGAAATTCCTTTCCCTCGCCACCGCGGCAATCTTCTTCCTTCCCCTCGGGGCCCAGGCCGGCAATGGCTACATCGGCGCATCGGTGGGCAACATGAACTACCAGGAGCCCGGCACCAGCCTCCATGCCCTGAACCTGACCGGGCGGCTTGGATACCGTCTGGCCAGCGCCCTGGATGTGGAAGTGCGCGCCGCCGCGCCCTCTTCAGCCGATGATGGCAATCGCGAGTTCAGCCTGAACTATCTGGCAGGGGCATATCTCAAACTCAACTGGGCGCCCATGCGCAGCGGCCATTTCGAGATCTATCTGATCGGTGGCGGCACATACATCAGCGCCGCCATCGGCCCGGTGGGCAGCAGCACGACGGAAACCGACAGCAGCCGCTCCTACGGCATCGGCCTCGATTTCTTCGGCAACGACAAAACCGCATTCAGCATCGAATGGATGCGCTATGGCGACGGTGAAATCGGCCCCACGAACCTGCCATACACCGTGGACACTCTGACCCTGGGGGTGGTTCACCACTTCTGACCGACGCCGGACTCGTGGCCTGCCGGACGTGCCGGGGGCTTCAGGTCGAACGATCCACATTCAACTGCAACCACAACTCCAGCAAGGCCAGGTGCCAGAGCTTGCTGCCCTGGAGGCGGGTGAAATACCGGTCCGGGGCGGCGAGGAGCTTGTCCACGTAGGCGCGGTTGAACAGGCCGCGTGAACGGCAGGCGTCCGAGTTCACGATGTCGCGCATGAAGTCGAGGAACTCGCCGCGCACGTATTTGAGGGCGGGCATGGGGAAGTAACCCTTGGGGCGGTCGATGACCGCGTCGGGGACCCGGCCGCGGGCGATTTGCTTGAGCATGGCCTTGCCACCGTCGCCCAGCTTGTACTCGGGCGGCATGCGCGCGGCGATCTCCACCAGTTGTTGATCGAGGAAGGGTACCCGGGCCTCCAGGCCCCAGGCCATGGTCATATTGTCGACCCGCTTGACCGGATCGTCCACGATCAGAGTGGTCACATCCATGCGCAGCACCTTGTCGATGAAGGTCTCGGCGCCCGGCTCGGCCAGCAGCTCGGCCACCTTCTGCCGGGTCCAGTCCTCGCCGCGATAGGGAGCGCTGACCGTCTCCAGGTATTCCTCGTGATCCCGGTCGAAATAGTAGCGGGCGAAGCGGTCCACGTCGGCACCGTTGATGTCGGCCGCCATGCGCGGATACCAGAAATACCCGGCAAAGACCTCGTCGGCGCCCTGACCGCTTTGCACCACCTTCACTTCCCTCGAGACCCGTTCGGCCAACAGGTAGAAGGCCACCGCGTCCTGGCCCACCATCGGCTCGGCCATGGCCCGCACCGCCTCGGGCAGGCGCGGCAGCACCTCGGCGTTGGGGATCAGGAACTTGTGGTGGCGCGTGCCGTAGCGTTCGACCACCTGATCCGAAAACTCGAATTCACTGCCCTTCTCCTCCGGCTGATCCTCGAAACCGATGGAGAAGGTGCGCAGATCCGGCGCTCCCGCTTCGGCCAGCAGGGCCACCAGCAGGCTGGAGTCGAGCCCGCCAGAGAGCAGCACGCCCACCGGCACGTCGGCCACGTCCAGCCGCTTGCGCACGGCGTCGCGCAGGGCCTCGTGGATCAGATCCCGCCATTCCCGCGCGTCCATGACCGCCTGCGGCCGTTCGGCCACCAGACGCCAGTAGCGCCGCGTTTCGCGCCGGCCGTCGGCGTGCAGGGTCAGGCTGGTGCCCGGTTCGAGCTTGCGGATCCCTGCAAGGATCGTGCGCGGCGCCGGCACCACCGCATGCAGGGTGAGCTGATGATGCAGCGCCACCGGATCGATGGTGGTGTCCACGCCGCCGGCGGCCAGCAGGGCCTGGGTGTTGGAGGCAAAACGCAGGCAGCCGGCCTGCTCGCTGTAGTAGAGCGGCTTGATGCCCATGCGGTCGCGGGCCAGGAACAGCCGCTGGCGGCGCCGGTCCCGGATGGCGAAGGCGAACATGCCCTGCAGATGCTCGGGACAGCGCTCGCCCCACTCGGCATAGGCCTTGAGGATCACTTCCGAGTCGCCATCGGTGAAGAAGGCATGCCCACGGGCGATCAGCTCGGCGCGCAGTTCCCGATAGTTGTAGATGGCACCATTGAAGACCAGCACCAGATCCAGCACCTCGTCCACCATGGGCTGGTTGGCCCGCGCCGAGAGGTCGATGATCGACAGGCGCCGGTGCCCGAGGGCCACCGCGCCTTCCTGCCACAACCCCTCCGCATCCGGCCCCCGCCGCGCCAGCGCTGGCAACATGCGCGCCACCACCTCCCGATCGGCCGACCGGTCGTCGAAACGAATTTCTCCGCAGATGCCGCACATGAGTTCAGAGGAAAGAGTTCAGAGTAAAGAGGAAAGCCGTTCGCCGCTCGGTCACTCGATTTCTCCGTTTCAACCGGCCACACAAGTCATTCATACCACGATACCCTCTTATTATTTGCCCTTTTCACTTTCCTGTTTCCTCTGCATTTCTCCCATGGGCGCCTCCACCCGGCGTCTCGATGGTCAGCACGTTACCGGCCTGCACGTCGAAACAGGTCTTGCCCGGCAACATGGCACCATCGAGGCGGTTGATGCCGGCGACGCCCGGCTGGCCGCCGGCCAGGCCCCAAGGGGCGTGGCGGCGGCGTTCGGTGAGGAGGGTGACGGTGGCGGGGGCGCGGAAACGGAATTCGCGGATCAGGCCGTCGCCGCCGCGGTGACGACCCGCGCCGCCGGAACCGGTGCGTACGGCGTACCGGGTGACAGTGACGGGGCAGGTGCTCTCAAGGACCTCGATGGGGGTGTTGAGCGTGTTGGTCATGTGGGTCTGCACGGCAGACAGGCCGTCGTGCAACGGCCCGGCCCCCATGCCACCGCCGAGGGTTTCGTAGTAGTCCCAGCCGTCGCCGCCCATGGCGAGGTTGTTCATGGTGCCCTGGCTGGCGGCGGGGATGGCCTCCGGCAGGGCCTGGGCCAGTGCCCCCATCACCACGTCCACCACCCGGCTGCTGGTCTCCACGTTGCCGGCGGCCACGGCGGCCGGGCGGCGGGCATTGAGCAGGCAGCCTTCGGGCGCATGCAGGCTGATGGGGCGGAAACTGCCAGCGCAGGCCGGGGTGTTCTTCGGCATCAGGCAGCGGAACACGTAATACACGGCCGCCGCGGCCACCGACAGGGGGCAGTTGATGTTGCCCTCGACCTGCCCGGCGGTGCCGGTGAAATCGGCGTGCACCGTGTGCCCCTCCACCCCCAGGGTCAACTCGATGGGAATGTCTTGGTGGCCGAGTCCGTCGTCGTCCATCACGTCCCGAAACCGGTACTCGCCATCGGGGATGGCGTCGAGGGTGGATCGGGCCAGGCGTTCGCCGTAGGCGTTGAGTTCGGCCAGGGCCCGGGCGAAGCCGGCCGGTCCATGGAACGATACCAGCTCCCGCAAACGCGCGAGCCCGGCGCGGTTGGCGCTGATCTGGGCGGCGAAGTCGCCTCGGCCGGTTTCGCCGCTGCGCAGGCGGGAGAGGATGTTCTCCAGCACCGCCTCGTCCGGCCGTCCCCGGTGGACGAGCCGGGCCGGCGGGATAATGATGCCTTCCTCCTCCAGGGTGCGCGACAGGGGCATGGAGCCCGGGGTCGCGGCACCGATGTCGGCATGATGGGCGCGGTTGGCCACGAAGGCCTGCAGTCGGCCGGCATGGAACAGCGGCGCAATCACGGTCACGTCGGGCAGGTGGGTGCCACCGAGATAGGGATCGTTGAGCACGATCATGTCGCCCTCCTGCCAGTCGATGCCGGCGACGATGCCGGCCATGGCATGGGCCATGCTGCCCAGGTGCACGGGAATGTGCGCCGCCTGGGCGCAGAGTTCGCCGGCGGCATCGAACACGGCGCAGGAGAAGTCGAGCCGCTCGCGAATGTTTGGCGAGATGGCCGAACGCTGCAGCACCGCGCCCATCTCGTCGCACACGGCGGACAGGCGGCTGGCAAAGATTCCCAGTTCGATGACGTCCATGGGTGCGGAAGTTTACCCGAAGCGGCCCGACGCCGCGCCCGGAATCTTATTTGACCAAAACACTTGGTTATTGTATGATTCGCGCCACCTGTCCAGGGAGTCGCAAACGCCATCCGGCGGTCATCGCTTCATGCTATGCTCCCTGCGCCAAGCACACCAACCACCGCGATGCGGGCCCCGTCCCGCACCGCATCAGGGACTCGACAACAAACCAGAACGACTCAGGAGATAAACATGGCACACGAACTGCCTCCGCTTCCCTATGCCAACGACGCGCTCGAGCCGCACATCTCGAAAGAGACCATCGAATTCCACTACGGCAAGCATCACCAGACCTACGTCACCAACCTGAACAACCTGATCAAGGGCACCGAGTTCGAGAACGCCAGCCTCGAAGAGATCATCAAGAAGGCGTCCGGTGGCCTGTTCAACAACGCCGCCCAGGTCTGGAACCACACCTTCTACTGGAACTGCTTCAGCCCCAACGGCGGCGGCGAGCCTTCCGGCGCCCTGCTGGAGGCCATCAACGACGCCTTCGGCTCCTTTGCCGAGTTCAAGGAGAAGTTCACCCAGTCGGCGGCCACCAACTTCGGCTGCGGCTGGACCTGGCTAGTGAAGACCGCCGACGGCAAGCTGGACATCGTCAACACCACCGGCGCCGGCACCCCCATGACCGACGGCCACACCGCCCTGCTGACCGTGGACGTGTGGGAACACGCCTACTACATCGACTACCGCAATGCCCGCCCCGAGTACCTCAAGCACTTCTGGGAGCTGGTGAACTGGGACTTCGTGGCCGGCAACCTCGGCTGATCCCGCCCCCGACGGAAAAAACCCGGCCTCGTGCCGGGTTTTTTCGTTGTGCGCCAGACACGGCGCTTCGCGCCATGCTTGGCGCACAACGAAACGGGTCGCGCAAAGCGCGCCCGCAGGGGGCAGACCAGGGATGGTCTCAAGGGCCGGCGCAGAGGACGGGCGGAACAAAGAGTCTTTGGTGAAATCATCCACAAGTTTCAACAAAACCTTCTTATTCAAGGGTTTGTTTGACCGCCCGTCCTCGACTTGGTGCAATATCCGGGTTAGGGTCACCAAAGGAAGAACATCTCCACCCAGCTTCCGACTACCAGGCCGGCTGCGGCCATGAGGCCGAGCCAGGCAGCGGTCCGGCACAGCAAGGGGACGGCAGCAGTCTCGGCGCCGAGCAGCCGCCACAGCAGCCGACCGCTCCAGAGCAGTGCTACCACGAGCAGTGCGGCACGCGCGCCGGGCACCCAACCGAGATCCAGCCGCTCCGCCTTGAACAGGCTGACGGTGAGGGCGGACAGGCCGAGGAAGACGCTGATGCCGCCAAGGGGAATGAAGCCGTAGGCCAGGCGCCAGGGCATGGCGCGCCGACCGAGCAGCCAGCCGGCGAGGCGCAGCGCCAGCAGTAGGGCACCGCCGATGGCCAACGCGCTGGCGCCGATATAGAGCAGGATCAGAGCGCCATCCAGCCAGGTGAAAACGTCGTTGGTCTCCGGGTAATGGGTCAGCAACCACCAGGGAGCGCTGTCGCCGAGCGGCCAGTAGATGCCGCGCTCGATCAGCCAGGTCGCCACCGCCTGCTTCATCTGCACGAACCAGGGCGATGCGGACCACTGGAAGGCGCCGATGGCAACGCCGAGCAGACCGAAGGACAGCAGCAGCGCATCCCAGGCAGAGACGTCCTTCTCGCCGGCCGAGAGAATTTCGGCGTTCGGCGACCGTGCCGCCAGAGTGACGGCATCACGGTGACCGCTGCAGCGCCCGCACATGTGGCAGGCACTGTTGCCTTGCATGTTACGGATGTTGATCAGCGGCGCACAGTCCACGGCCGGAATACGATGGGATGCCTGACGCCAGCGCTCCCGGTTCACGCGGAAATGTACCGGCGCCAGCCGGGAAAGCAGCGCAAATACCCCGTTCGCCGGACACAGGTAACGACACCAGACCCGCTTGCCCCGGCCATAGAGGAAACCGACCACCATGGCCGCGATGGTAGAACCGCCGAGGATCAGCAGGGCTGCCTTGGGGTACTCGTAGACACTGACAAGCTGACCGTAGACCGTGGTAAGCACGAAGGCAGTAAAGGGCCAGCCACCCCAGCGCATCCACTTGGGGATGGCCCCGCCGCGGCCGTGCCGGCTGGCCCATTCGGTGAGCGCCCCCTCCGGACAGAAGACCCCGCACCAGATCCGCCCGAAAAGCATGGTGGCGACCATGACGAACGGCCACCAGAGCCCCCAGAACACGAACTGCGCAAACAGCACCAGGTTCTCGTAGAAATGGGCGTACTCCGTGGGCAACGGCAGCAAGGCCGGCCAGACCAGCAGCACCAGGTAGAAGACCACCACGATCCACTGGATAGCCTGGATGGTGCCGCGGTGATCACGCATCCACTCGCCCACCACCTGCAGCCGCGTCGGAGCTGCGGACTCCGGAACGAGGACCGTGACCCTTTCGTTCATCTCACCTCTCCTTCCGCGGCGGAAACCTGCCCTTGTACCCGCAGGCGCCGGAGCAGAAAAAGGACCACCGCCCAGTAGGCTGCGTAGACCAGCACCACCAGCAGCGCAGGCTGCGCCCGATAACCGGTGAGCGCCGCGAACAGACCACCCATGCGCGTGCTGTCGTCGAGCAGCGCCAAGCTGTTCCATGCTGGATCCATCAGCGGCGGCAACCAACCCATTCCAATCATCCGGTCCACACCATCCACCAGCAGGGCGCTGGCAAGAAGCAGCAGCACCACTTCGCTGAAGCGAAAGAAGGCGCGCCAGGAAAAGAAGCGTCCGCCACGGCTCAACAGCCAGAAGGTCAACAGGGCGGCCCCGAAGCCGAGTGCGGCACCGCCCCAGAGTGTCGCCTGGCCGCCGGCGCCCTGCGCCATGCCCATGCCCATGCCATAGAGAAAGATCACCGTCTCGGCCCCTTCCCGGCCCACGGCGATGGCGGCCAAGACCGCCATGCCCCACCAGTTGGCCTGTTCCAGGGCGCGATCCATACCCGCCTCCAGTTCGCGCTTCAGGGTCCGGCCGTGGCGCCGCATCCAGAACACCATCTGGGTAATGAGCCCGGCGGCCAGCAGCATCATGCCGACCTGGAAATACTCCATGGCCTCGCCAGCCAACTCGCCCTGCACCTGAAGCATGGTCAGGGCGAGCAAGCCCGCCAGGCCGAGGCCGGCGGCCACCCCGCCCCAGAGAAAGCGCAGCCCCGTGCGGGCCTCGTCCCGAGCCTGGAGCCATGCGTACAGGATGCCGATGACCAGCATGGCCTCGACGCTCTCGCGCCATACGATGAAGACGGTATTGCCCATACGACGACCTCCTTTGGTTACTTAGCGATGATCCGGCCCTGCGCGGTATCCGGGTGAAATTCCCCGAAGAAGCGGTACTCGCCGGGCTTCAGCGGCGCGAACACCACCGAGCGGGTCACGCCCGGAGCCAGCACCTTCTCCTTGCGCAGCTCGCGGCTTTCGAACTCCTCCGGCCCCGGTCCCTTGTTGGTGATGACCAGCTTGAAACGGTGGCCGGCCTTCACCTCGACAACCTCCGGCAGGAAGCGGCCGTTCTCGATAATCAGCGGATAGGCAGGCAGGCCGGCCGCCCGGGCGGCCGTGGCCAGACCCGCCCCGATCAGCAGCATGGCAGTCAGCAGGGCGATGGGTTTCATAGTCCAGTTCTCCCGTCAGGTTCCAGGGTTACCATTTGACACTGGCACCCCCTAACACGACCCGGCCGAACATGGGCCGGCCGTCGAAGGTTTCGTAGTTCATCGAACAGGTTGCTTCCCCGCACGAACAGATCCACGCCCTTGCCGGCCCGGTAACGAGCAGCGGCCTCCACCACGAACCAGTCATCCAACGTAGCCGGTGCAGCACCCACCGATTGGGCTCCCCCGGTCGCCATCAGGCGGCCCAGGGTCGAGGCGGTGAGTTCCATCCGCACGAATATTTCGCCACCGTCCTCCCGGCCGACCAGGACGGCTTCCGCCGGCCGCATCAAGCCGCCACCTCCTGGAGGCCGCGGGCGAAGGCCGACAGGCTGGCGCGCGGCAGCAGCACCAGCCTCTTGGCGTGGCGCTCGCAGAACCGCTTGACGCGGCTCATTGCGTCGTGGCTGATGCAGTCCATGGGACAGAGAACCGCATCCGCACGGGGCAGGACGGCCCCCAACCGCAGGCGGCCATCCTCACGCCCGCCGTCGTGATGGATGAACTCGCCGTTCAGGCGTTCCACCAGCGCGCGGAAGTGCGCACACTGGGCCTGCCTGCCCCCCACGTAAAGGATGCACCGACCGCACAGGTCCAGATGCGGGCAGCCTCCGTCCCCGGCGGCCATGCAGGGGACCGGGTAGTCGCCAGCCAGCAGGCGTGCCAAGGACTGCTCCAGCGCGTCCCTCTCCTGCCGGGCCTTGGTGAGTTCGCATTCCAGGCGCATGCCACGGTCTTCCGTGCGCAGGGCGAGCCGCTTCCACTCCGCGGCCGCCGCCTCGGCCTGCTCCGCCCGGGCAAGCCCGGCGGCGAGCCTTTCAGACAGTTGCCCCACCTGCTTCGCCAGCGGCGCCCTTTCCAGCGCCTGCAGGCGGGAACGCGCTTCCTCCAGGTCCCGCACCACATTCCGCGCCCTTGCGAGACGTGCCTGCAGCGCATGGATCTTCCTCTTCTCTTCCTTGATCCGGCGGTGATGGATCGAACGGCAGCGGGCCAATTCCCCTTGCAACTCGGCAACACGCCCGCGCAGCACGCCGAGTTCCCGCAGATCCCCGCGGACCGAGGCGCCGGCGAGGTGGGACAGCATGTGAACCTCGCCGTAGGCGCGATCGAGGAGAGCCCCCGATGTCGCCGGGTGCGTTGCCAACGCCCACTAGGCGCCGGCCACATTGCCACTCTCCAGCGACTCTTCCCACAGGTTGGTCAGTTCCTCACCCGACCATGCCTTGGAAAAGCGTTGCAGGTCGGATCCGTATTTTCTGTCCAGGTGCTTCTGCAACAGGCGAGCGGCATGACAGGACTCCCCTGCGATAACGACGAAGGCGGAATGCAGCGCGTAGTCCGCTATGGATGCCTCGATAACGAGGTTCGCCTTGCGGCAGATCCGACGGAGTTCAGCCAGCGTGAGGCAGGTCCCCACGATGCTGCAATGCAGGCGTTCCTCGATCTGCCAGAGTTTCTTCCGGCGGCCCTTGCCGTGGCCCCTGTTCCGCATTGCGTCGCTTATGACCTGCACCCGACTCAAAAACTGAGCTGCGCCCGCAATCCCAGGGCAGTCATGTCGGAAGCCGAGCCGTTACCACCCGGAGTGCGGACATATTGCAGGTTGGGAGACAGTTCGAACTGGCCGTTCAGGCGGTAGCGGTAATAGATCTCCGCGATCTGCTCGCTGCCGTCGGCCCGATAACCAAAGTCCGGCGTCCCGTCCCCGTCGGCGTCCAGCGTGAGTGATGCTTTCGAGAACTCATCGGAGACTTTCAGCCACCCCAGGGCGATGCCGAGGGCATCGGCGCCCCGCCCCCAGTAGCTGCCGCCCCACTCGCCACCCAATGTCAGGGTGCGATCGAACGCAACCTTGCCTTGTGTCTGCCAGCCGGCGCGCAGGAAAAGGGTGGCATAGTCGGCCACCTGCTGGTTGAGGCTGATCCCCACCCCGCTGTGTGCCGTCACGGTGCCGTCGAAATCCTCTGCCCGGCCGTTGCGCCAGGCATAGAGGCGGTAGTTGCCGGCGAGCCCCCCGAATATCCGCTGTTCGGTCTCGGCCTGCAGGATCACAAAGGGCGTTTTCAGGCTGTCGCTGAAGCTTGCCCCCTCGCCCGATCCGAACACGCCCAGCGACAGGCCATATTGCTGCGGCTTGTAGAAGTCATTGATGTAGGCAAGCCGCATACCCGGCGTGAAGCCGAACTCGTCCACACCAACATCACCGCCTACGTCCAGAAGCGGATTGTGAACAAAGGCCTGGTTGACAAAACCGCGGGTTTCGTCGTCGGCGATGGCGTTCTGATCGAAGAACACGAAAGGATCCATCTTGCCGAAATTGAACTCGACGTGGCGGCGCGAGAGATCCGGGTTACCCCCAAGGGGCAGTGGCACGTTGAGCTGGTACCAGGCCTGGGCGAGCAACACCGTACTGTCGGAGGCCTTGGAGCCCGGGCGCTGGAAGCTGGTGGAATTGAGCGAGGCGAAGGCGCCGCCGGGATTCTCCAGCCCCAGTCCCTGGCCCATGCGGAAATGGGTGAAAATGAAGCCCTCGGCAGCGCCCAGGGTCCCGCCAGGCAGGCTGACGGTAACATCGCCGCGGTAGTTGAGTTCGGAATCCTTGCCCTCACCCGCCGGCGTATCGGTCAGGCCCTGGGCCATCAGGGTCAATCCCACGCCGGCACTGATACCTTCCAGCGACTCCACGGTACGGGCCGCCTGGCGGTAGCTGTTGACCTGTGATTCCACTGCCTTCAGCCGTGCCGTGATCTCCGGTTCCTTCTCGCTGATGTAAGGCTCCTCCAGAGATCGTTTCAGTTTCACGTTCTCTTCCTCCAGTTGCCGGATACGTTTTTCCATGGATCCCAGCCGCTGGAGGATCATGCTTTCCTTGGTCTCCGCCGCCTGCACCATCAGCGGCGCCCCCCCCAGGATGAGCGCGGTCAGCGACAGGACACACGGCAGCGCACGGAGAGATCGATACGGCACCATCCTCAATATCCTCCCCGCTTGCCGATGCCGGCATAGATGAAGTCATACTCGACGTCGAATGCCTTGAACCAGGGCCGCACACCGGTCAGGCGGTCTGTATGGCGACCGAAATGGTGGCCGGCCAGATTTTCCGGAGCATTGGGGGGATAGATGGTGTACGTGACGTGGTACTTCCCGGGGCCGTCGAGCTTGACGTTGTCACCATAGTGCGGGCCGTCGTTGGCCACCATGGGCATAAAGTCGCCGGCCGCCTTCCAGTCGGAGCCCTCTTTGGTGACCTCGTATTTCACATGCAGGTAGGGAATCCACTCGCCTTCGGCAAAGCCGTTGGCGTTGATGTCCAGGGCACGGATATCCGCTTCCAGATGGACATCGGATTCCCCGGACGGGCGCATCATGCCCTCGGGCTCCATGCGTACCGGCTGGAGATAGACGGCAGCGATCTCCATGCCGAAACGCTGCTCGGGCACGCCAATGGGGTATTCGACCGCCCCGGCGGACTGCACCACCGATAACAACACCCCACCGAACACTACCGGGGAAATACCCTGCCATAACTTCATCATCTCGACCTCCGTTATTGTTAATGAGAATCGTTCTTATTCGTATTTATAGCAATGACGGCGAACGCTGTCAATACCTAGTCGGTGAAATGGGGCAGCCCATGGGAGGTTGGTCAGGGATGAAACTGGAGGCGCTCCGCACCTGCCAGAACGAAAACCCGCCGTGAACCGAAATACGGTTTCCACTGTGCGGCCCAAGGTGTCTGTGATGCCATGTTGGCGACTTCACCAAGACAATCGATGACAAAGCCGCATTCAGAGCGCCCCTCGTCTCCCGGATCAAGGCGCGGCCCGCAGGGAATGGCCCAGCCTTTGCCAAGGGTCACAACGCCAAGCCGGGAGACGGGGAGCGCTCCCTGCGGGCGGGCGTCTGGGCGGGCTATCCGCGGTGTTGCGTCTGACCGTCCAGACAACCGCTGACTGGGCCTTTGTCACCGATTGTCTTGGTATAACCCCAAGAGGAAGCGAGATGAGTACATTGTTCAGCGGTACCGGCAATTTGGGCAATGCCCCTGACTTGAAACACGCCGAAGTGGACGGCTAACAGTGGCCCGTGGCCGACATGCGGATCTTCATCGACCGCCGCGTCAAACAGGAGGACGGCCGCTTCGCGGATGGTGGCGGATTCTGGGTGTCGGCCAACATCTGGGGCTGGCGGACCGAGTGGACTAACATCCCGCGGACTAACAGGGACTAACATCCCGTTGCCCCTGTGCGATACCGGGAGTAAACTTCAGGGTTTCCCGGCGGTCTGCTTCAGGCGACTGCCGTTTGTTTTTCTGAAGGGACGACGCCCGATGAGCGAACACCTGATGCAGAATTACGCCCCCCTGCCCGTGACCTTCGTGCGCGGCGAGGGGGCCTGGTTGTGGGACACCGAAGGCCGCAAGTACCTCGACGCCCTGGCCGGCGTGGCCGTGTGTGGCCTGGGCCATGCCCACCCGGCCGTGGCCGAGGCCGTCTGCGAGCAGGCCCGGACCCTGGTGCACGTCTCCAACTGGTACCACATCGCCGAACAGGAGGACCTGGCCGCGCGCCTGACCGCCCTGGCCGGCATGGACCGCGCCTTCTTCGCCAATTCGGGCGCCGAGGCCAACGAGGCGGCCATCAAGCTGGCCCGGCTGCACGGCCACGCGAAGGGCATCGAGCGCCCCGCCATCGTGGTCATGGAAGGCAGTTTCCACGGCCGCACCCTGGCCACCCTCACCGCCACTGGCAACCGCAAGGTGCAGGCCGGTTTCGAGCCGCTGGTGCAGGGCTTCGTGCGCGCCCCCTACAACGATCTGGACGCGGTGCGCACCATCGCCGCCAACAACCCCGACGTGGCGGCGGTGCTGGTGGAGCCGGTGATTGGCGAGGGCGGCGTGAAGATTCCCGATGACGACTACCTGCCGGGGCTGCGCGAACTGTGCGACGAACGCGGCTGGCTGCTGATGCTGGACGAAATCCAGACCGGCATCGGCCGCACCGGCAAGCTGTTCGCCTTCGAGCACAGCGACATCCGGCCCGACGTGCTCACCCTGGCCAAGGGCCTGGGCAACGGCGTGCCCATCGGCGCCTGCCTGGCCCGCGGCGAGGCGGCCGGGCTGTTCCGCCCCGGCAGCCACGGCAGCACCTTCGGCGGCAACCCGCTCGTGTGCCGTGCCGCGCTCACGGTGCTCGATGTCCTCGAGCAGGAAAACCTGGTGGCCCGGGCCGCCGAACTGGGCCAGCGCCTGTTCGAGGGCCTCAAGCGCGAACTCGGCGAGCTGGGGGGCGTGCGCGAGATCCGCGGCTGCGGCCTGATGCTGGCGGTGGAACTGGACCGGCCCTGCGGCGAGATCCTGCACCAGGCGCTGGAGGCGGGACTGCTGCTCAACGTGACCGCCGAACGCATCGTGCGCCTCCTGCCGCCCCTGATCCTGAGCGACGAGGAGGCCGACCAAATCGTCTCCATCACCAGCCGCCTGATTCGCGATTTCCTGGCCTGACTCACGGCCCATCTTCCCGCCCTGCGAAAAACCGGGGGAACCGACCATGACCCGACACTTCCTGACCCTGCTGGACATCGACGCCGAGGATCTGAACCGCCTGATCCGCCGCGCCATCGAACTCAAGGCCATGACCCGCGCCGGCGAGCGTTACGAGCCGCTCAAGGGCAAGGTGATGGCCATGATCTTCGACAAGTCCTCCACCCGCACCCGGGTCTCCTTCGAGACCGGCATGGCCCAGTTCGGCGGCCATGCCATCTTCCTCTCGCCCCGCGAC
>JALSSV010000093.1 GCA_026984045.1 Chromatiales bacterium | reverse complement strand
GATACGGTTGGAGGGGAATTCCTGGTCGGAGATGACCACCTTGTCGCCGGGCTGCCAGTCCAGTCCCCAGGCGACCACCGACAGGGCTTCAGAGGTGTTCTTGAGCAGGGCGATCTCGTCGCTGCCCCGTGCATTCAGCAGTTGGCGGAGTTGCTCGCGCAGGGCCTGTTCGGTCTGCAGCCAGCGTTCGTAGTGGCGCGAACCGAAGCGGGCATTTTCGCGGGCGAATGCCTCGACCGCTACCGCAGTTCGTCGCGGCCAGGGGGAGACGGCGGCGTGGTTCAGGTACAACACCGAGGCATCGAGCTGAAAATCCTGCATGGAATCGTTATGGACTGCTGCCGGCCTGCTTGTCAGGGACTTGCATTTATAGCGCAGTGTCGGCTGGGCCGCCAGGGCCGTACCCGTGGGTCGGGTCGGCGAGATCGCTCCCGTGGCCGGTAAAAGGGTGGTTATTCCGCACTATACTGGCCCCCCATTCACGAGTTTGCGAACACAGGTTCCTGGTCGGGCGGGGAAGCGGGCGCTCACGGTTGGTGGGACAGGCGGGACCGCGTCAACTGGACGGATGTCTGCCCCGGCCAGCTTGCCGCCGCGCCCCCCAGCGCCTGCAGAGGGACAACGGCGCCGGTTTCGACATGCACTATGCCGACAAGCTGTTCGGCGGTTTCCAACGCCTGCGCTGGGCGGATGGGCTTGAGGGCACCGGTATCGGCGTGGCGGTGGTGCAATTCATCATCCTTCGCCATGGTGGCCGCCTTTGGGCCGACGCGGAGGTGGATCGGGGTGCCATCTTTTATTTCCTGTCCGGCCGACCGTACGCACCGGCCTAAAGGAAGCAGCGACAGCGACGATAAGGCAATTGAACGCACAACGTCGTCTGCTGCCGACAGGCGTTCTCTCTCAACGTGCCGTCATGTCAAAACCCTGCATGACAGGCAAGTACGGCCCCGATCCCGCCTGGATGATACCGTTTGCAACGGATCCAACGGGAAGCGACGCGCATGCACGGTGCCGGCAATCAGGAAAGATGCAGTATCCCCGTGACGAATCCTCGCGGCATGGCTGCCTGCCTCGGGCTGGCGCTCTGCCTGTGGATGCCCTGCCTCGCGTACGCGGACGGTAACCTGCTGGCTTTCCCCGAACTGGGGTTCGAATGGAATTCCGGCGACGATCCGGACGATGCCGTCTTTTCACCACTGCTGGATGTGTTCGGCAGCGCACATCGGGGCAGATGGAACGCCCTTGTCGAGGCCATCGCCACGGATCATGATTTCCACATCGAACGCTTGCACCTGGGCTACGATTTTTCACCGGCCAGCACGCTGCGGCTGGGCAGGATACACAACCCGCTCAGCTATTGGGTCATGCAGTATCATCACGCCAACTACCTGCGGCCTTCGATCAGCAGTCCCGAAAGCGCCCGTTTCGACGACGACGGTGGTATCTTTCCCAGCCACCTGGCAGGCCTGCTGTTCAGCACCGAACAGGTTCTCGGCGAACGAAGCATAGACTATACGCTGGCGTTGGGAACCGGCCCTGAGCTGGAAGGTGACCATGATTCTTCCGGCGGCGGAGCGAAACTGCATGCCATCGATCTGTTCAGACCCGGCGAGGGCCGCCACCGGTTCAATGCGACGGCACGGGTCGCGTTGCACCTGGATAATTTCGGAGAAGACCAGGTTGGCGCTTTTGTGAGCCGGGTGCGGGTTCCGGTTGCCGGCACCGTCTATGACGCGGTGAACTTGAGCGTGGGGGGCGCTTTCCTGCATTGGAAGCGCTCCTCCCTGGCACTCACCGGTTCGCTGTTCCTTGTCCGGGATGTGTTGGAGGGTGCCGGGGAAACCCGCCCGCGCCATTTCGCAACCGGCTACCTGCATGCCGACTTGCCGGTGCAGGGGTACTGGACGCTGTTCGGGCGCCTGGAACGCAGTTTCGGCGAGGGCGGCGATCCCTACGTCGGCCTGTTGGCCCAGTTCATTGCGCGGCGCGACGTGGCCGGAGTGCGCTGGGATTTCTCGGCCGGACAGGCGGTCAAGCTCGAGTTTTCGAACAATCATGGATTGACCGGCGATTTCCGGCAGATCCTGTTGAACTGGAGCGCGGGTTTCCCATGAGGCGGCGTTTGGCCCGCGTCGGCCTGGTGGTGCTGTTCCTGCTGGTCGCCTTTGTGCAAGGTGTGCAGGCACAGGAGGACAGGGCGCTGGTGCTGGTGGCCGACAGCGAGTCAGGCCTGGATCACCTGAGTCCCCGGCAGCTGCGGCGGGTGTTCCTGGGGCTGCCCGTCGAAGTACGGGGGCAGCCGGTCCGGGCCTTGCTGAATACCAGCGACCCGCTGCTGAACCGGGTATTTCTGCAGAAAGTCGTATTCATGTCGCAACGGCGCTATGCGAGGCAGCTGTTGTCGCTCACTTTTCGCACCGGCCGCCGCCGTCCCCAGGCTTTCCGTGACCAGGACCAGATGGTGCGCACGCTGCATTCGAGCGTGGGAGCGATTGCCGTGATGTGGAAGCGGGACGCAGCGCGGGACGGGTCGCTGAAGATCATGCAAACCCTCTGGCGGGGCCGACTGCCATGAACAAGCCCTTCTCCAGCCTCACCGGGCGCATGGCCGCGGCGGCCCTGGCGCTGCATCTGGTGGTGGTGCCGCTGCTCTTCGGCGGCGTCCTTTACCTGGTGAAGAAAAACTACGAAAGCCTGTTCGTGGATGGGGTGCGCAACGATGCCTACCGCCTCGTTTCCGGCAGCGGGGGAAGCGCTGTGCCGCTGCTGTCCCTCCGCACCGAACTGGAGGAAGCCTGGGTTACGGGCCGCATCGCCTACGCCACTCTCATCGACGCTCACGGTGCCGTCCTGGAGCGGGTCGGCGAGCCCGGCGACGGCGTGGTCGAACGGGAGGATTTCGCGTTCGGCGAGGGTGGCGACAACGTCTACCACATCGTCGTGCCCTGGTCCGGTCCCTTGGGGGAACCGCTGGGCGAACTCCATGTCGGTTACGACGAAACCGACACCCGGGAGCGCATCGGGCAGGTTTACCTCAACGGGTTGTATCTCACGCTCGCTTTTGTCGGCGTCAGCCTGACGACCATCCTGCTGCTCGGACGACAGTTCACCCGACCCATCGAGCAGCTGCGCGATGCGTCGATGCGGATAAGCTGCGGCAACTATGAGCAGGTCTTGCGCGTCGACAGCGGCATCGGTGAAATACGGGCACTGGCGCGGACGCTCGATCACATGCGTCACAAGCTCGTGGAACAGAGCCATACCCTGCAGCACCAGGCCCTGCACGACAGCCTGACGGGGCTGGCCAACCGGGCCTTGCTGCGCAGGCGCATAGACGAAGCCCTGGCGGCCGGCGGGGATGGGCGTGGCTCGCTGGCCCTGCTGCTGGTCGACCTGGACCGTTTCAAGGAGATCAACGACACATTGGGACACCTGACGGGAGACCTGGTGCTGAAAAGGGTGGCGGAGCGGATCGAGGGCTGCGTGCGCCAGAACGACACCGTCGCCCGCCTGGGCGGGGATGAATTTGCGGTGATACTGCCGGCCGCCGACAGCGACAACGCCGAACTCATCGCCCGGGTGGTATCGAGACGCCTGCAGGACGACTTCAGCATCGAAGGCCGGCGGCTGCGCATCGGGGCCAGCATCGGCATCGCGCTCTATCCGCGCCACGGTGACCATTTCGAGGAAATACTCCGCTGTGCCGACGTGGCGATGTATGCCGCCAAGCAACGCGGCGGCGGCACCACCCTATACCGGTCTGACCTCGACCGGGAAGCGCGTCGGGCCTTCGCCTGCGCCGGCGAGCTGCGGGTCGCGATCGACGAAGACCAGCTGGCGCTGGTGTTCCAGCCCGAGATCGACCCTGCCTCCGGGCAGGTGGTCTGCGTCGAAGCCCTGCTCCGGTGGCACCACCCGCAACGCGGGCTGATCATGCCCGATGCCTTCATACACCATGCCGAGCACGCCGGACTCATGAACGATCTCACCCGCTGGGTGCTGGAACACGCCATCCGGCAGAACGGGGCCTGGTTGCAGAACGGCTGGCGCATCGGCATGGCGGTCAACCTCTCGCCTTCCTGCCTGCAGGACGACGGGCTGCCCGATACTGTCGCCGAACTGCTGGCCAGGCACCGGCTGCCGGGCGATCTGCTGGAACTGGAAATCACTGAGGGTGCGATCATCAACAACCCGCGCAAGGCCAACGCCATCCTCGAGCGCATCCGGGGCCTGGGGGCCGGTATCGCCATCGACGATTTCGGTACCGGCTATTCTTCGCTGGCCCAACTGAAACAGATTCCGCTGTCCGTCCTCAAGGTCGACCGCGGGTTCGTATCCAGCATGCGCTCGAATCTGCGCGATGCTGCCATTGTCGGTGCCGTCATCCATCTGGCCCAACGCATGGGCGTGAGCGTAGTGGCCGAGGGGGTGGAAGACGAAAAGACACTCGAACTGCTCGAAGCGCTCGGTTGCAACCGGATCCAGGGATTCCTCATCAGCAGGCCACTCTCCGCAGCGCATTTCGAGTCATGGGTCAGCCAGGCGGGTTACCGCGTCCGTATCGCCCCCTGAGAGGCCGGCCCGGGACGCCGGGTTGAAACAGGCTATAAAGTCCATGTGGATAATGCCGATACGGCAAGCAGGGAATCTCTGACCACGCCGTTGTACGGGCCCATGCCGGGATGGCGGCAAGGGAACCATCGGAGCTTCCCCCCCCTCGTATGCTTGCTGTCACACCCTGATCCCGCGTGACAGCCGGTTTCCAGCCCCGGTCCTGCTGTTGGTGTTTGTTTCCTCATCGGATGAAGGAGAAATCAGCGATGAACGCACTGCTCAAGCCGGCCATGCTTGTCATGGGAAACCTGCGCTACGCTTATAAGTTCGGCCTCATTTTCGCCATTTTCGTGATACCCCTCGTTGTGTTGAGTTCCATACTGGTGAGCACCATTGACGACGGCATCCGTCTCCTGGAAAAGGAAAGACGGGGCGTGGAGTACATCGCCGCACTGCGCGGCCTGCTGGAACACCTGCCGCAACACCGCGGCATGACCAATGCCTATCTCAATGGAAACCACGGTTTCTTGGAGCGTATCCGCGAGAAGAGAGCCGTGGTCGACGCGGATTTTGCGGAACTGGAGCAGCTCGATGCCCGGCTCGGCGACGTTCTGGACACCGGCAACAGAGTGGCGGAACTGAAAGCACGCTGGCAGCAGCTCAAGGCGCGTTCGCTGGACATGAAGGCGGCCGACAGCTTCGCCGAACACAGTGATCTCGTCCAGGCCGTCATCGCACTGGGCGTCCATGTGGGTGATACCTCCAACCTGATCCTCGACCCCGAGCTGGATTCCTATTACCTCATGGACGCCGTGATCAATCGGCTGCCGCCGTTGACCGACGGCATGGGCCAGGCACGGGGACTGGGCGCGGGGATCGCGTCGCGGGGCCGGATAAGCGCCAGGGAGAAGACCCGGCTGGCGCTGCTGGCCGAGCAGGTGAAGACCGGCAACGATGGCCTCAGACACGGCCTGGAAGTGGCATTGCGCGAAAACCCCGCCGTTGGTGCCCGCTTCGACGGCCTGGACGGAGCGGCCGTTGACAAGGCCGGCCGCTTCCTGAACCTGGTGGACAGCCGCCTTCTGCGGGTGGAGCGCGTCGAGGTCACGGGCGACCAGGTGTTCGAGAGCGGCAGCGCGGCCATCGGCGCCGCCTTCCAGCTGTATGATGCCATCCTGCCGGCGTTGGATGAGATCCTCGCCGGGCGTGAGGCGGAGGCAAATGGCAGGCTGCGCACGGCATCTGCCACGGTCGTACTGGTCATGCTGTTGATCGCCTTCTTGTTCGGCGGATTCTACAGTTCGGTGGCCGACAGCCTGCGGCGCATCGAAGAGGGCACTCGGCGGCTCGCCGGGGGCGACCTCGGTACACGCATCGAACTGCAGGTGCGAGACGAAATGGCGCAGGTCGCCGGGAGTTTCAACGACATGGCGCAGCAGTTCGGCACCCTGGTCGGCCAGATCGGCGATTCCTCGCAGCAGGTCGCGGCATCGGCCGAAGAGCTCTCCACCATAACCGGACAGACCAGTCAGAACGTGCTCGAACAACAGTCGGAGACCGAACAAGTTGCCACCGCCATGAACGAGATGAGCGCCACGGTGCAGGAGGTGGCCACCAGTATCGCGAGCGCGGCACAGGCCGCGAGCAAGGCCGATAACGAGACAGCCGACGGGCGGGAGGTGGTCGAGCAGGCCGTGCAGGCGATCAAGCGCCTCGCTGGCCGGATCGAGACTGCCGCGCAGGTCATTCACCAGCTCGAACAGGACAGCGGCAACATCGTCGCTGTCATGGACGTGATCCGCGGCGTCGCCGAGCAGACCAACCTGCTGGCGCTGAATGCCGCCATAGAGGCGGCCCGGGCCGGCGAGCAGGGACGTGGCTTCGCGGTGGTGGCCGACGAGGTGCGCACGCTGGCCGGTCGTACCCAGCAGTCGACCGAGGAGATCAACCAGGTGATCGAGAAGCTGCAGGCCGGTTCACGGGAGGCGGTGGAGGTGATGAACGACAGCCTGCAGCAGGCGCATGAGGTGGTCGATCAGGCCGGCCACGCCGATGCCTCGCTGCAAAGGATCGCGGACGCCGTGCGCAACATCAGCGATACCAGCGCCCAGATCGCCAGCGCCGCCGAGGAACAGACCGCGGTCGCGGAGGAAATCAACCGCAGTGTCGTCGGCATCAACGACAAGGCCATGGAAACGGCGGCCGGGGCCAACCAGACCGCCACCGCCAGCGAGGAACTGGCGCGCCTGGCGGAGGAACTGCAACTGGCCGTGGGACAGTTCAAGATATAGGTGCGTCGGACGGGCGCCGGCCACGCGGCATATTCGCTTGACAGTATATATGGAATCCGTAATATACGATTCCATGAATATAGAGCCCGCCCCGCTGTTCCGCCTGCTGTCCGACGAAACCCGTCTGCGTTGCCTGCTGCTGCTGGCGCAGGCGGGAGAGTTGTGCGTCTGTGAGCTGACCCACGCCACCGGCGCCGCCCAGCCCAAGATCTCCCGTCACCTGGCGCTGCTGCGCGAGGCCGGCTTGGTGTTGGATCGCCGGCAGGGGCTGTGGATCCACTACCGGCTGCACCCGGACCTGCCGGGCTGGGTGAAGGACATCATTGCCACCACGGCCGCGCGCGCGCACGCGCAGCAGCCCTTCGCGGACGATCTGGGGGCGCTCGCCGCCCTGCCGGACCGCCCGGGGGCGTCCCGCTGTGCCTGAAAAGCGCCGGCCGGTCAAACCACACTGTCGGGACCACGACCATGCGCCTGCTGTTTCTCTGTACCGGTAACTCCTGCCGCTCCCAGATGGCCGAGGGCTGGGCGCGTGCCCTCGGCGACGACAGCCTGGCGGTGCGTTCCGCCG
>JALSSV010000092.1 GCA_026984045.1 Chromatiales bacterium | reverse complement strand
CCAGGGCCAGATGGCCGTGGCCCGCCAGGTGCGCAAGGTGTTCGAGTCCACCCCCGACATCGTGGATGTGGACGACAGCATCGAGGCCCCCGAGCCCAAGATCATCGTGGCCGTGGATCAGCGGCGCGCGGCGCTGCTGGGCGTCAGCCAGCAGGCCATCGTCGGCGCCCTGTCGGCGGCCCTCTCGGGTGAGGATCTGAGCTATCTGCACGATCCCAACATGAAGTATCCACTGCCCATCCGCCTGGAGATGCGCCCCGGCGACAAGGCCAGCGTGGACACCCTGCTGACCCTCAAGGTGCGCAGCACCAGCGGCAAGCTGGTGCCCATCGCCGACGTGGTGCGGCTGGTGGAGACGCGCCGCGAGAACGCCATCTACCACAAGGATCTGCTGCCCATGACCTTCGTCACCGGCGACATGGCCGGGAAGCTGGACAGCCCCCTGTACGGCATGTTCGAGATCCTGTTCAGGCTGCGCGAGACCCCGCTGGAGGAGGGCACGATCATCGACCAGTCACTGATCAATCCGCCCGCCAATCCCTACCGCTACAGTCTCAAGTGGGACGGCGAATGGACGGTCACCTACGAGACCTTCCGCGACATGGGCATCGCCTACTCGGTGGGGCTGCTGCTCATCTACCTGCTGGTGGTGGGGCAGTTCCGCTCCTATCTGGTGCCCCTGATCATCATGGCGCCGATTCCCCTGACCATCATCGGGGTCATGCCCGGCCATGCCCTGTGGGGAGCGCAGTTCACCGCCACCTCCATGATCGGCATGATCGCTCTGGCGGGGATCATCGTGCGCAACTCCATCCTGCTGGTGGACTTCATCAACCAGCAGGTGGAGGAGGGCGTGCCCTTCGACGAGGCGGTGATTCGCTCCGGCGCGGTGCGGGCCAAGCCTATCGCCCTCACGGGCCTGGCGGCCATGCTCGGGGCCCTGTTCATCCTCGACGATCCCATCTTCAGCGGCCTGGCCCTGTCGCTGATCTTCGGGATCTTCGTCTCCACCCTGCTCACGCTGGTGGTGATCCCGGTGATGTACTACGCCTTCATGTACAAGCGCCTGGATCGGCGTGGCCGGACGTCCTGAGCGGTCCTGTGGCCCGGCGCCAACGGCGCCGGGTCATAAAATCCGTTTATGTTTCCGATCGGAATTGGTATGATTCCCCGGTTTCTCCCGTCAACCCATGAACTTGCCAAGCACGGCCGCCCGCGCGGCCGGAGAGGGGAAAGATGTCCGATCGACGCCTGCAGGTCTTCCAGACGGTGGCCCGCCTGCTCAGTTTCACCAAGGCCGCCGAAGAGCTGCACATGACCCAGCCGGCGGTGACCTTCCAGGTCCGCCAGCTCGAGGAGCAGTTCAACACCCGCCTGTTCGATCGCACCCACAATCGGATCAGCCTCACCGAGGCCGGCGAGCGGGTCTACGAATACGCCAATCAGATCTTCGATCTCTATGCCCAGATGGACAACGCGGTGCGCGAGCTGACCGGCGATGTCAGCGGCGTGTTGATGCTGGGGGCCAGCACCACCATCGCCGAATACATGCTCCCGGCCCTGCTCGGCGACTTCAAGCAGAAGTATCCGGAGATCATCATCCGCCTGAAGGTGGCCAACACCGACGGCATCGTCTCCATGGTGGAGAACAACACCATCGATCTGGGGGTGGTCGAGGCGCCGGTGAACAACAAGAATCTGGTGGTGGAACAGTGCCGCATGGATCACCTGGTGCTGATCGTGCCGCCCGGTCACGAACTGGCCGGCGAGGAGGCCGTGCCCATCAGCCGGATCTGCGACTTTCCCTTCATCTGCCGCGAGGAGGGTTCGGGCACCCGCGAGGTGATTCTCGAAAGCCTGCAACGCGCCGGCGTGCCGGCCACGGGCATGAACCTGGCCATGGAGCTGGGCAGCCTGGAAGCCATCAAGGGCGCCGTGGAGGCCGGCATGGGCGTTTCGGTGCTCTCCAGCGCCACCATCCAGAAGGAACTCAGGCTGGGGACCCTGGCGGCGGTGCAGCTCGATCCGCCCATCGATCGGCCCTTCTCCTTCGTCCACCAGAAACAGAAGTTCCGGGTGCGGGCCATGGACGAGCTGCTCAACTTCGCCCGCAGCTACTGCCAGTCCCACCAGGACGGTCCCCTTGGCTGAACGAGGGCCGTGCAGTTGAAGAAACGGGAACGGCAACTGCTCGAGCATTTTCGGTGCCTGCCTGACGCGCAGGCCGACCTGCTGCTGGAATTTGCCGCCTTCCTGGCCGGACGCCATGCCCGGCAGGCCGAGGTTCCCGCCACGCCCCTCGACATTCCCCGCCCGGCCGAGGAGTCGGTGATCGCCGCCGTGCGTCGGCTCGGCAAGACCTATCCCATGCTCGACAAGGATCGCATGCTCAATGCCACCTCCGGGCTGGTGGCGCAGCACCTGATGCAGGGGCGTGACGCCCGCGAGGTGATCGACGAGCTGGAGGCCCTGTTCGCCGAACAGTACCGTCTGCAGTGCCAGGAGGACGCCGCCGGTGCTTGAGATCCTCAGAGCCTGGTTCCGGCGCTACTTCTCCGATCCCCAGGCGGTATTGCTGTTGCTGATCCTGGTGATCGGCTTCGGTATCGTGCTCACCTTCGGCCACATGCTGGCGCCGGTGCTGGCGGCGATGGTCATCGCCTATCTGCTTGAAGGGGTTGTGCGTTACTTCGAGCGCCACGGGGTGCGACGCCTGCGGGCGGTGATCCTGGTGTTCGGGCTGTTCAGCGCCTTCATGATCTTCCTGCTCTTCGGCGTGATTCCGCTGCTGTCCGTACAGATCACCCAGTTCCTGCGTGAAGTGCCCCATCACCTGGCCGTGGCCCAGGAAAAACTGCTGCAATTGCACCAGACCTACAGCTTCATCAGTGAACAGCAGGTGCAGGAGATCATGGCACTCTTGCAAAAGGAGATCGCCACCGCCGGCCAACGGATCCTGACCCTGTCCCTGGCGTCCATCCCCGGCTTCATCACCCTGCTGATCTATCTGATTCTGGTGCCCCTGCTGGTGTTCTTCTTTCTCAAGGACAAGGCGCGCATCCTGGCCTGGCTCACCGCCTTTCTGCCCGAAGAGCGCAGTCTCGCCAGCAGCGTGTGGCAGGAAATGGATCAGCAACTCGGCAATTACGTGCGCGGCAAGTTCTGGGAAATTTTCATCGTTGGCACCGCCACCTGGTTGGCCTTCGCCATCCTCGGCCTCAAGTACGCCATCCTGCTGGCGGTGCTGGTGGGGGTCTCGGTGCTGGTGCCCTACATCGGTGCGGCGGTGGTCACCGTGCCCGTGGCCTTCGTGGCCTATTTCCAGTTCGGCTGGGGCAGCGATTTCGCGGTGGTGATGATCGTCTACGGCATCATCCAGGCCCTGGACGGCAACGTACTGGTGCCCCTGCTGTTCTCGGAGGTGGTCAACCTGCACCCGGTGGCGATCATCGTCAGCGTGCTGTTCTTCGGCGGGCTATGGGGTTTCTGGGGCGTGTTCTTCGCCATCCCCCTGGCCACCCTCGTCAATGCCGTCCTCTGCGCCTGGCCCGTCGCCGACAGGAGCCGCTCGGCGCCCTGCCAATCGTCGTCTTAGCCGTCTGTTGACGATTGGAACACAGCGCCCCTCTCCCCTTCGGGGAGAGGGCCACTCACCGTACCTTCGCCCGCTCCGGCCGCACCTCGAGGATCTCCACCTCGTCTCCCACCCGGATGGTGCCACTGCTGCGGGGGATGAGATTCTGCCCGAAGTAGATCCCGCCTTCGCCCAGACGGTAGGTCTGCAGGGTCCGCAGCGGTTCGCCATCGGGCGACTTGGTGCCGGTGTCGGGATCGATGGTGGTGAACACGCAGCGCGAACAGTTCTTCACCCCTTCGAATTCCACCTCGCCGATCCGCAACCGCGTCCAGGTATCCTCCGCGTAGGGCTCGCTGCCCGCGATCACCACGTTGGGACGGAAGCGGCGCATGGGCACCGGCGAGGCCAGGCGGGCATTGAGATCGGCCAGCGAACCCTCGCCGATGAGCAGCAGGGGAAAGCCGTCGGCAAAACTCACCTCGTCACCGGACTGGCCATAGTCGGGATCCACCCCGCGGTGGATGTCGTCAGTCATCTGCACCAGTTGCACGGGCTTGTTCAGCCACCGACTGAACCACGCATCGGCCGCCGGGCCGGCCAGCACCGCCTCCAGACTGTCGTTCCAGATCTGCACGCGGCGCATTCGGGGCGAGGAGGGCTGCAGGGGCAGGGTCAGCTCCGGCATGTCCGGGGCCCGCACCCGCAGCACGTCGCCGTCGAAGGCGGTCTCTACCATGGCCAGGCGGGGATGCTGGCGGGCGGTAAGAAAACGGCCGTTTTCTTCCACCAGCATCCAGCGTCGATCCCCGGGCAGGCCCCGGGGCAGCACCTCGCTGGCCGGCAGATCGATGGCCCGGGTGGACTTGACGGGGTAGATATGGATGGAGGCGAGTTTCATGCGGTGAAAAGGGTGTCAGAGAAGACAGCTCTGCATCGCAGTGTATCACGATGCATCCGCCCGGGAAGACGGACACAGGCAGGCGGTAACGGCCATGCGGCCGGGATCGCGGTACAAGCGGAAGGAAAACGGGCAAGCAAGACGCGAATCGACGGCATCTCGCTCGAGCCGGCGGGAGAAAATCAGATTCTGCGAGGATGCGAAAAAAGGCGAACCTCATCCCGCCGGTGGGGACAATGGTGCATTTGGAACCGGTCGAAGGGGTTGTGAGAACATATCGCAATATTCATGTGCGCTCTCTCTGAACTGATGTTTTACATATCAATCATGATGTAATATAATCAATTGCTACATCTGCTAAATCCGTAACCGCCCCGGACGGCCAGTAAAGCCACGAGACGAATCGGAGTGAACCCTGGGAACCATTCCCTCGGAGCGAACCCTGGGAACCATTCCCTCGGAGCGAACCCATGATTACCGCTGCCCAGATGAAAGCCGCTCGTGCCCTGCTGGGCTGGGATCAGGCCCGGTTGGCCCGGGAGGCGGGGCTGTCCCTGCCTACCATCCAGCGGATGGAGGCCAGTGAAGGCAATGTGCGTGGCAATGTCGATTCCCTGGTCAAGGTGGTGGATACCCTGGAACGGGCCGGGATCGAACTGATTGCCGAAGGGGCCGCCAGTACCGGCGGCGGCCGTGGTGTCCGACTGAAGGGCTGACGCGAATTGAACCCGACACTTCCCCTGTCTCTGATTCTGGCCTATGTGGCGGTCCTCGCTGCCCTCGGTTCGGCCGTGGGGGCGCTGGCGACGGGTCGGCTGCCGGGCGCCAAGGGGTTGATGTTCCTGTTGCTGGGCGCGTCTGGCGCGGCGGCCGTGGCAGCCGGTCTCACTGCGCTGGCGTCCGCCCCGGCCGGGGGGGAACTGCCGCTGGGGTTGCCCTGGCTGCCCTGGCACGTGCGCCTCGATGCCCTGGCCGGCTTCTTCCTCATGGTGGTGGGCGTGGTCGTGCTGGCCGTGGCCGTCTATGGTCCGGGTTACGTGCGCGATTTCGAACACGGGCAGGATCCCCTCTCGGTGCTGGGCGCCTTCACCGGCCTGTTCGTGGCCGGGATGTTGCTCGTGGTCCTGGCCGACGACGCCTTCCTGTTCATGGTGGCCTGGGAGCTCATGTCGCTGAGTTCCTATTTCCTGGTGGTCTACCAGCATGAACAGGCGGCCAACCGCCGGGCGGCATTCCTTTATCTGTTGATGGCGCATATCGGCGCCCTGTCCATTCTGCTGGGTTACGGCGTACTGGCGGCATTCGGTGGCGGTTTCGCCTTCGAGGCCATGCGCGGCGCCGCCCTGTCCCCCCTGTGGGCGAGCGTGGCCTTCGGGCTGGCCTTCGTGGGGTTCGGCATGAAGGCGGGCCTGGTGCCCATGCATGCCTGGCTGCCCGAGGCGCACCCCGCCGCCCCCTCGCACATCTCCGCCCTGATGTCCGGGGTGATGCTCAAGGTGGCCGTGTATGGCTTCATCCGCTTCACCTTCGATCTGATCGGCCAGATCCAGTGGCAATGGGGCGTGGTGGTGCTGATCATCGGCAGCATCTCGGCCCTGATGGGGGTGCTGTATGCCCTCATGCAACACGATCTCAAGCGCCTGTTGGCCTACCACTCGGTGGAGAACATCGGCATCATCTTCATCGGTCTGGGCCTGGGGCTGATCTTTCTGGCCACCGGTCATCCGGTGGCCGGCGTACTGGGCCTGATCGCCGCTCTCTATCACACCCTCAACCATGCCCTGTTCAAGAGCCTGCTGTTCCTTGGCGCAGGGGCCATTCTGCACGCCACCCACGAGCGCGATCTGGAGCGCATGGGCGGACTGTTGCGGCGCATGCCCTGGACCGGCTTCTACTTCCTGATCGGCTGCATCAGCATTTCTGCGCTGCCCCCCTTCAATGGTTTCGTCTCCGAGTGGCTGACCTTCCAGACCGCGCTGCAATCCTGGCAGTTGAGTGGTGGCGTGCTGCGCAGCCTGATCCCCGTGGCCGCCGCCATGCTGGCGCTCACCGGGGCCTTGGCGGCCGCCTGTTTCGTCAAGGTCTATGGCGTGGCCTTCCTGGGACAGGCCCGTTCGCGGCGGGTGCGCCGGGCGCGCCCGGTCACCTTCGGCATGCGCTCCGCCCAGGGGTTTCTGGCCCTGCTGTGCCTGTTGGCGGGGATCTTTCCCACCTCCCTGCTGCAGTGGCTGAACGCCGTGCCGGAACAGCTGCTTGGCCGGGGCCTGAGCGCCGCCACGGCGCATGGCTGGTTGTGGCTCACGCCGGTGGCCCCCGAGATGGCCAGCTACTCGGCGCCCATCGTCCTGCTGGCCCTGGTGCTCCTGTGGTGGCTCAGCGCTCTGGTGCTGCGTCGTGGGCGGGTTCGCCAGGTTCGGCGTTGTGATCCCTGGGATTGCGGCTTCACCGACGGTCTGCCCACGGCGCGCATGCAATATACCGCCACGGCCTTCGCCCAGCCGATCCGGCGGGTGTTCGGCCTGCTGTTCCATGTGGATGAAAAGGTGGAGCGCGAAGCCGGTGGCATGCGTCACCAGTTGCATGTGGGCGATCGGGCCTGGGAGCTGTTCTATGTTCCGGTGGCCCAGCGAATCCAGGCGCTCTCCCGCCGGGTCACCCGTCTGCAAAGGGGGAACGTCCGTGTCTATCTGGGTTGGTCGCTCGGAACCCTGCTGGTATTGCTATGGCTGATCTCATGACCGCCAATGCCTGGTTGCTGGTGCTCCTGCAGAGCGTCCTGTTCCTGCTGGGTGCGCCCCTGCTGGTGGCCTGGGTGCGACGGGTCAAGGCCCGTCTGCAGAACCGCCGGGGGGCGGCCTGGAGCCAGCCCTACCGGGATCTCTACAAGCTCTTCGGCAAGGAGACGCTGGTTGCCCACACCGCTTCCGGTGTGTTTCGGGCTGCGCCCTACATCGTCTTCGCCAGCACGCTGCTGGCCTGTACCGTGGTGCCCCTGATCACGGTGCGCCTGCCATCGGCCGCGGTGGCCGATGTCATCGTCCTGGTGGGTTTTCTCGCCCTGGGCCGTTTCTTCCTCGCCCTGGCGGGCATGGATGTGGGCACGGCCTTCGGGGGCATGGGGTCCTCGCGGGAGATGTTGATCTCCGCCCTGGCCGAACCGGCCATGTTGCTGGCCGTTTTCACGCTGGCGATGACCGCGCACAGTACCAACCTGGCCAGCGTTATCGATCACCAACTGGCCTCGGGACTGATCCTGCGGCCGTCCTACCTGTTTGCCCTGATGGGCTTGGTACTGGTGGCCGTGGCCGAAACCGGGCGGATCCCCATCGACAATCCCACCACCCATCTGGAACTGACGATGATCCACGAGGCCATGATCCTCGAATACAGCGGCCGCCATCTGGCGCTGATGGAGTGGGCCGCCCAGCTGAAACTCATGCTCTATGGCGTGCTCATTGTCAACGTCTTCCTGCCCTGGGGCATCGGCACCCAGCTTACGCTCCCGGCTCTGGCCTCGGGCCTGCTGTTCGTGATCGGCAAGTTGCTGCTGCTGGGCGTGATCCTCGCCGTGGCCGAGACCGGGCTGGCCAAGATGCGCCTGTTCCGGGCACCGGCGTTTCTCAATCTCGCCCTGCTCCTGGCCCTGCTGGGCTTGTTGAGCAATGTGATCCTGGAGGCCGGCGCATGAACCTGGTGCAGCTGTCCCTGCTGGAACAGGCGGTCTTCGTGCTCGCCGCCCTGATCCTGTTCCTCTCGTTCACCCTGCTCGCCCAGTCCCGTCTGGTCTCGGGGATCCACGTGTTTGCCTGGCAGGGGGCGGTCCTGGCCGGTGCCACGGCCCTGGTGGCCGCCAGCGGTGCGCATCACCTGTTCATCTCCGCGGGCCTGACCCTGTTGCTCAAGGCGTTACTGATTCCCTGGATGCTGCACCGGCAGGTGCGGAAGCTGGAACTGGAACGGCATGTGGAAACCCTGCCCCATGCCGCGCTGGTGTTGATGGGCGGCGCGGCCCTGGTGATCTTCAGCTACTGGGTGGTGGTGCCCATCGAACGGTTGGAACTGCTGGCGACCCGCAACATCATTTCCCTGAGCCTGGCCGTGGTATTGCTCGGCCTGCTCATCATGGTGACCCGCCGACAGGCGGTGACCCAGGTCATCGGCTTCATGTCGATGGAGAACGGCCTGTTCCTGGCCGCGGTGGCCGCCACCCATGGCATGCCCCTGGTGGTGGAACTGGGCGTGGCCTTCGACGTGCTGGTGGCGGCGGTATTGTTCGGGGTGTTCTTCCTGCACATCAGCGAGAGCATCGACTCCCTCGACACCGACCGGCTCAACCGCCTGGCCGTGCCGGAGGACGAGCCATGAACGCGCTCCTGCTGACCGTAACCCTTCCCCTGGCCGGGGGGCTGCTGCTGGCCGTGGTGCGTTCCCTGCGCGTCGCCGGCTGGCTCAATCTGGCCTTCTGTCTGGCCGGCCTGATCACTTCCCTGGTTCTGGCGGGACAGGTGCTGCATCACGGCGAACTGGTCGGCTACAGCTTCCACGTGGATGCCTTCAATGTTTACCTGGTGGTGCTGACCACCTTCGTCGGGTTCACCACGGCCATCTTTTCCCGACCCTACATGGCCCACGTCTGCCAGGAAGGCTGGGTGAGCGAACGCCGCATGCGCCTCTATCACGCCATGTTTCAGGGTTTCCTGTTCACCATGTTGCTGGCCCTGACCACCGACAACCTCGGCGTGCTCTGGGTCTCGGTGGAAGGGGCGACCCTGGCCACGGTGCTGCTGGTGAGTCTGTATCGGACCCCCGAGGCGGTCGAGGCGGCCTGGAAATACTTCATCCTCTGCGGCGTGGGCATCGCCCTGGCCCTGTTCGGCACCGTGCTGGTCTATTTCGCCGCCCAGCATGCCCTGGCCGATCCGCGTCAGGGCCTGAGCTGGATGGCTCTGTATGCCGAGTCCGCCCATCTGCATCCGGCGGTGATGGCCATCGCCTTCGTCTTTCTGCTGGTGGGTTACGGGACCAAGGTGGGGCTGGTGCCCCTGCACAACTGGTTGCCCGATGCCCATTCAGAAGGCCCCACCCCCATGTCGGCGGTGCTTTCCGGGCTGCTGCTCAACGTGGCCCTGTACGCCGTGGTGCGCTTCAAGATGCTGGTGGACGGGGCGCTGGCCAATACCGAAAACGCGGCGGTGGCCGGTCACCTGATGATGGGCTTTGGCCTGATCTCCTTTCTGGTGGCCAGCCTGTTTCTGCATCGTCAGCGGGACATCAAGCGCATGTTCAGCTATTCCTCCATCGAGCACATGGGAATGATGACCTTCGCTTTCGGTATCGGTGGGCCACTGGCCACCTTCGCCGGGCTGCTGCACATGCTGGTGCATTCCCTGACCAAGTCGGCCATTTTCGTCACCGTGGGTCACGTCAGTCACATTGCCGGAACCCAGGTCATCGAACACATCCGGGGCATGATTCGCACCCAGCCGGCCGTGGGCTGGGGGCTGCTGCTCGGGGTGGCGGCGATTGCCGGTTTTCCGCCTTTTGGGGTGTTCACCAGCGAGTTCCTGCTGCTCTCGGCCACCATGGACAGCTGGCCCTGGCTCACCTCCCTGTTGCTCTTCGGCCTGGTGGTGGCCTTTGCCGGTCTGTTTCGCTATCTGCATCCCATGGTCTATGGCAAGGCGCCGGAGGGCCAGCAGGCCGTGACCGCCAACATGCTGCCCGTGATGCTTCATCTGCTGCTGGTGCTGGCGCTCGGGATCGCGATCCCTGCCTTCCTCTCGCACTGGCTGGATCAGGCCACCTGGCTGATTGCCGGGAGTCATCTGCTATGAACCGTTTCGACTGGTTGCCTGCATTCATGACGCGCTTGCAGGAAGCGCAGGTGCCGGTACGGCAGGCACAAGATGACGGCCTGCCGCCGGCGAAGGTGCTGGACATCGATCCCGAGCACTGGGGGCGGGCCGGCCGGCAGGCGGCCGACTTCGATTGCCGCTGGGCGGGGGTATGGGCCGATCACCTCGACGAGACGCTCGCCGTTTTCGGCCTGTTCGAAAAGGCCGGGGACTATCTCGTGCTTCGCACCCGGGTGGAGGTGGCCACGCCCCTGCTGCCCTCACATACCCCGTATTTTCCCGCGGCCGATCGTCCCGAACGGCACGTTCAGGACATGTTCGGAATCGCCTTCAGCGATCATCCCGATGCCCGGCGCTGGATCCGTCACCAGGCCTGGGAAGAGGGCGAGTATCCCCTGCGCAGGGATTTCCCGGTGGCGGGCCGGTCGCCGCAGACCACGCCCCCCGATGACCAGTATCCGTTTCTGCGGGCCCAGGGCGCGGGCGTCTACGAGATTCCGGTCGGGCCCGTGCATGCGGGCATCATCGAACCCGGTCATTTCCGCTTCCAGGCCGTGGGCGAGAGGGTGCTCAATCTGGAGGAACGGCTGGGTTATGTGCACAAGGGCATCGAGAAGATCGCCGTCGGTCGCATGCCACAGGAACTGGCCCGTCTGGCGGGCCGCGTATCTGGCGACAGTACCGTGGCCCACGCCTGGGCCGCCTGTCAGGCCATGGAGCGGGCCCTGAATGCCGAACCGCCACCCCGCGCTGTGGCCCTGCGGGCGTTGTTCGCCGAACGGGAGCGGATCGCCAATCACCTGGGCGACATCGGCGCCATCTGCAACGATGTCGGCTTTGCCTTCGCCATCTACCAGTTCTCCCGCTTGCGCGAAGGCTGGCAGCGCCGCAACCAGGAACTGTTCGGACACCGGTTCCTCATGGACCGGGTGATCCCCGGTGGCGTCGATGCCGATCTCGCCCCCGGGGGCGCAGACATACTGCGCGCGGATCACCGTCGCCTGGCCGAAGAACTGGAGTTGCTGTTCGACATTCTGGACGACCACCCCTCGCTCGAGGATCGCCTGCTCGGCACCGGCCGACTGCAGCCGGAGACGGCCCGTCGCCTGGGCTGCCTGGGTTACGTGGGCAAGGCCTCCGGTCAGGACTTCGACGTGCGGCGGGATCACCCTTACCCACCCTATGACCAGCTTGCCGTTCCCGTTGCCGTCTTCGAGGAAGGGGACGTCGCCGCGCGCATGCGGGTGCGGATGCAGGAGATCCGGGATTCCCTGGGCCTGCTCGATCGCCTCCTGGACACGTTGCCGGAGGGGGAGACGCAGCGGCCTTTGCCCGCGGCACAGGCGGATCGGGAAGGGCTGGGCATCGTTGAAGGCTGGCGGGGCGAGATCGTGTGCTATGTCCGCTTCGGCGAGGACGGGCGCGTGGCCCGCTACTATCCGCGTGATCCGAGCTGGCTCAACTGGCCGGCGCTGGAGCGGATCGTGCTGGAGAACATCGTTCCGGACTTTCCGGTCTGCAACAAGTCGGTCAATGGCTCCTATTCGGGGCAGGATCTGTAACGGAGGCGCAGGCAGGCATGTTGAGAATCTTCAAGCGCATCCTGACCCATGGGGTCGTGACCGAAGCGGCGCCGTCGCTGGCCGATTCCGAACTCGAACAGGTGGGTATTGAAGTCCAGCGAATCGTCGCCGCCCGCTATGCCGGCAGTCTGGCCATTCGCGAAGTGGACGCCGGTTCCTGCAATGGCTGTGAGCTGGAAATCCATGCCCTCAACAATCCCTATTACGATGTGGAGCGCTTCGGAGTGCATTTCGTCGCTTCGCCGCGGCATGCCGATGCGTTGCTGGTGACCGGGCCTGTTTCCCGGCACATGGAGAATGCCCTGCGCCGCACCTGGGAGGCCACCCCGGATCCGAAGTTCGTCATCGCCGCCGGGCAATGTGCTTGTGACGGCGGTGAATTCGGAGTCTCCTATGCCAGTTGCGGTGCCGTATCCAATGTCATCCCCGTGGATGTCCGGATCCCCGGCTGTCCCCCCGCGCCCGTCGATCTGTTGCGCGGCATCCTGGCGGCACTGCGCGCATCCTGAGCGGTTTTGGCCGGCTGTTGAAAAAACGCCGTTTTCGGCCACCTGTATGCGATGCAGGAAAGCATGGCCATTTTCAATGACACCCGGCATTGAAAATGGCAGTGAACGGGAAACCGCATTTTCCGTTCCCGGGTTGAAAAAGCCCAGGGATGGGCTTTTTCAACAGCCTGTCAACCCGGATATTGCACCTAAGGATTCGTCCTGAAATCGAATAGGTGCAAAACGTGATGCGCCATCCAGGGTGTCGGGGGCGGATTGGATTCGGCAAATAGCGAATCGGGTCCGTCGAGGTTGGCTGCCCTGGTGCGATATCCGGGTTAGGCGTTTTCGTTTTTGTTTTCAGGAGGTAGTTCAACATGGCCATTGAAATCAAACATCCCCCGGTGCCCGTCTGGCAACGTCTGTTTCCCTTTCTCGTCTGGTTGCCGAAGGTCAACCGCCAGATCCTGCGGGCGGATCTGATCGCCGGGCTTACCGTGGCCCTGGTGGCCATTCCCCAGTCTCTGGCCTATGCCCAGCTGGCCGGCGTGCCGCCGTACTATGGTCTGTATGCCTCGTTCCTGCCGGTCATCATCGGGGCGCTCTATGGCTCCTCGCCGGCCTTGTCGACCGGTCCGGTGGCCATGACCTCCCTGCTGACCGCTGCCAGTGTCATGACCCTGGCCAAGTTTGGCACGGATCAATTTTATGCCTATGTCATCCTGATGGCGTTGCTCTCCGGCCTGTTTCAGGTCGGTCTCGGGATCGCGCGCATGGGCGTGCTGATCAATTTTCTCTCCTACCCGGTGCTGCGCGGCTTCATCAATGCCGCGGCCATCATCATCGCGCTGGCGCAGTTGCCGGCCATGCTCGGTCTCAAGCTGGAGCACAGCACGCATTTCATGATGGATGTATTGCACGTGGTCGAGAATGCATCCAATTCCCATCTGCCTTCCCTGGCCTTCGGGCTGGGGTCGCTGGTATTTCTGATCCTGATGAAGAAGCTTGCACCGAAATTGCCGGGGGTGTTGCTGGTGGTCATGATCACTACCTATTTCAGTTACCTGACCGGCTTCGAGGCCAAGGGCGGAACGGTGGTTGGCGAGATACCTCAGGGGCTGCCCAGTTTCAGTCTGCCACCCTTCGACTGGAACGCCAGCATGCACATGTTGCCCGCGGCATTCGTCATCGCCATCATCAGTTTCATGGAAGCCATGTCCAGCTCCAAGATCATCGCCATCAAGACCCGCACCCGCTGGGACGAGAACCAGGAACTGGTGGGGCAGGGCCTGGCCAAGATTGCCGCCGCCTTCAGCACGGGCATGCCGGTCAGTGGGTCCTTCTCACGTTCGGCGTTGAATCTGGCCACGGGGGCCAAGACCGGTCTGGCCTCGGTGTTCAGTGCCGTGCTGGTGCTGATTACCCTGCTGTTCTTCACGCCGTTGATGTATCACCTGCCCAAGCCGGTGCTGGCCGCCATCATCATGATGGCCGTAGGCAGCCTGATCGACGTGCAGACCATCAAGGATGCCTGGCGCGCCAACCGTCAGGACGGTATTGCCGCGCTGGTGACCTTCGGCGCCACGCTGGCCTTTGCGCCCAACATCCAGAATGGCATTCTGACCGGCATCCTGCTGTCGCTCGTACTGTTCCTGTTCCGCACCATGCGGCCAGCGGTGGTGCTGCTGGGCGTGGATGAACACGGGGTGTTGCGCAGCGCCAAGCGCTACAACCTGCCCAAGCTGCATCCCCGGATCACGGCCATCCGGTTCGATGGCCAGTTGTATTTCGCCAATGTGAGTTATTTCGAGGAATCGGTGCTCTATTTGGTCAGCAGCGATCCGGATCTCCGGCACATCCTGGTCGTGGGGGACGGCATCAACGGCCTTGATGCTTCGGGCGTGGAAATGCTCAAGAACCTGCTGGAACGTCTGGAGAAGAACGAGGTCGGCCTGTCATTCTGCAACCTCAAGAGTTCCGTGCGTGCCGTACTGGAGCGGACCGGACTGATCGAGCGGATTGGCGAGCACAACATCTATCCGACCGTGGAGATGGCGATTCGCGAGATCCGCAAGAAGGTCGAGCAACCATCCGAAGCGCAGACCACGGAGGCCGTCGCATGAAGCCCCGTCACCTTTTCTGGTTCGGCCTGTTGCTGCTGCCCCTGGGCGGGCAGGCCGCCGTTCAGCAGCCCCTCGAACTGGCCATGATCGCCCACGAGGCGAAGGACGGCAATGTCAGTGCCGAGCTGCTGTATGGCCTGGCGTTCCTCGAGGGACGTTATGGCATGCCCGCCGATCCGGTCAGGGGTGCACACTGGCTGCAACGGGCCGCTCGGGCCGGCAACCCCTATGCACAACTGGTTCTGGGCAACGCATATGCCGAAGGGCGCGGCGTGGAGCGGGATCCCGCACTGGCCGTACGCTGGTGGCGCGCTGCCGCCCGGGCCGGCATTCCGGCCGCCCAGTACCGGCTCGGCAAGGCCTTTCTCGATGGCCGGGGCGTCGGGCACGATGATCGGCGCGCCATCGACTGGCTGAAGAAGGCCGCGGACAGCGGTAATGCCAAGGCCCAGTACCTGATCGGCAAGATGTATCACCAGGGTTACGTGGTGGCCCAGGATCAACAGCTGGCCCGGGACTGGTTGTCGCGCGCCGCGGCAAGCGGGCATGGCGAGGCGGTCAATCTGCTGGCGGTCATCGACGCCTTCGTCAAGACGGCCATGCCCGTGTCGCAGGAAAGCTACGATCACCTCAAGGCAGCGGCGGATGCGGGCGATCCCCATGCCCAGTTCGAACTGGCCATGCGTTATGAGAACGGAGCCCTGGACGTGAACGCCGATCCGCACCAGGCTTTTAACTGGTTGTCCCAGGCTGCCCGCAACGGCAACCTGCTGGCGATGAAGCACCTGGCCAAGGTTTATGCGCAGGGCCTGCTCGGCGTGCCGGCCGATGCCGACAAGGCCGCGTTCTGGCGGGAAAAGTCTGCCGGTCGGCGCTGAATCCGCCCGGACTTTGCCCCTTCCCGGCAAGCGGCGGATTTGACGCCAGCGGGAGACCTTGGCATGGTGTTTCCGGATTGGCAGATCGTGCAGAGGTCAGCATTTCTTGTCGATGAAGGGTCTTTTCGAGGCTGTACGACGCCTTCGCCCGCCGGGCGTGACCGTTCTCGTTGTCATGTTGAGCGCCTGCGCGACCTATCGGCCCGAGCCCCTTCCCCGAAGCGCAGATCTCGCCCCGGCGATCACGGATCTGAAGGTGGCCGCCCAGTCGTTTCCCCTGCCTTCGTTGCGGCATCATCCCTTCGACGTTGCCGATGGTCTGGACTGGATCGAAATCGCCATGCTGGCGGTGGCCAACAATCCCCTCCTCAAGGCGGCCCGGATGCAACGGGGCGAGGCATCAGCCCAGGTGTATGCCGCGGGCCTGTTGCCGGATCCGCAACTGTCGGCCAGCCTGGATCATCCCACCAATGGAGGATCGGAACGGGTTGCCGGAGGGGGGATCGGGCTTGGCTATGATTTCCAGGGCCTGATCACCCGCAGTGCCGGCGTGGCGGCCGGCAAGGCCGCCCAGCGACAGGTCGATTTGGTACTGTTGTGGCAGGAATGGCAAGTGATCCAGCAGGCCCGGCAACTCACGCTGCAAATCGGCAATGCCGTCGCCAGGCGAGCGCTGCTGGAAGAGGCGGAGGACCGTTTTGCCAGGCAGTATCGCCGGGCCCGGACACTTATGGCGCAGGGTGAACTGACCCTGGAAGATGTGGGTGCCCAGGCGGCGGCCTGGTTCGAGACTTCTCATCGCCTCAGCCGGCTGCGTCAGGAACTTCAGCGCGGGCAAGCCGAACTGCACGCCCTGCTGGGGCTGGCCCCCGACGTGCGCTTGCCGCTGATCTCCCTTGCAGGGGCACCGCCTGCACGGTCGGCCCCCCCAGTTCCGGTCTTGACGGCGCTGCCTCGTCGGCGACCGGATCTGCGCGCCTTGCGGGCAGGTTATCAGAGTCAGGAACAGCGGGTCCGCAAGGCCATCCTGGCCCAGTTTCCGCTGCTCGACATGGGTTTTACCCGGGACCGCGATACCGACGGCCTCTATACGACCGGCGTTGGGATCACGCTCAACCTGCCCCTGTTTTCCGGTAACCGGGGGCGGATCGCCATCGAACGGGCCACCCGGGCGCGGTTGCGTGCCGAATACCAGGCTCGTCTGGATCAGACGCGCAGCGATATTGCACGCCTGCTGGATCGGCAGCGACTGCTACGTGAGCGGTATCGGCGTCTGCAACGTCATCTGCCGGAACTCGCCTCCCTGGTCACGGCGGCGCGCCAGGCCTATCGTCGGGGGGATTTGACGGCACTGGGCTGGCTCAACCTGGAAAAGACCTGGCTGGATCGCCGTCTGGAACGCCTGGCGCTGGAACAGGCCTTGTGGCAAGGCCGGATTGCGCTCGATACCCTGCTGGCCTGGCCCGAAACGGAGGAATGATGGTGTCTGCAAAGTGGGCGATGTGGCTTGTCTCGATACCACTGCTGGGGCTGGTGGGGTGGGTTTCACCGGTGCAGGCCGATGCCTTCGTCACGCAAGCGGCCGTGGCCGGAAGCTGGCGGCCCCACGCGCAGGCTTTTGCCCGGGTCCGCGCCCGCCAGCAGGTCGTTCTTCGTTTGCCCTTTGCCGCACGCATCACGGCCCTTTCCGTGGAACCGGGAACATCGGTCGCGGCAGGGGAGGAACTGGCCCGTTTCGCGGCGCCGCAACTCAGGCGTCATCTGGCCGTGTGGCAACAGGCTCGGGCGGAAGTGGCGGTGGCCCGCGAGCGACTGGCGCTTCTGCGGGAAGGCGAAAGGACGCACGCCGTGACCCGACGTGATCGGGTGCAGGGCGAACAGGCCCTGACCATAGCCAAGGGCAAGGCCCGTCTGGCCTGGGAAACCCTGGCCGCCGATCTGGATCTGCTGCATGAAAAGATCGATGCCGCCTTGCTCGCCCGTCGACTCGACAAGGAGGGGGTGCCGGTCCTGGCCCGCCGTCTGGGGCGCTTGCGGGCCCCCTTTGCCGGTGTGGTGACCGAGCGCCGGGTGGCCATGGGGGAGCAGTTGGCCGCCGGTGAAGCGGTCATGGAGCTGGAGTCGCTGGCTTCGGTATACGTGGACGTGGAGGTTACCGCCGCGGCCTTGCCGGACTGGCAGGCGGGGGAGACCGATTGGCGACGTGCGGGACAGCCCCTCACCCTGCGCCCCCTCCCCGGTTTGCCCCTCTATGATGACGCGACGGGGCTCTGGCGTTTGCGTTTTGAGGCTGGCAATCCCGGGCGAGTCCTGCGGGACGGTGCCCGGATCGAGGTGGAGCATTGGGGCGAAGCCCGGCCAGTGGCCTGGGTTCCGGTGTCTGCCGTGGTGGCGCGCAACGAAAAAACCTGGTGCATCGTGCAGGAAGATGGGCGCTTCCAGCCTGTCGAGGTACAGGTCGGGACAGCGACAGCCGAACGTATTCCGGTGCTGTCGGGGCTCAAGGCGGGAAGCCGCGTGGTTACTCAGGGTGCCTACGAGTTGCTCTATCGGGATCTCAAGGAACTGATTCGGTTCGAGGACTGACGCGCCCATGTTCGAACGTCTCTTCCGGCATCCTCTGAGCGTGATTTTCGGAATGGCGCTCATGGGGACCGGCGGAGTTGGGGTTCTGCGGGGCCTGCCGGTGGATCTGTTTCCCCGCCTGGACTATCCGCTCATCAATGTCGTCAGCCATTATCCGGCCGGCACCGCGGAGGACATGGAACAGCTCGTCACTCGGCCAATCGAGAACGCCATGCTGGGCCTGACCCACCTGCGCCGGGTGCGATCCACCTCCGCCCCGGGTTTCTCCCAGGTGACGGTGGAATTCACCTGGGGCATGGATGTCGTGCAGGCGCGGCAACTGGTGAGCAGCCGCCTGGCCGGACTCGAGCTGCCGCCCGGGACCCGTCCGGAACTGGAAAACATCGGCACCTCCCTGGCCATGCTCTCCACCTATACCTTGAGTGGTGGCGACCCGGTGGCTCTGCGGAGCTGGGTGCAGTACCACCTTGCACCACGGCTGGCGGCTCTGCCGGGCGTGGCGCGGGTGCAGGTAATGGGCGGCGGCGAGGCGGCCTGGCGTATCGATCTGGACCCGCTGGCCCTGGAACGCCATCATCTCTCGGCCCACCACATTGCCGAAGTGGTGCGGGCAGCCAATGTGCTGGCAACCGGCGGCTACCTGGCACGATACGGCCGTGATCTGCTGATCCGCACCGATGGTCGTCTGCGCAACCCGGAGGAACTGAAGCGGATCACCGTTGCCCACGGGCCGAACGGTCAGCCTGTGCGGCTGGGCGATGTGGCGCGGGTCTATGCCGGCATTCGTCCCCAGCGTTATGTCATCACCAGCAACCGCCTGCCGGCAGTCGCCTTCACCATCCAGAAACAGCCCGGGGCCAGCACCCTGGCTGTCTCCCGGGCGGTGGATGCCACTCTGGCCCGTCTGCCCTTGCCGCCGGGTGCCCGGCTGGTGAAGTTCTACGATCAGGCCGAGATCATCGGTCTGGCCTATCGCAACATGCGCAACAATCTGCTCATGGGGGCGTTGCTGGCCATTCTTGCCGTGGTCTGGGTCCTGGGACGCAATCGCGCCAGCCTGGTGATCGCCGCCGGTTTTCCGCTGGTGGTGCTGGGCACCTTCGTCGCCATGGGGATGTTCGATCTGGGGTTGAACCTGATGACCCTGGGTGCACTGACGGTGGCCATCGGCCTCATCGACGACGATGCCATCGTGGTGCTGGAGAATATCGATCGCCACCGGCGCCTGGGCAAATCGGCCCGGCAGGCTGCCCTGGATGGTCTGCGCGAAGTCCTGGCGCCGGATGTCGCCGGCACCCTCACAGTGCTGGCGGCCTTCGTGCCCCTGGTGCTGGTGACCGGCCTGGCGGGACGCCTGTTCCAGCCCTTTGGGCTCACCTTCGGCTGCATGTTGTTGCTGTCCCTGCTGCTCTCCCTGATCCTGATCCCGCTGGCGGCGATGTACTGGACCTCGCACACGGCACTGCCGGCGCGGGCCGACACCCTCGGTGCACGCGCGATCCATCGCCTGGGCGAGTGGAACCTCCGCCTGCTCGATCCGCTGTTGCGGCATCGTGGCAGAACCATTGGCATCACGGTGCTGATCTTCATCGGCAGCCTCGCCCTGCTGGCCTTCAATCCCACCCGACTGCTGCCGTTGCTGGATGAGGACAGCCTGTTGTTGAGTTACGGTCTGGCGCCAGGGACTTCGCTGGGCGAGAGCAACCGGGTGGGAGATGAACTGGAACGGCGCCTGCTGGCCATGCCCGGCGTGGCCGCAGTCTTCCGCCGCACCGGCTCGCCCGAGTCGTCCTTCTACATCGAGCGCCCGAACGAGGGCGAGCTGGTGGTGCGTCTGGATCGACGCCAGGCCCCCGATCCCCTGGCCGTTCGGGCCACTCTGGCGCAATTGCTGGCCAACACGCCAGGCGTCATCGGCCGGGTCAACGAACCGACCACGGAGAAACTGGACGAATCCTTCTCTGGCCTGCCGGCGCTGTTCGGCATCACCCTCTATGGAACCAACCTGAAACAGCTCTATGCTGCGGCAACACAGGTGGAGCAGGCTGCGCGCAAGGTCAGGGGACTGGCCAACGTGGTCAACAACACCCGCATCCCCGTGGATCAGGTGCAGGTGAGCGTGGATCGGGCGGCCCTGGCCCGTTTCGACGTGGCCGCGGCCACGCTCGCGCAGGCGGTGCGCACGGCCATGCAGGGGGAGGGCATCGGCCAGGTCATCATCGATCAGCAGCCCATCGAGATCTTTCTGCGCTACGCCGCGCAGAAACGGGACAGTCTCGACGATTTGCGCCGGGTGCGAGTGCCCAGCCGCCAGGGACGGCTGATTCCGCTGACCCAACTCGCCCGTCTCGAGCGGCGGTCCGGTTACCCGCTCATCGAGCATCAGCACGGCCTCCGCACCCTGACCCTCACCGCCGAGATCGAGGGCAACCCGCTGGCGGTGATTCGGCGCCTGGACCAGGCCATCGCCGGGCTGGATCTGCCGGCCGGCATTCAGTGGCGCTTCAGCGGCGAATACGGCCAGTTGCTGCACACGGGCGGTCAACTGTTGTGGGTGCTGCTGGCCTCGGCCCTGCTGGTGTACGGCATCATCGCCATCCAGCTCGGCAACCTGCTCGATCCGGCCGTGGTGCTGACCAAGCTGCCCCTGGACTTCATGGGCGCGGCCCTGGCGCTGTTCCTCACCCGTCAGCACCTGGATCTGACCGTGGCCATCGGCTTCATCACCCTGGTCGGCGTGGCCACCAACAACGGCATCATGCTGCTCACCTTCACCCGCCACTTCCGCCGCCAGGGTCTGGATGCCGCCGCGGCCGTGCGCGAAGCGGTCCGCCTGCGCACCCGCCCCATGCTGCTGAGCCACCTCACCACCCTGCTGGCCCTGGTGCCTGCAGCGCTGGGGCTCGGAAAGGGCCCGCAACTGCTGCAACCACTGGGCATCATGCTGTTCGGGGGCCTCACCGCCGGCACCCTGCTGACCCTCAACCTGCTGCCGGTGATCTACGTGGCGACCGAACGCTGGCGCCGGTTACCGGCATCGAATGGGGAGCGTGAATTCCCATGAGTCTGTATGTCCTCATGCGCCTGCTGGAATCCGCACCGGCCTTGTCCGTATCGGCCAACCCGGTCGTGATGCGCCGGTGCTGCTGACCGGCAATTACCGGCTCACGGTGGCCCGGGTCAAACATGCACTGCAGGGGATCGATGCCTGGTTGCTGGTGGCCAACAGTCGCGGGATCAATGTCTGGTGTGCCGCAACCGGGGGGCTGCTGACCCACCACGACGTCGTCTCGGTGGTAAAGACCAGTGGCATCGAGTCACGGGTGGAACATCGCGAGCTGATCCTGCCCCAACTCGCGGCGACGGGCATCGAGGAGCGGCGAGTTCGGGAACTGACGGGCTGGCGGATACGATGGGGACCGGTGGAGGCGGCGGACGTTCCTGCCTGGCTGGCGCGCGATCGACAGAAGACCCCGGCCATGTGCCGGGTCACCTTTCCCTGGTTGCGACGCCTGGAGCTGGCCGTGGCCTGGGCGTTTCCGATCTCCCTGATGGCGTTTCTCCTGTGGCCGCTCTGGTCGGCAGCGGTACCGGTTCTGGTGATGATGGTATGGGGCTTGTCGCTGACGATGTTTCTGAGCTTCCCGATCTACGAGCGCGGGCTGCGCCGCCCTGCGCGGACTGTCGGTTGGGTATTTTTCAACTTTGGCCCCTGGGGAGTGTTGCTGATCTTCTGGGCCTTGACTCTGGTTGTCCTGGTGCTCCATGCCACCTACACCGGCGAGTTTTCCTGGTCCTTGCTGGCGCGCTGGGCACTGGCCTCATTGATCGTGATTCTGATCCTGGGGTTGGATCTAACCGGCAGCACACCCACCTACAAGAGTGGCTTGCATGCCGACCGTCATTTGCGTATCCATCTTGACCTTGTGCGTTGTCAAGGCGCCAGCCGTTGTGAGGTGGTGTGCCCGGTGGGGGTGTTCGTGGTGGATCGGGAACATCACCGGGCTCACCTGCCGGCTCGGGAACGCTGCGTCCAATGTGGCGCCTGTATCGTCCAGTGTCCCTGTGATGCGTTGTATTTCCAGGCTCCCGACGGTCGGATTGTTCCCCCGGAAACGCTTCGCCGCTACAAGCTGAATCTCCTGGGCAAACGCATGGTTCAGGTGCGCTGACAAACCGTTCCTGCTGCTGGCAAGCAAGGTCAGGCGGGATGGACATGCTGCGCGTCGAAAGATCAACGCGTTGAGAGAGTCGGATGGCTCGGGAACAGATGGGTTGAATTTGGTGCCGAGGAGAGGACTTGAACCTCCACGGGGTTTCCCCCACTAGCACCTGAAGCTAGCGCGTCTACCAATTCCGCCACCTCGGCATAGGGCGCGCACTTTACCGGGCAGCGCGCGGGTTGTCAAATCCGGCACGGAAAATCCCCCGCCGATGGCCGCGCTGCGTTACACTATGCGGTTACCGACCATTATATAAAGAGAGAAACCGGAAGTCCCTTCCATCCCTGACATGAAAAAAACAGCCAAATCCGCCGTCGATCCCTATGCGGCGCGCGAAGCCCAGAAATACGAAAACCCCATTCCCAGTCGCGAATTCATCATCCAGCTCCTCGAGGAAGCCGGCCAGCCCATGACCCGCGAGGCCATCGCCGAGGCCCTGGGCCTGGAGAGCGAGGATCAGCGCGAGGCCCTGCGCCGGCGCCTGCGGGCCATGGAGCGTGACGGCCAGCTGGTGTTCAACCGCCGTTCCGAGTACGGCCTGGTCAGTCACATGAACCTGGTGCGGGGGCGGGTCATCGGCCATCCCGACGGCTTCGGTTTTCTGGTGCCCGACGAGACCGGCGACGACGTGTTCCTCTCCGCCCGCGAGATGCGCAGCCTGCTGCACGGCGACCGTGCCCTGGTGAGCATCACCGGCGTGGATCGCCGGGGCCGCCGCGAGGGCACCCTGATCGAGGTGCTGGAGCGGGCCAACCACACCCTGGTGGGGCGCCTGTTCGTGGAGAGCAACATGGCCTTCGTGGTGCCCGACAACAAGCGCATCCACCAGGACATCCTGATCCCGCCCGAGCACCGGGGGGTGGCCGAGAACGGCCAGTTCGTGGTGGTGGAGATCCTCGAGCAGCCCACCCGTTACCGCCAGCCCATCGGCAAGGTGACCGAGGTGCTGGGGGATCACATGGCCCCCGGCATGGAGATCGACGTGGCGATCCGCGCCCACGGCCTGCCCATGGTCTGGTCGCCGGAGACCGAGCAGGAGATCGCCCATCTGCGCGAGGAGGTGGCGGAGGCCGACAAGCGCGGTCGTGAGGACATCCGGCATCTGCCGCTGGTGACCATCGACGGCGAGGACGCCCGCGACTTCGACGACGCCGTCTACTGCGAGCGCAACGACGAGGGCTGGCGCCTGCTGGTGGCCATCGCCGACGTCTCCCATTACGTGCAGCCCGATTCGGCGCTGGATGCCGACGCCCAGGAGCGGGGCAACTCGGTGTACTTTCCCGAACGGGTGATTCCCATGCTGCCGGAGGTGCTTTCCAACGGCCTGTGCTCGCTCAATCCCCAGGTGGATCGCCTGTGCATGGTCTGCGACATGCAGCTCAGCCCCCGCGGGGTGCTCAAGGCATGGCGCTTCTATCCCGCGGTGATGTTCTCCCACGCCCGGCTCACCTATACCAAGGTGGCGGCCATGCTGGTGGAGGGCGACGCGGAACTGCGCGAGACTTACCGGGAAGTGCTGCCCCATCTGGAGGATCTGCACAGGCTCTACAAGGTACTGCGCAAGCGCCGCGAGCAGCGCGGGGCCATCGATTTCGAGACGGTGGAGACGCGCATCGTGTTCGGCGAGGAGCGCAAGATCGACCGGATCGTGCCGGTGATTCGCAACGACGCGCACAAGATGATCGAGGAGTTCATGATCACCGCCAACGTGGCCACGGCCCGTTATCTGCTGGAGGCGAAGATCCCGGCCCTGTACCGGGTGCACGAGGGGCCGGCGGCCGAGAAGCTGGAGGACCTGCGCGCCTTTCTTGGCGAATTCGGCCTCCAGCTCGGCGGCGGCGACAAGCCCGGCGCCAAGGACTATGCCGAGCTGCTGCGGGAGGTCCAGGGCCGGCCCGATGCCCACCTGATCCAGACGGTGCTGCTGCGCAGCCTCAAGCAGGCGGTCTACAGCCCCGACAACGTGGGCCACTTCGGTCTGGCCTACGATGCCTATGCCCATTTCACCTCGCCCATCCGCCGCTATCCGGATCTGCTGGTGCACCGGGCCATCCGCCACGTGCTCTCCGGCCAGCCGCCGGAAGTGTTCCGCTACGACCACGAAAAGATGGTGGCCCTCGGCGATCACTGCTCCCAGACCGAGCGCCGCGCCGACGAGGCCACCCGCGACGTGGTGGACTGGCTCAAGTGCGAATACATGCTCGACGAGGTGGGCGAGGAGTTCGACGGCACCATCACCTCGGTGACCGGCTTCGGCCTGTTCGTGGAGCTGGACGACATCTACGTGGAAGGCCTGATCCACGTCACCAGCCTGGAGAACGACTACTACAGCTTCGATCCGGTCAAGCACCAGCTGTTCGGCGAGCACAACCACCAGGTCTACCGACTCGGCGATCGCCTGCGGGTGAAGGTGGCACGGGTGGATCTCGATGAGCGCAAGATCGACTTCGCCTACGTGGGACCGGCCCTCAGCCAGCCCAGCGTGATGGCTGCGGCCCCGGCCGAGCCGGGCGGCAAGAAGGCGGCGAAGAAGAAATCCGCCGGACGCCGGAAGGGCGCAAAGAAGAAGGCGGCGAAGAAGACCGCCCGCAAGACCCACAACCGCAAGAAGACCAAGCGCAGCCAGAGCCGGTCCGGCTGAGGCGAGATGGCCGGCACCCATACCGTCTACGGCCTGCACGCGGTGCAGGCGGCCCTGGAACACGAGCCGGAACGGGTGCGCGTGGTGTGGCTGGAGCAGGGGCGTCAGGATCGCCGCGCCCGGGCCATCGAGGAGGCGGCACGGATCGCCGGGGCGCGCCTCGAGCGGGTACCCCGCGAGGCGCTGGATCGGCGTGCCCCGGGGGCCAGGCACCAGGGCGTGGTGGCCCAAGTGCGCGACGCCCCGGCGAGGGACGAGACCGAGCTGCCCGCGCTGCTGGCCGGCCTGGCCGAACCCCCCTTCCTGCTGATCCTCGACGGCGTGCAGGATCCCCACAACCTGGGGGCCTGCCTGCGCACCGCCGATGCCGCCGGCGTGCACGCGGTGATCGCGCCGAAGGATCGGGCCTGCGGCCTCACCGGCACCGTGCGCAAGGTGGCTGCGGGGGCCGTGGAGACGGTGCCCTTCTTCGCCGTCACCAACCTGGCACGCACCCTGCGGGCCCTGAAGGAGGCCGGGATCTGGCTGGTGGGCACCGACGTGGACGCCGACAGCGAGCTGTTCGCCGCCGATCTCACCGGTCCCCTGGCCCTGGTGCTCGGCGCCGAGGGCCGCGGCCTGCGTCGCCTCACCCGCGAAGCCTGCGACACCCTGATCGCCCTGCCCATGCGCGGCCACGTCCAGAGTCTCAACGTCTCCGTGGCCACCGGGATCTGCCTCTACGAGGCCCTGCGGCAGCGGGCCTCCGGTCGAAGGGCCTGCAAATAACGCAGAGGGCGCAGAGACGCAGAGAGCGCGGAGAGTCAATTTGTTTTGAGCGGTTCCGGGACAGCCATGGCTGTCCGCGCAGGAATCCCGGTTCCTTCTTGCCCGATCCGGTGGGAATGGATGAAAACACCTCCACAACCCCTGCCTGTATAACGTAGGCAATTGATACGTAAGTGATTTTTATGTTCAAACAGTTTTTCTCCGCGCCCTCTGCGTCTCTGCGTCCTCTGCGTTCCTTCCACCACTTCGGAAAAGAACGAAGGATTGCGTCAGACACCGCCATGGCGTAGAATCGCCGGTCTTTCGCGGGCCGCGTGGCCCCGGAAGCCACAATCCGACACACTCTCTGCCTCACCGCGCGACGGGAGGCTTGATAGCCGAAGGGAGCATCATGAGACACTACGAAATCGTGTTTCTGGTCCATCCTGACCAGAGCGAGCAGGTTCCCGCCATGCTCGAACGCTACCGGAACACCATCGAGAGCAAGGGGGGCAAGATCCACCGCCTCGAGGACTGGGGCCGTCGCCAGCTCGCCTACACCATCCAGAAGGTCCACAAGGCGCACTATGTGCTGATGAACATCGAGTGTGACAAGGAGACCCTGGACGAGCTGACCGCCGCCTTCCGCTTCAACGACGCCGTGATCCGCAACCTGGTCATCAAGCGCGACAAGGCCATCACCGAGCCTTCGCCGCTGGCCAAGAAGGAAGAGGGCGAGAAGAAGCCGGAAGCCGAAAGCGAAGCCAAGCCGGCTGCCGCCGAGGCCTGAACCTCCGCACCCGTTCATTCGCGCCGCGCCGGCGGCGCCATGCATGTGAAGGAAACCTGACATGTCCCGTTATTTTCGTCGCAGAAAGTACTGCCGCTTCACCGCCGAAGGCATCGAAGAGATCGATTACAAGGATCTGAACCTGCTCAAGGCCAACATTTCCGAGAGCGGCAAGATCGTCCCGAGCCGGATCACCGGCACCAAGGCCAAGTATCAGCGCCAGCTGGCCACCGCCGTCAAGCGCGCCCGTTACCTGGCCCTGCTGCCCTACACCGACTCGCACAAGTAAACCGAACGGCGAACCGGCCATGCGGGGCCTGGCCTCCCATATCCTGCGTGGCCGGGTGCCGGCTGTCCTGGTGGTGGCGGCCCTGGCGGTGCTGGCGCTGGCCCTGCCCCCGCTGAGCTGGCCGCTGGCCTGGTTCAGCGCCGGCGGCGTGGCGCTGGTGACGCTCCAGCAGGGCGCCCGGGAGGGGCTGCTCAACGTGGCCGGCGCCAGCGCCCTGGTGGCCCTCGTCGGCAGTCCCTTCGGCTTGATGAACCTGGCCCTGGGGCTGGCCCTGACCCTGTGGCTGCCGGTGTGGATCGCCGCCGCGGCCTTCGGCGCCAGTCGCTCGCTGGCCCTGGGCCTGATGGTCTGCAGCCTGCTGGGCATGCTTGCCGTGACGGGCTTCTGGCTGGCCGTGGACGATCCGGTCGGCTGGTGGCAGCAGTACATCCGTGAACAACTGCTGCCAGTGCTGGAGCAGGCGGGCATGCTGGCCGAGCTGCCGGCCGACTTCGAGCCGCGGCTGGCCGACGCCGCCCATGACCGGCGTGCTGGTCGCCTCGAGCGTCTTCGGCCTGTCGCTGGGCCTTTTGATCGGCCGCTGGTGGCAGGCCGTGGCCCTGCGTCCCGGGGCCTTTGGCGAGGAGTTCCGCCGCCTGCGCCTGGGGCGGAGCGCCAGCCTGCTGATGGCGGTGCTGATCCTCGGCGCCCTGTTGCTGCCGGGCGCGGCGGGGACGTTCCTGGCCAACCTGGTGCCGGTGCTGGGCCTGCTGTTCCTCTTCCAGGGGCTGGCGCTCAGCCACGCGCTGCTGGGGCGGCGGCCGCAGGACCGGGGCTGGCTGTTCGGGGTCTACGTGGTGCTGGTGCTGTTCATGCCCTGGTCGCTGCTGTTTCTGGCGGGGCTGGGCTGGCTGGACAATGGCCTGGATTTCCGGGCGCGCCTGCCGGCAGGCGAGTGAAATGCCGGCGTATTCGATCAAGCGAACTATCCGACTGTAGGAGTCACAACGATGGAAGTCATTCTGCTGGAGAAGGTTGCCAACCTCGGCGATCTGGGCGACAAGGTCGAGGTCAAGCCCGGCTACGGCCGCAACTACCTGGTGCCCCAGAAGAAGGCGGTTCCGGCCACTCCCGAGAACATCAAGATCTTCGAGGAACGCCGCGCCGAACTGGAGAAGAAGGCCGCCGAGGCCAAGGCCGCCGCCGAAGAGCGCGCCGGCAAGCTCGAATCCCTGGGCGAGATCACCATCGCCAGCCAGGCGGGCGAGGAAGGCAAGCTGTTCGGCTCCGTGGGCGTGGCCGACATCGCCGAGGCCATCACCGCCGCCGGCGTGGAAGTGGCCAAGCGCGAAGTGAGTCTGCCCGAAGGCCCCATCCGCCATACGGGCGAATACGAGATCGACATCCATCTGCACACGGACGTCACCCGTCCGGTGAAGATCATCGTCGTCGCCGAGTAAGCCTCCGGCCGTTCCCGGCACGCTGCCGGCTGGTTACGAAATGACCAGCCGGCAGCGTGCCGTCGGATGCCCCGAACCCGCCTGTCAAGCCTTTTCCGCGGCGGGCATTGTGCTATTCTGAACCTCCCCGACCGCCGCCCGGCCGACCCCGGTTCCGGTTTCTTTGTCTGATCCGAAGCGACGGAGATCGCCTTGCAAGACGTGGCCCAGCCGACCCCGGTTCGAGACAGCGCCACCGCCGCGCTGAAGATGCCGCCCCATTCCCTCGAGGCGGAACAGGCGGTGCTCGGCGGCCTGATGATCGACAACGACACCTGGGATCAGGTGGCCGATCTGGTCTCGGAGGAGGACTTCTACCGGCGCGATCACCGCCTCATCTTCCGCGCCATCGCCATGCTCACCGAGGAGGCCCAGCCCTTCGACGCGGTGACCATCTCCGAATGGCTGGCCAGTCACAACGAGCTGGACAACGCCGGCGGCCTGGCCTACCTGGGCACCCTGGCCCGCAACACCCCCACCGCCGTCAACATCAAGGCCTATGCCGGCATCGTGCGCGAGCGGGCGGTGCTGCGGGAACTCATCCAGGTGGCCACCGGCATCGCCGAGTCCGCCTACAACCCGGAAGGCCGCAGCAGCGCCGAGATCCTCGACGAGGCCGAGAAGCGGGTCTTCGACATCGCCGAGCGGGGCAATCGCAGCCGGGCCGGTTACCAGGCGGTCAAGGATCTGCTGGTCAAGGCGGTGGAGCGGATCGACGCCCTCTACCAGAATCCGTCGGCCTACACCGGCATCCCCACCGGCTTCACCGACTTCGACAACATGACTTCGGGGCTGCAGAACTCGGATCTCATCATCGTCGCGGGCCGGCCCTCCATGGGCAAGACCTCCTTCGCCATGAACCTGGTGGAGAACGCGGCCATCAAGAACAAGACCCCGGTGGCCGTGTTCTCCATGGAGATGCCGGGCGAACAGCTGGTAATGCGCATGATGTCCTCGCTGGGGCGCATCGATCAGCACAAGATCCGCACCGGCAAGCTGGACGAGGCCGACTGGCCGCGCCTGACCTCGGCGGTGGGGATCCTCAACGAGGCGCCCATCTTCATCGACGACACCCCGGGCCTCACCCCCATGGAAGTGCGCGCCCGGGCGCGGCGCATCGCCCGCGAGCACGGGCTGGGGCTGATCGTCATCGACTACCTGCAGCTCATGCAGGGCAGCTCCGCCAGCAACGAGAACCGGGCCACCGAGATCTCGGAAATCTCCCGCGCCCTCAAGGGGCTGGCCAAGGAACTCAACGTGCCGGTCATCGCCCTCTCCCAGCTCAACCGGAGCCTCGAACAGCGGCCCAACAAGCGGCCCATCATGTCGGATCTGCGCGAATCGGGCGCCATCGAGCAGGACGCCGACCTCATCGTCTTCATCTACCGCGACGAGGTCTACAACGAGGACAGCCCCGACAAGGGCACCGCCGAGGTCATCATCGGCAAGCAGCGCAACGGCCCCATCGGCATGACCCGGCTGACCTTCCTCGGCCAGTACACCCGCTTCGAGAATTTCATCCAGGCCGACGACGGGGACTATGCATGACCCGTGACACGCGGGCGGTCATCCGCTGCTCGGCGTTGCGCGACAATCTGGCCCTGGCCCGGCGGGCGGCCCCCGCAAGCCGCCAGCTCGCGGTGATCAAGGCCAACGCCTACGGTCACGGCATCGTGGCAGCGGCGCGGGCGCTGGAGGCGGCCGATGCCTTCGGCGTGGCCTGCCTGGACGAGGCGCTGATCCTGCGCGAGGCCGGCATCGACAAGCCCGTCGTCCTCCTGGAAGGGATCCTCAGCGCCGCGGAGATCGAGGCCCTGCGCCAGTGGCGGCTGGAGACGGTGGTTCACCATGCCGCCCAGGTGGCGATGCTCGAGCAGGCGCCCGCCGGGCGGCCCGTTCCCGTGTGGCTCAAGATCGATACCGGCATGCACCGCCTGGGCGTGGCGCCCGAGGAGGCCGGCGCCCTGTACCGGCGGCTGGCCGAGTGTCCGGCGGTGCGGGGCACGCCGCGCCTGATGACCCACCTGGCCCGCGCCGACGAGCGCACCGATCCGGCCACCAAACGGCAACTGCGGATCTTCGACGAGGCCATCGCCGGCCTCGATGGCGAACGCTCGGTGGCCAACTCCGCCGGGATCCTCGCCTGGCCCGCGGCCCACGCCGACTGGAACCGCCCCGGCATCCTGCTCTACGGCGTCTCCCCCTTCGGCGGCGAGCCCTGGCCCGGCCTGGCGCCGGCCATGACCCTGCACAGCACCCTGATCGCCGTCAAACGCCTGCGCCGGGGCGATGCCATCGGCTACGGCGGCCGCTTCGTCTGCCCCGAAGACATGCCGGTGGGCGTGGCCGCCATCGGCTACGGCGACGGCTATCCCCGCCACGCCCCCGACGGCACCCCCGTGCTCGTCAACGGCCGCCCCGCCGCCCTTGCCGGCACCGTCTCCATGGATATGCTCACCCTCGACCTGCGCAACGTCCCCGACGCCGTCCCCGGCGATCCCGTCACCCTCTGGGGCGAGGGCCTGCCCATCGAAACCGTCGCCCGCCACGCCGGCACCATCGGCTACGAACTGCTGTGCAAGATCACGCCGCGAGTGCGGTTCGAGTATGTGGATTGAGGAGAGGAGCTTTCAACGCCAGGGCGCAGAGGGCGCAGAGGCGATCATGGTGGGTCAGAAATATTTGCCGGCTTGATCAGTAGGAGCGGCGCCCTCGCCGCGACAATGCAGGGACGAGGAGCAAGGATCGAGGGCCGAGTAACAGCGCTGATTTCACGATCTCGATCACTCTCACCGTTCGGTTCGCATCCCTCGGCTCCGTTCATCGCGGCGGTACGCCGCTCCTACCCCTGACGATCTCAACAACATATCCTTTGCGTTGAAACATCATCCCCCTTCATCCAGCGAATTGCGCCAGCGCTGATCCTCCTTGTCGAACAGCCGCAGCGACTGGGACGGCCCCCAGGTGCCGGCGGGGTAGGTGGGGATGTATTCCCGCTCCGTGTCCCAGACCTTGAGGACGGGATCGACCACCCGCCAGGCCCACTGGATTTCGTCGGAACGGAGGAACAGGGAGGAGTCGTTCTCGATCACGTCGAGCAGCAGGGCCTCGTAGGCGTCGAGCCGGTAGAAGTCGGCGCCGCAGTAGCCGGCGTCGAGACGGGTGGTGTGGCTGCGGAATTCCAGGCCCGGCTCCTTGGTCTGCAGCTCCATGCGCAGGCATTCCTGGGGCTGGATGCCGAGCAGGATCCAGTTGGGTTCCACCTGTTCGATGGCGGTGGTGCGGAACAGCTGCTGGGGCGGGTGCTTGAAGCGGATGCTGATCATGGAGCTGTTGGCGGCCAGGCGCTTGCCCGTGCGCAGGTAGAAGGGCACGCCGCGCCAGCGCCAGTTGTCCACGTAGAGCTTGAGGGCCGCGTAGGTTTCGGTGGTGCTGTTGGGCGCCACGCCGTCTTCCTCCAGGTAGCCGCGCAGATCGGCCTGTTCGCCCTGGCCGCGGGCGTACTGGGCGCGGAAGGCATGGGCGTTGACCGCGCGGCGGGTGATGGGGCGGATGGACTTGAGCACCTTGACCTTCTCGTCGCGCAGCGATTCGGCGTCGAGGCTGGCCGGCGGCTCCATGGCCACCAGGGTGAGCATCTGCAAAAGGTGGCTCTGGATCATGTCGCGCAGGGCGCCCACGCCGTCGTAGAAGGCGGCGCGGCCGGCGATCCCCTGGGTCTCCGAATGGGTGATCTGCACGTGATCGATGTAGTTGCGGTTCCACAGCGGCTCGAGCATGAGGTTGGCGAAGCGGAACACCAGCACGTTCTGCACCATCGCCTTGCCGAGGTAGTGATCGATACGGAAGATCTGCTCCTCGCGGAAGTGGTGATGCAGGCTCTCGTCGAGCTGGATGGCGCTCTCCAGATCGTAGCCGAAGGGCTTTTCGATCACGATCCGCCGCCAGCCGCCTTCCTCGCGGTTGAGGCCGGCCTCGGCGATGGCGTTGCAGGTGGGCACGTAGAGATCGGGCGGAATGGCCATGTAGAAGATGAGGTTGGGCGAGAGGCCTTCCGTGTGGATCAGCTCGCCCAGGCGGCGCAGATCCTCGCCGCGGGTCATCTCGCCGCAGAAGAAGCGGAGGCGGCCGGCCAGGCGTTCGAGCACCGTGTCGTCGAGCTGGCCGCGCACCCGATCGGCCAGCAGTTCGGCCACCAGTTCCTTCGGCTCCCGCTCCGGCCAGGGATGGCGGCTGACGCCGATGATGGCCGAGCCCTCGGGAATGTGCCCGCCTTCCTCCAGGTGATACATGGCCGGCAGCAGCTTGGTGCGCGCCAGGTTGCCGGTGGCGCCGAAGACCACGAAGGTGAAGGCCTCAGTCATCGTCCTCCTCCTTCTGCACCGCATGGCCGCCGAAGGCGTTGCGCAGCATGGCCAGCAGGCGGTTGCCATACTGTTCCCGGTCCTGGCTGGCGAAGCGCATCTGCAGGGCCAGCGACAGCACCGGCGCGGCCACGCCCTGTTCGATGCTCTCCATCACCGTCCAGCGGCCCTCGCCCGAGTCGGCCACCACCGGCGCGATGTCGGCCAGTTCCCGATCCCGTTGCAGGACGCCGGCGGTGAGATCCAGCAGCCAGCTGCGGATCACCGTGCCATGACGCCACAGCTCGGCGAGCTGGGCGGTGTCGAGGCTGAACTCGGTCTTGCCCTCGAGCAGGCTGAAGCCTTCGGCGATGGCCTGCATCATGCCGTACTCGATGCCGTTGTGGATCATCTTGGTGTAATGGCCGGCCCCGGCCGGACCCACGTGGGCCCAGCCCCGGTCGGGCGCGGGCGCCAGGGCCTCGAAAACGGGGCGCAGGTGTTCGATGGCGCCGGCGTCGTCGCAGCCGGCCATCAGGCAGTAGCCTTCTTCCAGACCCCAGATCCCGCCGGAGACGCCCACGTCCACGAAACGCAGATCCTGCCGGGCCAGGGCGCCGGCCCGGCGCAGGCTGTCCTTGTAGAAGGCGTTGCCGCCGTCGATGAGAATGTCGCCCGGCGCAAGCATCGGGCTCACCTTCTCGATATGGGCCTCGGTCACCTCGCCGGCCGGCAGCATCAGCCAGATCAGCCGCGGGGCCTTCAGCGCCTCCACGGCTTCGGCCAGGGTGGCCGCGGCGTGCAGGCCGGTCTCCTCGGCCAGCTTGCGGGTGACTTCGACGTTGCGGTTGTAACCGGTGACCTCGATTCCCGCGCGGCGCAGCCGCCGCGCGATGTTGCCGCCCATGCGGCCGAGTCCGATGATGGCGATCTGCATGGCGCAATCCTCCCTGTGACGATCCAGATTCATGGTACGCCGATCGGTGGCGGTATGC
>JALSSV010000091.1 GCA_026984045.1 Chromatiales bacterium | reverse complement strand
GCCTTCGGTATCCTTGTTCTCGTCCTTCACTTCCTGGAAGGTCATCTTCAGTTGCCGGGTGTGCTCCCAGAGCTGGTAGGGCACGTCGGCCAGGGCGATGAGGACGAGTGCCGAGGAGATCACCAGAAAGCCGACCAGTAGCAGGTGCCCGGCATGCTCCAGCCCTTCGGGCAGAGGCTCGTTGCCCAGGTTCAGGTAGGCCTCGGACTGGTGCTGCAGGTAGATCAGCGCCACGCCGCCGATGATCGCGAACTTGACCAGCGCCTTGACCAGCTCCACCAGCCCGCGCCAGCCGAACACCCGCTTCAGTCCCTTGAAGGGATCCAGCTTGTCCCATTTGAAGGCCAGCGCCTTGGTACTGAAATTGAACCCCCCCATGGAAAGGGGCCCGGCCACGGCCGCCACCATGACCACGGCGAAGAACGGCAGCACGATCCACAGCGCGTCGAGCAAGGCCCGGCGAAACTGCTGCAGCATGGCCAGGGGATCGAAGATGATTTCGCGGGACATGACCAGATGAGTACGAAACAGATCCGCGAGCTGGCCGGCCAGGTGCGGCCCCAGCATCAGCAGGGCACCGCCACCGAAGAGCATCATGAGCATGGTGTTGAGCTCGCGCGAAGTGGCCATCTGGCCCTTCTCGCGGGCCTGCTGACGGCGTCGCTGGGTGGGTTGTTCCGTGCGTTCCTGTCCGCTGTCTTCGGCCATCTCAGCCTCCCCCACCGAGGATCCGCGTCAGCAGATGGAAGATCTGATTGAACAGGCTGCCCGCCTGGGGAATCACGCCGGGCAGGGTGATCAGCACCAGCGCAAACCCGATCATCATGGTGACCGGAAAGCCGATGGCGAACAGGTTGAGCTGGGGAGCCGCCCGGGTCATGATGCCGAAGGCCAGGTTCACCAGCAGTAGCGACGCCACCGCCGGCAGCGCCAGCGCCAGCCCGCCGGCGAAGATGTGGCTGCCCCAACCCACCACCTGGCGAAAACTCTCCGCCTGCAGACCGCTCGGGCCGATGGGCAGGGTCCGGAAGCTGTCCACCAGCACCTCGATCAGGACCAGGTGTCCGTTGAGGGCCAGGTAAACGAGAATGATCATCAGCACATAGAACTGGCTGAGCACCGGCGCTTGCTGGCCGTTCTGGGGATCGACCATCATCGAGAACCCCAGGCCCATCTGCATGGCCACCGTGTGCCCGCCGGTGATCACCGCAGCGAACACCAGTTGCACCGCGAAGCCCATCAGCACCCCGATCAGGACCTGCTGCGCCAGCAGGAACAGCATCAGCGGACTGCCCAGCGGCAGTTGCGGTCCCGGCGGCAGCAGGGGTGCCACCACCAGGGTGATCGCCAGGGCCAGCATCAGCCGCACCCGGGGCGGTACGCTGCGGGTGCCGAACACCGGCGCGGTCATCACCATGCCGCCGACCCGGAACAGGGGCCAGAGCCAGGAGCCCACGAGTGCGTTGATTTCCGGGCCACTGAGCACCATGGGTCACCCGATCAGGAAGGGAATGTCGTGGATCAGGTTCTCGGTGTAGTCCACCAGCAGACGCAACAGCCAGGGGCCGGCCAGCAGGAGGGTCACCAGCGTCACCAGCAACTTGGGAATGAAGCTCAGCGTCATCTCGTTGATCTGGGTCGCCGCCTGGAACATGCTCACCAGCAGGCCGATGATCAGCGCCGGGATCAGCACCACCATGATCATCACCAGCAGCACCTGCAGGGCTTGCTGAAAAATGGTGAGGACGCTGTCAGGTGTCATGATGAAAACCGGTGGCTAGAGGTAGAAGCTGGAAGCCAGGGTGCCGATGATCAGATTCCAGCCGTCCACCAGCACGAAGAGCATGATCTTGAACGGCAGCGAGATGATCATGGGCGAGAGCATCATCATCCCCATGGACATGAGTACCGAAGCCACCACCAGATCGATGATCAGAAACGGGATGAACAGCAGAAAACCGATCTGGAAGGCCGTCTTGAGCTCGGAGGTCACGAAGGCCGGCACCAGCACCGTAAAGGGCACGTCGGCCGGAGTCTGGTACTCCGCCTCCTTGCCGATCCGGGCGAACATGGCGATGTCCGCCTCGCGGGTCTGGCCGAGCATGAACTGCCGCAGGGGCTGCTTGGCCCGTTCGGCGGCCTGCGGCAGGCTGATCTTCTCATCCAGATAGGGCGTGAGCGCCTCGCTGTAGATGCGGTCGAACACCGGCGCCATGATGAAGAAGGTCAGAAACAGGGACAGGCCAATCAGGATCTGCGACGAGGGTGCCTGCATCAGGCCCAGGGCCTGGCGCAGGATGGACAGCACGATGAGGATCCGGGCGAAGGAGGTCATCATCAGCAGCAGCGCCGGCAACAGGGTCAGTGCCGTCATCAGGGCCACGATCTGGATGCTCACGCTCCAGGTCTCGCCACCCTGACCATCGGGCGTGACGGTGATGGCCGTCAGCCCCGGTACGGCGGCAGCCAGGCCCGGCAGGAGCATCAGACCCAGCAGAAGCAGCCCCCGCTTCACTGGCCGCTGCCCCGCTTCATGATCGCCTCGAGCCGGGCCGCGAAACCGGTGGCCGGTTCGGCCGGGGGGGAAACGATCGGCTCCTCGAGCACGTGCAGAGTGCGGATCTGGCCGGGCGCCACGCCAATCAGCAACTGCTGATCGCCGGCCTGGAGCAGCACCACCCGCTCCCGCTGGCCCAGGGAGACGCCGCCCAGCACTTTCAGTGCCCCAGCGCCGGTTCCCGGCAGCCCACCGAGACGCCGCATGAACCAGGCCATGCCGAGGATCAGGCCGACGATCACCGCCAGGCCCGCGAGCATCTGCAGCAGACTGCCGGTGCCCACGGCCTCGCCGGCATTGCGCAGGGCCTCGACCTGCTCCGGCTCGGCAGCCTGCACGAAACCGCACAGCAGCAGCAGTATCCCGCCTGTTCTCCCCTGTCCCCGCATGTGTCTAGCCCAGTTTCCGGACCCGCTCGGAAGGGCTGATGATGTCCGTCAGCCGGATCCCGAACTTCTCGTTCACCACCACCACTTCCCCGTGGGCAATCAGGGTGCCGTTGACCAGCACGTCCAGCGGTTCGCCGGCCAGCCGATCCAGCTCCACCACCGAGCCCTGGTTGAGCTGCAGCAGGTTGCGGATGTTCATCTTGGTATGGCCGATCTCCATGGAGACGGTCACCGGCACGTCGAGGATCACGTCGAGATTGATCTCGTCGTCGCCCTCATGGCGGGTGCCGGTGTCCTCGAGGGTTTCCAGTTCGGCCTGGGCCACATCCCCTTCCGCCGTATTCGCCTCCTCGCTGCCACCGGAGCCGGCTTCGGCCATGGCCTCGGCCCATTCGTCCATTACGTCGCTTTCGTTTTCGTCACTCATCTTGGCTTCCTCGATTCGGCAGTCACTGGTTGATGACCGGGGCCAGGGTCAGGTTGGCGGTCTTGGGTCGTTCCACCTGGCCCGTGATCTTGATGGCGAGATTGCCGTTGCTGACGCCGAACTTGCCCTTGAGGATGGGCACGTCCTCGGCCTTGAGCATCACGGTCTCAGGCATCTCGATGGGCAGCACGTCACCGGCCTGCCACTTGAGCACGTCGCGCAGGGTGGTCGTGATCCGGGTCAGGGTGGACGACAGCTCCACCTCGGCGGTCTTCACCTCCTCGCGCAGGGAGATGCTCCAGCGCTCGTCCTTCTCGCTGGTGTCGCTCTGGATCCCGGCATCGAGCAACTCCCGGATCGGCTCCAGCATCGAATAGGGCATGGTCACGTGCAGATCCCCGCCGCCGCCATCCAGCTCGATGTGGAAGGTAGAGACCACCACCACCTCGCTGGGACTGACGATGTTGGCGAACTGGGGATTGACCTCCATGCTGCTGAAGGTGAACTCGAGCGGCAGGACCGGCTTCCAGGCATCGGCCATCTCGCGGAAACAGTCTTCCAGCACCATGTGGATGACCCGCTGTTCGGTGGGCGAGAAGTCGCGCCCCTCGATCTTGGCGTGGCGGCCGTTGCCGCCATAGAAATTGTCCACCAGGATGAACACCAGCCGCGGATCGAACACGAACAGGGCGGAGCCACGCAGCGGCCTGGCCCTGACGATGTTGAGGCTGGTGGGCACGAACATGCTGTGCACGTATTCGGAAAACTTCACCATCTGTACGCCGCCCACGGAGATCTCGGCGGAACGGCGCAGCATGTTGAACAGGGCCACCCGCATCTTGCGGGCGAATCGCTCGTTGATCATCTCCAGGGTGGGCATGCGCCCGCGCACGATGCGATCGTGGCTGGCGAAGTCGAACGGCCGTACCACCCCGTCCTGGGAGAAACCATCCCCATCGGTATCCACGTCGCCTTCATCGACGCCGTGCAGAAGCGCGTCGATCTCGTCCTGGGAGAGCAGCTCGTTGACAGACATGTTCCCGGCCTATTGCATCACGAAACTGGTGAAGTACACGGCATCCACGCCCGGCTCGTGCAGGCGTTCCTGCACGATGCCCTGAATGGTCTTGAGGATCTCGGCCGCCAGCGCCTCCTTGCCGGCCCGCTGGCTGAGTTCGTCATAGGTCTTGCTGGAGAGCAGGTTGAGGATGTCGTTGCGGATCACCGGCATCTCCTCCTCCACCACCGTCAGCGCCTCGGGCTTGCGGGCCATGACGGTGATCTCCACCTGCAGATAGGCCGCCTTGCGATCATCGGCGAAGTTGACCGTGAACTCGGGCTTCAGGGGCAGGTAGTGGGCAGGCGCCCGTTCCACGGCGGCGTGTTCCGCCTCGCCCTTGGCCTCGGCCTCGTCGCCTTCCTTGTCCTGCCCCAGAAACAGCCAGGCGCCCAGGCCGCCGACGGCCAGCAACAGCACAATCACCAGAAGGATGAGGATCTTGGTCAGCTTGCCGCCGCCCTGGGTATCGAGATCGAGTTCTTCGTCTGCCATGCCTGTTCGCGCTCCGCGTGGAAAACCGGTTTTCCCGACTCAGATGCAAGAGCTGTACCATGCCAACCGGCGATGCGGTGAGGCTTTTCGATCAGGGACTTGGCGAGGGTGGACAGGGCAGGCGTCGAAGACTTGACGCGGGCGGAAGCAGACCGCGGGCAGGGAGTGACGGGTTCGGAACGCATCAGAACCCTGGGTTCGAGAGGCGCCTCAAGGGCGATCCCGAGACGGAATCAACGGCTGAAACCGTTCGGCAATTCGGAACGGCTATCCATGCGCGACCCGGTCACCCTGTCGCGGCGGGGCGAGGCGCCTGCGGGCGTCTCAGGCCGGCAGGCGGAAGAAATGCTCCCGGTAGTAGCGCAGCTCGGCGATGGAATCCTTGATGTCGTCAAGGGCCAGGTGGCTGGAGTCCTTCTTGAAGCCCTTGTAGACCGCGGGTGCCCAGCGCTTGGCCAGCTCCTTGATGGTGCTCACGTCGAGGTTGCGGTAATGGAAATAGTCTTCCAGATCCGGCATGCAGCGGGCCAGGAAGCGGCGATCCTGGCAGATGGAATTGCCGCACATGGGCGAGGCCTTGGCGGGCACGTACCGGCGCAGGAAGGCCAGGGTCTGGCGCTCGGCCTCGGCCTCGTCGATCCGGCTGTCGCGCACCCGCTGCACCAGGCCCGACTGGCCGTGCTGGCGGGTGTTCCATTCGTCCATCCCGGCCAGCCGTTCCTCGCTCTGGTGAATGGCGATCACCGGCCCTTCGGCGACGATGTTCAGCTCGCTGTCGGTGACCACCGTGGCGATTTCGATGATCACGTCGTTGCGGGTGTCGAGCCCGGTCATCTCCAGGTCGATCCAGATGAGGTGATTGGGATTCTGTGCCATGTTCGACAAAACCTTTCCCGCCAAAGGGGTTCTGAAAGGGGATTCTTGCCATGCCGGAGCACAGCCGCTAACCTGCCCTCCGACACGCACGCGAAGCTTACCACATGAACCTGATCACCGAGCTGTTCCTGGCCGCCCTGGCCCTCTCCCTGGTGCTGCAGATCTGGCTGGATCGCCGCCAGATCCGGCACGTGCTGACCCATCGCGACGCGGTGCCGGAACCCTTCCGGGATCAGATCCCGCTGGAAGCGCATCGCAAGGCGGCCGACTACACCGTGGCCCGAACCCGCCTCGGCATGTGGGAACGGGCCTATGGCAGCCTCCTGCTTCTGGGTTGGACGCTCGGCGGCGGCCTGGAATGGCTCGATCAGACCTGGCGCGGGCTGGGACTCTCGACCCTGGCCACCGGCGTCGGCGTGATCCTGAGCGTGCTGGTAATTGGCAGCCTGCTGGAGCTGCCCTTCGCCCTCTACCGCACCTTTCGACTCGAGGCCCGATTCGGCTTCAATCGCACCACGCCGGGCACCTTCGTCTCGGATCTCGTCAAGCAGTTCCTGCTCACGCTGATCATCGGCGCCCCCTTGATCGCACTGGTCCTGTGGCTGATGGAATCGGCCGGGCCCCACTGGTGGCTCTACGTGTGGGCCGTGTGGATCGGCTTCAGCCTGCTCATGCAATGGGCCTGGCCGGCCTTCATCGCCCCCCTGTTCAACAAGTTCGAACCGCTGCAGGACGAGAGCCTGCGCCAGCGCATCGTGCATCTGCTGGAGCGCTGCGGATTCCGCAGCAGCGGGGTATTCGTGATGGACGGCTCGCGCCGCTCCAGCCACGGCAACGCCTATTTCTCGGGCCTGGGCAGGAACAAGCGCATCGTGTTCTACGATACCCTGCTCAAGTCGCTCACCCCCGAGGAAGTGGAAGCGGTGCTGGCCCACGAACTGGGCCATTTCCGGCGCCATCACATTCGCAAGCGCATCGTCCTGATGGCCCTTCTGTCTCTGGCCGGCCTGTGGATCCTGGCGCAACTGCTGCAGATGCCCGAATTCTATCAGGGCCTGGGCGTGAGCACCCCCTCCACCTATATGGGCCTGATCCTGTTCATGATGGTCGCCCCCCTGTTCGGCGTGTTCCTCTCGCCGATCCTGGCCGGACTCAGCCGTCGGCACGAATTCGAGGCCGACGATTTCGCGGCCAGCCAGGCCGATCCCCGCACCCTGATTCATGCCCTGGTGAAACTGTACGAGGAAAACGCCAGTACCCTTACCCCCGATCCGGTCTACTCGGCCTTTCACGACTCTCACCCGCCGGCGCCGGTGCGCATCGCCCACTTGTCGCGTAAACTGAAGGAACAACCCCAGCCGGCCTGAACGAGGAGCGAGAACATGTTGCCAAGAACCCTGTTGTGCCTGTTGCTCGGGAGCCTTGCCGGCACCGCCGGCGCCTCGCCCGATCTCGCGCGGGGCAAGGCCCTGCACGACGAGAACTGCATCAAGTGTCATGCAGGCATGGTCGGCGGCGACGGGACCGCAATCTACACCCGCCCCGATCGTCGCATCGACAGCCTGGAAGGCCTGCGCAAGCAGGTGAACCGCTGCAAGGACAGCCTGGGCATGCCCTGGCCGGCGGATCAGATCGACGATGTGGTGCACTATCTGAACCATGATTTCTACCACTTTGGGGATCAGCCATGACCGCCCTCGCCGATCGCCCCTGCCAGCCCGTCGATCCCGAGACGCCGCCCTACAATCTGGAGCAGGCCAGCGAACTGCTGGCCGAACTGCCCGAATGGACCCTCAGCGCGGATCACACCGCCATCGAGCGCCACTTTCATTTCCGCG
>JALSSV010000090.1:5000-7787 GCA_026984045.1 Chromatiales bacterium | reverse complement strand
TCCGGCTTCCGATTTCCGATTTCCGGTTTCCGGCGTCCGGTCTTGGCGGACCTGGCGGCGACCTACTCTCCCACGCCTTGAGACGCAGTACCATCGGCGCTGCCGCCTTTCACGACCGAGTTCGGAATGGGATCGGGTGGGACAACGGCGCTATGGCCACCAGGTCGGCGAAGGCCGGACGCCGGAAGTCGGAAGCCGGAAGGTTGATTTCCGGTTTCCGGAATGCATGGATTGCCTGTCGGCCGGCGTCAGGGCGGCGGACCGGAGCCCCGGCGTCGCGTTCCGCGGGCCGGTCGTCCGACGACATCCGGTTTCCGGGCTTGCGACGTCCGCTTTCCGATCGCCGGCCTTCTTCGCTGGCCATGGCGGGGATTGCCAAGCTTTCGAGCCATTAGTACCGGTCAGCTCCACGTGTTGCCACGCGTCCACCTCCGGCCTATCGACGTGGTGGTCTTCCACGGCTCTTTGACGAGACCTCATCTTGAGGGGGGCTTCCCGCTTAGATGCTTTCAGCGGTTATCCCGTCCGCACATAGCTACCCGGCAATGCGGCTGGCGCCACAACCGGTCCACCAGAGGTGCGTCCATCCCGGTCCTCTCGTACTGGGGACAGCTCCTCGCAAGTCTCACACGCCCACGGCAGATAGGGACCGAACTGTCTCACGACGTTCTAAACCCAGCTCACGTACCACTTTAATCGGCGAACAGCCGAACCCTTGGGACCTGCTCCAGCCCCAGGATGTGATGAGCCGACATCGAGGTGCCAAACACTGCCGTCGATATGAGCTCTTGGGCAGTATCAGCCTGTTATCCCCGGCGTACCTTTTATCCGTTGAGCGATGGCCCTTCCACGCAGGACCACCGGATCACTATGACCGACTTTCGTCCCTGCTCGACCTGTCGGTCTCGCAGTCAGGCTGGCTTATGCCATTGCACTCTCGCGATCGATTTCCAACCGATCCGAGCCAACCTTCGCGCGCCTCCGTTACGCTTTGGGAGGCGACCGCCCCAGTCAAACTACCCGCCACAGAGGGTCCCGGATCCGGCTTCACGGACCTCGGTTAGACATCAAATGCGTCAAGGGTGGTATTTCACGGGCGCCTCCACGCCGGCTGGCGCCGACGCTTCAAAGGCTCCCACCTATCCTACACATGACGCACCTGATGCCACTCTGAAGCTGCAGTAAAGGTGCACGGGGTCTTTCCGTCTAACCGCGGGTACTCCGCATCTTCACGGAGAATTCAATTTCGCTGGGTCGGTGCTGGAGACAGTGGGGAAGTCGTTACGCCATTCGTGCAGGTCGGAACTTACCCGACAAGGAATTTCGCTACCTTAGGACCGTTATAGTTACGGCCGCCGTTTACCGGGGCTTCAATTCGGAGCTTGCACCCCTCCTCTTAACCTTCCGGCACCGGGCAGGCGTCAGACCCTATACGTCGCCTTCGCGGCTTCGCAGAGCCCTGTGTTTTTAGTAAACAGTCGCCACCCCCTCTTCTGTGCCCCCCCTCACCGGTTGCCCGATGAGAGGGCCTCCTTCTTCCGAAGGTACGGAGGCAATTTGCCGAGTTCCTTCAGCACCGTTCTCCCAAGCGCCTTGGTATGCTCTACCTGTCCACCTGTGTCGGTTTCGGGTACGGTCTATAATGGCGGGGCTGTTTCCTGGAACCCCTCCACCGCCCGTCCAATCCGATAAGGACGGACGATCTGCGGGATTCGTCACCTCCGCCAGGCCACGGAATATTAACCGTGTTCCCATCGACTACGCCTTTCGGCCTCGCCTTAGGGGCCGGCTCACCCTGCGCGGATTAGCCTTGCGCAGGAACCCTTGGACTTTCGGCGACAGAGCCTCTCACTCTGTTTATCGCTACTCATGTCAGCATGCGCACTTCCGATACCTCCACCCGTCCTCGCGAACGGGCTTCACCGGCCTACGGAACGCTCCGCTACCAATCAGTCGTCAGTTACCGGTAGTCAGTCTTCAGAAGAACGGACGCCGTGATCCATCCGCCGGATCAGACCCTGCAGCATGCGCGCGATCACCCGGTATTCCTCGCACCAGTGGGCAAACGCCTCCTCTGCAAGGAAGTCGAGGTCCCGGGCGTAACGCAACCACAGACCCGTCTCATCCGCAGAGCCCAGCGCCATCACGCAATAGCGCCGGAACTCGGCATCCGACGAGCGCTGCCGTCCGACCCCTTCGGCCAGCAACGCACAGATCGACTTCGACGAACGACGCAGCTGATCCGCCACGCCGCCATACTGCTCCGCCCGCGGCCAGCCGCGGCTGACCCGGTGAACCTCCAGCGAAGCCTCATAGGCTCGCCGAAAGACCTCCAGATCGTCCACCGACCACGACATCACTCACGCTCTTTCCGAAAACTGAATACTGATAACTGACGACCGATTCCGCAGCTTCGGTACATGTCTTGAGCCCCGGTACATCTTCGGCGCAGGAACCCTTGATTAGACCAGTGAGCTGTTACGCTTTCTTTAAAGGATGGCTGCTTCTAAGCCAACCTCCTGGTTGTTTTGGGGTTCCCACATCCTTTCCCACTGAGACATGATTTGGGGACCTTAGCTGGCGGTCAGGGCTGTTTCCCTCTCGACGACGGACCTTAGCACCCGCCGTCTGTCTGCCGGGCTCGGCTCTTCGGTATTCGGAGTTTGGTTAGGTTTGGTAAGGCTCGCGCCCCCCTAGCCCATCCAGTGCTCTACCCCCGAAGGTCATCACCCGACGCACTACCTCAATAGTTTTCGCGGAGAACCAGCTATCTCCCGGTTTGATTGG
>JALSSV010000089.1 GCA_026984045.1 Chromatiales bacterium | reverse complement strand
GCCTGAAACGGCTGGAGGGTAGGGATCTGTACGAGTGGATGTTCCGCTGGCTCAATCCCAATCCCTTGTTGACCTCCGGCGATACCGAGGCGGCCCTGGCCCAGACGCCCTGGCCCGAAAGCGAAGCGGAGCGGCCCTTCGGGCACGATTTCTCGGAAATGCTGATGCTGGGTCTGCCCCACTCCGATCAGGAGAACGGGCTGTGGTGGTTCGACGGTCTCCCGCACCGGGCGATCACCATCCAGGCGCTGCGGCGGATTCCCGAGATCGGGGCCCTGACCGCTGAACGGCGGATCGGCGACCATATCTATTCGGTGTTCGACCGCATGCCCGAGGGCACGGTCATGGCGATGACCGTGGCGGTCCTCGCCCAGGACCAGGTGAAGAACCACCTGCACCATATCCGCCGCCGCGCCGTGGGTGATTCGGCCGAAGCGGAACTGGCCGCCGAGGACGCCGACAAGGCGCTCAAGGAGCTGGCCCGGGGCAATAAGCTCTACCAGCTACAGACCGCTTTTTATCTTCGCGGCCGCGATCTTCACGACATCCAAGGTCGAATGCGCCAGGCCGCGTCCCTGCTCATCGCGTCCGGCCTGCAGCCGATCGTGGACCGGCAGGACCTGATCCCCCTCGACAGCTACATCAAAAACCTGCCGATGGCTTACGACCATCAGTTCGACGAGAAACACGCCCGGCGCTCCCGTCTGGTGTTCTCGCGCCATGTCGCCAATCTGGCTCCTTTTTACGGCCGTTCCACCGGTAGCGGCCATCCGGGGATGCTGTTTTTCAACCGCGGCGGCGAGCCGGTCATGTTCGATCCGCTCAACCTCAAAGACCGGAAGAAAAACGCCCACACGCTGATCATCGGTCCCACCGGGGCCGGCAAGTCGGCCACCCTGGTTTATTTGACGATGCACATGATGGCCATGCACCGCCCCCGCCTGTTCGTGATCGAGGCCGGGGACAGCTTTGGCCTGCTGGCCCGGTGGTTCAAGAAACAGGGGCTGTCGGTCAACCGGGTGCAATTCTCCCCCAATGCCGACATCGCCGTGCCGCCGTTCGCGCACGGCGTCAAGCTCTTGGACGGGCGCTACCATCTCGACCTGGATCTGGATTCGCCGACCGACCTCGACGACGATCCCACCAACGACTACGACGACGAAGACGAGGATCTGTCCGAGCGCGATCTGCTCGGCGAAATGGAAATCGCCGCCCGGACCATGATCACCGGCGGCGATCCCCGGGAAGAGGAGCGTTTGCGCCGCGCCGACCGTCTGCTCATCCGCAAGGCCCTGATCCAAGCCGCCCGGGAGGTCAAACGGGTGGGCCGGAAACAGGTGCTGACCGAAGATGTCGTCAGGGCCCTGCGCACCCTCGAGGGCCTGGAGGAATCGCGCCGCAAACGGGCCGGGGAGATGGCCGATGCCATGGAGATGTTCTGCACGGGACTGGCTGGCAACTTTTTCAACCGCGAGGGCACGCCCTGGCCCGAAGTGGATGCTACTTTCGTCGATCTGGGCATCCTGGCCCGTGACGGCTACGAGGACCAGCTGACGGTGGCCTACATGGGACTCATCAATCATATCCACGGCCTGATCGAGCGGTATCAGCACGATCCGAGGCCGACCCTGGTGCTCACCGACGAATGCCACCTGATCATGGTCAACCCGCTCCTGGCCCCCTATATCGTCAAGATCG
>JALSSV010000088.1 GCA_026984045.1 Chromatiales bacterium | reverse complement strand
CCTTCAAGCGCTATCCCGGCGGCCACGAGGCCCTCAGCGACGTCAGCTTCCACCAGCCCCGCGGCCAGATGGCCTTCCTCACCGGCCACTCGGGGGCCGGCAAGAGCACCCTGCTGCGGCTCATCGCCCTGATCGAGCGGCCCACCCGCGGGCAGGTGCTGATCAACGGCCAGAACACCGCCCGCGTGGAACGCCGGCGGATTCCGGCGTTTCGCCGCCAGCTCGGGATCGTCTTCCAGGATCACCAGCTCCTGTTCGACCGCAGCGTGTTCGACAACGTGGCCCTGCCGCTGGTGATCGCCGGCCTGCCCCACCGGGAGATCGGCAAGCGGGTGCGCGCCGCGCTCGACAAGGTGGGCCTGCTGGGCCGGGAAAAGGCCATGCCGGTGACCCTCTCCGGCGGTGAACAGCAGCGGGTGGGCATCGCCCGCGCGGTGGTCCACAAGCCGCCGCTGTTGCTGGCCGACGAGCCCACCGGCAACCTGGACCCGGAACTGTCACGCGAGATCATGGGGATCTTCGAGGACTTCGCCCGGGTGGGCGTGACCGTGCTGGTGGCTACCCACGACATCGCCCTGATCGAAACCCTGCCCTACCGCCGCCTGACCCTGCGCGAAGGCCGCTTGGTGGGCGACACGGCGCCCGGAGCCGCCGCCTGATGGCCGCCCCCCTGACCGCCGCCCGCGTGCACCTGCTGCGCCACCTGCAGGTGTTCTTCTACAGCCTCGGCCAGCTCGCCCGCGCGCCCCTGGCCAGCCTGATGACCGCGGCGGTGATCGGCATCGCCCTGGCCCTGCCCGCCGGCCTGCACGTGCTGCTGGACAACGTGCAGCAGCTCACCGGCGGCTGGGACAGCGCCTCGCGGATCTCCCTGTTCCTCAAGCGCAACGTGGGCGATGAGCGGGCCCGCCGCCTGGCCGCCACCCTGCGCCGCCTGCCCCAGGTGGCGGCGGTGGACTACCTCCCCCGCGAGAAGGCCCTGGCCGAGTTCGAGCGCCTGTCGGGCTTCGGCGACGCCCTCAAGGCCCTGGACGAAAACCCCCTGCCGCCGGTGCTGATCGTCACCCCCGCCCCCGCGGCCGCCACCCCGGAGGCGGCCGAACGGCTCCTGACCCACCTGAAGCAGTACGGCCCGGTGGACCTGGCCCAGCTCGACATGCAGTGGGTCAAGCGGCTGTACGTGATCATGGAGCTGGTGCGCCGGGGCGTGCTGGTGCTGGGCCTGCTGCTGGGCCTGGCCGTGCTGCTGGTGGTGGGCAACACCATTCGTCTGGCGATCCAGAACCGCCGCCAGGAGATCGTGGTGATGAAGCTGGTGGGCGGCTCCGACGCCTTCATCCGCCGCCCCTTCCTCTACACCGGCTTCTGGTACGGCCTGTTCGGCGGCCTGATCTCCGCGCTGCTCGTGAGCCTGGCCCTGTGGACCCTGGCCGGCCCGGTGGAACGCCTGGCCGGGCTCTACCAGAGCCCCTTCCGCCTCGCCGGCCTGGGCGGCGGGGAACTCCTCACCCTGCTCGCCACCGGCATCGGCCTGGGCCTGGCCGGCTCCTGGCTGGCCGTGGGCCGGCATCTGCGGGAAATCGAGCCGACCTGATTCGGAACGCGCAAACAAAACGGCCGGGAAACCGTTTCCGCACAACGTTGTCAAACTTGCCAACGGAAACGCCATCGACTAGCTTTTTGTAATACCAACCTGCCTGCGGAGGCCGGAAACATGGAAGCCGTGAAAATTTCTCCAAAATTCCAGGTCGTGATTCCGAAGCGGATCCGCGAGTCCATGAACCTGCATCCCGGCCAGAAGCTGCGGATCATCGACTTCGGCGATCGCATCGAACTCGTCCCCGAGCGCCCCATCACGGCACTGCGCGGCTTTCTCAGGGGTATCGATACGGCGGTGCCGCGCGAGGACGACCGCCTGTGAAACACGTGGTGGACTCCTCCGCCTGGCTGGAGTTCTTCGCCGACGGTCCCAATGCCGAAGCCTTCCTGGAACCCCTCTCGTCCCCCGAGCAACTGATCGTCCCGACCATCACGCTCTACGAGGTCAGCAAGGTGGTCCAGCGCCAGCGTGGCCGGGACGCCGCCATCCAGGTACTGGCGGTCATGCAACAGGGCCGGGAGGTGTCGCTGGATGCGCCCCTGGCCATCCAGGCCGCCGCGCTCGGCCTCGAACTCGGGCTGCCCATGGCGGACAGCATCATCCTGGCCACGGCCCGCGCCCATGGCGCCACGCTCTGGACCCAGGACGAGGATTTCCGCGATCTGGACGGCGTTCGATACTTTCCCAAACCCGCCGGAAAGCCCTGAATTTCCGATAAACTGTGCGAACGTTCTGCCGATACTGACATAAGATTCCAGATTGATTCCATTGGGGGCATGTGCCCCGGAGCGCGATGAACGACGCCATCACCCGCATCCTCGTGGTCGACACCTCGGCGCTGACCCGCGAGATCCTCTCCCGGATCCTGCGCGAGGAGCTGGATCACACCGAGGTGGTCACCGCCGCCTCCGGCGCGGCGGCCCTGGCGGCGCTGGAGCGGGGCCGTTTCGATCTCATCACCACCGCCCTGCTGCTCTCCGACATGGACGGCCTGGCCCTCTCCCGCCGGGTGCGCGAGTCGGATCACCATCATTACACGCCGGTGATCGTGGTCTCCGGCGATGCCGACAACCGCCTGCTGCGCGAAGGCTTCGAGGCCGGGGTCACCGACTACTTCGACAAGTCCAACGGCTACAAGGCCTTCGGCGCCTTCATCAAGAGCTTCCTGCAGCGCAACTCCGGGCTCTCGGGGCACATCCTGTTCGTGGAGGACAGCCGCACCTCCGCCGCCGTCACCTGCAAGATGCTCGACAAGCACGGCCTCACCTATCACCACACCAACTCGGCCGAAGAAGCCTACCGGCTGCTGGCCAGGATGCGCAGCGAACCGGAAGACGCCGAGCACTTCGACATGGTGATCACCGATTTCTACACGGTGGGCGAGATGACCGGCGGCGATCTGCTGCACGCCATCCGCGCCAAGTTCCACTTCTCCCAGCAGGAGCTGCCGGTGCTGCTGCTGACCTCGGCCGACGATCAGCAGACCCAGGTGGAAATCTTCCACGCCGGGGGCAACGACTTCGTGGCCAAGCCCATCGTGGAGGAGATCCTGCTGGCGCGGGTGCGCGCCCTGCTGCTGATCAAGCACCAGTACGACGCCCTCAAGGCCCAGACCGAGAAGATCCGCTGGGTGGCGGTCACCGACAGCCTCACCGGCGTGCACAGCCGCCGCTACCTGGTGGACCACGGCGAGGAATTCCTGCGCGAGCCGGCCAACCAGCCCACCTGGGCGGTCATCATCGATCTCGACCACTTCAAGCGGATCAACGACACCCAGGGCCACATCACCGGCGATCACGTGCTGGCCGAGATGGGCAACCTGCTCAACCGCGCGTTTCCCGACGACATGGTGGTGCGCTTCGGCGGCGAGGAATTCTGCGTGCTGGTGCGCCAAAATACCCAGGAGCAAGTACTCACTCGCCTTGAAGCCCTGCGGCGTGACGTCCAGGCCCGCCGACCCGCCGACGTGGACGTGACCATCAGCGTGGGCGTGGCCGGCACCGCCGACTTCCCGGATCTGCACATCTCCGACTTCCTGGCCCGCGCCGACCAGGCCCTGTATGCCGCCAAGGAGGGGGGGCGCAACCGGATCTGCCTGTGCACGCCCGAGGGGCTTCGCCTCTCGCCCTGGCACGAGGCCGAACTGCCTGCCTCCCCCGCCGCAATTGATCCAAATCACTGAATGTCCCTTCGCGTGGCGTGAACTTTCCCCTGCCTTGGCACTCTAAGAGCCCGAGTGCTAACATGAAGACGAATCTTTCCACGGGGGATAGAACCATGAACAAGGACCTTGCAATGCAGTTGGCTGTACCGGCCGGGAACCTGGACGCCTACATCCAGGCCACCCGTTCGATTCCGATGCTCAGCGCGGAGGAAGAAAAGGATCTGGCCACCCGTCTGCAGGAAAAGGGCGATCTGGGTGCCGCGCAGAAGCTGATTCTGTCGCACCTGCGGTTCGTGGTGCACATCGCCCGGGGCTACAGCGGCTATGGCCTGCCCCTGGCGGATCTCATCCAGGAAGGCAACATCGGCCTGATGAAGGCGGTCAAGCGCTTCGACCCGAAGGTGGGCGTGCGCCTGGTCTCCTTCGCCGTGTACTGGATCCGCGCCGAGATCCACGAGTTCATCCTGCGCAACTGGCGGATCGTCAAGGTGGCCACCACCAAGGCCCAGCGCAAGCTGTTCTTCAACCTGCGCAGCGCCAAGCAGCGCCTGGGCTGGCTGAACCACGAGGAAGTGGAAACGGTGGCGAAGGATCTCGGCGTCACCCGGGCCGACGTGCTGGAAATGGAATCCCGCATGAGCGGTCAGGACATCGCCTTCGACGAACCCGATTCGGACGACGACCGGCCCACCTTCTCCCCGGTCTCGTACCTGCAGGACGTGCAGCACGAACCGTCCCGCATCATCGAGGCCGAGGACTGGGAGGCCCATCATCACGAGCAGCTGCAGGAAGCCATGGACACCCTCGACGCACGCAGCCGGGACATCATCGAATCCCGCTGGCTGACCGAGGACAAGGCCACCCTGCACCAGCTCGCCGACAAGTACCACGTCTCGGCCGAACGGATCCGCCAGATCGAGAACAACGCCATCAGGAAGCTGCAGAAGGCGATGGCCGCCTGAAGTCCTCTTCCTCTCAGCCACGAAAAAAGCCCCGTCACCGGGGCTTTTTTCGTGTTATGTGCAGGTATTTTCCCGGCTGTAGGAGCGGCGCCCTCGCCGCGACCAGCCGGGGGACGAGGAATAACCATGGCGCTTGCGACTTCGTCGGACCTGGTCATTCGGCACGCATCGCGCGGCCTTGTTCATCGCGGCGAGGGCGCCGCTCCCACGGCTCCTCCCCTCACGCCACCTCGGCGCGGGCGCGGCGCTGGCGCACCGCCTCGGCCAGTTCTCGCAGGAGGGGTTCCGAGTCGTCCCAGCCCAGACAGGGATCGGTGATGGAGACGCCGTATTCCAGCGGCTTGTCCGGCTCGGCGTCCTGGCGGCCGGGCTTGAGGTGGCTCTCGATCATCACCCCCATGATGTGCCCGTTGCCGGCGGCGATCTGGCCGGCCACGTCATGGCCCACCTCCACCTGGCGCTCATACTGCTTGCGGGAGTTGGCGTGGCTGAAGTCGATCATCAGCCGGTCCTGCACGCCGGCCTCCTGGAGCTGGCGCACCGCCTCGGCCACGTGGGCGGCGTCGTAGTTGGGCTCGCGCCCGCCGCGCAGGATGATGTGGCAGTCCTCGTTGCCGGTGGTGGCGAAGATGGCCGAGTGGCCGGCCTTGGTCAGCGAGAGGAAGTTGTGGGGCTGGCTGGCGGCGCGGATGGCGTCCACCGCCACCCGCAGGGTGCCGTCGGTGCCGTTCTTGAAGCCCACGGGGCAGGAGAGGCCCGAGGCCAGCTCCCGGTGCACCTGGGATTCGGTGGTGCGCGCGCCGATGGCGCCCCAGCTGATCAGATCGGCGATGTACTGGGGGGTGATCAGATCCAGGAATTCGGTGGCCGCCGGCACGCCGAGGCCGTTGATCTCCAGCAGCAGCTGGCGGGCGATGTGCAGGCCCTTGTTGATTCGGAAGCTGCCGTCCAGATCCGGATCGTTGATCAGCCCCTTCCAGCCGACGGTGGTGCGGGGCTTCTCGAAATAGACCCGCATCACCACCAGCAGATCCTCCGCCAGCGCCTCGCGCAGGGCCGCCAGGCGGCCCGCATACTCGATGGCGGATTCGGGATCGTGTACCGAACAGGGGCCGATGATCACCAGCAGGCGGTCGTCGCGCCCGAAGAGGATGTTGTGGATGGCCGTGCGGGTGTCGAAGATCAGCCGGCTCACCGGATCGGTGATGGGCAGATCCTGGTGGAGCTGGACCGGCGGCACCACCTCGCTCATGGCGGTGATGCGCAGGTCGTCGGTCTTGTATTTCATGGTCATGACGGTCGATTCATCCACGGGCCGCGGCGGCAGAACAGGAAGCTGTCAATCATAATCCCTGCCGCAAGGCGGGTAAACCGCGCCGATCAGGGCCGGCGGCGCCGGCCGGGGTATAATCCCGGGCAAACCACACCCACAAGGCTTCCGTGCATGTACACCCTCGAAGAACTGCAGGCCCAGAACCGGGAAATCGCCCATCTGTGCGAGGTGCTCGCCGTGCTGGTGGAGCACCCCCACCTGCACAACAACCCCGTGGTCTGCGAACTGATGAAGCGTTTCAAGGAGAAGGTCTGGCTGCATCTGGTGTTCGAGGACAACGCCCTCTACCAGGAGCTGGCCCGGCACGACGACGAGACCACCCGCAAGGCCGTGCAGGAGTTCCACGACAGCGCCCGGGCGCTGAAAAAGCGCTTCTCCGGCTACCTGCGCCGCTGGTGTCAGCCGGAGGTCTCGGACAGCGAGCACCAGCAGTTGCTGGAGGAGAGCCGGGAAATCTTCAACCTGATCCGCCAGCGCCTGGCCTACGAGGACGAGCGGATCTTCCCGCTGCTCGAACACACCGGCGGGGCGGACTGAGCCGCGACGAAGACGCCCCCGGGCGGGGGCGCAGCACGCCGGCCGGAAACGGAATCAGGCCGTTTTCGGCAGGCTGATCTGCTGGCCGCTGCGGGCCCAGCCGAACATGCCGCCGCGCAGATTGTAGACCTTGTCGAATCCCTGCTGCTGCAGGAACATGCAGACCTGCGCCGAGCGGGCGCCGCTGCGGCAGATGAACACGGTGTCCTTGTCCCTGTCCAGTTCGTTCAGGCGCAGGGGAATGGAGGCCATGGGCATGGGCTCGGCGCCGGGAATGGTGCCGGCGGTGATCTCGCCCATCTCGCGCACGTCGATCACGCGCAGATCCTCACCCTTCTCTTCCATCCAGCGGGCCAGCTCCGGGGCCTCGATTTCCTTGATGTTCCAGTGCATGGTATTCGCTCTCCAATGTCTGACCGAAATGCTAGTATATTAGCGATTTCTTATATTTCAACCTGCGGATCGTAGGGGAATTTCGCCGTCCCCTTCCCGCAGGCTATCATGGCCGCCCTTTCAACGCCCGGGAATCCCCATGGTCAGCCGTCAGGAACGCAAGGCCCGCCAGAGTTACCGCCGCAACGCCCTCAGGCGTTACGAGAAGGATCGCCTGCGCAACCGCCTGGCCGAGCCCGGCTGCCACGACTTCGTGCTGGTGCTCGACCACCTCAAGGCCGGCTTCAACATTCCCAAGATCTTCCGCAGCGCCGAGGCCTTCGGCGCCCACGCCATCCACCTGATCGGCGCCGAACCCTTCGACCCGGCCCCGGCCAAGGGCGCCTTCCGCAAGGTGCCGGCCCGCTTCCACGCGCGCTTTGCCGACAGCCACGCCGAACTGCGCGAGGCCGGCTACACCCTGTTCCGCCTCGAGGCCGGCGGCGCCGAGCGCCTCGATGCCATCGAACTGCCGCGGCGCTCCGCCTTCATCCTCGGCAACGAGGGCCTCGGCATCACCTTCGAGCCGGCCCGCTACCCGGACGTGCGCGGCCTGGCGATCCCCCTGTTCGGCCAGACCGAAAGCCTCAACGTGAGCATCGCCGCCTCCATCGTCATGTACGAATACGTTCGCCAGTGGGGCGGGCGGTAGCGGGTGGCGGGGAAAACCCAACGCCATTCTTTCCCAGCCAGTGTCGTGTAGGAGCGGGGCAAGCCGCGATGATGCGGTGGCGGGTGGCTGGGGACAAGTAGCTGGAAACGACATTCGGTTTTCCCAGGAGGCAGGCCGGCTCAAGGGCAGCGGAGCCGGCAAAGAATCACCCGACATGGCGGCTCCGCTGCGCTTGAGCCGCCCTACGGGGCGACACAAAATCGTGTCAAAACGATTTTGTGTCGTTCAATAACCTGCCACCAGCGTCGGCAGAAACACCTCGTTGACCAGAAGCGGCTTGCCACCGGTGAAGAAGACGGAGCGGCGCCCCCAGATCCGCGCCGGCGGCTCGGGCAGGCCCTGCACGGCGGTATGGAAGAGCCAGTGGCGGGCGGTCATGCAGGCCACCTCCACGTCCTCGCGGCGCAGGCCGGGATCGGCGAACAGCACGGCGCCGAGGGGCCGGGTGCCCAGATGGGCCAGATGGCGCTGGGCGCCGCGCAGGGTGCTGTGGGGGATCACGGTGCGGGCATAGACCCAGGGCACCTCATGGCACAGGAGCTGCACCTCGCGGATCAGGGCCACCTGCTGCGGCGGCAGGCCAAGGCGGGTGGCCTCGTTGAGCAGGGGCCGCGCCCAGCCCTGGCCCAGCACCCGCACCCGAAAGCCCCCGCCACAGCGCGCCACCAGCCGGCGGGTGAGCGAACCCGGATCGAACAGCCAGGGCGCCACCCGTGCCGGCACCGGATGGGCGAACAGCGCCCGACGCCCGCGCCACACCGGCTCGGCGGCATGCTGACCGAAGCGGTTCATGAAAACGCGGCCGGGCCGTCGCCACCGGCGCCGCTCCGCTCAGGCATAGCGCAAGCGACCCTTCGGCTCGGGAATGGGCCGCCCCTCTTCACGCGCGGTTTCAATCCATTCTTCGATCACCCGTTCGGCATTGCGTACGGCTTCCTCGTAACTCTGACCGTCGGCCATGCAACCCGGCAATTCGGGCACCTCCACGATGAAGGCCTGATCTTCATCGCTCCAGTAGATGATCATTTCATAGCGAATCATGGCCGGATACTCCGAAACGGTATTTGACGAGGATGCCCCGAATCTGCTTGACCTGATAGGGCTTGGCCTTGGCCCCCTTGGGCTGAAGGTTGATGATTTCCTCCACCCGAGGGTGCGTGAAGATATGATGGTCTCCTTTGATCCGTTCTGCAAACCCGAGCGACTTCAGATACAGGCGAAGCGCCTGAAACGCAATGTTGGCATCCGACTGCCCCGACAGAATCTGCTGTCGCAGGCGTTCCATTTTTCCCATGTTCGCCTCCCTTCGATTTCTCTCCCGGACACAGGCTGTTGAATCAAACCTCGCCGTAGCGCGTCGCCTCGCCGATCCAGCGATCGATGAGCGGCTGGACGTGATCGGGGTAGTCGGCCAGCAGCCGATCCGCGAGGCGGGCCACCTCGGGGAGCAGGTGGCTGTCACGCTGCAGATCGGCGATGCGCAACTGCATGAGGCCGGTCTGGCGGGTGCCCAGTACCTCGCCGGGGCCGCGCAGCTCCAGATCCTTGCGGGCGATGGCGAAACCGTCGGTGGTCGCGCGCAGGGTACCGAGGCGTTCGCGGGCCGTGTCGCTCAGCTCGCCATGATACATCAGCACGCAGACCGAGGCGGCGCGACCGCGGCCCACGCGGCCGCGAAGCTGGTGGAGCTGGGCCAGGCCCAGGCGCTCGGCGTTCTCGATGATCATGAGGCTGGCGTTGGGCACGTCCACCCCCACCTCGATGACCGTGGTGGCCACCAGCAGATCGATTTCGCCGGCCTTGAAGGCGGCCATCACCGCCTCCTTCTCGCCGGCCTTCATGCGCCCGTGCACCAGGCCCACCCGCACGTCGGGCAGGGCCTCGGCCAGTTGCGCGGCGGTGTCCTCGGCGGCCTGAGCCTGCAGGGCCTCCGATTCCTCGATCAGGGTGCAGACCCAGTAGGCCTGGCGGCCCTCGCCGCGGCAGGCCGCATGGACCCGGGCCACCACCTCGTCGCGCCGGGTATCGCGGATCACCACCGTCTCCACCGGCTTGCGGCCGGGCGGGAGTTCGTCGATCACCGAGCAGTCCAGATCCGCGTAGGCCACCATGCTCAGGGTTCGGGGAATGGGGGTGGCGGTCATGATGAGCTGGTGGGGCACCCGCCCGTCCTGGCGGCCCTTCTCGCGCAGGGCCATGCGCTGGTGCACGCCGAAGCGGTGCTGCTCGTCCACCACCACCAGGGCCAGGCGGGCGAAGGCCACCTCCTCCTGGAACAGGGCATGGGTGCCCACGGCCACCGCGCTCTCGCCGGCCGCCAGCGCCGCCAGGGCCTCGCGCCGCGCCGAGGCGCGCAGCTTGCCCGACAGCCAGGCGACTTCGATGCCCAGCGGCGCCAGCCAGTCGCGGAAGTTGCGGTAGTGCTGCTCGGCCAGGATTTCGGTGGGCGCCATCAGCGCCGCCTGGTGGCCGGAGCCCACGGCGCGCAGCACCGCCAGCAGGGCCACCAGGGTCTTGCCGGCGCCCACGTCGCCCTGCACCAGGCGCTGCATGGGCACGCCACGAGCCAGATCCGCGTCGATCTCGGCCGCCACCCGGCGCTGGGCGCCGGTCAGTTCGAAGGGCAGGGTGGCGAGAAAGCGTTCGATCAGCGCCTCGCCGCCGCGCAGCGGAAAGCCGGGATGCTTTTGCACCCGGCTGCGCAGCCGGCGCAGGCTGAGGGTGTGGGCCAGCAGTTCCTCCAGCACCAGGCGCTGGCGCATGGGGTGATCGGGCTCGGCCAGCGAGTCGAGCGAGACATCGGGCGGCGGGCGGTGCAGAAAGCGCAGGGACTCGGCCAACGAGGGCAGATCGGCGTCGTCGCGCAGGGCCTCGGGGATCAATTCGGGCAGGTGCAGCTCGCCGCGCGCCAGGCACTGGAGCGCCTGGTCGGTGAGATTGCGCAGGGTGAGCTGGTGCACGCCTTCGGTGGCCGGATAGATGGGGGTCAGGCTCTCTTCCATCGCCACCGGCTCGTCGCTGTCCACGGCGCGGTATTCGGGATGCACCATCTCCAGCCCGCCGGGGCCCTTGCGCACCTCGCCGAAGCAGCGCAGCACCACGCCCCGCGCCAGGGCCTGCTGCTGGCGGGCGTTGAAATGGAAGAAGCGCAGGGTGAGAAACCCGGTGCCGTCGGACAGGCGCGAGAGCAGCATCCGCCGCCGGCCGAACTTCACCTCGGTCAGCTCCACGGTGCCCACGATCACCGCCTCGCGGCCGGGCCGCAGGGCGCCGATGGGCGTGACCCGGGTGCGATCCTCGTAGCGCAGGGGCAGGTGGAAGAGCAGATCCGCCACCTGGTGGATGCCGAGCTTCGCCAGCCTTTCGGCCATGCGCGGCCCCACGCCCTTGAGGGCGGTCACGGGCAGGGCGGCAGCAGTGCGCGTCACGTCCCTGTGTTCACGCGGCATGGGCGAGGAAACGGGCTGGCGTCAATCCCCGGGCACCATCACGGCGTCCATCTCCACGCCGGCCCCCTTGGGCAGGGCGGCCACGCCGATGGCGGCGCGCGCCGGGTAGGGCTCGCGGAAGTATTCGGCCATGATCTCGTTGACCAGCGGGAAATGGCCCAGATCGGTGAGAAACACGTTGAGCTTGACGATGTCGGCGAGCGTGCCGCCGGCGGCCTCGCACACGGCGGCGAGATTGTCGAACACCCGCCGGATCTGGGCAGCCATGTCGCCCTCGACCATCGCCATGGTCTCGGGCACCAGCGGGATCTGGCCGGAAAGATAGACGGTGCCGTTGACCTTCACCGCCTGGGAATAGGTGCCGATGGCCTGGGGGGCCCGATCGGTGCGGATGATTTCCTTTGCCATGGATCCTGACCTCGTGAAGAAACCGGCGGAATTGTCGCACGGGGCCGCGGGCGAAGGAAACGCCCGGCGCGAAAACGCCGTTCCGGAGGCCTGGACAGGCGTTTGACATGCACACAGGGCCCTTGAGGCCTACTTCTTCAGGCGGTAGATCCGCTGCACCATCTCCAGGCTGCGCAGGCTGCGCATGATCCGCGCCAGGTGGCGGCGGTTGCGGACCATCACCGTGAAACTGAGAGTGGAGTGCATGCCGTCGCGCTCCTCGATGCTCACGTTCTCGATGTTGGCCTCCATGTCGGAGAGGGTGGCCGCCACCTTGGCCAGCACGCCGCGCTGGTTGAGCACCAGCAGCTTGATGTCGATGGGGAACTCGCCTTCCAGATCGGCCTCCCAGGCCACGTCGATCCACTTCTCGGGCCGGTTGCGGTATTCGGCCACGTTCTTGCAGTCTTCGGTGTGGATCACGATGCCCCGGCCGGAGGTGACGAAGCCGAGAATGGGATCGCCGGGGATCGGCCGGCAGCACTTGGCGAAGGTGACCACCGCGCCTTCGGTGCCCTTGATGGCCAGGGGCTTCGGCCGGGCGGCTTCGTCGCCAAGATGCTCCTCGCCCTGGAGCAGGGCGCGGGCGATGACCATGGGCATCTGGTTGCCCAGGCCGATGTCGCTGTAGAGATCGTCGAGCTCGGCGTAATTGAATTCGGCCAGCACCCGGCGGGTCTGCTCTTCCGACAGGCTTTCGAGGCTGGCGCCGTGGGCGGCCAGACTCTTGTTGAGCAGGCGGGCGCCGAGCATCACCGCTTCCTCGCGTTCGAGGTTCTTGAGCACGTTGCGGATGTGGGTGCGGGCCTTGGCGGTGTGCACGAAATCGAGCCAGGCGGGGTTGGGCTGGGCGCCCTTGGAGGTGATGATCTCCACCGTGGCGCCGTTGTAGAGTTCGGTGCGCAAGGGCACGAGGCGCCGGTCGATCTTGGCCGCCACGCACTGGTTGCCCACGTCGGTGTGCACCGCATAGGCGAAGTCCACCGCCGTGGAGCCGCGCGGCAACACCATGATGTCGCCTTGGGGAGTGAACACGTACACCTCGTCGGGAAAGAGATCGATCTTGACGCTTTCGAGAAACTCGATGGAATTGCCGGCCTTCTGCTGGATCTCCAGCAGATCGTGCAGCCACTGGCGGGCGCGGATCTGGGCGCTGTTGCCGGCCGCCTCGTCGGAACTCTTGTACAGCCAGTGGGCGGCGATCCCCGACTCGGCCACCTTGTGCATCTCCGCGGTGCGGATCTGGACTTCCAGCGCCACGCCGTAGGGGCTGAACAGCACCGTGTGCAGGGACTGGTAACCGTTGGCCTTGGGGATGGCGATATAGTCCTTGAACTTGCCCGGCATGGGCGTGTAGAGATTGTGCACCGCGCCCAGCACCCGGTAGCAGGTGTCCACCGAGTCGACGATGATGCGGAAGGCGTAGACGTCCATCACCTCGCTGAAGGCCAGGTGCTTGTCCTTCATCTTCTTGTAGATGGAATACAGGTGCTTCTCGCGGCCGATCACCTCGCCGGCCAGCCCCTCCTGTTCGAGGCGCGCCTGAATGGCCTCCTGCAGCTTGCCGACGATCTCCTTGCGGTTGCCCCGGGCCCGTTTCAGGCTCTCGCGCAGCACCCGGTAGCGCATGGGATGGAGGGCGGCGAAACCCAGATCCTCCAGCTCCAGGCGCATGCGGTTCATGCCCAGGCGGTTGGCGATGGGGGCGTAGATCTCGAGCGTCTCGCGAGCGATGCGCCGGCGCTTGTCGGGGCGCATCACGCCCAGGGTACGCATGTTGTGCAGGCGGTCGGCCAGCTTGATGAGGATGACGCGGATGTCCCGCACCATCGCCAGCATCATCTTGCGGAAGTTCTCGGCCTGGGCCTCGGCCTTCGATTCGAACTGGATGTGGGTGAGCTTGCTGACGCCGTCGACCAGCTCGGCGATCTCCTCCCCGAAGCGCTCGGCCACCTGTTCCTTGGCGATGCCGGTGTCCTCGATCACGTCATGCAGGATGGCCGCGGCGATGCTCTTGTGGTCCATGTGCATCTCGGCAAGGATGCGGGCCACGGCGATGGGATGGGTGATGTAGGGTTCGCCGGAGAGGCGCTGCTGGCCCTCGTGGGCCTCGGCGCCGAACAGGTAGGCCGCATAGACCTCGCTGACCTGCTCCGGCTCGAGATAGGTTTCCAGAATCTCACACAGATCGCTGATGCGAAATTCGGCACCGGTCTCCTGAAGCTGTGTGCCGGGGGTGGCGATTACTCGCCTCCTGTCTCGCCTTCCTCGCCGGATTCGACCGTCTTCTCGCCCGCGTCCGCCTCCGCGGCGGCCCCGCCCCCACCGGCCAGGTCGCTCTCCAGGGCCGCCTTGATGGCCGCCGCCACGTCCATCTCGGACAGGGGCTGGTTGCCGGTCTCCTCGGCGATGGCCTGATCCTCGGCGGTGGGCTCCTCCAGCAGCTCTTCCTGGATCACCGGCTCCTGCTCTTCCAGGATGTCGGCATTGACCAGGTTCTCGGCGATCTCGCGCAGGGCGATGACGGTCGGCTTGTCGTTCTCCTCGGGCACCAGGGGCTCGGCCCCCTTGGAAAGCTGGCGGGCGCGCTTGGCGGCCACCAGCACCAGTTCAAAGCGGTTCTTGACGTTTTCGAGGCAGTCTTCGACGGTAACGCGAGCCATGGGTTCTCTCCGGATGGCGCCCGCCGGCACGGCGAGCGGGGGTCAATTCGCAAGGTGACCGGAAATTGTACTAAGACCAACGACACTAAAGCAAGATTCAGCGGGCATCTGGGCGGTCAGGCGCAAGGCGCCGTGGCGCCGCCATGGCACACCCATGGCAAGCCGCGGCAACGCCGCGAATGGCCGCCCAGATGCCCGCCCGAAGGGAGCGTCCCAAACGTTCCGGCTCGGCGTTGCAGCCCTTGGCAAGGGCTCGCCATTCCCGGCGGGCTGCGCCTTGATCCGAAACGTTTGGGACGCTCTGAATCTTGCTTTAGTGTCGTTGGTCTTAGTAATGATCCTGACCCGGTCAGGCCAGTAGCCGGGCCAGCAAATCGGCATGCCGGGCCTGCTGGCGGGGGGTGGCCAGGCGGTGACAGGTGACGATGGCCCGCAATTCGTCCAGCGCGGTAGCGAAATCGTCGTTGATCACCAGGTAGTCGAATTCGGCATAGTGGGACATTTCGCGCACCGCATCGCGCATGCGCCGGGCGATCACCTCCTCGCTGTCCTGGCCCCGCCCCCGCAGGCGCGCTTCCAGGGCCGCCCGCGACGGCGGCAGGATGAACACCCCCACCGCGTCGGGAAACTGTTCCCGCACCAGGCGCGCCCCCTGCCAGTCGATCTCCAGGATCACGTCCACCCCGGCCTGCAGACGGCGCTCCACGGAACTCCGCGCCGTGCCATAGTAATTGTCGAACACCCGGGCATGTTCGAGGAAGGCGCCCTCAGCCACCATTTTCTCGAACGTGGGCACATCCACGAAATGGTAATCCACCCCGTCCACCTCGCCGGGCCGCGGCGGCCGGGTGGTGTGGGAGACGGACACCTCGATGCCGTCCATGGCTTCCAGCAAGGCCTTGACCAGACTGGTCTTGCCGGCCCCCGAGGGGGCGGAAAAGATGTACAGGGTACCGGTGGGGGTGGCATTCATCGGGACGCTCCAGCAAGTGGCCAATCCACAATTCTACCGGGGACGAGCCAGCCGGTCACGGACGGACTCAAGTTCCCGCCCGGACGGCCGCTGGATCTTCCACGAACCGCCATTGATTGGCGTACCCCATTTTCGTATGGACATCGCACTCGATACCGACGTCGCCTGGCTGCTGATCATCGAAACGTTCATCCTGATGAGCGCGGCGCTGGCGTTCCTGACCTGGCGCAACCGGCGGCTTCGGCGCCAGCTCGCCGGCGGTGGCGCCGATGACGCCGCTGACGCCCGGCAAATGCTGCTCCAGGGGCTGGAACTGGAACTGGAACGAACCCGCCGCAAGGCCGAACAGGCCGGCACCAATTCGCCGGAGGCCGAACGCCTGCACCAGGCCTGCGAGTTTCGCATCCGCGTGCTCGAAGGCGAGCTGGCCGTGTGCGCCGCCGGTGAGGACGAGCACCTCTACTGGCAGCAGATCGCCGACTATTTCGATGGCATCAACCGGGCCTTCAACGCCCGCCTGGCCGAACTGCAATTCCGCCTGCGCACCTATCTCGAGCGGATCAACAATCTCGAAGGCTTCAAGACCCAGGTCTTCGCCCTGGCCGAAAAACTGCGCCGGTCGAAAGAAACCATCCAGCACCTGGAAGCGGAACTGGAAAAGCACCTGCCCGCCGAATCCCGTTCCGCGGAACTCGAAACGGCGCTGCAGAACATCCGCGAGGAAAAACAGCTACTGGAAGATCAGCTCTCCCTCGTCGAACAGGAATACGAAACGCTGATGAAGAACGTCGAGTTCCTGCAACAGCAGAACGAGGCCGACGAGCCCCCAGCCGGCACTCCCCAGGACGTCCTCGACGAACTGCAAGGCTACAAGGAGGAAAACGAATTCCTCTGCAACCAGATCGCCACCCTGCTCAAGGAAGAACTCAAGTACGAAAACACGCTCGCCGAACAACGGGAAAGGCTGGAAAACCAGATTGCCACCCGGGACGAGACCATCACCGAACTGGAAGCCCGGCTGGCCGAGCTGGAGAAGAACTATCTGGCCTTGCAGGAACAGTCGCTCAGAGAACAGTCCGGCTGAAACGCCAGACGGCCCGCATTTACGACCCGAGCGCCGCGGATGCGACCGGATGCTCTCTCTCCCATCCCCCGAAGGTTCCCAGCCCGTCGCCAGCGCCTCCTCTCGACCCAGGTCCCCGGGATAGCGCTTCAGCATCTCCCGGCACCACCGCCTTGGCCACTCCTGGTGAAAGCAGGATGGCGCCCGGCATCACGGCGCCATTGATGGCTTGGTATTGGTTGAGTTTGGCTGAAAATACTAACCGACCACCGAACTGTTCCTCTGCACCTTCAGAGACCGCCACCCCCAGGGCGGGGTTGCCAGAACGCGGGCAGGGGGGGCAAAGGTTTGTGGGTGGGCCTGGCCACCGGGTGCTTCGGATTCTCGATGCGGGGCGGTTCATGGTTGACCAGTTTCCAGTCGGAGGGGTCGTAGCCGAGGCCGACGGGATTGAGGGGACAGGCGCTGCCGGTTCCAGCCCGGATAGAGGCCGGGAGCGAAACGGGTTTCGTTGTGCAGCTCAGGCACCGGGTCAGTCGCTTCGCTGGAGCCGCCAGGGCGTCTTCCAGCAGGCTGTTGAAAAACATCGTTTTTCAACAGCCTGCTAGGCCGGAAAGGACGGCATCGCGCCGCAACAGCCAGTCTTCTTTCACCACGCCCGCGGGCCGGCCGGTGATCAGGCCGAGCAGATCGAGCGCATCGGCCGCACCCGCCCCGGCGTGTTCCTCGAGTGCGTCGCGCACGACGACCGGGGAAAGGGGCCGGCCGAGCAGGCGGCGCTCACCTTCGGGCCAGGCCGCCTTGTGGGCATCCCACCATGCATGAGCGGCCTGCGCGTCGGCGATGGTTTCGGCGCTGGCCGGCGCGGCCTCCTCGCCCACCACCTGCATGCGTGGGCGCCGGGGCAGGCGCTGGCCGGTGAGCCATTGCCAGGCATCGGCGGCTGCGGCATTGGCCTGGGGCGTTTCGAGGGCCTCGAGCAACTCGGGCACCGCCTCGCGGTGCCCCCACAGAGCCAGCAACCGGCAGCCGCTAGCAGGTTTGGCCAGGCGGCGCTGAACGAGCACGGGATGGAAATCCCGCTCGCCGCTCAGCGCGGCCAGGTACAACAAAAAACCGATTTCATCGCTGTCGGCCTGGCGTTCGATGACCCGGCGCAGGGCCAGGGGAGCCGCGTCATCGCCCCGCAGCAGTCCCCCGCGCAGGGCTTCGGCCAGCACCGGCAACTCGGCCACGCTGGCGAAGGGATCCTCGCCGAGCACGCGGTAATAGGGCTGAAACACGCTCAGGCCGGCCTCCGGCCAGTCGGCGCAAAAGCGCAGGGCGACGGCCTGCAGGCGCAGGTCGTGGGCATGCAGCTCGCCCTGGTTGAGCAGGCCACGCGGCACCGCCGCCTGCTGGATGCGCCATGCATCGAGAATCAGGTGCCGCCGTTCCGGATCTTCCTCATACAGACGGCGGGTCTCGGCCAGCGTCTCCTCGCCCGGATGAAGCGCCAGGGCGTGGCACGCGGCTGTCATGCGCTCGACATCCTCATCGGCCACCCAGTTCGCGGCGAGCCGGGCGGTTTCGCGGCGTCGCCGGGTATCGGGGCTGCGCAGGCCGGCGGCCAGAAAAACGAAGGTGGTCTCATACAGAAGCGGTTCTACCTCCGACGGCGGCAGGCGGGAGAGCACATGAAGATGGAAGTGCAGGCGCCGCTCGAGCCGGCGCAGGGCGCGGGCGCTGGTGCCAGGCCGGATACGCCATTCCATGCGCTGCTCGAAGAGTGCCGAGGCGGCATCCCGGTGGGTCTGCTGAAGCGTCACGTCCATGTGGGCGATCGTCCGGGGAAGTCAGTTCAGTTCGATGGTGGCACCCTGCAGGCGGTGCAGGCCTTCGGCCCTGGCGAGGATCGTCCTGCCTTCGAGCACGATGGCCCCGTCGGGGCGCAATTCCAGGGTGCTGCCGGCAGCGCGCAGGATGACGCCTGCCCTCGCGTCGAACAGCAACCGGCCCTCGCCGTCGACACGCACGGGGACCGCGGGCGGCTCGCCGGGACGGCGCAGGCGCCCGACGACGACCACGCCGTCGACCGTGGCTTCCACCAGCACGGCATCGCCGATCGAGAGAGGCGTAACGGTATCGAGATGGGCGCTGACGGGAAGCGAGCGACCGTCGAGGCGAACTTCCAGGGCTTCACCGACGCTGGCGCGCGTTACCTGTGCGAGGTGGCGGTATTGGGCTTCCGGCAGGGAAACGATCTTGGGGTTTTCGGTGCTGGCGCTCATGGTTCCTCCTTGAAACGGCAGGCGGGGCGAGGCGGGACGGGCGCCGGCTTCCTGCTCCGGCAGCGCGTTCGCCGGCGGTTCGTCCTTGCTCGGCCAGATTCGTTGGCAGGGCAAATGCTACCAACCCCGCCTTCCCGAACGTGTGAACTGGATCACACTTTGCTGCCGGACGGCTTCACTCGATGTTCTGCACCTGCTCGCGCATCTGCTCGATGAGCACCTTGAGATCCACGGCGGCCTGGGTCATTTCGGCGTGAATGGACTTGGCGGAGAGGGTATTGGCCTCGCGGTTGAGTTCCTGCATGAGGAAGTCGAGCCGCCGGCCCACCGGCTTATCCTGCTGCAGCACCCGTTCCACTTCGTCGATGTGCAGGGCCAGCCGATCCAGCTCTTCGGCCACGTCGGTCTTCTGGGCGAAATAGACCATTTCCTGTTCGAGGCGGTTCTCGTCCAGCTCGCCCTTGACCTCTTCCAGTTTGGCCAGCAGCCGCTCGCGCCACTGGCGCTGGTAGTCGGGCAGTTGTGCCTGGACGTTGGCGACGATCTCGCGCATGGCCGCGAGCCGTTCCCGCAGCATGGCGGCCAGACGCTCGCCCTCGCGTTCGCGGGTGGCGAGGAGGTCGTCGAGGGCGGCCTCCAGCAGCTCGCCGACCACCTTCCCGAGCTGTTCCAGATCCAGTGGCTGGCTCCGGATCACGCCGGGCATGCGCAGCACCTCCAGCGAGCTGACCGGTGCGGGATTGTAGAGAATGGAATCGATGTGGCGGGTGGCGTGGGCGATCTTGCGGATCCGCGCGTCGTCCAGGGGCAGATCCTCGCCTTCGCCCTCGCCCGGCGTGAAGCGCAGGCTGACCTCCACCTTGCCCCGGCCAAGGCGTGCGGCGATCCGTTCGCGCAGCGTCGGCTCGAGGCTGCGCAGCTCCTCGGGCAGGCGCAGGGCGATGTCCAGATAGCGGTGATTGACGCTGCGGATCTCGAGGGTAAAGTCGCCTGCCGCATCGCTGTGTTCGCGGCGGCTGAAGGCGGTCATGCTGCGGATCATGCGAGGGTCCTGCGGTGACAGTGATGGCGCCAAGCCTAGCATGAACGGGCGGCGCATTCATGGCGTACAATCGAACGAAGCGGAGCTGCGGCGGGAGCACGAGATGACCGAACTCGATCTGGCAGCCCAGGCACAACTGGTGCGGGCGTTGCAGGATCCGGCCGTGTGGGATCCTCCCGCCGAGACCGTCGAGGTGCGCGAGACCCACATCTCCTGGGTGCTGCTGGCCGGGGCGTATGCGTACAAGCTGAAGAAGGCCGTGGACTTCGGCTTTCTGGACTATTCCACACTGGAAGATCGCCGGCAGCAATGCGCACGGGAAGTGACGCTCAATCAGCGCACGGCGCCGATGATCTATCTGGAGGTGCTTCCCGTCAGCGGCACGCCGGAACGCCCCCGCCCGGGCGACCCCGCCGATCCCATCGAATACCTGGTGAAGATGCGCCGTTTCGACGAGAACCGGCTGCTGGCCCGGCTCGTCGAACGGGGCGAACTGGACGATCGGCTCATGCCGCGGCTGGCCCGGACGATTGCCGACTTCCAGGCTCGCGCCGAACGCGTGCCCGACGACGCGCCCTGGGGCACGCCGGAGACGGTCTGGCACTTCGTGGCGGAGAACTTCGAACAGATCCGCGCGGCCCTGGGGCAAGGCGCAGGCGAACTCGCCACCGTGGCGCAGTGGAGCCAGGCCCGATTCGCCGAACTGGCGCCGTCCATTCGTGAGCGGCGCGAGGCGGGCTGCGTGCGCGACGGCCACGGCGATCTGCACCTGAACAACATCGTGCTGATCGACGGCGAACCGGTGCCGTTCGACTGCATCGAGTTCAACGACGCCCTGCGCTTCATCGACGTGATCAACGAACTGGCCTTTCTGATCATGGATCTGATGGCCCGCCAGCGACAGGATCTGGCCATCTGGCTGCTCAACGACTGGCTGTTCATCACCGGCGACTACGCGGGTGTGCCGCTGCTGCGGTTCTTCGTGGTCTACCGCGCCATGGTGCGGGCCAAGGTGGCGGCCCTGCGCCTGGCGCAGCCGGATCTGTCGGCACGGGAACGTCGCGCCGGACAGGCCGAATACCGCGCCTACCTGCAGCTGGCCGAGACCGGCACCCACCCGCCGCCGGTGCGTCTGGTCATCACCCACGGGCTGTCGGGCAGCGGCAAGAGCACCCTGGTTCACCGGCTGCTCGGCCACTGGCCGGCCATTCACCTGCGTTCCGACGTGGAGCGCAAGCGCCTGTTCGGCCTGCCCATGGACGCGCGCAGCGCGTCGGCCGTGGCCGGGGGCATCTACACGCCCGAGGCCACCGAGCGCACCTACGCCCGCCTGGCCGAGCTGGCCCGGCTTCTCCTCGATGCCGGCTGGCCGGTGGTGGTGGACGCCACCTTCCTCGACCCGGCCCGCCGTGCCGACTTCCGCCGCCTGGCCGCCAGTCTGGACGTTCCCTTCTCGGTACTGGATTTGCAGGCCCCGCCGGCGGTGCTGCGGGCGCGGATCCGCCAGCGGCTGGCCGGTCAACGGGACGCCTCGGAGGCGGATCTGCAGGTGCTGGAACACCAGCTCGAGCACTACCGGCCCATCCCGGCCGACGAGCCGGATGTGCTGCGGGTGGACACCACCGGCGGGGTCGATCCGGCCGAGCTGGCCCGCCGCCTTGGAGGATGAGGATGGCCAGGGTGGCTGAGCCGCGGGGCCATTGCCGTCCCGGTTCCGGGCTGTGCTAATGTTAGGCGTTCGAACAACCGATAATCCGGACTGAACCCCGTCCACAGCCCGCTCATGCCGAAGAATGCCCACGAACTGCCCCGCGGCACCCGCGTCGATGGCTATACCATCGAGCGGACCATTGGCGGGGGCGGGTTCAGCGTGGTCTACCTGGCCCGCGACGATGCCGGCAAGCGGGTGGTGATCAAGGAATACATGCCCGGCAAGCTGGCCCGGCGCACGGACAACCACGAAGTGGTGGCCTGCCACGACTACCACGAAGAGCGCTTCGCCCAGGGCCGGCGGCTGTTCTTCCAGGAAGCCCGCTCCCTGGCCACCCTCAAGCATCCCAACATCGTCAACGTGATCAATTTCTTCCGTGCCAACGGCACGGTATACATGGTCATGGACTACGAGGACGGGCACAACCTGCAGGCCTACATCCAGCGCCACCGGGGCAAGCTGAGCGAGGCCTTCATCATGACCGTGTTCCCGGCCCTGCTCGACGGCCTGCGGGTGATTCACAGCCAGGGCCTGCTGCACCTGGACGTCAAGCCCGGCAACATCCATCTGCGCGCCGGCGCCAATCCGCTGCTGCTGGACTTTGGCGCCGTGCACGAAATGATGCACACCCGCCAGTTCCAGCCCAGCCAGGTGGTCACGCCCGGCTTCTCCCCCATCGAACAGCTCGACCCGGGCGGTTACGTGGGCCCCTGGACCGACATCTATGCCATCGGCGCCACCATGCGCACCTGCATGGCGGGCACGCCGCCGCCCCCTTCCACCAAGCGCCGCGAAAGGGACACCATGCGCCCGGCCGCCTCGGCCTTTCGCAAGCGTTACACCCCCGAACTGCTCGAGGCGGTGGACTGGGCCATGGAGGTCGATCCCCTGTTGCGGCCCCAGAACGTGGACGAATTGCTGGCGGCCCTGCGCAAGGTGCCGGAAGCCAAGGGCAAGCAGGCAGGCTGACATGCAGTTCGAATTCGGCATCACCAGCCGCCTCGGCAACCGGCAGATCAACCAGGATCGCCTCACCGTGATCGAACAGGCGGCCGGCGCCCTGCTGGTGCTCGGCGACGGCCTGGGCGGCAAGCCCGGCGGCGACCTGGCCGCCCAGACGCTGGTGGACACCATCACCGAGGAGCTGAACCTCAACCCCCTGCCGGCCGAACAGCCGGAGAAGTTCCTGCACGAGCTGCTGCGCCGCGCCCACCACGCCATCCTCATGGCCGGCCAGGAACAGCAACCGGCCATCGCCCCCGGCACCACCGCCGTGCTGTGCCTGGTGCAGGATCGCAAGGCCTGGTGGGCCCACGTGGGCGACAGCCGCTTCTACCTGTTCCGCAACGGCCTGCCCCTGTACCGCACCCAGGATCACTCCTACGTGGAACAGCTCTACCAGGCCGGCCGGATCTCCCTGCGCCACACCCACGATCATCCCATGCGCAACTACGTCACCCGCTGCATCGGCCTGCAGACCCGGGATCCGGACGTCAGCATCAGCCAGGCGGTGGAACTGCGCGAGGGCGACATCCTGCTGCTGTGCTCCGACGGCTTCTGGGAGCCGCTGGACGACGCGCGCATCGGCGCGGTGATCGGCCAGGGCCGTCTCAGCGACACCCTCGCCGAACTGGCCGAGGAAGCCGAGGCGGATCGCTATCCCAACGCCGACAACACCTCGGCGGTGGCCCTCAAGGTGGTCTCCCTGCAACAGCCCGGCCGCGGCCGGGCCGCCGAAGACCGCCAGCGCCGCCAGGAAACCGACCCCCTCGCCTCGGCCATCGCCGAAATCGAGCAGGCGATCAAGAAGTATGAAAAGGAAATGAAGTAGGCGCGGCGCGAGCCGCGATACGGCGGTGGCTGGTTGCTGGTAATACCATGTACGTTTCCCGGCTAGCCGCTACCCGTAATCGCGGCGAGGGCGCCGCTCCTACGGTCAGACACCGTTGACGCGGTATACTTCCCTATCCAGCCAACCAACGAGGATTCCCCATGCGACCCAGCGGACGCGCGCCCGACGAACTGCGCCCCATCACCATCACCCGCCATTACACCAAGCATGCCGAAGGCTCGGTGCTCATCGAGTTCGGCGACACCAAGGTGCTGTGCACCGCCAGCGTGGAACAGAAGGTGCCGGGCTTTCTCAAGGGTCAGGGCCGCGGCTGGGTGACGGCCGAATACGGCATGCTGCCCCGCTCCACCGGCTCGCGCATGGGCCGCGAAGCGGCGCGCGGCAAACAGGGCGGGCGCACCATGGAGATCCAGCGCCTGATCGGCCGCTCGCTGCGCGCGGCGGTGGACATGGAAGCCCTCGGCGAGCACACCATCACCATCGACTGCGACGTGATCCAGGCCGACGGCGGCACCCGTACTGCCTCCATCACCGGCGGCTTCGTGGCTCTGGCCGACGCCATCGCCTGGATGCAGAATGAAAAGTGGATCACCACCGATCCCCTCCTCGATCACGTCGCCTCGGTCTCGGTGGGGATCTACAAGGGCGTACCGGTCATGGATCTGGACTACCTCGAAGACTCGGATTGCGACACCGACATGAACATCGTCATGAACAGCGCCGGCGGCTACATCGAGATCCAGGGCACCGCCGAGGGCGCGGCCTTCAACCGGAACGAACTGGAAGCCATGCTCGAACTGGGCAACCAGGCCATCGCCGAACTGATCGAACACCAGCGCCAGGCGCTGACGGGCTGAACGAACCTCACCATGAAAATCGTCCTGGCCAGCAACAACCCGGGCAAGGTGCGCGAGATCGGCGCCATGCTCGAAGACAGCGGCATCCGGATCCTGCCCCAGTCGGATTTCGCCGTGGCATCGGTGGAGGAAACCGGCCTGACCTTCGTCGAGAACGCCCTGCTCAAGGCCCGCCATGCCGCCGAGCAGTCGGGCCTGCCGGCCATCGCCGACGACTCGGGGCTGGTGGTGGACGCCCTCAACGGCGCGCCCGGCATCCACTCGGCGCGCTACGCCGGCGAGCACGCCTCTGACGAGGCCAACCTGCACAAGCTGCTCGACGCCATGGCCGACGTACCGGAAGAACAACGCAGCGCCCGATTCGTCTGCCTGATGGTCTACCTGCGCCACGCCGCCGATCCCCTGCCGCTCATCTGCCAGGGGATCTGGGAAGGGCGGATCACCACGGCCCCCGCCGGCGAAGGCGGCTTCGGCTACGATCCGGTCTTCTTCGTGCCCGAACGCGGCTGCACCTCGGCCGAACTGGCTGCAGACGAAAAGAACCGCCTCAGCCATCGCGGCCGGGCCCTGCGCTGCCTGGTGGAGAATCTGAAAACCCATGACCACTGAACAACCCCGCATCTTCGTCATCAGCCTGCCTCACGCGCAGGACCGGCGCGAATCCATCTCCCGGCAGCTCGAGGAACAAGGCCTGGATTTCGAGTTCATCGATGCAGTGCATGGAAAATCGCTGACAGAGGAAGAGCGGGATCGCGTCAACCGCCCCTTGTTGAGGCACTATCGGCGCCCTTTCTCGCCCAACGAGGTCGGTTGCTACCTGAGCCATGGTCTCGTGTACCGGAAAATCGCCGAAGAACGGATTCCCCTGGCCTTCGTGCTCGAAGACGATGCCTTGATCAAGACCGATCTGAAACGCCTGTTCGCCAGCATTGCGCAGTTCGAGACCCCGTGGGAATTCATCAACGTCGGATCCCCGCCGGGCAAGCGCAAGCATGTTTACGTGAAAGAACGGAACGGGGAATGGGCGCTCATCGAATACCCCCACAAGGAAGTGGGCGCGCACGCCTATCTCATGACCCATGCCGCCGGCGTGAAACTGCATCGTATGTGGCAATCCCCCTACCGGGCGAACGACGTACAACTGGAATTCACCTGGCGCAACGGGATTCGAGGCTATTACTACCTCCTGCCCAACGCCGTCTGGGTGGCGGAAGGGTTGCCATCGGCGCTGACCGCCGATCGCAACCGCATCAACGAACAACGCGCCACGGTTGGCGCCAAGTTCCATCCGGGTTACGTCCTCTCCTCCGCCTCCATCTCCCTGCACTGGAAATGGCTCCAGTGGCGGGCCCGCTGGCGGTTGTGGCGAGGCGAACTGCAACGTCCCGACCCCGACCTGTTCCGCTGACAGACTCGACAGAAACGTCAGGCTGTTCTATAACACGGTCTTGAGAGCCCATCCTTGGGCTTTTCGCTCCCGGATAACGACAACAACCATTCCCCTTTCTTCCCGGGTGGAGGCCTTGCCATGGAGGAGTTGCTGTTCAGCCAGGCCGGTCTGGCCCTGCTGGTGCGCATCCGGCGCAAGCTGGAACAGGAATTCGGTTTCGACTTTCGCCTGAGCGATCGCCGTCAGATCATCGAGCTGCTGACCGCCGCAGCCGCCTCGCCGGATCGCGGCATCCGCCACGACTATCATGCCTTTCTGACCGCCCTCGACCGCCGGCAGCGGGATCATCTGCAACGGCTCGGCATCCCGATCCCCGACACCCTCGAAGCCGCCGGCTGACATGACACGCTAAACTGATCCAGATCAATTGCCGCGATTGTCTCGCGGCAACCCGCCCACTATAGTTTTCACACCGTTGAGAGGGAATCCACCGGTTTTCGTCTTGACGGGCCGGTTATGCCAACCGGCGGATCGTTTCCGTTCTCTGCAATGGGAATCGATTTTTCAAGCTGGCATTATCTCCATGACCGCTTCGGGGGCCCTCCAGGCCCCCCTTTTTATGCCTCTCGGCAGGGTACAATGGCCACGTCTTCTGCCCGTTGCCATGGCCATGTTTCGTTTCACCGCCCCGCCACCGCTGTCGCTGTACGTACACTTCCCGTGGTGCGTGCGCAAATGTCCCTATTGCGACTTCAATTCCCACGCGATCAGGGAGGACATGGACGAAACCGCCTACGTACAGGCCCTGCTGGCCGATCTGGATCGGGAACGGTCGGCGGTGGTTGAACGGCCGCTGGTTTCCCTGTTTTTCGGCGGCGGCACCCCCAGCCTTTTCTCGCCGGACGCGCTCCACCGCCTGCTCGAAGGGATACGGGCACGCCTGCCGCTGGCCGGCGATTGCGAAATCACCCTGGAAGCCAATCCCGGCAGCGCCGAACGGGGACGATTCGAGGAATTCCGCGCCGCCGGTATCAACCGACTGTCACTGGGCATCCAGAGCTTTGACGACGAAAAGCTTCGCGCCCTGGGCCGGATCCACGACGGCCGCGAGGCGTGCAAGGCGATCGAATCCGCCCACGCCGCCGGTTTCACCTCGCTGAATCTCGATCTCATGTTCGCTCTGCCCGAACAGAGCCTGCCGGCGATGCTCGCCGATCTGGAACAGGCCCTCGCCTGCGCGCCCTCGCACCTCTCCTTGTATCAGCTCACCATCGAGCCGAACACCGCTTTCGCACACGCTCCGCCGGTCCTGCCCGACGACGACACGGCCTGGGCCATGCAGGAAGCCGCCAGCGAGAAACTGACCGGCGCCGGCTTCGAACAATATGAAATCTCGGCCTGGGCGCGGCCCGGCCATCGCTGCCGACACAATCACCAATACTGGACATTCGGCGACTATCTCGGCATCGGGGCCGGCGCCCATGGCAAGATCACACTGGCCGAGGCCGGCGTGATCGAACGGCACCGCAAGCCGCGCCATCCCCGCGACTACCTGCGCGCGGCACACGGCTCCGGCACCGCCCCCTTCGGCGTCCGCCACCGGCTGTCACCCGACGATGTGCGTTTCGAGTTCTTTCTCAACGCCCTGCGTCTGACCGAAGGGTTCGACACGGCGCTCTATCCGGCCCATGCGGGCCTGCCCTGGCCGGAGGCCGATCCCGCGCTGCGCCGGGCGCGGCAGGAAGGCTGGCTGGAACAAACCGGCGATCGCCTGCGTCCCACCGAACGGGGGCGGCGTTTTCTCAACGACGTGCAGGCCCTTTTCCTGCCAGAGGAAGATGAAAAACGGGAACCGCATCATGGGCAATGATGTCTACCGGCAGGTATCCTGTGCCCTGCACAGCGAACTGGAGCTGGCCATCATGCACGGCCGCTGGCTGGAACTGATATGGACGGAAAACGGCCGGCGCCGTTCCGCGCGGCTCCGGCCCCGGGACCTGCAAACCCGTGACGGAAGCGAATTCCTGATCGTGGAAGACGGACGCGGAAACCGTCTGCGCATCCGGCTCGATCACATCGAATCCTTTGGCTGAGAGACGGAACCGATGAAGAGGCTGCTGTTCGTGCTGCTCGTGCTCACCACCGGGCTTGCCGGCTGTACCCTGCCGCCGCCGCGGGAAGTCCCCGTCCCCTTCACCACCCTCGCCATGGGGGAACACAGCCGGATCCGGCAGGCCACGGCCATGGTGGTGCGTAATTCGGGGGAATGGCAACGTTTGTGGAAGCGCCACGGCGGCGCGCCCGGCGAGCGCCCGACCGTCGACTTTTCCCGGGAGATGGTGGTGGCGGTGTTCATGGGCGAACACCCCACCGCCGGTCACGGCCTGCGGGTGCTGGACGTGCACCGCGCGAACGACGGCCTGCACGTGCTGATCCGCCGCCGGCGGCCGGCGTCCGGCACCCTGGCGGCTCAGGTGATCACCACCCCCTTCGTCATGATCCGGCTGCCGGCCAGCGACGCGCCGGTGCATTTCGATTATGCGGAAGACGGGGGATAGGTCGTATTGCGGCTTCAGAACTCGCCGCTGGCCCCGCGTTTCATGATGTCGAGGATGATGGTCTTCACTTCCATGGCTTCCTTCTTGAGGTCCGGCGGCAGGGGCTTGCCGCCGTAGATCATCATGTCCATGTTCAGCGAGTAGATCCACAACTGGCCGGTCTTGTCCTCGATCAGCGACACGCGGCAGGGCAGGTAGGCGGAAAAGGCGTCGCTGTAGTCCATCATGCGCGCCGCGGTGAGGGCGTTGCAGAACATGAAGATCTTGGCGAAACGGTAGGGCTTGCCGCTCATGGCCTCCACCTGCTTGTAGAGGGGCAGCTCGCCGACGTTCTTGATGTTGTGCTCGTTGGCCACGAAGCGCATGGTTTCTTCCACGTCCTTGGCGGTGAGGCCTTTCTCCACCTTCACCTTCCACACCGTGGCCTCGGCGGCGTTGCCGGTCTCGATGAGATTTTCGGCCAGCTCGCGATAGACCCGGCCGGCTTCCGGGTCGAACTGTTGCCAGGTCTGCCAGGCCGGATACAGGGCCACGGCACAGTAGATCACCAGCGCCGCGGCGGCGACGCCGAGCAGGGCAAAGAGATTCCAGAGTATCTTCATGACGCGCCTCGTTGGGGTTTGAATGAAACAGAGGTGCCGGGGGGCGCATGGCGAAGGGAGGATACAGCACGGATTCCCTGTGGCCTGCGCCGGCCATCCTGCTTTGCCGGCCCGGGCAAATATAGCACGCCCGCCGCGCCGGGATCAGGCGCGGCGACGATAGAGCAGATCCCACACCCCGTGGCCAAGCCGCTCGCCGCGGGCCTCGAAACGGGTGCGCGGCCGGGCAGAAGGCCGAGGCACGAAACCGGCAGGGCCGGCCACGTTCTCGAAGCCTTCGGCGGCGTCCAGCACCTGGCGCATGTGCCAGGCATAGTCCTCCCAGTCGGTGGCCAGATGGAACTCGCCGCCCGCCTTCAGCTTGCGCCGCACGAGCTGCACGAAATCCGGCTGCACGATGCGCCGCTTGTGATGGCGTTTCTTGGGCCAGGGATCGGGAAAGAACAGACACACCCGATCCAGGCTGGCGTCCGGTATCTGCCGCTCCAGCACCTCCACCGCATCGTCCCGGCTGACGCGGATATTCTCCAGGGATCGCCGCGCCACCTCCTGCAGCAGATGTCCCACCCCCGGGCGGTGTACCTCGATGCCGAGAAAATTGTTCTCCGGCGCGGCCTCAGCCATGGCCAGCAACGCATCACCATTGCCAAAGCCGATCTCCAGCGTCACCGGCGCCTCGCGCCCGAACAGATCCGCCGGCTCCAGCGCCCCCTCGTCCAGGGTGAAACCGTAACGCGGGAAATACGCCTCCAGCGCCCGCTGCTGCGCCTTGGTCAACCGGCCCTCACGGCGGACAAAGCTGCGGATACGGCGATGCTTTTCCTGATGTGGCATAGTCGCGCTCGGTGGAAAGAACACGGAGATCACGGAGACACGGAGGGCACAGAGCCGAATGGTTTTCATGACGGCATGGCATGACGAACTGAAGCAATGCCGATGCCTCGCCAAAACAGAATATTCTCCGTGTCCTCCGTGCCCTCCGTGTTATTCGCAGTATCCCGTCCTCAGAAGAACGTCCCGTCCAGCGGCGAGGAGGCGCTGGCGTAGCGTTTGCGTGGCATGCGACCGGCCAGGTAGGCTTCGCGGCCGGCTTCGATGGCCTTCTTCATGGCCGAGGCCATGAGCACGGGGTTTTGCGCCGCGGCGATGGCGGTGTTCATGAGCACGCCGTCGCAACCCAGCTCCATGGCGATGGCGGCATCGGAGGCGGTGCCGACGCCGGCATCCACCAGGATCGGCACGTCGGCGTTTTCGACGATGGTGCGGATGTTGTAGGGATTGCGGATCCCCAGGCCCGAACCGATGGGCGCGGCCAGGGGCATCACGGCCACGCAGCCCATCTCTTCCAGGCGCTTGGCGATGATGGGATCGTCGTTGGTATAGACCATGACCTGGAAGCCGTCCCGGATCAGGATTTCGGCGGCTTCGAGGGTGGCGGTGATGTCGGGGAACAGGGTCTTCTCGTCGCCCAGCACTTCCAGCTTCACCAGATCGTGGCCATCGAGCAGTTCGCGGGCCAGGCGGCAGGTGCGCACCGCGTCTTCCACCGTGTAACAGCCGGCGGTGTTGGGCAGCAGGGTGTAGCGATCCGGCGGCAGCACGTCGAGCAGGTTGGGCTCGCCGGGGTTCTGGCCGATGTTGGTGCGGCGCACGGCCACGGTGATGATCTCGGCGCCGCTGGCCTCGATGGCCGCGCTGGTCTCGTCCAGATCCTTGTACTTGCCGGTGCCCACCAGCAGGCGGGAACGGTATTCCCGGCCGGCGACGACCAGAGGGGTGTCTTGTTCGGTGCTCATGACGGTTCCTGAAATCGGGATGACGGGCGCAGGGCCCGGTGAGACGGCGTGGAAAGGGAGAATTATAACCCGGAATCAGCCGCCGCCGACGGCGCGCACGATTTCCACCGTGTCGCCGGCCTGCAGGACGTGATCGGCATGCCGGGAACGGGGCAGGATTTCCCGGTTCACTTCCATGGCGATGCGCTGGCCGATGAGGCCGAGATTCTGGACCAGATCGGCGGCCGTGATGCCATCCGGGACTTCCTGGACCTCGCCATTGACGGTGATCTTCATGGCCATAGCCTAGCCAGAAGGGCCTTCCGGCGTCAATCCCGCGCCGCCGCCCGCTGGCACGCCGGGGCGGTTTCTGGGTAACATCGGCAGTCCGTCATCCGGAAGACGAATCCCATGCCCAAGGACAATCCCCACTTCATTCCGGCCAACGTGGCCGGCACCCTCGACGGCCTGTTCCGCGAACGGGTTCGCCAGAGCCCCGAGCGCACCGCCTACCGCCATTACCGCCGTGATCGCAAGGCATGGGAAACCCTTTCCTGGGGCGACATGGGCGTGCGCGTCAGCCGCTGGCAGCAGGCCATGACCGCCGAGGGCCTGGAGCCTGGTGACCGGGTCGCCATCCTCCACGCCAACGGCCCGGAATGGGTGGCCTTCGAACAGGCCGCCCTGGGGCTGGGGTTGGTGGTGGTGCCCCTGTACACCGACGACCGGCCCGACAACGTGGCCTACATCCTCGACGATTCCGGCTGCCGGCTGCTGTTCGTGCAGACCGATCGGCAGCTCGCGGCCCTGGGGCCCCACCGTGACGAATTGACCAGCGTGCAGCGCTACGTGGTGGCGGAGGCGAAACACCCCGAACGGCTGACCAACGACGAGGCGGCGGTGCGCGTGGAGGACTGGCTGCCGGAGAAGCCGGAGCTGCTGCACGAACGGGGCGGCGATCCCAATGCCCTGGCCACCATCGTCTATACCTCGGGCACCACCGGCCGGCCCAAGGGCGTGATGCTCAGTCACCGCAACATTCTCTCCAACGCCGAGGCCGCGATCCGGGCGCTGGGCGTCGACGCAAACGACGAACTGCTCTCCTTCCTGCCCATCTCCCACACCTTCGAGCGCACCTGTGGTTATTACGTGCCCATGATGAGCGGCGCCAGCGTGAGTTACGTGCGCTCCATCCAGCAACTGGCCGAGGATCTCCAGCAGCTCAAGCCCACGGGCCTCATCTCGGTGCCACGGATCTTCGAGCGAATCTACGACAAGCTGCACAGCCAGATGCGCAAGGACTCGGCCCTGCGCCGGGGCCTGTTCAACCTGGCGGTGAACGTGGGCTGGCGACGCTTCGAGGTGCGGCAGGGCCGGGCCCGCCCCGGCCCCGCCCTGCTGCTGTGGCCCCTGCTGGAGAAACTGGTGGCAGGCCGGGTGCAAGCCCGCCTTGGAGGGCGCCTGCGCTACGCCGTGAGCGGGGGCGCCGCCCTGCCGCCGGCGGTGGCGAAGATCTTCATTGGCCTGGGGATCCCGGTGATCCAGGGCTACGGCATGACCGAGACCAGCCCGGTACTCACCGCCAACCGCCTGGAGCGCAACCTGCCGAAGTCCGTGGGCCTGCCCCTGCCGGGCATCGAACTGCGCGTGGACGAACACGGGGAGCTGCTGGCGCGAGGCCCCAGCGTGATGCTCGGCTACTGGAACAACCACCGTGCCACCGCCGAGATGATCGACCACGACGGCTGGCTGCACACCGGCGACAAGGCCAACATCGACGCCGAGGGCTTCGTGCACATCACCGGCCGGATCAAGGACATCGTGGTCCTTTCCAACGGCGAGAAGGTGCCGCCCGGCGACATGGAGATGGCCATCACGCTCGATCCCCTGTTCGAGCAGGCCCTGATCATCGGCGAGGGCCGGCCCTACCTCAGCGCCCTGGTGGTCCTCAACGGTGAGGAATGGTTTCCGCTGGCCACCGAACACGGTCTGGATCCCTTCGCCGAGGAAAGCCTGCAGGACCGCCACCTTCACGCCACCCTGCTCAAACGGCTGGGCGAAGCCCTGCACGACTTCCCCGGCTACGCCCGCGTGCGCCGCGTCACCCCCCTGCTCCAGCCCTGGACCATCGACAACGGCCTGCTTACGCCCACGCTGAAGATCAAGCGGCCGAAGGTGATCGAGGCGTATGGGGATCTGATCGAGAGTATGTATAATTAACGGGTTGCTGGTGGCGGGTAGCGAGTGGCTGGGAAAAGCAGGTTCACGACGCCAAACAGATTGTCCGGGCACGATTGAACAACCCATGTGTTCTGCGCGGCAGGTGTTCAAAAAGCACGTCTTTCCCAGCCACCCGCTACCCGCCACCAGCCACCACACCCGCGGGTGTAGTTCAATGGTAGAACCTCAGCTTCCCAAGCTGATGACGTGGGTTCGATTCCCATCACCCGCTCCAATTTCCCGTCCCGAATGACGAGGGCGAGTGGCGAGAACGCACCTCGCCATTCCCCCCGTCTCTTTCGTTCATCCCCCCTTGCATCCTGTCGCCGGTTCCGGTTCCATGAACACTCCTGACCACCGGAGGCAGTGACATGGCGCGTGCTCACAAGGTGATTTCCCGGGTTCTTCTGGGGTTTCTGCTGCTGGCCTTGGGGCTCGGTGTGACACTGTGGGCCCTGGTGGACACCGGCCTCTGGCAGCAGCAACTCATCGAGCAGATCCGGGAACGCACCGGGCGTACGCTGTCCTTCGGCGGTGATCTGCGTCTGATGTTCTTTCCCGCGCTGGGCGTGGAGGCCACGGACGTGTCTCTGAGCAATGCGCCGGGCTTCGGCGAACGCCCCATGCTCCAGGTGGGGCGGCTGGCGGTCGAGGTGCAGGTGCTGCCACTGCTGCGTGGCGAGCTGCGCGTGGACACCGTCATGCTCGAAGAACTGCGCCTGCGTCTGGCCCGCAACCGGCAAGGGCTCGGCAATTGGCAAGACCTGGTTCGGCCTTCCTCCGCCGGCAAGCGCAAATCGGCACCGGCAACCGGTCCGGCACGTCGCGCCACCCTGCCCGTGCTGGCGCTTGCCGGCATCCGCGTTCGGGATGCGGTCATCGACTGGGCGGATGCCCGCGAAGGCACGGCCTTCCATCTCGGCCCTCTGGATCTGGACGTGGGCCAAATCCGCCCCGGACAACCCTTCCCGCTCGAGGCCCGCATCGCACTCGCCAGCCACACGCCGGCAATCTGGGGCAGGGTCTCGCTGAAGAGCCGAATCACCTTCGTTCCCGAGGGACCGGTTCTGCACATCACGGCCCTTGCCGTCGAACCGGATCTGCAGGGCAAGGCCCTGTCCGGCGCCCGCGTGCACGGCCAGCTCACTTCCCCCGATGTGAAGATCGACCTGGCCACGAACCGCCTCGACAGCCCCCGCCTGCAGTGGCAGGACGCCGGTTTCGATCTTGCACTCACAAACCTCACCGTGACCGGCCTGCGAACCGATCCGGCCTGGCGGGCCAAACTGGTCGTGCCCGCATTCGATCTGCGCCAATATCTTTCCCATCTCAATATCACCCTGCCTCCCATGGCGGATGACTCCACCCTCCATTCGCTCGCCCTCGATGCCGGGATCACGGGTACCCGCCAACGGCTGGCCATCGATCCCCTGCGACTGACGATCGACGACAGCACGCTGCGGGGAAGCCTGCGGCTTCCCCGTCTTGCCCCTGTGGCCATCCGCTACGATCTGCGGCTGGACGAGATCGATGCCGACCGCTATCTCCCGCCGCCGGAAAGGCACCCTGCAACTGTGCGCTCGTCCCCGCCGGCAAGCCCCGACGCGGCCCGCGCGGGCGGCGGACACGGCCTGCCGCTGGCTGCGCTGCGCCGGCTCGATGTGGAAGGTCGGCTGCGAGTCGACCGACTCAAGGCGATGAACCTTCACTCGCAGGCCATCCGGGTTCCCCTGCGCGCCCGAGCGGGCCGGATCCGCCTCGCGCCCCTGTCGGCCCGTCTCTACCAGGGAACCTACGCCGGAGACATCCGCCTGGACGTGACCGGACCCGATCCCCACATCCAGCTCGATGAACACCTGGAACAGGTACAGATCGGTCCCCTGCTGCGGGACCTGCTCGGCAAGGACAAGCTACAGGGCACGGCCAATCTGGCGGCCACCCTCTCGGCCGACGCTCTCGACCCTGTCCGCTTCCGCCGCACGCTGAACGGCAAGGCCCATTTCGATTTTCGCGACGGGGTGATCACCGGTTTCGATCTGCCCCGCATCGAACGGGAGCTGCACGCACGGCTGAAGGGCCAACCCCTTCCCGCCGCCACGGGTCCGTCGCAAACCGGTTTCTCGCGGATCCGGGGAACGGCCACGATCCGCAACGGCCTGGCCCGCAACGACGATCTGCGCGCCGACTTCCCCCACGCCCGTGCGGTGGGCAAGGGCCAGGCCGACCTGGTGGGAGAAACCGTGGATTACACCTTGTGGGTCAAGTTCACCTCCGAAGTCGAAGGCCAGGCGGGGACGCCCTACGAAAAACTCGACAAGCCGGCCCTGCCCGTGCACATCACCGGTCCGTTCGGCGATCCGGCCATCCGCCCCGACTTCAAGGCCGTGTTGAAGGAACTGGCCCGCCGGGAACTGAAAAAACGCGAACGGGAAATGAAGAATCGCGCCCGCCAGGAACTCGAAAAGAAGGCCCGGGAACTGTTCAAGGGGCTGAAACTGCCATGATTTCCTCCATGCACCCGGTGACCGGACTGCTCCTGTGGCTGCCCACCCTCGCCCCCCTTGGCGCAGGAGAAATTCTTGAACAGCGGGTCTGGACCGAGGGCGATCGTTACCTCGTCCACCTGGAAGCCCATCTGGCCGCGCCGGCTGCCCGGATCCGCGAACGCTTGACCGACTATGCCCATCTCCACCATCTGAGCCCGACCATTACCGAGAGCCGGCTGATCGCCGCCGATCCGCCCGTGTTCACGGTTCAGGTGCTCAGCGAAGGTTGCGTGGCCTTCTTCTGCCGCCAGATCCGACAG
>JALSSV010000087.1 GCA_026984045.1 Chromatiales bacterium | reverse complement strand
CTGATAAATTTGATAATATCAGTCTGTTGAATCGATTCGCGTTGGACCATCTCATGCTCCCCAGTTCAGTTTGGATAAGCATGATCCCATCGCGGTAAAATGGCAAGAAATGAGGGGATCTCTGAGGGAATGCCCCTTGGTATCGGCGCCCGGCAATCATCTCCGCGAGAACCAGGCAACAGATAATCCAATCGGCGCGAACCTGCAACCGTCACCAAAGAACACACGAGGTGTTTTGACATGATCGATTTCCTCAACAAGGACAAGGACGAATCATCGACACAAGACAATAGTCCGAACACAGCACCAGGGACGCAAATTTATTACCATCCGGATCTCATCGAAGAACTGATGGCTGATCATCAGGCGCTGATCTCGCTGGCCGGCAGAATCAAGCAAACCTACATCGACGGAGTGCACACCGCACTGCCCGACATGCTCAAGGAATTCGGCAATCTGCTCCGAAGTCACCTGCTGAAGGAAAACATCAAGCTATACGTCTACCTGCAACACGTTCTGGCAAACGACGAGGAAAACGCCACCCTCATGCACGAATTCCGCAGCGAGATGAAGGATATCGGTCGCAAGGTAAGCGAGTTCCTGCGCAAGTACACTCACGCCGAGTGGAATGCCGACCTGCTCTCCGCGTTCGGAAATGAATTCGACGGAGTGCTCGAGGTTCTTGGTAAACGCATCAAAATGGAAGAGACCGTACTCTACACCCTCTACCTTCCGCCGGAGGCCTATCGATAACGAACCGCTGTCCTCAACACACACGCCCGGCAACAGCCAGGATCTTCGCCGTCAACATGAACATGGCCAGGCGTTGCCAGAACCACGCAGACAGGGAAGCCGCACCACATGCACGGACCCAGGAACAGCATTGCACCTTCGCCGGCCACCATAGGGCATGGCATGCGCAACTCATCCGCACGCCTCACGGCCACCGCCCGGGTGAGTATACGCCAGGCCGAAACAGGGCAAGCCATTTCTCTGCCCAGCCCCCGCAGCCGGATGGAGCCAACCGGCACATCATCCGGAAAACCACGGCACAGCCCAGAATCCCGCTGTGCATCCTTCTGTCCGCCGCTTTCAACAAGGCGCGGATCGGGCCTGCTTGTGAATACCACCCCGTCATCTCACTCATCTCACACAGGTGCCGGATCACGAACGCAAGCAATCACGAAGCAACCGACTGCCCCTGGCTGTACCTGCGGCTTCCAAGAGAACGTCAACACGGAATGATCGATATGAACCAGAACAAACCCATGCAAGCCGGCGACATTCTGAACTATTGGCATGCGGTCGAGATCTTTTCGCCACAGCCCGCCCCGCCACTTCGCAAACACGACAACTCGGTCACCGCACCGCAAACGAATGATGATCTCGACTGGCACCGAAAGCATCCTCAACCGTCCACCGACCGGCAACACCGGCTATTCCGCCATCGCGTATTTGCAGGCATATTCTCACAGGCCTTTCTTGGCGAAACGATTATCAAGCATTTCAAACACCTCGACATGCACGAGACCGAACGTATCGCACTGGACAACCGCCAAGACGGTGAATTCTGCCTGTTCTGCTTTGACGTAGACGATTCGGGCGTCCCGTTTCAGGAGAGCTTCTTTCTCTCGAGCACGGCATGGGCACTGTGCAGACTGCGTGCACCCGGCCCTGAACAGGACGACTGGCTCGAAGGCTTTCGTCAGGCAGAGCAACAGGCAGCCACCCTCTTTCACAACTGGTGCGCACCTTTCTCGCCACCGAAAAATGCCCTGCTCGGCATCGGTGAAATCAGAACGCTGGCTCAAGTGATGGCCGACACGATCGGCTGGGCCGGCGTCATCGAAAAGCAGCACTATCTCGAAATCCGGATCCAGAAAATACCGCGCCGCAGGGAAGAAGGGAACGAGCGCCCGGACGATCCGCTCAACAGCTTCTATCTCGAGGATCTCATCCGCGTACGCAACGCCGTGAACCGAACCCGCTCGAGCCCGCCGCTGCAGGCATACCTCAATCCCGCACCCGCCTCGTCCAGGATCGATGTCGACCATGATCTCGGCGCGGTTTGGACGTCGCTCGCGCCACGGTCCTTCCCCGCAGGCTGTTGGCCTGCCGCCATACGCCATCCGCTGGCCCACGGCCAGCAACTGGCTGTGAACGAGGCGCTGAACGGTCTGCGGGAAGGCGGCATTCTCGCCGTGAACGGCCCACCAGGTACCGGCAAGACAACGCTTCTGCAGGACATCGTTGCTGCCATCGTGTGCGAGCGGGCGCAGGCACTGGCCAGCCTGGACTCGCCTGCGGCGCTGTTTGAATTGACCCCCTGCATCATCGACCAGCCGTCATGGACGCACTACGTCAGGCCGTTCACGGAATCGTTCCGGAATACGGGCGTCGTTGTCGCATCGAGCAACAACGGCGCGGTGGAAAACATCAGCCTGGAACTGCCGGACAGCGCGGCCGTGGATCAATCGTGGCTGGGTGAAACGGACTACTTCCGTGAACTGGCCACGGATCTGCTCAACCCCGATCGGCAGAAAAAAAACCGCAACGCCACCGCCCGACGGGAGGCGTGGGGCCTGCTCGCCGCACGCCTGGGCAACAGCGGTAACCGCGAGCAGTTCGTCAACGATTTCTGGTTCAGCAATCAACACGAAAGCTTCCGCATCTATCTCGAGCAGAAGATTGCCCGGAACAAGGCCGGCCACTCGACCACGGCCGATTGGGAAAAGGCGCGCGCGGCATTCCTTGACGCCGTACAGAAACAACGCGATCTGCAAAACAACATCAACGACATTTATGAAACGGCGCGGCAGGCCCAATCGCTTCGCGACAACATCGCCGAGCACGAGGCTGAAAGCAAACGCTGCCACGAGGATCTCGACACGGCCCGGGCCCAGATGCATGAAGCCCGAACGTCCGCCCGAAACGCGGAGCTGGCGCTGCTGACGGCGCAATCGGTCGCAGACGACCACCGGAATGCCCGGCCGGGCTGGCTTCGAATCGTCGCCACCCTCAGCAGGGCATGGTGGTCATGGCGCGAACAGGACCGCATCGTACAGAACCATCTGCGTAACGCAGAGCGCTCCCACAAAAGAGCCGGGCTTCTCCTTGAAGAGGCTCAAGACAACGTCATTCTCGCGGAACGCCGTTTTGCCGGTGTGAAACAGGCATTGCAACAATGTCGAGACACGCTGGACCGCTGCAAAGCGAAAATTCAGGCCGCCAGGTTGCTGGGTTGGCAGGTGCCGGACATGAACGGATGGCTGAGCGATGAAGCGGCCCGGGAATCGGCATCCCCCTGGCATCGCCCGGACTGGCGGGAAGCCCGCACGCGGGTGTTCCTGCGTGCCCTGGATCTGCACCGCGCCGCCGTCGACTGTCAACCCGAGATCTTCAAGAGCAATCTCAACTTCCTGATCGATCTGCTCAAGGGCAAGGTGCCGGATGAGCCGAAATACCGTACCGCCGCCCGTGCCGCATGGGACACGCTGTTCTTCATCATTCCGGTCGTATCGACGACCTTCGCCTCGTTCGCGCGGCAGTTCCGCCATCTGCAACGGGGCGATATCGGCTGGCTCCTGGTCGACGAAGCCGGTCAGGCCATCCCCCAGGCCGCCGTGGGGGCGCTGTGGCGTAGCCGCCGTGCCGTCGTCGTGGGCGACCCGTTTCAGCTCGAACCGATCGGCAACCTGCCTTTCAGCGTACAGCGCGATCTCGCCGGGCGATATGGGGTCAACGATGACTGGATCCCCGAACGCATCTCCGCCCAGGGCGTCGCTGACCGGGCCAGCCCGCTCGGCGCCTGGCTGGCCGATGCCGACGGCAAGTCCATGTGGGTCGGCTGCCCGTTGCGCGTTCACCGGCGCTGCGACGAACCCATGTTCCGCATCGCCAATGAAATCGCCTATGCCGGCAAGATGGTCAACGGCGTCATGCGCACGGAGGATCTCGATCTTCCCCCCAGTGGCTGGTGTCACGTACCCTCGGACGAAAGCGATGTGAAAGGCCACTGGATCCGGCAGGAAACCGACATGGCGGCGTGCCTGGTGAACCATCTCGTCAACACCGCCCGCGTCCCGTCCCGCGAAATCTTCGTTATTTCCCCCTTTCGAGACACCGTCACGGCCTTCGGCAACTACCCTATCCTGAAAGGAATCCAGCACGGAACCATCCACACGGTACAGGGCAAACAGGCCTGGGTGGTGATTCTCGTGCTCGGCGGCAATCCCGCCAAACCCGGTGCGAAGGCGTGGGCATCCGAAAAGCCCAATCTTCTGAACGTGGCCGTCACCAGGGCATGCCGGCGCCTCTACGTGATTGGCGATCGTGATCGGTGGCGGCAATACCCTTATTTTCAGGTAGGAGACCGTTACCTCGATATCACACGCGCCGAAGATTTCGGCTGCCACGGACGCAGCGATGGGCAATCGGAAGCCACCTCCGGCCGTTCCGCAATCCACACAGAAGAAGAAGCAACGCCCCCACCTGCCCCGCAGCCCGGATGCAGGCCCGCAGAGCCATAATCCGGCCCCCCCGGATTCCGTTCCCGCTTCATCAGTCTACGGATTACCCCATGCCCCCGAATCTTTCGTCATCGTTGCAACAGGACAGCATTTCCGCTTTGAACCCCCACCACGATCCGACGTATATTTGGACTCAGGAAAATTCCGTCCCCGGCAAGGCAGCCCGAAACGCCATGACCAATACCGGCACTCCCCCATGGCGGCGCGTTCCGTCCGCCCGCTGAAGCTCACGCCGCCCGCGCTGGCGGGCGTCCACCCGCGCACCCGGCTGTTCCGCCGGCTCGACGCCCTGCGCGCCTGTCCCGTGATCTGGATTGCCGCGCCCGCCGGCGCGGGCAAGACCACGCTGGTGGCCAGCTATCTCGACAGCCACGGTATCTGCCCCCTGTGGTACCGCCTCGATGCCGGCGACGCCGATCCCGCCACCTTCTTCCACTACCTCGGTGAAGGGCTGCGTTACCGGAACCGTTCCCGAAAGCCGCCGCTGCCGCGGCTGGGCCCCGATGGCACCGACGCGCTGGCGGCCTTCACGCGGCGTTTCTTCCGCGCACTGTTCGCGCGCCTCGGGACGCCCGGCGCCCTCGTGCTCGACAACCTGGAAGACCTGCAGGATGGCCGGCCCTTCCTCGAAATCCTCGCCCAGGGGATCGAGGAAATCCCCGCCGGCTGCCAGGTGCTCGTCACCAGTCGCGGCGAACCGCCGCCCGTCCTGGCCCGCGCTCTGGCGACAGGCCGGATCGCCCGCCTGGACTGGCACGATCTCCAGCTCACGCCCGACGAAAGCCTGGCCATCGCCCGCCTGCTCGCCCCCGAAAGCGCCCTGCCGGAGGAAGTTGCCGCCCGCCTCCATGAAACCGCCGGCGGCTGGATCACCGGCCTGCTCCTGCAACTGGAGAGCGTCGGCGGACCACACGACCCGCCACCCGACGACGAACTTCCCCGCCACCGGTTCGACGCCTACTTCGACGGCGAAATCTTCTCCCGCCTCCCGCCGCCCCGCCGCCGGCTGCTGCTGCGCACCGCCTGGCTCGCCCCGGTGCGCCCGGGCGATGCCGGAAGGCTCGCCGGGCTGCACAATGCGGGCCGCCACCTGGCCGCCCTGGCGCAACGCCACATGTTCGTGACCCGCCTGGAAGGCGGCCGCCCGGCCTACGCCTACCACCCGCTGCTGCGCGCCTTCCTCCAGCGCCGCGCCCGCGCCGAACTGGCGCCCGATGCGCTGCGGGCCCTGCAGCGCGAAACCGCCCGGCTGCTCGCCGCCGCCGGCGAAACCGACGCCGCCGCTCGCCTGTTCCGTGAAACCGGCGACTGGCCGGCGCTGGAAGATCTGATCCGCGACCATGCGCCGCGCCTGCTCGCCGAGGGCCGCCACCGGCGCCTGGAAGAATGGCTGGAGAACCTGCCCGAAACCCGCCTGGACGCCGATCCCCGGCTGCGGCTATGGGCCGGCAATGCGCTGCTGGTCCACGCCCCCGAGCGGGCCGGCACCCATTTCCGCGCCGCCTGGGAACGCTTCCTTGAAGCGGGCGAATCCCGCGGCGTCCACTCCGCCTGGCTCGGCATCATGGACAGTCTCATGTACGCCAACGACAGCCTCGCGGACGTCCCCCGCTGGCTCGACGCCCTGGAACGGGCGCAGGCGCGCTGCGGGCCGCCGCCGGATCCGGCCCTCGCCGGGCGCGTGGCCCTGACCGCCTTCAACATGGGTTTTACGGTCTGCCCGGGCAGCCGGCCGGCCGCCGACTGGGAATCCGCCGCCGAGGCGCTGCGCCAGGGCCTGCCTGCCATCCCCGACGACACCGCCCGCTGCCTGGCCGCCGCCTGCCTGGCCATGTTCTTCACCTGGCACCCGCAACCGGCCCGCCTGAAGCTCCTGGCCGACGACCTCCTCCCCCTGGCCGAGAACGCGCGCGTCGCGCCCCTCGCCCGCGTCATCGCCTGCCTGGTGGAGATCACCCGCCGCTGGAACATCGGCCAGACGGACGACGCGGACGCCTTCGTCGACCGCGCCCTGGCGCTGGCCGAAGATCACGGCATCACCGTGGCCCGCCTGTGGCTGCTGTCCGCCGCCATCATCCACGCCCTGACCCGGGAAGAAACCGGGCGCGCCGACACCCTGCTCCGGCAATACCGGCGACACATGCGCCCCGCCAACCGTCACGAGCAGGTGCATTACCACTACCTTGCCGGCTGGCTCGCCTGGCAGCGGGGCGAACCGGAGCTGGCCCGGGAGCACACCGCCCGGGCCTGCGCCGACATCCGCGAGCTGCACACGCCCCACTTCGAACTCCTGGCCCGTTGCGCCCACGCCTACCTGCTCATCGAGGCCGGCTGCGGCGCCGAGGCGGCCGAACTCATCGCCGACACCCGTCGCCTGGCCGTGGCCTGCCACAGCCGCAGCGTGAGCGAATACTGCCTGGGGCTGCTGGAAGCCTGGCAGGCCTGGCGGGAAAACCGGCCCGAAGACGCCGCCGACCACCTCCGGGGCGCCCTGGCCTGCGGCCGCGAACTGGAGCTGCAGGTCGTGCTCTGGCACCTGCCGCCCATGCTCGCCCGCCTGTGCGCCATCGCCCTGGAACACGGGATCGAAACCGAATGGGTGCGGCGCCTGATCCGCCGCAACCGCCTCCGCCGCCCACCCGGCGCCGCCCTGCTCGAACGCTGGCCCTGCCGCCTGCGCATCCACACCCTCGGCCGCTTCGGCGTCGAGTGCGACGGCCAGTCCCTTGACACCGCCGGGCGTGGCCACCGCAAACCCCTGCGGCTGCTCAAGGTGCTCCTGGCCCTGGGCGCGCGCGGCCTCCCAGCCACCCGCGTGGAAGACATCCTCTGGCCCGAGGCCGAAGGCAACGATGCACGCCGCGCCCTCATCACCACGCTCCAGCGGCTGCGCCGCCTGCTCGGCGGCAACGATCTCCTGCGTTTCGACGACGGCCGCCTCACCCTGCACGGAAGCGAGACCTGGGTGGACACCTGGGCGCTGGAAACGGGCCTGCGGGCCGACGACCCCGCGCGCCTCGACCACGCCCTGCGCCTCTACCGCGGCCCCTTCCTGGCAGAGGAGGGCGACCCGCCCTGGCTGCTGGCCACCCGGCACCGCCTGCACGACGACGTTCTCCAGGGCTACGCGCGCCTGGGCCGGCACCTGGCCGAAGACGCGAACTGGGACGCCCTCATCGAACTCGCCCTCCGCGGCCTGAAGATCGACGACCTCCACGAACCGTTCTACCGCGACCTGATCCGCGCCCACGCCCGCCTCGGCCGCCACGCCGAAGCCAGGCGGATCTACCACCGCTGCGAACAGCGCCTGCAGGCCGAGCTCGGCACCCCCCCTTCCCCCGCCACCCGCGCCCTCCTCGAATCCCTCGCCCCCTGACGCCCCACTTCCCTCCCACCCCGGATTCCGCTCCGCTCCATCCGGGCTACCCCATCCCCGCCACCCATCCCAACCCCGTAGCCCGGATGAAGGCCCGCAGGGCCGCAATCCGGGGATGAAGGCCCGCCAACGCCGCAATCCGGGAACCTCCCGCCCCGCAATCCTCCCTCCCCCGAATTCCGCCCACGCCCCCTCCCCGGAT
>JALSSV010000086.1 GCA_026984045.1 Chromatiales bacterium | reverse complement strand
ATTTCACCTCCAATCATTCATGAACCGGCCTCGTATGCTATGCTAGCGGCACCATCCATGTAAGAACGCACATCGATGTCACCCAGGCACATGGAGGATACCGCCGGCCATGCGGCATGAACGCTACGACTGCAATTTCGGCTGCCCCGTCGAGGCCGCTCTGGAAGCGCTGGGCGGCAAATGGAAAGGGCTAGTCCTGTTCCATCTGAAAGACGGCAAACGGCGCTTCAACGAATTACGCCGCCTGATCCCGGACGTCACACAACGGACCCTGACGAGGCAACTTCGGGAACTCGAGCGGGACCGGATTGTGGCTCGCACCGTCTATCCCGAAGTGCCACCACGGGTGGAATACGTACTCACCGATTTCGGGAAAACGCTGATCCCGATTCTGGAAGCGCTGTACGTATGGGGTAAAGAATATATCGATCAATTCTCTGAGGTGCGGTCGTCCAACGTCGAAAGTAATCAGGGGGTGGCGGTTTCAGCGATGAAGAAGCTGCTGACTGATTAACTTGCGCCGCTCCTCCCACGCCCCCCCGGCGGATCCACCGCCAGTTCGAACAGAGTGACATCATCCGGCAGCGTGTCGTCGAGGACGGCGGCCACAATATCCGGCGCCATGCAGGTCAGGTTGATCATGCGGCTCACGTAGCTGTTGTCAACGCCTTCCTTGTCGGCGATCTCCCGGAGTGTGCCCGCCTTGCCGGACGCCAGCATGGCCAGCCAGCGGAGCCTGCGGGCCAGCGCCAACGGCATGGGGGTGAGCGCATCGTCCCAGGGACGTTTCGGAGCGATCGTTTCGCGTTGCGCAGTGTTACCAGCTTGCGCCGACCGTAGCGGTTCTTGGTGTTGTAGGGAGACATGGCCCGCCCGTCGCTGCCGAACACCAGCCCCTTGAGCAGGAACGGCACCTTGCCGCGGATGGCATTGGCCCGCTTGCGCCAGTTGGTTTCGAGGATGACCAGGACATGGTCCCAGAGCGCCTTGTCAATGATGGACGGGTGCTCGCCCTTGTACCACCGCTCCTTGTGCTTGACCTAGCCCAGGTAGACGCAGTTATTGAGCATTTTCCAGATCAGGCTCTTGTCGATGGGCTTACCCTCCCGCCGCCGGCCGCTCTGGGTGACCCCGGATTTGGAGGTGACGCCGTCCAGCCGCAGTTCCTTCACCAGCCGGGTTGCGGAACCCAGCTGGACGAAGCGGCGGAAGATGTGCCGGACGGTCCTGGCCTCGCGCTCGTTGACCACCAAGCGCCGGTCCTGCACGTCGTAGCCAAGGGGCGGGATGCCGCCCATCCACAGCCCTCTTCTTGCTGATGGCGATCTTGCCGCGGATCCGCTCCCTCGTCACATCCACCAATACCCCAAGGCCAACCCGGGCGGGTTGGCCTTTTTCATTCCCGGCAACGTCGCGGAGAGGCCGGCACAGTTTTATTGTTGCAGCAAGCGACGCGCCAGCAGCGTCTGCATGTCTCTGCGACCGTCGGCAATCAGGTAAACGTAGATCTTCTCGCCCATGATTCGATAGATGATTCGATAGGGCTTGAAGAAGACCTCACGATATTCCCTGATGCCAAGCGGGGAAAGTTCCGGTGGCAGATTTCCCCGTTCGGGAAAATTGCTCAGGCCGAGAATCACCGACTCGATCCGGCCCAGAACATATTCGGCCTTTTCCGACCCATCGTGATACGTGATGTAGTCATACAGCGCTTCGAGGTCATGCAGCGCGTCCTCGGTGAGCAGGATCTGAAAGGTCATGAACCTTCATGTTGTCGCTTGCGGACGCGGCGGAAGGCTTCCACGGCGGGCGTAACGCGGCCTGCGTCGATTTGCTGGGTGCCCAGCGCCAGAATCTTGAGGAGGGCCAGGGTTTCCTGGGTCTGTTCATAGCTCTCGACATCCTGGACCACGAGCCGGGCTTCACCATTCTGGGTGATGATCATGGGCTCTCTTCGCTCGGTCAGCTCCCGCACCACGTCTGCTGCATGCGCCTTGAGGTAACTGATGGGTTTGATTCGATCCGAATATTTCATTGTGGCCCCGCTTTCGCTTCAATGAGACTGAATATAGACCAAATATAGACCTCCGCCAATCCCCTGCAACTTGTGTCGTAGAAGCCCTTCTCCCACCTGTTTATACTCAGTCCAGTTTCTCAGCGGTATTCCGTCCATGCGCTCCCCTGCCCTGCATCTCCCCCTCGAAGACGACTATGCCCGCAAGCTGGAAGGCTTTCATGTGCCTTGGAAAGGGGACGAGGTGCCTGCGCCGCGGATCCTGCTGTTCAACGCGGAACTGGCGGGGGAACTGGGGCTGCCGGGCGAGCTGGAGTCGAGCGAGGGGGCGCAGCTTCTTTGTGGCGCGAGCGTGCCGGCCGGGGCGCGACCGGTGGCGATGGCCTACGCCGGGCACCAGTTCGGGCAGTTCGCGCCGCAACTGGGCGACGGGCGGGCCCTGTTGCTGGGCGAGATCCGCGATCCCGCCGGCAAGTTGCGCGATCTGCATCTGAAAGGCTCGGGGCCGACGCCCTTCTCGCGGGGCGGGGATGGCAAGGCGGCTCTGGGCCCGGTGCTGCGGGAATACCTGATGGGCGAGGCGATGCACGCGCTGGGGATCCCCACCACACGGGCCCTGGCGGCGGTGCTCACGGGCGAGCCGGTGTACCGGGAATCCCCCCAGCCCGGCGCGGTGCTGGCCCGGGTGGCGGCGAGCCACCTGCGGGTGGGCAGCCTCGAATTCGCCGCGGCGCGCGGTCGGGTGGCCGATCTGCGGCGGCTGGCCGATTACGCCATCAGCCGCCACGATCCGGATCTGGCCGACCGCCCGGACAGGTACCTGGCCTTTCTCGAGCAGGTGGCCGAGCGGCAGGCGCAACTCGTGGCCCGCTGGATGCACGTGGGTTTCGTGCATGGCGTGATGAACACGGACAACGTGACGATCTCGGGCGAGACCATCGACTATGGCCCCTGCGCCTTCGTCGACCGCTACGTGCCGGACACCGTGTTCAGCTCCATCGATCGGGACGGTCGCTATGCGTTCGACAATCAGCCCGCCATTCTGGTCTGGAACCTCGCCCGCCTGGCCGAAGCGCTGTTGCCGCTGATCGACGAGGACTCCCGGCGGGCCGTGGAGCAGGCCAGCGAGGTGATCCGGGCCGTGCCGGAACGCTATCGCCACCACTGGCTCGCCGGCATGCGGCAGAAACTCGGGCTGACGACGGCGGAAGACGAAGACGCGGCGCTGATCGACGATCTGCTGGAATGCATGCACCGCGGTGAGGCGGATTACACGCTCGCCTTCCGGCACCTGTCGGCGGTGTTGCGGGGCGAGAACGGCCCGTTTCTGGATCTGTTCACCTCCCCTCGGCAAGCCCGTAACTGGCTCGAAGGCTGGCAGGCGCGGCTGGCCCGGGAGCCGCAGGCGGCCGAGGCGCGGGCCGCCACGATGGATCGGGTCAACCCCCTGTACATTCCGCGCAACCACCTGGTGGAAGCGGCATTGTCGGCGGCCCTGGAAGGGGATCTGGCGCCGTTCCGGCGTCTTCTTGCCGTCGTCCGCCAGCCCTTCACCGTGCAGCCGGAGGCGGACGCCCATGCCAGTCCCCCGCCGGACGATTTCGGCCCCTTCGTGACCTATTGCGGAACCTGATTACTAATCCCAACGGTAACAAAGCCTCATTCAGAGCGAACCTGATGCGCCGGATCAAGGCGCGGTCCGCAGGGAATGGCTAGCCCTTGGCAAGGACCGCAACGCCGAGCCGGCGCATCAGGTTCGCTCCCTTCGGGCGGGCCTCTGGATGGCCATTCGCGGCGTTGCCGCGGCTTGACAGGGAATGACCCTGCCGACGCCACGGCGCCTTGCGCCTGACCATCCAGAGACCCGCTGAATGAGGCTTTGTTACCGTTGGGATTAGTAACATTCAACCGTTCATTCCGCCTGCCTCCGGCCCGGCCTGTGGCGAGTCGAGTTCGGCTCCCAGCAGCGCCATCACCTGCCGCCAGCCGGCTTCCGCGGCGGGACCGGCCTTCTGGAAGACCTGCCGGATCTGCTTGCGCTGGATGCCGGTGAGTTCGGTCTCCAGGCGCTGACCGGCAGGAGTCAGGGTGAGTCGCTTGATGCGCCGATCCTGCGCATCCTGCCGCACCGCCACATAACCGTCATCCATCAGGCGCCGCAGCGGACGGTGCAGATACTGCTTGCTGATCCGCATGATGCCCAGCAGTTGGTTGATGCTGCAGCCTGGATGGCGGGCGATGAAATACAGAATCCGGTGATGGACCCGCGACAGCCCCAGGGCCTTCAGCCGCGCATCGGGGATGGCCGTGATCGCACGGAAACCGAAATGCAGGGCTTCGAGGGCCGCGTTCAGATCCGCTTCGTCGGCAGAGGATTTTTGGTCAACCATATTGACATGATAACCGATTTGCCGCACCCTCATACAGGTCAACCTAATTGACCTGTATGAGGCACGCCCATGGTCCAACCCGTCTGCTGGATCGATGACGAAATCCGCCCCCTCGACGCGGCCCGCATTCCCGTCCGCGACCACGGCCTGCTCTACGGCGACGGCGTCTTCGAGGGCATCCGGTTCTATCATGGCCGGCCTTTCCGTCTCGCTGCCCATCTGCAGCGGCTGCAGGATTCGGCCCGGGCCATCGCCCTGCCCCTTCCCCGTGCGCCGGACGAACTGGCCGGCATCGTGCTGCGGGTCGTGACGGCCTTCGGCGCGCCCGATGGCTACCTGCGCCTGATCGTGACCCGGGGCGACGGCCCGCTGGGCATCGATCCCGGGCCCTGCGGCACGCCGCGTCTGCTGGTGATGGCCGACGAACTGAACATGGTCACCGCGCAGCAGCGCAGCAGGGGGGTTTCGCTGATCATCGCTGCGACCCGGCGGCTGTCCGCCGACGGGCTGGATCCCCGCATCAAGAGCCTGAACTACCTCAATTCCATCCTCGCCCGGCTGGAGGCCAGCCGGGCCGGGGCCGACGAGGCCATCCTGCTCAATCGCGAGGGCCGCCTCACGGAAGGGACGGCCGACAACCTCTTCCTGGTGCGTAACGACGTGCTGCTGACGCCACCCGCGACGGAAGGGGCGCTGGCCGGCATCACCCGGGAACTGATCCTGTCGCTGGCGGCGGAACAGGGCATCCCGGCCCGGGAACAGCCGCTTGGCCCCTACGATCTGCATACCGCCGAGGAAGCCTTTCTGACCGGAACCGGCGCCGAACTGATCCCGGTACGCGAAGTGGACGGCCGGCGCCTGCCGGCCTGCCCCGGCCCGGTCCACGCCGCCTGTGAAGCGGCATTTCGGGAAGTCATCCAGCGGGAATGCGCAGTGCCCCGCCCTGCCTGATGACCGTTGCGCAGGACACGCGCCGCAGCCGACAGCGCCTGGCAATTGGGGGCATCGCCGATCACGAATCGAGACAAAGTGTCCGCTGCCTTCGTGCCGAGAGGCGGTGCGCTGCATCGCGAGCGCACCCTGCGGCCGAGGCGAAGTGTCACGAATGGATGGGAGGCTCAGTAGTGCGGGGGCGGCTCGTCCACCGGCGCGACGGCCGCACGGGCGATGGCCCGGGCCAGCTGCTGCTCGAGCCGCGCCACGGCCGCCTGCAGTTCGGCGATCCGCTGCTGCTGGGTGGCCAGCTCGGCATTGAGGGATTCCAGGGTGCTGTCCTGGAAAGCAAGGCGGCTTTCCAGTTCTTCCAGACGTTGTTCAACTGGGGACATGACGGACTCCCGACGTACACGGCAGACGATTCTCGCTCATTTTTCCCCGGTTCGCACCGTCGTCCGGGAAAGCGTCGACCAGAACCGATTGAACCGTCCCCGTTTCAGTGGGCCTGCACGAAGGCGGCCAGGTCATCGGCGCTCAGCGGTCTGGCGAGCCAGTAACCCTGAAAGCGGTCACAACCCAGGGCCTTTAGGCGGTTGAACTGGCTCTCTGTCTCCACGCCTTCCGCCACGACCGCGTAGCCCAGGGAATGAGCCATGTCGATCATGGCGCGCACGATGGCCAGGTGGGAGCTGCCCTCTTCCATGCGGTCGATGAAGCTGCGATCGATCTTGAAGACATCGATGGGAAAGGCATGCAGGCGAGAGAGAGAGGAGTAGCCGGTGCCGAAATCGTCGATGGCGATGTGAAAACCGTGGTCCGACAGCGCCGTGAGCTGGCTGCGGATCCGGCCGAACCCCCGCACCAGCGCCGTTTCGGTGATTTCTACCTCGAGGGCGGAAGGCGGCAGATCAAGCTGGCGGCAGATGGCCGCAAAACCGTCGCTCACGTCGCAGCCGATCATCTGGGCGGGCGAAAGGTTGATGGACAGCCGGAAACCGTCGCTGCTCACCATCGCACCGTGGCGCCAGGCTGCCAGTTGCGCGGCACCCTGTTCGACCACCCAGCGCCCGATGTCGACGATGGCGCCGCTCTCCTCGGCCTGGGGAATGAACCGATCAGGGGGGATCGCGCCCCGTTCCGGGCTGTTCCAGCGGACCAGCACTTCGGCGCCAACCACCCGGCCGTGCGCATCGACCTGGGGCTGATAGGCCAGATCCAGCTCACCCCGCGCCACCACGTGGCGCACGTTGAGCATTACGAAGTTGTCGAATTCCGACTGCCGGCCCAGCTCCGCGTCGAAAACCCGGTATCCTCCCCGGCTGTCACGCTTGGCCTGGCGCAACGCCTGGAGCGCGCGCTTGAGCAGTTCCCCCGGGGCATCATCGCCAGCGGCGATCGCTGCCCCCAGCGTGGCACTCATGTTCAGGGCCTGCTGACCATGGCCAAAGTCCTCGCGGAAGGCGTGGCCGATGGTGTCGATCAGGGCCTGGCAGTGTTCCACAAGCCCTTCGCGATCGGCCGGGCGCACGGCGATCAGGAACTGGTCGGGATTGTCGCGTGCCAGGAGACCATCGGCCACCAGCGACTCGAGGCGGCGGGCCGTTTCGCGGAGCATGGCATCGCCCACCGCATGGCCGAGGCCATCGTTCACCTCGTGGAAACAGTCGAGGTCCAGCACCAGCACGATGACGCCGCTCTGCTCTGACAGCAGTCGTGACAGCTCCTCGAGGAAACGGTTGCGGTTCGGCAGACCCGTGAGACTGTCGAAATAGGCCAGGCGGCGGATGTGTTCCTCTGCACGCCGGATCTCGGTCAGATCGACGAACATGGCCGCATAGCGCTCGGGCTCGCCACGGGCGTTGCGCAGGGCCACGATGTTCAGCCACTCGGGGTAGATCTCCCCCGACTTGCGGCGATTCCAGATTTCTCCCTGCCACTGGCCATGGCGCTGGATGGCCCGCCACATGCGCCGGTAGAAGGGGCGATCGTGCCGGCCGGAGGAGAGCAGCCGGGGCGTCTTGCCGCGGATCTCCTCGAGGCGGTAACCGGTGGTCCGTTCGAAGGCCGGATTGACCCATTGGATGCGCTGTGCGCGATCGGCAATCATCACGCCGTGGCTGCTCTGCTCCACCACCATGTCCATCAGCGCCTTGTCACGGCGAAGCTGCATGGTCTGGATGACCACCGCCATGGTGGCAGCGAAATCGCGCAGGGTCTCGGTTTCCTCTTCACAGGCGCGGTGCCCGGCCGGCACATAGAGCGTCAGCACGCCGAGCAGCCGCTCCCCGGCCTTGATGGGCACCACGTAATGGCCGTGATCGGCCATTCCCGGGTAGGTGATGTCATGGCGGTGATCGACGCAGCCCGCGTGCAGCAACTCGCCGATTTCGGCCACTCGCCCGCAAAGACAGTGACCGGGCGTTATCCGCTTGCAGGTCCCCTGGATGCGGGGCGGAAAGTTGATGTGGGTGAGCAGCTCCAGGGAACCATCCTCGCCATCGGCAAGGAAGATCCCGCCGGCATCGGCATGCAACCAGGGCAGACGCACGAGCGTGCGCAGGATCCTGGCTAGCAGCCGGCGCAACGGCTCCACTTCCGCCTGCGCCATGAAGCGAATGGGCACCCCGTGCCCCTTGTCGACGAACTGATCCATCTGGCTCCCGAAGCTCTTCCGCCGGCGCGACGCACAGCGGCGCTCGCGGGCGGTTCATTGTCTTTTTAGCGGTCAACGCAACCGGATCTTTACCGCATTTGCCCCCCGCCGCCACTGCGCACGAATGACCACCCAAAGGGGTAAAGGTTTTGTGAAACGGGACGCCAAGAATGGCAGACGCAGCACTTCCGTCTCCGGCGGCAAGGCTGACGGATCTGCCTGTGCCATTCAGCCCACATGAGGTACAACAAGAATGAAGAAGAACTACCCCGTCACCAACCACGAACAACCCGTGGCGGAAGATGCCAATATCCTCACCACTACCAATCCCAAGGGCATCATCACCGATGCCAATGACGAGTTCGTGGCCATCAGCGGTTTCACCCGGGAAGAACTGCTGGGCAAGAGCCACAACATCGTGCGCCATCCCGACATGCCGCCGACGGCCTTCGCCGATCTCTGGGCCACCATCAAGAGCGGCCAGTCGTGGATGGGCATCGTCAAGAACCGCTGCAAGAACGGCGATCACTACTGGGTGAATGCCTATGTTACTCCCATCATGCAAGACGGTAAAATCGTCGAATTCCAGTCGGTGCGGCGCAAGGCCCACCCCGAGGACATCGCCCGCGCCGAGAAACTATATGCCCGGCTCAATGCGGGCAAACCGCCCCGCTGGCTGAAACGCCGGCCGATGCGCTTCCAGGTCAAGCTGGCGCTGGCCTTCGCCGGCGTGGCCCTGGCCACTGCCGCCGTGCCCCTGGCCATGGGCGCGATTTCACCCATGCAGGCCCTGCTGGCCCTGTTGCCGGCCGCGGTCATCGTGCCGGCGTTCATGTGGCGGGAGGTGAAGCCCATCTGCTGCAGCATCGCCAAGGCGCGCAAGATTTTCAACAACCCCATCGCCCGCCATGTGTTCACCGGCCGCAACGACGAAACGGGCACCCTGCTGCTGGCCCTGCGCTACCTGGAAGCGGAAACCGCGGGCATCGTGGGCCGCATCAACCAGGCATCCAGCAACATCGTCCAGCAGGCCGGCAGGGTGAACGAGGCGCTGGACGACAACCGCCAGACCATCGATCAGCAGCATCAGGAAACGGATCAGGTGGCCACGGCGGTCACCGAGATGTCGGCCAGCATCCAGGAAGTGGCCAACAACACTTCGCTGTCGGCCGAATCGGCCACCCGGGCCAACGAGGAAGTGGGCCACAGCCGCGAGGTCGTGGACCGCACCATGGAGGCCATCCAGAGCCTGGCCGGCGACATCGAGCAGGCCAGCCAGGTGATCGCACAGCTGAGCCAGGACAGCGAGCAGATCAGTTCGGTGGTGAGCGTGATCAGCGAGATCGCCGAGCAGACCAACCTGCTGGCCCTGAACGCGGCCATCGAGGCCGCCCGGGCCGGCGAACAGGGCCGCGGCTTCGCCGTGGTGGCCGACGAGGTGCGTACCCTGGCCAACCGCACCCACGATTCCACCCGCGAGATCCACGAGATGATCGAGCAGCTACAGACCGGTTCCCGCCGTGCCGTGGACGTGATGGAGCAGAGCCGCCAGCAGGCCGAGCAGAGCGTCTCCGCCGGCCGGGAAGCGGTGGCATCGCTCAATGCCATCGCCGAGGCCGTTGGCGTGATCAACGACATGAGCGCCCAGATCGCCGCGGCCCTTGACGAGCAGAATGCCGTGGCCCAGGAAGTGACCGAGAACATCGTCACCATCAAGCAGACCTCGGAAACCAGCGTTGACCGGATTCAGATCAGCGAGGCGGCCAGCGCGCAGATGGCCGAGGATGCCCAGGCCATGAAACGCCTGGCCCAGCAGTTCTGGGAGACGCGCCGGCCCTGATTCCCGCCGGGCAATCAGGCCAGGCGATTGATGTAGCGCAGCTTCTCGGCCTGGCCGAAGGCGTGGAAACGGCGCAGCTCGGCCTGCAGCGCCCGACCGTTCCAGGCCCACTGGTAGCGGCTCTGCAGGCGCCGACAGTAGCGGCGCGCATAGGCATTGGCCGTGACATACCGGGTTCGCTCGTCGGCCGCGAGATCGGCGCGGTAGCGCACCGCCTCGAACAGCCAGCGCGGCAACCAGGCCGGCAGGGTACCCTGGCGCTGGGCCCGCAGCAGGTAGCCGAGCACCGCATACTTGTCGATTTCCGCCTGCAGCTCCAGCTCCAGCCGGGTGACGCGGCGTTCGGCGCGGGCCCGGCTGAGCAGATACAGGAAATGGCTCACCCCCTCGAGCACGGTGCAAAAGGCGTTCACGTCCCGGCCTTCGAGGCGTTCCAGGGGCCGGCCACGATCCACGCGCGCGAGCAGTTCCGGCGCGAGGTAGAGACTCAGTTCCAGCGTGTCGTCTTCTTCATGCACCAGCAACTCTTCCGGCGCCTCGCTGGGCCCGCCGCGCAAAATGTGCGCCAGGCGGGCATCGCTGATCACGTAGTCGTCGATGGATTCCTCCACCTCGACACCATAGAGACGTTGCAGGAGTTGTTGAAGCAGGGACAACAGGGAAGGCATGATGCATCAAACGGCCTGGCACACTCCTTCAGCATAGCCCGGATAGCGCCCCGGATCGAGGCGCAGCCACCCGGGCCGTCTGCTGCCAATGGACAGTGCACACCGGATTCGCTATGGTCGATGGCGATGACTCACTGTCCAGGAATCGCGAAGCCATGACCGATCCCCTTCCCCTGCCGAGCCGCGCCGGCGTGCTGGTGCAGGGCGCCGCCCTGGTAGTCATCATCGCCGGCCTCAAGCATGCCGCGCCGGTGCTGGTCCCCTTCCTGCTGGCCGTGTTCGCGGCCTTCGTGGCCATGCCCCCGCTGTTGTGGCTGCAAAAACGCGGCCTGCCCTATTGGGCCGCACTCACCGTCATCATCCTCGTGGGCCTGCTGCTGGATGTGCTGCTGGTGGCGGTGCTCGGGGCCTCCATCACCGATTTTACCCGCAGCTATCCCCACTACAACCAGCGCCTGCACGAGAGTCTGGCCGGACTGCAGGCCTGGCTGGGCGCCCAGGGCATTCCCGTGTCCGAGGACTTCTTTGCCAAGGCCACCCGAGTGTTCGATCCGGGTGCCATCATGCAACTGGCCGGCAGCCTGTTCGCCAGCCTGAGCAACATGCTCACCAATGCCTTCTTCATCTTCCTGACCACCATCTTCATCCTGCTGGAGGTGCCGAGCTTTCCCGACAAGCTGCGGCAGATCAGCGCCACGGCGCAGCGCACCCTCGACAGCTTTCACGTCTTCGGCCAGGATCTGTTGCGCTATCTCGCCATCAAGACCACGGTGAGCCTGATCACGGGGGCGGCGGTGGGACTCTGGCTGGCGTTCCTGGGCGTGGACTTCGCCCTGCTGTGGGGTCTGCTGGCCTTTCTCTTCAACTTCGTGCCCAACATCGGCTCCATCATCGCGGCGATTCCGGCAGTGGTGCTGGCCCTGGTGCAGGGCGGTCTGCAACTGGCGCTCCTGACCGCGGGCGGCTATCTTACGGTGAACATCGTGATGGGCAACATCCTGGAGCCCAAGGTCATGGGGCATGGCCTCGGCCTGTCGGTGCTGGCGGTGTTCCTGTCGCTGATCTTCTGGGGCTGGGTGCTGGGCCCGGTGGGCATGCTGCTGTCGGTGCCCCTGACCATGTTCCTGAAGGTAGTGCTGGGCAGCCGGGAGGAGACCCGCTGGATCGCCATCCTGATCGGGCCGGGGGGGGAATCGCGACTCCCGCCTGCCGGCGGCTGAGCGCCCGCCGTCACCGGAATCAGCGACTCCGGGCCTGAGGGTTCTCCTCTGCCGTTACGTGCCAATCTCCTTGCCGGACGGCAAAAAGCCCGGGGAACCGGGCTTTGTCATGCCACCGGTGCCGCGCCCCCGCGGTTCAGGACGACTGCGCCGCCTGAAATTCCTCACACCAGTCATCGGCACCAAGATAGAGTTCGTTGTGCGCACACAGGCCATCCTGCTTGCGTACCGACGCCCGTCCGGAACTCAGGCAATTGAGCCCGGGGATCATGGCTTCCAGATAGTCGGGATCGTTGCGGAAATGGCAACAATAGGCACAACGGATTCGCGGATTGGCAGGGGGGTTCATGCTGGATCTCCCGATAAACCGGCCGGGGGCAGAAGACATGCCCCCGGCCCGATCGTCAGTGACTGAGACTTTGCCAGTAAGCGGCAAAGACGATGGTGGACAGGATGAAACCAAGTACCACATTCACCACCACACCCGTGGAGAAGGCCATGACCGGCTTGATCCCGGTACTGGCCAGTTCCCGGAACCGGGTCGTCAGGCCGATGCTGAAGAAGCAGAAGATGAAGGCCCAGGTCCGCAAGGCCTTGACCGGTCCGACCAGTTCGGGCTTCACGATCTTGTTGTAGTCGGCGAAGCTGTAGCCGCTGGAAATGACCGTGATGATCAGCGACGCGACAATGAAGCCGATGACGAACTTCGGGAAGCGCCACCAGATTTCTGCCGGATCGGGCTTGGTGCCGGCTTTCCGCTCCCAGCGGGTGGTGGCAATCAGCGCCAGAACGAAGGCCCAGATGCCGATCCAGATGTCCCGACCCACCACTTTCATGAGGGTGAAGCCCCAGACCGCATCGTCCGGTTGGCCCGGAATGCCCGGCACGTTGCCCGCCAGGTTGCCATAAGCCTGGGCAGCGGCGAAACCGGCCGCATCGGCGAATTCCGATGTCCCGATCCAGGCCCCAGCGACGCCCGTGTGCAGATGCAGGGCCCGGGAGACCAGCGGCAGGAAGAAGATCATGATGATGGCCCAGATGATCACCAGGGTAATGGCGATGGGGGCATGTTCCTTCTTGGCACCCACCGCGCCGGCGATGGCGATGGCACCAGACACCCCGCACACGGCCCCGCCCGCACCCAGCACGGCACACAGCCGGCGATCGAGGCCCAGTTTCTTCCCGACGAAGAAGATCACGAGGAAGGTGCTGATGGAGACGATGGAAGCCTGCACGATGGCGACCGGCCCGGCCCACACGATGAGGGTGAAAGGCAGGGTCGCGCCCAGCAGAACGATACCGATCTTGATGTAATACTCTACCCGGAACCCGGTATCCATCCAGCGCGGCAGGCCAAAGAAGTTGGAGATAATCATCCCCAGCACCAGGGCCACCAGCGGAGGTTCGAGGTTGTAATGATGGGCCTGGTCCCAGGCGCCGATCATGAAGATGATGATGGAGAAGATGTAGACGAAGATGAATGAGGGAATGTACTCCGACAGCTTGTATCCCATCACCCTGACGCTGATCATGAAGATCACCAGCCACAAGAGGAACTGGGAGAAATACTGTCCCAGATGATTGCTGAAATCCGTGGCCAGTTCAGCGGATGTGTGCCAGCGATGGGGCGTGATGGCGATCCATTTTATGCTCGATCCGTTGAGAAAGAACAGCACGGCCACCACAACGATGCCCAGCCCCACCCAGATGGCCCACCAGTCTTCCTTGAGATAGAGCTCCTTCCAGCCGACGTTTTTCACGCGCAGATCGTCGGCCTCTTCGTCCCATTCCTTCTGGGTTTCAGTCAGTTCCAGTTCGTCATTCTTGTTATTGCCCATATTTTCCTCCCACAACGTTCGCAACGGTGGATTGCCATGGCACCGGTCACGAATTGCGGCCGTGCCACGTATTCCGGATCTCGCGCCCGGATCCCGAAGCCGCGGGGCGAGGGCCGTGCCGGTGAGCCGGACAGACCGCTCGTGCCCTGATGCGGACACCGGATTGAAAATGGCGATGCCTCCCTGCATTGCACGCAGGCGGCCGAAAAACGGCGTTTTTCAACAGCCTGCGTCCCCGGACATTGCACCACGGCGGCTGACCTCGATGGGCCGATTCGCGATGTTGCGAATCCAGTCCACCTTCGAAACCCGGGATGGCGCGTCACGTTGTGCGCCTGTTCGATTACAGGACGAATCTGGCGGCGCATCTTGACCGATCTCCCCTACACCATGGCGATGGTTTTCGGGCGATCACCCACCCTGCCTGGCCAGCTTCACCCAGAGAATCGAATCCTTGGGTGCAATATCCGGGTTAGGGAAGAAACGATGGAGAGGGGGCATTTATTCCCCCAGGAGCGGATTTCCTGCCGCGCCGGTTTTCAGGCGGTACAAGGACGGCTCAGATGACGGGCCTGCACGAGCATGCGGGTCGCCAGGCCATCCAGCCCGGACCGTTCGCGGGTCAGGCGCCAGACGACCCCGGCGATCCCCGCCAGACGGTGGGGATCCATGCTCGGGCCGAGAAGGAGGTAGTGACCGTGTCCGGCATGCCAGTCATAGAACGTCACCGCCTGGAACCGGGTTCGCCGCAAGGGGGTGTCGTAAGTACGCGGCTCCCGGAAGACCACCAGACTGACCCGGCAACCATGGCGCCCAAGATAGCCGACATGCAGGCCGGTCGATTCACCGCTCTCGGTCGTCGTGATGCCATCGAAACGAAAACCCGCCCGGCCGAGGTCGGGAACGAACGGCGACCAGGAACGCAGATCGACCCGCTCGCCGTCCCGGTGGTGGTCGTGGGCGAGCGGGGTTGGCTGGACAAGGGAGGATTTCCAGGCCGCATGGGCGTTCAGGGCAGCCAGCCAGACGTCGTGATCGGGCACCGTGGCCCCGGGTTCGACCGGCCAGCGCCACCAGACGGCCATGACCAGCAGCAACAAGAGGCATCCCATGGCGCCAGCCCATGCCGGTGACAGACGACTTCTGCGGGTGACGGGTCGACGTGCAACCATGCCTCTGCGTCGGGAGACGCGGCGCAACCCGGCTTTCAGGGCCCGCAGTCTGGCCAACTCGCGCGCCAGTTCCGGATCCGTCCGCAGTGTCCGTTCGAGTGCGGCTCTGGCCCGGGGCGGGAGTTCTCCATCCAGGTACGCATTCAACTGTTCCCAACGGCTGGATCGATGCATGCAACGCTCCCGATTTCCGTTTTTCGTGGTTGAAAACACCGATTTTCGACACCGGATCGTGATGTAGAGGGTTACCTCACCCTTTTCATGACTCGCCGTCCTTGAAAAGGGGCCCGCGTTTTCCCTGCCCGCGGCGGGCATGGCCACAGCCGGTTATGAGCAGGAATCCGCTTCGTCTTCCACGAGCCTTTCCAGCATCCTGGCGCGGGCGCGACTGATCCGACTCATGACCGTTCCCTCGGGAATCCCGAGCATGCCGGCGGCTTCCCGGTAACTGTAACCGAGGATATCGACAAGGATGATGATTTCACAATGTTCCCGACTGAGATTCTCCAGCGCGTCTTCGATGCTCAGTTCGTCCAGCCATTGCTCCCGGTAATCGACGCTCAGGGAAGCGAGCGCGGCGGGGCCGGCCGAATCCTTGCGGGCACCGGATGTCGGCTCGTCCAGGCTGATGAATGAGTGTTGTTCGCGCCGGACTTCGTCCTGATGGAGATTGTGCAGGATGCGGAACAACCAGGAACGGTAAGCCGGTTCGTCTTCGGGGACCCGCTTGGCCGAAAGGGCCCGCAGAACACAGCTCTGTACCAGATCACAGGCCCGTTCACGTTGCCGCGTGAGACTGAGCGCATAGGCATACAGCCGATCCAGATACCCGAGAAACCGGCAGCGTGCGCTTTTCTTGTGAACGAACATCCGCATCCTGCTCACCCATCTGTGTCGGTTGCCTGAATGCGCCAGCCCGGATCTCACCGCATACAGAAAACGGTCATGGCCACAACTGCAACATGCTTATACCAAAATTCCGACACTACGGGAAAAAAATCCTTTTATTACAGTATTACAGTACATTCCAATGATCTGATTTCAGGCAAGTCCGCCATCCCCGCCTGCGTATTGGACCCGCGTTATTCCAGCCTCCGGCAGGCTTCGTTTGCGGTGCAACGGGGTTGGTAGGTCGAGTTGCGAACGGCCCGACAAGGGCGGGAGAAAACCGCCCGTCGCTTGCGACGCAAAGGGGGAGGGATTCACTCCCCAGACGGAGAGGATGTCTGCGCCTGCCCGCTGGCGGCCTGCTTCGACTGTCGGCGCACCAGGGCCAGCACGACATGGAAACCTTCCACCAGCTGCAACAGCAACGGGGCGAACCAAGCGCGGCCTGATTCGCCCAGCAGCCAGGGCATCAGGCTCAGCAGAGCGGGTCGCCATCGGCCTTCGCCGAGCAGACGCAGGGCAGGGCCGATGTCGAGGCCCGGATCGGCCTGGCGGAGGCGGGCCTTGGCCGTGGCGATGTCGAGGGTGGGATCCGCCGGGCGCCGCCCCTGGGTCACGGCCAGGAAACGCTGGCGGGCTTCATCGGGATTCAGCGGGTCAGCCATCGGGCGACACCGAGCAGCAGCAGGGCCAGCAACAGGGCCAGCAGGGACATGAGCAACGCGGTCACCGGGGGCGAGAACCAGCCGAGCAGCAACAGATAGATCCCCCACAGCAGAAAGGCCACGGCCACGCCGGCCACGAGCATGGCCAGCATCACGAACCCGAGGCCATAGCCCACGTTCATGGCATTGCGGCGCAGGGCCCGCCCCTCGGCTTCGAGCAAATCGAAGAAGGCGATGATGAAATCGGAAATGGTGGTCTTCACGTTGCCTGCTCCCTAAATAGACGTTCCAAATACCGAATCACTTAGGCAAGCGTGCCCGGTTCCAACACCGCCCTCTGAGACAGAGAGTCGTTTCGTGACACGCCGTGAATACCTCCATGTAGGCTCGACGGCCGCAGTCGCTTCGGGCGTCCTGCCCTCACGCGACACTTGTCCGTCCTGGACGTCGTCCCTGCGGCCGACGGTCACGAAACGACTCTCTGTCTCAGAGGGCTCAGTACGCATAATGAACCATGGTCTGGTATTTGGAACTTTCATTTAGCGAAACGCGCCGGTGATCCGGGCCAGCAGGTAACCGATACCGAAAGCAACGCCGACGCTGAGCAGCGGATGGGCCTCCACTTCTTGCGCCAGTTCACGGGCTGCCGTTTCGCTGCTGTCACGCAGTTCCTCGACCTTGCGGCGCAGGGCTTCCAGATCGGAGACTGCCTCGCCTTCGTTCCCGGTTTCACCGGCCTCGTTCGTACGGGACTGCAGCACCTGTTGCAGGCTGTCGTTCAGTGCCGCGACGTCCGCACGCAGGCTTTCGAAGGCCTGCCTGAGTTCATCCAGTTCATCCTGCGAAGTGGTGCGCGTGCTCATGGCTTCCTCCACCTTGGCTTCGTTGCAAGTTACGCCCGGGGGCGAGGAAGTGTCAAGCGAGGTGGCGAGGCAGGCGTGGGTCTCGCCAGGATGGACGGGTAGCGGGTGGCTGGGGGGCGGGTCGCCGGGAACGGCTTTGTGGTTTTGCCAGCAATCGGCTCCTCGCCACCCGCTACTGCAGATTCGCGGCGAGGGCGCCGCTCCTACGGGTGACGGGGACAGGCCGCGCAGGGTCGCGGCTTGCGCCGCGCCTGCAGGGAGATATGGAGCACGGGGTTCAGACGCCGCAGGTGCCGGTGTCCCAGCCGAAGAAGCGGCCGTGGACCTTGCGATAGAGCCAGACGCCGATGAAGATCCCGATGCCGGTGAACACGGCCGGCAGGGCACCCATGCCGAGCTGCACGAACACCAGGCTCGGGCAGGCGCCGGTGATGGCCCAGCCGAAGCCGAACAGCATGCTGCCGGGAATGGTGCCGGGCTGGATGATCTTGTGCTGTTTGGGGATCCGGCGGTTGAGGACCAGGTAGACCACCATGGTCAGCGCCACTGCCCCGGCAAAGGTATAGAGCATGCGCAGATCGGCGAAGATGAACATCTTGTGCAGCTCGTCGTAGTCGGCGAAGCCGATGCGGGTGAGCACACCGCCGAAGATGAGGCCGACGAGGCCGTAGGCCAGGTGCTGTTTGACGCGACGGGTATTCATCGGATCATCACCTCCATCAGCAGGGAGAGGAAGATGGCGCTGGCCATGAACACGGCCGTGGCCAGCAGGCTGGCCGGCAACAGGCGTGCACAGCCCGACAGACCGTGGCCGGAGGTGCAACCGCCGGCCATCTGGGTCCCGAAGCCGACCATCATGCCGCCCACCAGCAGGGCCAGCCAGACCTCCCAGAGGGAACCGAAGATCCGCGTATGGACATCGCTGAGATCGAGCCGCGGATGGAACTCGCCGGTGAACCACGAGACCAGAAAGGCCCCCACGAACATGCTCAGCAGGAACACCAGGTGCGCCGTCCAGGGTGTGGTGGATTCCAGCTCGTCGAGCGACGCCGTGGCGGCCGGTTCGGCTTCGTTGGTCGCAGATTCTGCCTGCAGCTCACGAATGGCATCCTCGCCGAACTCGGCCAGGGTCTCGGCCATGAGGGCGTTTTCCATGGCCTCGGTGTCTTCCACCAGGGCTTCCGCGGCCTCGAGCTGCTCGCGGTTCTCCTTCCAGGCCACCACCTTGGCCCAGCTTCCCGAGACGCCGAGCAGCCGACCGATCAGCAGCAGATAGAGGATGCTCACGCCCCCGAGTCCAATGGCGCCGAGCCACCAGGGCCAGTATTCCGTCATCGTCATGCCTCCGGGGCCTCAGGATGTGGCCGTCTTGAACGGATTGAGCTTGCGCAGGAAGGACACGATGCTCGACCCCTCCCTGTCCTCGGCCGAATCGCCGGCATTCGCCTCGCGCGGCGCCGGGCTGTCGTATTCCTCCGGGCTGTGGGCCTGCATGGCGGCATCGAGCCGGGCCACGCATTCGGCGTGGCCACCGGCTTTGGCCAGTTCAAGGGCCGTCTGGCCGGCCTTGTTGCGGCGGAAGGGGTTGGCGTTCTGCTCCAGAAGGAATTCGACGATGTCCACGTGCCCCAGGGTGGCGGCGGCCATCAGGGGCGTGGTGCCGTCACTGATGGTGGCTTCGGTCTTGGCCACGCCGGTCTTGTACATGGAGCGGATCAGCGGCAGGCGGTGCTTCTGGATGGCGTTGAACAGGGCGGCGGCGTTGATTTCGTCCTTGCTGCGCGGGGCGAGCTGCTTGCCGTTGGGCAGCAGGGTCAGCGGCACCGGCTTGCCCTCCGTGGACAGAACGTAACGGGCGCATTTCTCGAAGTTCCCCTCGCAGTAGTGCTGCTTCCAGAGCTTGAGCGCCGGTTCCATGGCCATCAGGGGATAAAGCTCACAGGATGAGGAGTGGCTGCAGGACATGGTTTCTCTCTCGTGGTCGAATAGGGTCAACGGCAACCGGCTTGGCGGTCGAGGGCTTTATGGTGTATCGGCAGAGACGGAGTGTGACTTTAGTCTCACCCGAATCGGCTCGATACTATTTTTGTATTATATTCAATGCGTTACTGAGTATATGACCAATTTCATATACGCACGGAATGGTATCAGGATGTGATTGGTATCACAAATCGAGGTGATTTGGGAAGGCGTTGGGCGTGGCCTCACCCGCCGGTGGCAGCGGAAGCATCGAGGGGCTGCATGATTCGCTGGATGTCGCGCAGACGACGCACCCAGGGGGACCACTTGCGCAAGGCCTCGGGAAGATTGCCGATGGCTGCCTTGGCCTCGCCCACGGTGGGATAGGCGCCGTACACCAGGGCGTACCAGTCCTGGCCTTCACGCCGGTTGCGGTAATAGCCGCCCTGCCCTTCCAGGCCGTTTTCGCGGTAGTAGCGATCGATGACGCGTCGATTGGTGCTGCTGGCCAGTTGCAGGGTGTAATGGCGGGGATTCTGGTGGCGGATCCAGTCGTCGGGCGTCACGAGCACCAGGGCCCGGGCCTGGGGCGCCGGCTTTACCGCCTGGGCATTGAGGCGCCGGTAGGCCTGGACCAGGCCATGACGGGCCGCCTGGCGCAGCCAGAAACGCACCTGCTCCGGATCGCCGCCCTGGCGATCGATGGCGATGGCCAGATCGTAGGCCGCCGCGGCATCGCCGTTCCGGGCTGGCGAGGTGAGCTGGTCGATGGCGGCGGTGAGATCGCCCTCCTCCAGTGCCGCGAGGGCTGGCGCCAGGGCCCCTGCCGCGTGCAGCGGACCGGGGAGCAGGGCCAGCAGAAACCAGACGAACCGGAGCCTGCGGTTCCGCTGACGGGTCGTTCCTCGACGCACTGCTGTTCGCATCCCTGTCTCTCCGATTCTCAGCAGACCTGGGGACAGGCTTGCTCGATTTCGAAGGCTCGACCGTGTAACAGACACAGCCACTCATGGAGCAACAGGTTGGACTGGCGCTTCTCGTCCGGCTGGTGCATGCAATCGTTGGGATAGGGATAACGACCGTGCAGGTGACGCTGATCCTGGTAGCGGATCACGTCGGCCACCCGGGCATCGTCGTAAAGGCGCACGTGGAAATCGAGCGCCTGGAGGTAGCCGCTGCCGTGCTGGACGTCCTGGCGCAGGGCCAGCACCTGGGTGTAGGGGCTGTTTTCGATCAGTGTCACGATCACCCGCTCCCCCTCGTGGCGGGCTACCGCCCGGGTGCCGGGGGACGCCTGCTGCAGGAAAGGCAGCAGCCGCCGCAGCAGGGCGTAGTTCTTCTCGTACACCCACATGGGGGTACGCTTGCGGATTTGCGGAATCGTGTGGCTCATGCTCGGTTTGAATCGGTTCGGGCGGTGTTTTCCTTTGCATCGGCCGTTGTGGCGATTGGCTTTAGCCGATGGGAAAACGGTTGCGGTTTGCCGAGTGTAGCGAGGGGAGGGCTTTTCGACAAGAATGGGGGTGCGACGGGGGCGGCACGCCTACGGGTGGGGGAAACGTCACGGGGCATATCGCGGCGGGGGCGCCGCTCCTGCGGGTAGGGAGGATACGTCGAGGGGAGTATCGCGGCTTGCGCCGCGCCTGCGGATGCGGGGAGGCAGGGTAGGAGCGGCGCCCCCGCCGCGATGGGGGCTGGTGAGTGGTTACAGCACGAGGACCGATTCGAGGCGTTCGAGGTCATTGACCACCTGCCAGGAGCCGCCACCCGATTCGACCCGTTCCTGCCAGGCGGCGAGGCGGTTGAGGTATTCGCGGGGGTCCACGTTGTCGGAGCGCAGCTTGGTGACGTTGAGGGCCACCACCTTGAAGCCGCCCAGTTGCAGGGGAATGTCGCGCACGTAGCCTTCCTTCAGATCCTCTTTGAGATCCGAGAAGATCAGGATGGTCTTGTGGCCGGCACGGGATTCGTTGAGCCATTCGATGGCCTGCAGCATGCCGCCGGTGATGTCGGTGTAGGCGCTGCCCTTCACCGTCTTGACGAAGTGATCGATCCGGTCCCGAAACTCCCGCTTCTGCTGGTTGGCGCGGCTGGGGCGATCATCGAAGGTGACCTTGGCGATGATGTCCTTCTCGCTGAAACTGCCGGTATCCACCCGGGCCACGGCGAAGGAGTCGCCGGGCTGCAGGTTGGCGAGGATGTAGTTGATCACCCGCTGGGCCTGTTTCAGCTCCTTCGTGTAGGTGCCGGAGGTGTCCATCAGCATGTAGACGCCGCGGGTCCGCGGGGTGTCGTCACCGCAGGCACTCAGCAGGGTGACGATCAGCAGCAGGCCCAGGAGATTGCACAGACGCCGGATCATGAGGCCACCTCCTGGAAGTCCTGCGACTTGTCGCCGGGCGGGGCCGCCGCCCGTTTCTGCTGGATCAGGCGCTCGATCCACAGGGGCGCGAAGATCACCAGATCGTAGAAATTGTTGAAGGCGACGCCGGCATAGCGCGCACCGTTGCCGAGCACCCGCAGCAGCCAGGCCAGGCTGCGCAGCAGGCCGACACCGATGAGCCCGATCACCGTGCGCAGGGAGTGGACGAAGGTCTCCAGCGGAATGGCCACGAACATCAGGGCGAAGGGCAGCACGAAGCCCATGCCCATCTGCGCGGCGGTGGTGATCCACAGGTAGGAGCTCTGGGTGAACTGGGCCGTCTCGTCGCCCCGCAGCAGGGCACGGGTGGCGGCATCCTCTTCCATCAGCAGTTCGCGCATGAAGGCCAGGCCCGCCTCGACGGTGGCCAGGAACAGCAGGATGAAGAAGAAGGTCCAGGCCATGCGCACCCGGGTCTTGTCGTTGAGGGCGCCGATTACCGGGAACAGGCGGGTGATGCGCAGGGCTTCCATGAGAAACAGCCCCATGGTCAGCTCCACCAGGATGATGACCAGGGCTGCCACGTTGTTGAGCGGGAAGCCCATGATCATGCTCGTGCCCCCCACCATTTCCGAGAGCGGGCGGGCGATGAGATGGAAGTTGATCAGCGCCCCGCCCACGGCGATGGCCAGCACGAAGGCGGAGATGAAGAACCGGGTCAGGGACGAGGACGAGAGCATGCGCACGGCGGAATCGCTCTGCTGGATGATGGCCTCGTAGTTCTCCATGTGCCGGTCGATGGCGGCGGAACGTTGCAGCAGGCTGGTGACGTTCTTGTCCACCTGGCCGAGGAGCTGCTTGAGCTTGCGCCAGTGGGGCATCATGCGGTTGAGGATGCGATGCCGCTCGTGGCTCTCCTTACGGTATTCCTCGATGGCCTTGATGCTGGCCTTGTTGAGGGACTGGTGGATGTCTTCCAGCACCCGGCCGACCATGGGATCGCCTTTCGAGGCGGGGATCTTGGCCACCGCCTCCACGGCCTTGACCCAGCCGGGCGGCGCCGGCGGCACCTCGATGCTGGCGTTGTAGTCCTCGTCGATCTTGAGGATCTCCTCGCTCAGATGACGGTGCAGGGCCGGATACTCGGCCAGATCCCGGCGCACGGTGGCATCGATGCGCTCGAATTCCCGCTCGATCTGCCGCTCGGTAGCTTCACGCCCCTGCTCCAGCAGCACCTCCCGGTTGCGCTGCTGCAGGCGCTGCTCGGCGCCGGTGACGGCGCGGGCGCTGAGGCGCATGGCGTTGTGCACCACGCGGGCGAGGGCGCTGATGGTGCGGTGGGCATGACTGCGCGCCAGGTACAGGACGACGGTGATGCCGATGAACCAGATGAGCCCGGACAGCAGGGGGCTGGGGGTGATCATGTAGATGCTCGAGACGGACATCGTGCTCTCCTCATGGTGGTACCGCCGGCCGGTGTGCCCCGGCTTGTCGAAGACCCATCATAGCGTTCACCGGCAACGGCAAACCGTGGCATGGATCACATTTGGTGTGGGATCGACAGCGGCGAAAGCGGACGGGGAACGCTGCCGGGCGAGCGCACCCTGCGGTTGCGCCGTTATTTCCTTACTTGCCAGTATAGTCGCTGAGGAAACCGCGCAGGCGATTGTGGGCCTGGCTCAGAAGCTGGCTGATCCGGGATTCGCTGACGCCGAGGATCTCGCCGATCTCGCGCAGGTTGAATTCCTCGTCGTAGTAGAGGCTCACCACCAGTTTCTCCCGTTCGGGCAGGGCCTCGATGGCTTCGATCAGGTTGTCGCGGAACTGTTCTTCCTGCAGGCCGTCGCAGGGGCCGGCGGCATGGGAGCGCCCGTCCAGGCCCAGGCCGTCCTCGTCCACGCCCAGATCGACGAAGCTGTGGATGCGGCAGGCGTTGGACTCCTGCAGGAGCCGGTGGTATTCCTCGAGGCTGATGTTCATCTCGGCGGCGATTTCCGAGGCCCGGGCCTCGCGCCCGGTGCGGTCCTCGATGCGCTTGACCACGTCGTGCAGTTCGCGGGCCTTGCGGTGCACCGACTTGGGCGCCCAGTCGTTGCGCCGCAGCTCGTCGAGCATGGCGCCGCGGATGCGGATGGTGGCGTAGGTCTCGAAACTGGCGCCCTGACTGGGATCGTACTGCTGCCAGGCGTCGAGCAGGCCGATCATGCCCACCTGGATGAGATCGTCCACCAGCACCGAGGCCGGCAGGCGGGCCTTGAGGTGATAGGCGATGCGCTGCACCAGGGGCGCGTGCTGTTCGATGAGGTCGTCGGCTTCGTGCGTCTTCTGTACGGGATACATGCTCTGGCTCGTCCTGCAGGGCCCGCCAGCCGGCTATGGCTGTCGGCGCGTGTCTCTCTGTGTCGACAGACCCGGGAAAAACTTGAGAACCCGGTCACCTTTTTCCGGGCCGCCGCCCGGGGAAGGGGCGCGGCCGTCCGTGGCAGATTCATTGCAGGATTCGTGCCGGAGGGCGGCAAGCCGGCCGGCGAAGTGAATAATTATCAGAAAAGACAGGGGATTACGGCCTTCACTCGGCGCGCGCGAGGGCCAGCAGGCGGGCGGCGATGCGCGGCAGCGGCAATTCCTCGTCGGCCGCGCCAATTCTTGCCGCCTCCCCCGGCATGCCCCAGACCACGGAGGTGCGTTCGTCCTGGATGAGGGTGGGCGCGCCGTTCTCGCGCATCTCCAGCAGGCCACGGGCGCCGTCGTCGCCCATGCCGGTGAGCAGCACGCCGATGGCGTTGGGGCCCACGTGCTGGGCCACTGCGCGGAACATCACGTCCACGCTCGGCTTGTGGCGGTTGACCGGCGGGCCGTCGTTGAGCCGGCACAGATAGCGGGCGCCGCTACGCTCCACCAGCAGGTGCCGATCGCCGGGCGCGATGTAGACGTGGCCCGGGAGGATCTGCTGGCCGTCGGCGGCCTCGCAGACGGTCATGGCCGAATGGCGATCCATGCGCGCCGCGAAGGGGGCGCTGAAGGCGGCCGGGATGTGCTGGCTGATCACGATGCCCGGCGCGTCGGCCGGCAGGGCCTCGAGGATCTCGCGGATCGCCTCGGTGCCGCCGGTGGAGGCGCCGATGGCGATGATCCGCTCGGTGGTGCGGAAGGTCCGCCGCCCGCCCCGGGCGATCACCGCATCGGCACTGAGCTTGGGATCCACGGCGGGCAGATCGTCTGGCGTGGCCTGCCGGCGGCGGGCCAGGCGGTCGGCCAGGGGCTGCACGTCCACCCGGGCGGCCATGGCCACCTTCTCGCGGATGGTGTCGGCGTATTCCTCGAGGCCCTGGGCCACGCCGATCTTCGGCTTGGAGACGAAGTCCACCGCGCCCAGCTCCAGGGCCTGCAGGGTGATCTCGGCCCCCTGCTCGGTAAGCGAAGAGATCATCACCACCGGCATGGGGCGCAGGCGCATGAGATTGCGCAGGAAGGTCACGCCGTCCATGCGCGGCATCTCCACGTCCAGGGTCAGCACGTCGGGATTGAGTTGCTTGATCTTCTCCCGGGCGTCGTAGGGATCCTTGGCGGTGCCGAGCACCTCGAAGCGGGGATCGGTGGCCAGAATTTCGCTCAGCACCTGGCGCACCAGGGCCGAGTCGTCGACGATCAGCACGCGGATCGGTTGCATGACTTCTCCTTCAGAACAGCTCCACGTCGCCGGTCACCGGCTGCTGCACCAGCTCCTCGCGGTAGTCCAGTTCGCGGCGGACGATGGTGTCGTTGTGCATGTGCCGCAGGCGCTTGACCCGGGCGCGGCCGGTGGCCGGGAAATACATGACCTTGCGCGGATGGATGTCGCCCGTGTCCTCGGCCACCAGCGTCAGCCCTTCGGTGCGGATATATTCGTGCACGAAGTCGATGTTGCGCCGGCCGATATCGAGGGTGCGCATGTTGCGGATGATCTGGCCACCGCCGAAGATCTTCACTTCCAGGTTCTCCCGCCGCCCGCCGTTTTTCAGGATCTCGTTGATGAGCTGTTCCATGGCATGGTTGCCGTAGCGGGTGGCCAGGCTGCCCGGCTGCAGCAGCCGCTCGCCCCCGCCGTCGTCGGGCAGCATGAAGTGGTTCATGCCGCCGATCCCGAACACCCGGTCGCGGATGCAGGCGGCCACGCAGGAGCCGAGCACGGTGACGATGGCCTCGTCGTGCAGGGTCACGTAAAACTGGCCCGGCAGGATCTTGGCCGCATACAGATGATGCACCTTGTCCCAGTAGCGGTTGATGTGTTCGAAACCGCGCAGACTGGTGGCGGGAGCGACGGGAGCCGGGCGGGCGGCCATGGCTATTTCACCTTCCGGTAGATGGTCTGGCCAAGCAGACGGAAGCGATCGCTGACCCGGTGCAGGGATTCGGAATGACCGATGAACAGATGCCCCCCGCTGGGCAGGTAATCGGCGAAACGATCGAACAGCACCCGCTGGGTCTCCTTGCTGAAGTAGATCACCACGTTGCGGCAGAAGATCAGATCGAAGGGCCCGCGCATGGGCCAGCTCTCCATCAGGTTCAGGGTCTTGAAGGTGATGATCTCGCGCAGGGCCGGCGCCATGCGCACCAGGTGGGCCTTGTCCCCCCTGCCCCGGCGCACCCAGCGCCTGAGCCGTTCGCGGCTCAGGCCCTCGACCCGTTCGGCGCGGTAGATGCCTTCCCGGGCGTGACTGACCACGTCGCTGTCGAGATCGGTGGCGAGGATCTTCGCGTCCCAGTCGTCGGGCACCGTTTCGCGCACCACCATGGCGATGGAATAGGGCTCCTCGCCCGTGGAGCAGCCGGCCGACCAGATCCGCAGGCGCCGCTGGCGCTTCTCGCGCAGCAGGGTCGGCAGGAGGGTCTGCTGCAGATAGTCGAAATGGTGGGCCTCGCGGAAGAAGGCGGTGAGATTGGTGGTCAGGGCATTGGTGAAGGCCACCATCTCCTCGGCGTCGCCGTCCAGCAGGCGGGCCAGGTAGTCGCCGAAGCTGCGCAGGCCCAGGGCCCGCAGGCGGCGGGCCAGGCGGCCATAGACCATGTCGCGCTTGGCGTCGGAGAGCACGATGCCGGTGCGCTCGCCGACCAGGCGGCGGATGGTCTCGAACTCGGCGTCACCGAGCTCGAACTCCCGTTCGCGCCCGGCAGCCGCCGCTGCCGAGGTGGTCATCTAGAACTCTTCCCACTCGTCGTCGTCCTCGGCCGGCGCGGCGGGGCGATGCGCCGGGCGCGGTGCCGGGGCCGCATCGGCCACCGCCTGGGCAGAAGCCGGGGCCGGCGCCGGGCGTGCAGGCGGTTCGGCGAAGTGCTCGTCGCCGGTCTTGAAGAAACCCACCAGCTCCATGAGCTGCCGGGCCTGCTCTTCCATCGACTCGGAGGCCGCCGCCGCCTCTTCCACCAGCGCGGCGTTCTGCTGGGTCATCTCGTCCATCTGCGAGACGGCCTTGTTGACTTCCTCGATGCCGCTCGACTGTTCCTGGCTGGCGGCGGCAATCTCGGCGATGATGTCGCTGACCTTGCGCACCGCCTCGACGATTTCGTTCAGGGTGCGGCCCGATTCGTCCACCAGCTTGGAGCCATCCTCCACCTTGTCCACGCTGTCGCTGATCAGGGCCTTGATCTCCTTGGCAGCCCCCGCGGAACGCTGGGCCAGGTTGCGCACCTCGCCGGCCACCACCGCGAAGCCGCGTCCCTGCTCGCCGGCGCGCGCCGCTTCCACCGCCGCGTTGAGGGCCAGCAGGTTGGTCTGGAAGGCGATTTCGTCGATCACGCCGATGATGTCGGCGATCTTGCGGCTCGACTGGTTGATGTCGGCCATCGCTTCCACGGCCTTGTTGACCACTTCGCCGCCCTTGCTGGCCTGTTCGCTGGCCGCGGCGGCAAGCTGGTTGGCCTGGCGGGCATTGTCGGCATTCTGGCGCACGGTGGAGGTCATCTGCTCCATGCTCGAGGCGGTCTCCTCGAGACTGGACGCCTGTTCCTCGGTGCGCTGGCTGAGATCCTGGTTGCCGCGCGAGATTTCACCGGCGCTGGCGGTGATGCTGCCGGCTGCCGTGATGATCTGCCCCACCATGCCCTTGAGGTTGTTGATGGAGCTGTTGATGGCATCCTGCAGTTCGGTGAACTCGCCCTGGAACTCGCCGTCCATGACGCGGGTCAGATCGCCCTCGGCCAGCCGCTTGAGGGCTTCCTTGCCGGCCTGCACCGGCTCGACGATGGCATCCATCAGCCGGTTGATGCTCATGGCCAGCTCCTGCATGAAGCCCTGGTAGTTGTCGGCGTCCAGCCGTTCGTCGAGGCGCCCTTCGATGGCGGCGTTGATCAGCCGTTCGATGGCCTGCTCGGCCTGGCGCTGTTCGGTGAGATCCTTCCACTCGACCATGTTGCCCATGTAGTTGCCGTCGGCATCGGTGACCATGGTGGCATTGACCTCGAAATCGAGATCGCCGACCTGGATGGCCGCGCGATACGGCAGGCGCGCCGGATCGGACAGCAGCACCCGCTGGTGTTCGGGATGCTTGTGGAACTGGTCGATGTTCTGACCCACCAGGTTGCGCGGATCCAGACTCGGCCAGGTCTTGCGCAGCTCGGGCAGGCGGTTCTCCAGCATCTGCACCACGGCCGGGTTGGCGTAGGTGATGTTCAGGTTCTCGTCACAGAGCATGATGTTGGTGGTGGCGCCGTCGATGGCCGACTTGAGGCGCATCACCTCCAGCTCGGAGGCGCGCTTCTCGGTCACGTCGTCCCATTCGAGGGTGTTGCCGATGTAGTTGCCGTCCAGATCGTGGATGGCGCCGACCCGGATGTGGAACACCAGCGGGCCCACCTGGATGTCGGTTTCGTAGGGCAGGTTGGCCGGATCCGACAGCAGCCGGCGCTGATGTGCCGGGTTCTTGTGGAAGATGTCGATACAGGTGCCGACGATGGCATCGGCATCGAACGCCGGGTACAGGCTCTTGAGGGTGTCCTCGTGGGACTTGAGCAGTTCCCGGGTGGTGTCGTTGATGTAGGTGATCACCAGATCCCGGTCGATCATCATGAACGCGGTCTGGGCGCTGTCGAGCGCCCGCTGCAGGCGGAAGGCTTCCTCTTCCTTGCGCCGGCGCTCGGTGTTGTCGTGCCACTGCACCACGTAACCGAGGCGGTTGCCCTCGGCATCGGCCAGCACCCGCGTTTCGTGCTCGAAGAGGAAGGGACCCGGCGTGATCACGCCCTTGCGCACCTCGCCCGGTTGCAGGGCATGCAGGATGCGCTTGATGGCCTCCGGATCCTTGTGATAGCGATGGATGCTGCCGCCGAGCACCATCTCGGCCTTGAACCCGGGCAGGTATTTGGCCAGCTCGTCTTCCAGTTCGGTCAGCACCTCGCGGGCCTGCCGGTTGACGAACACGATGTTCTCGTCGGCATCGGCAATCATGATGTTGATGGGCGCGTGTTCGAGGATCTGCTTGAGCACCTCGATGTCGCCGAGTATTTCGCCGCCCTGCGCGGCCGCGGCCGTTGCTGTCATGGGCATGGGTTCGTCCTCCTTTTCGTAGGCGCCGAGCATGGTCTCGGCGATCAGGTTCAGTGCCTCCCGCCAGGCCTTCTGCACGGGACGGGTCCAGGCGCGACCGGCGGCCTCGCCCATCACGTCGAGCAGGGTGTCGGCCACGGCGGCATAGTGTTCGGGCCGGGCGCCATAGCCCTGGTGGCGCGCGCCCATCTCCCGCAGGGCCTTGACCAGGGCGTCGGGCTTGCGCAGGTTGGCGGCCACCAGTTTCAGGGCGCCCGCCAGTTTCTGCTGCTGGCGCGCCGGGTTCGTGTTGGCGAACAGCGGTTTGACTTCGGGATGGCGGGCGAACAGCTCCTCGTAGAAGCGGCTCACCACCGTCTCCAGTTTGGGCTCGAGTTTGGCGAAGCTCTTCTCCAGGGTCTCCACGTCGAGCGGCAGGCCGTCCCCGGCCGGCGCCTTGCGAACGGCCTTGCGCTTTGCGGTGCGCCGGGTGGCGGCGGGCGCCGGTTCGTCGGCCGGCGGCGCCTCCTCGTTCATCCAGGCCAGCGGGTCGAAGCCCAGTTTCTGTTTCTTGGCAGTCATGTTCGCTCCTTGGAAAGAAAGTCAGCCACCGGAGAAGGAAATCCCGGCCAGGATTTCGTCCAGCATGCAGCAGCGGCTCGCCGCCACACGCGTCCGCCAGGGCCACTCGGTGACGCGGCGCTTGCGCGGACGCCGCAGACGTCGGGCCTTGTCGGGATCTGGGGCTGCACGTTCAGGCATGGCAAGGTGCCTCGCTGGTCATGGTCTGTCCCTGCCAGAGGTCCTCGGCCAGGGCCTGATAGTCCCGGGCGCCGTGGCTGCGGGCCTGGTATTCGAAAATGGTCTGGCCGAAGCCGGGGCTCTCGGCCAGCGCCACCGATTCGCGGATCGGCGTGCGCAGCACCCGGTCGGGAAAGTAGTCGAGGATCTTGTCGCGCACCTCGCGGGCCAGTCGCCGCCGCGCGTGGAAGCGGGTGAGCACCACCCACTTGCGGATCTCCCGATTCAGGGTGGACTCGATGTGTTCGAAGATGGCCATCAGCCGCGCCAGCCCCTGCAGGGAGAAGAAATCCCCGGCCACCGGAATCAGCACCTCGCGGCAGGCCAGCAGGGCGTTCATGCCCAGGATCCCCGACGAGGGTGGGCAGTCGATCAGCACGGCATCGTAGTCATCGGCCTCACCGAGGGTATCGCGCAACAAAAAGCCGCGACGGGCGCCGCCTTCCTGCAGGTGCTCCAGTTCACCCAGACGGCTGCCGGCGGGCAGCAGGTCGAGCCGTTCGCGCACCGGCAGGGTCCGCTCGGCCAGCGCCGCTTCGCCCAGCATCAGGCTGTCGACACCGGCCTGTTCGTGCAGCAGGGCACCGAAGCCGGCGGTGAGATGGGCCTGGGGATCGAGATCGATGGCCAGCACGCGCCGCCCCTGACGGGCCAGGGCATGGGCCAGGTTGAGGGTGGTGGTGGTCTTGCCCACCCCGCCCTTCTGGTTGATTACGGCCAGCATGCGCATGTTCCCCTGCCGTTCATTCGCCCAGGCTGTCCATCACCGCCAGTTCGCGGGAATTGAGCAGCCGATCCACGTCCAGCACGATCACCATCTTGTCCTCGACGCCGGCCAGGCCGGTGATGAACTCGCTCTCCACCGCGCCGCCGAAGTCGGGCGCCGGGCGGATCCGATCCTCGGGCAGGTTGTAGACATCGGAGACGGCATCCACCACGATCCCCATGATGCGCGTGCGGCTGCCGCTCTCCACCCGCAGCACGATGACCACCGTGAGCGGGCCGTACTCGAGCGGCGGCAGGCCGAAGCGCAGGCGCATGTCGATCACCGGCACGATGGTGCCGCGCAGGTTGATTACGCCACGGATGTAGTCGGGGGTGTTGGGGATGCCGGTGACCGAATCCCAGCCCTTGATCTCCTGCACGCGCAGGATGTCCACGCCGTATTCCTCGTCGGCCAGGGTGAAGGTCAGCACCTGGTCTTCGCTGCCGTCGCCCACCTCGCCGGTGAGGGCCGAATCGATCTGCATGGCTTCCATCTCGCTGCGTCTCCGTCAGGCCGCGCGGGTGGCATCACTGCCCGTCGCCCGCGTACGCGACAGGCCGATGAGGCCGGTGATGTCGAGGATCAGCGCCACGGTGCCATCGCCGAGGATGGTGGCGCCGGAGATGCCGTCCACCTTGCGGAAGTTGGTTTCCAGGCTCTTGATCACCACCTGCTGCTGGCCGAGCAGGTCGTCCACGAACAGGGCGATCTTGCTGCCCTCGCCTTCCACCACCACCAGCAGGCCGTCTTCCAGGCGGCGGGCCTCGGCCTGCACGCCGAACACTTCGGCCAGGTGCACGATGGGGATGTATTCGTCACGCAGGCAGTAGACCTGCGCCGCGCCGGTCACCGACTTGACGGCCTCGGGATCCACCTGCAGCGATTCGATGATGGCGATCAGCGGCACGATGTAGATTTCCTTGCCCACCCGCACGCTCTGGCCGTCGAGGATTGCCAGGGTCAGCGGCAGGCGAATGGTGAAGGTGGAGCCCTGGCCCGGCTCGCTGTGCACTTCCACCGTCCCGCCCAGAGCGCGGATGTTCTTGCGCACCACGTCCATGCCCACGCCGCGGCCCGAGACGTCCGACACCACCTCGGCGGTGGAGAAGCCGGGGGCGAAAATCAGATCGTGGATCTGTTCGTCGCTCAGGTGCTCGTCCGGGCCGACCAGGCCGTTCTCGATGGCCTTGGCCAGGATCCGATCCCGGTTGAGGCCGGCACCGTCGTCGCGGATCTCGATGACGATGTTGCCGCCTTCGTGGAAGGCATTGAGGTGGATGATGCCCGTTTCCGGCTTGCCCGCCGCGCGCCGCTGCTCGGGGGTTTCGATGCCGTGATCGAGTGAGTTGCGCACCAGATGCACCAGCGGATCGCCGATCTTCTCCATGACCGTCTTGTCCAGTTCCGTCTGTTCGCCGGACAGTTGCAGCTCCACCTGCTTGCCCAGCTTGGCGCCCAGGTCGTGGACCAGCCGCGGAAAGCGCTGGAAGGCGAAGCTGATGGGCAGCATGCGGATGCGCATGACGTTTTCCTGCAGCTCGCGGGTATTGCGTTCGAGCTGGGCCAGGCCGTCGCGCAGGCGCTCGATGTGCTCCGGCCCGAACTGTTCCGCTTCGCCGAGCTGACTGAGCATGGACTGGGTGATCACCAGCTCGCCCATCATGTTGATGAGTTCGTCGATCTTGTCGATGGCCACGCGGATGGAGCTGGCCTCGGCTGGCCGCGTCGGCTTCTTTGCCGGGGCGGACGCCGCCGGGGCGTCAGCCTTCGCCGCCGGCGATGGCGTAGCGGCGGCGGTCTCGGCCGGTGCCGAAGGCGTTTCAGGCGGCGCCGAATCGAGCGGGGTGATGGTCAGGTCGCAGTCGCCCTCCACCCAGTCGAACACCTCATCCACCGCTTCCCGGGCCACGTCGCCGCGCAGGGTGAGCGTCCAGCCGAGATAACAATCCTCCGGGGCGAGATTGGCCAGGGCCGGGAGGGCGTCGGTGTCGACCTCCACCTCGAGGTCGCCCAGCTCGGCCAGTTCACGGAACATGCGCACCGGATCGTTGCCGGTCTGCAGCAGGTGGGGATGGGGGCGGAAGCGGATCTGCCAGCCTGCCGCCGGGGCGCCGGGAGTCGCTTCGGTGGCGGCGGACGCGGCATCCCCGCCCCCGGCGGCGCCGAGCACGGCTTCGAGCTTCTGCCGGGAGGCGGCCACGGGGGCCGGATCCGGTTCCTCGCCGGCGCGCAGGGCGGTGAGCATGTCACGCAGCACGTCGACCGATTCGAGCAGCGGCGCGATGATCTCCGGGGTGACGGCCCGGCGGCCGTCGCGCATCTCGTCGAGGAGGGTTTCCAACACGTGGGTGTATTCGGCCACGCTGTCGAGGCCGAAGGTACCGCTACCGCCCTTGATGGAATGGGCGGCGCGGAAGATGCTATTGATGGTTTCCGGATCGTGGTTGCCCGATTCCAGATTGAGGAGCTCCTGCTCCATGGTCTCCAGGCCTTCGAAACTCTCCTCGTAGAAGGTTTCGAGAAACTGGGAAAGGTCGATGCTCATGGGGCGCCTCCCTGGCGATCGGCGTTCAGCCCAGCACCTTGCGGATGGTGGCCAGCAACTGATCGGGATTGAAGGGTTTGACGATCCAGCCGGTAGCGCCTGCCTGCTTGCCTTCCTGTTTCTTGTCGGCCGTGCTTTCGGTGGTGAGCATCAGGATCGGCGTGAACTTGAAGGCCGGCAGGCTGCGCAGCTCCCGGATCAGGGTGATCCCGTCCATGTTGGGCATGTTCACGTCGGAGATCACCAGGTCGAAGCGCTTGCCTTTCGCCTTGTTCAGGGCATCGACGCCATCGGTGGCTTCCACCACGTCGTGCCCGGCGCCCTTGAGGGTGAAGGCGACCATCTGTCGCATGGAGGCGGAATCGTCAACTGCCAGAATCGTAGCCATGGTTTCGTCTCGCTTGGAAGGTTCAGGAGTTCGGGGGTTCGGGAAGTTGCAGCACATCGGCCAGCGCCAGACGCGCTGCCGCCTCGTGCAGCGCGCCGGAGGTCTCCGCCCACTGCACGGGAATGTTCCGGCTGACCGCATCCAGGCAGCAGGCGGCCAGCAACTGCAGACCGGCGGTGTCGATGCGCTCCAGTTCCGCGGCGTGCAGTTCCAGCGCTGTACCGGCATCGAAGGCCTCGCACAGCTGGCGGTGGAAGTCCGCGACGGCGGCGATGTCCAGCGTCGACGGACATTGAATCGGCGTGCTCTCGGCCATGTCGTTTCCTGTCGGGCTGCCACCAAGACGCGGGTGGCTCAACCTATCCATCGGCCGCAGACTACCGGTCTTTAGGCATGACAACGGAAATTTTCATGACACGGTATGGTTACACATAGGTATCGAGCAATCCCTGCCCCCTGCGCACCGGCAACGCGCTCACCTCCCCCACTGCGTCGATGATCCCTTCCTCATCGCCCGGACCGCCGGCGCCAGCCGTGGCCTGGCGGCCGGCCTCTTCCCGGGCCGCCTGCTGCTGGAAGGATTCCTGCGAGACGTTCACGTCACCCAGGTTGAGACCGGCATCGGCGAACATCTCCCGCAGGCGGGGGGTCGCCGCTTCCAGGGCGTCACGCACGTGGGGATTGTGGGTGACGAAGTGGACGGTGGCATGGTCCTTGTTGACCATCACCTTCACGTCGAGGCTGCCCAGTTCCGGCGGATCGAGGCGGATCTCCGCCGATTGCAGTTGCTGGCCCACCATCCAGTGCAGCCGTTCGCCGACGGCCTGGCTCCATTGGGGATGCTGCGGCGGCACGGTGATGGCCGGTGCCTGGGGCAGGCCCCGGTCACCACCGGCGAGCGCATGGGCCGGCAGGGGGGCGACCGCGGCCATGTCGGCGCGGTGGCCGTGGTTCGTGGCCATGGCGCCCTGCACGTCGGTCGGAGTGGCGGCCAGGATTTCGAGGCGGCGGGCGAAGGCCGGATCGGGCATCGGCACGCTGCCGTCGTCGCCCTGCAGGCGGGTCCGGGCGGCCAGCAGTTGCACATGGGCCTGGGTGGTGTCGTTTGCGCCCTCGCCTTCCACGGCGGCCAGCAGCAGGGAGGGCGGCTGGGCGTTCCCGGCGGCGGGCGCCGGCGTGGGAGTGGCCGGCTCGCCGACCAGGAAGAAGCCGTTCCAGGCCATGGGCAGGCCGCCATCGTCCGGCAGATCCTTGCCGGGTTGCGGCAAGGGGGCCAGCGGATTTGCCGCCGCCGTCAGCGGCAGCATTTCGAGCATCGTTCCCTCGGGCGCCGCCAGGGCGGCGTCGAGCAGCCCCTCGAAAGGCGGACGCTCGTCGCCGCCCGGCGCCGCGCCGCCCGCGGAGACGGGAACGGGACCGGAGGGAGACACGCCCTGCTGGCCGGAAGCCGTTGCCGGCCGGGCTTGGCCGCTGGACTGGGGTACAGGAAGGGTATCTGACATGACGCCACACCATCGTCTCGGTTGCCTGTGTTGCCGGGACAGCTGCAAGGCGTGTGCCAGACGTGGGTTCGGAGCCTTATTACCAGCACCGCACCAAAACCGTGATCCAGTTCACAAGATTCATCCTACGGACTTGCTAATCTGAATGTGGTTTCCGCAGGGCGAAACCGCCGACCCCGCATCCCGACACAGGCCATGGACCGGCACGCACGCCCCTTCCCGTGGCCGAAATTTCAAGGAGGAAGATCGCGATGACTGACACCCCCGTCAACCCGGCCTACGCCCGCATCCACCGGGGCGAGTGCCTGGAAGTGCCCCTCGGCGCCGGCACGCAGAAAGGCCGCAACCGGGAGCTGGTCATGCCCTCCCGGGGCACCGGCAAGTTTTTCCTCAAGTACAAGGACACCCGCTTCACCTGGTACAGCCTGCCCCTTGGCAAGGTTGCCACGCGAGGGCGGGACGAAGCCCCCACCCCCGAGAAGAACGTCCTCGTGCCCGTCCTGCCGCGGGTCTACACCACCCCCGAGCCGGACCCGGCGAAATGCGCCGTGCCCCGCGCCCCCGGCTGGCTCTACATCTTCAAGGGCGGCTACCTCTGGCGCGAACTCGAAGTGCTGCCCCAGGGCCGGTTCCGTGACGTCAACCTGCACAAGTACGCCGGCCGGGACGTGCGCCCCGCCACCGTCGAGAAGGACGACCGGATCCTCCTGCCCTACCGCCTCGACGACGTGGAGCAGGACATCCGCATGGCCTACGCCGACGTGCAATGGTCCTGGGCCCGGATCAACATGCTCGGCGGCATGGATCCGGACGACTTCCGCCTCCATCCCGACCACCTGCCGCCCATGCCCGAAGATCAGGGCTACACGCAGGACGTGATCGCCGAACA
>JALSSV010000085.1 GCA_026984045.1 Chromatiales bacterium | reverse complement strand
CGCTCTTTTCCAGCTCCCCCAGCCCCCGGATGCCGCCGACGAAATCGATGCGGGCATCGCGGCGGGGATCGGTGATGCCAAGTACCGGGGCGATGAGCTGATCCTGCAGCAGGCTCACGTCCAGCCGGGCCACCGGATCGTCCGCCGGGACCCTGTCGGGATGGATGCGCAGGCGGTACCAGCGGCCGTCCAGATAGAGCCCGAATTCGCCCGGCTGCTGCGGCTTCACCGGGGCTTCGGACGGTTCCACCGTGAAGGCTTCGCCAATGGCGTCGAGAAAGGCCGCAGGCGTGAGGCCATTGAGATCCCGCACCACCCGGTTGTAGTCGAGGATCTGCATCTGATCATCGGGGAACAGCACGGCCAGGAAATAGTCCGCCGCCCCGCCCCCCTGCCCGGCCGCGCGGCGCTGTTCCGCCACCCGCGCGGCGGCAGCGGAACGATGGTGGCCGTCGGCGATATAGAGGTTTTCCATGGCATCGAACGTGCGGGTGAGGGTGTCGATGATCCGGGGATCGTCGATGATCCAGAAGGTGTGCCTCACCCCGTCGTCGGCGGTGAGATCATACAGGGGCGGTTCCGCCATGACGCGCTGGACCAGATCATCCACGGTGGCATCGTGCCGGTAGGTGAGGAACACCGGCCCGGTCTGGGCATTGAGGGCATCGATCTGGCGAACCCGATCCGTTTCCTTGTCGGGACGGGTGAACTCGTGCTTGCGGATCCGGTTGCTTTCATAGTCGGCCACCGAGGCGGCCGCCACCAGCCCCACCTGCTGGTGATCGCCCATGATCAGGCGGTAGAGGTAGTACACGGGCCGGTCTTCCCGGGTGAGGATCCCCTCGTCGATCAACCGCGCCAGGTTTTCGGCGCCCCGTTCATACACCGCCGGCGCATGGGGATCGGTGCCCTCGGGAAGATCGATCTCCGGCCTGGAAATGTGCAGAAAGCTCCAGGGACGCCCACGGGCCCGGGCCCGGGCCTCTTCGGTATTCAGCACGTCATAGGGCGGCGCCAGCACGTCGGCGGCATGTTCGGGCACCGGCCGCAGGCCGGCGAAAGGCACGATCAGGGACATGGGGGTCTTCCTCGGACTTGGGCAACAAGCCGCGATTGTACTGGTCTGCCAGCAGTGCGTCATGTCTCGCCCAGACGCCGGATCCGCTCCTCGAGCGCCGGATGGCTCATCAGCAGGATCCGCAGCCGGTGATGCCAGCGGCCCGAGAGACCGAACCGGGCCACCCAGGCAGGACAGACCAGGGACTGCTCGACTTCCAGGCGACGCAATCGTTCCAGGGCCGCAGCCAGGTTCGCCGATCCCACCAGCCTGGCGGCCGTGCGATCGGCATCGAATTCCCGTCGCCGGGAGAACCAGCCGCTCAGCAGGCTGGCCAGCCAGCCGTGGCTGAGCTGGGTCAGCAGGAGCGTGGTGTAATAGCCGAAACCCGGCCCCGGGCGGCGCAGCAGTCCCTGATCCACGAGCCGGCCGATAAGCCGGGCCGGTTGCACGGTCACCAGGTTCACGGCGCTGTTGAGCCAGGCAAGGGTGCGCAGATCGCCATTGATGATGTGGGCCAGCTCATGTGCCAGGACGGCGCGAAGGGCTTCGTCGTCGAGGGTCTCGAGCAGTGCCCGCCCTACCACGATGCAGGCCGAGCGGCGGCCGAAACCGAGGGTGAAGGCGTTGCACAGGGGCGCTTCCACGAGACCCACCCGGGGGGCCGGCACACCGGCGCGACGGGCCAGCTCCCGCACGTGCATCAGCAGGCGCAGTTCCCTTGCATCGGCCGGTTGCACCACGGGCCGCACCCCCAGCCAGCGTCGGCTCAGCGGCGCCGCGCCCAGCCACAGGAGCGCGGTGCCCAGGGCGCTGAACAGCACCAGCAGCTCGGCCGCCTCCAGACGTTTCACCGCCAGCCAGCCCGGCAGGGCCGGAAACAGGGACAAGGCCAGCCCCATGGCCAGCCAGACCATCGCCAGCATGAACAGGGCCTGGAGGTTCTCCCGCCAGGTGCCGAGGCGCAAGGATCCATCGAGTTCAGTACAAGTTCGCATGAAAAACGGGAACGGGTTCACGATTTCCGGCATTTTCAGGAGGATGCCCTGCGTATACCAACATTTACGGTATAGACTTGTGTCAACCGGAGTGCATCCCAGATGAGGCATAATAGAACCAATACCCGCATTCCGGCCAGTCCAGCTCCGGCATCCGCAGCACGCCCATCCCGCCCATCCGCACCCATGACCCAGCACAGCGACAATCCACCGCCGATTTCCCGCCTCCAGTGGCTGCGCCTGCTGCCGCGCCGGTTGCGGCTGGCCCTGCGGGATTTCATCAGCACCCACACCCCCGCCTATTTTCCCATCGCCTACAAGCTGGCCCTGGTGCTGTTTCTGCTGATCAGCGCCGGCATGGGCACCCTCGGCCTCATCATCGTCCAGAACCAGACCGAGCTGTTGCGCAACCAGATCAACGATTTCGGCCAGGCGGTGGTGGACCAGCTCGCCGAATCCTCCAAGGAACTGGTGCTCTCCGACGATCTTCTCGGCCTGATGGTGGTGGTGAGCAACATCGGCAGCAACGACAGCGTACTGGGGACCGTGGTCTACGCCGACAACGGCAAGGTGCTCGCCGCCGCCGGGATCCAGCCGGCGGACGACATCATCCGTCTGTATGCCCGCTCCCATCGCATCGGCGAGGAGAGCTACAGCGTGGAATGGACCGCCAGCGACAACGAGGGCCGGCCGGTGGATGCGATCTCCTTCATCGCCCCGATCCGCTTCCAGAAGGTCATTGCCGGTCACGCCCTGGTCACCTTCAGCCGGGAGCGGCTCAACCAGTCGCTGCACGACACGATCAGCGCCATCGTGCTGGCCACGGCCCTGATGATCCTGCTCGGCATCGTCATCGCCTTCTACATGGGTGATCGGCTCACCCGTCCCATCCACCGCCTGATGGATGCCAGCCGTGCCCTGCACCAGGGGCACTATCCCGTGGCCGTGAGCGAACGGCGCAACGACGAAATCGGCTACCTCACCGAGGCCTTCAACAAGATGGCCGAAGGGCTGCTGGAGAAATCCCAGGTGGAGAACGCCTTCTCCCGCTTCGTCTCGCCCTCGGTGGCCAAGCAGATCATGGCCAACCTCGACCACATCCGGCTCGGCGGCAAACACGTTGAGGCGACGGTGCTGTTCGCCGACATCGTGGGTTTCACCCGCTTCTCCGAACGCCTGCCACCGGAAGAGGTGGCCAGCATGCTGAACGAATACTTCTCCTACATCAGCCTGGCCAGCGAGCTGTACCACGGGACCATCGACAAATACATGGGCGACTGCGCCATGATCGTCTTCGGCGTCCCCGAAGACGATCCCGAGCACCGCTTCAATGCCCTGGCCTGCGCGGTCATGATCCAGAAACTGGTGGCCCGCCTCAACGTGCAGCGGGCACGTGACGGCCGCCCGACCATCCATTTCCGGATCGGCGTCAACAGCGGGCCCATGCTGGCCGGCAATCTCGGCTCGGCCCAGCGCATGCAATACACGGTGGTGGGCGAATCGGTGAATCTGGCCTCGCGCCTGCAAAGCGTGGCCGAACGGGATCAGATCGTCATCGCCGAACCGCTGTACACCCACAAGGACGTGCAATGGCGCATCGAAGCGCAACGCTTCCGCTCCATCAAGCTGCGCGGGATCAGCGAACCGGTCTCCACCTACGTGGTCACGGACGTGGCCCGGGCCTGGCGAACGGCCATGGAAAGCCAGATCGCGGAAATCCTCAGCACACGGGTCGTGGCATGATCCCCACCCTTTGCCGTGTGCCGCCAATCATGGCCGCACTGAGGCTGTCCCTGCTGACCCTGCTTCTGACCGGCCTGCCCGGCTGCGCCTTCCTGGCCTCCTTCGGCAGCCATCTGCCGGCGACCATCGAACAGCAAATCGCCGCGGGCGAGTACGGCAAGGCCCTCGACACCCTGCGCTGGATCAAGCCGGATCACCCCCACTATGCCCGGCTCATGCAACTGCGGGAAATCGCCCGCCGGAAGGCCCGGCAACTGGAAAAACGCACCCTGCAGGAGACGGCCCGGCTGGAAAAACGGGGCGACTGGTACGGTGCCGAACAACGCTACCTGAAGGCGCTGGAACGCTATCCCCAAAGCGAAAGACTGCGCCAGGCCCACATGGCCTTCCTGGCGCGCCGAGAACGCTATCTGCACAAGCTGGAACTGGCTCTGCTGATGAACCGGGCCAACTGGCTGATCCAGAATGCCCCCATCCGTACCGAGGTGGTCCGTGTCCTGCCCGAGGACTACCGGCGCTACCCGGCCCTGCGGGACTACGACCGTCAGGTACGCAAGACCGCCCGCGGTCTGGATCAGTGTCTGCACGAGGCGCTCGATGAAAAGCGTCCCGCCTTGCTCGAAGCCTGTCTCGAACTGCGCCTCAAACTCGATCCGCAACACCTCGACAAGACGCTGATCGGCGCGGCCCGCAAGACCCAGGCCGCCTACCAGGCCCGCAAGCGCCGCAAGGAGAACGACACCACCCGCGCACTCATCGCCGAACTCAAGCAGGGTTTCAGCCACGACAACCTGCTGCGCGCCCGCCAGCACCTCGACCGCTTGGCCGAGCACCCGGCCCCCGACGCCGCCTCCCGCAAACTGCGCCGCGAACTGGAAGCGCAGTTCCGGCAGGGCATCGAACAGGGCATCGCCGCCGGCCGCAAGCGCTACAGCCGCGGCGACGTGGCCGGCGCCCTCGCCATCTGGCAATCCCTGGCGAAAATCGATCCCGACAACGAAAAACTCGCCGATCACATCGCCCGCGCCAAACGGGTGCTGGAGAAACTGGAACACCTGCGCAAGGAGGGCGCGGAAATCACGCCGCCCAGGGGGAGTGGCGAGTAAGGGACGTGTGTCGTTACCCGCTACCCGGATCATCGCGGCTTGCGCCGCGCCTGCAGCCTCAGGCCGGTTCGAGGCGTTCCACGTTGCGGAAGCCCTGGGGAAGGAGGTGGCCGCGTTGGGCGCGTTCACCGGTATAGGGTTCCATTTCGGCGGGTTTGAGGGTCTTGTGGCGCTTGCCGGCGAAAATCTTCAGGCTCTGGTCTTCATGGAAAACGGTCAGGGCCACCAGGTATTCCTCCCGTGATTTCAGCTTCTTCGACGGGATGTTCATGATCTTCACGCCCTTGCCCTTGGGCAGTTCGGGCAGTTCACCCACGTGGTGGATGAGCAGCTTGCCGAGGTTGGAGACGGCGGCCACCCAGTCGTGTTCGGGATCGGGCACCGGCACCGGGGGCAGCACCCGGGCGCCTTCGGGCACCTTGAGCACGGCCTTGCCCTTCTTGTTGCGGGTGACGAGATCGCCCAGTTTCGCCACGAAGCCGTAACCCGCATCGGTGGCCAGCAGCCAGCGATCCTCGGCATCGCCGATCAGCACGCCGCGGAAGGTGGCCCCGCTGGGCGGGGTGAGCCGGCCGGTGAGCGGCTCGCCCTGGCCGCGGGCCGAGGGCAGGGTGTGGGCAGGCAGGGCGTAGGTGCGGCCGGTGGAGTCGATGAACACGGCCAGCTGGTTGGTCTTGCCCCGGGCGGCGGCCAGAAAGGCATCGCCGGCCTTGTAGCTGAGGCTGGCCGGATCCACGTCGTGGCCCCGGGCCGCCCGCACCCAGCCCTTTTCCGAGAGCACCACGGTGATGGGCTCGGCACTGATCAGGGCGGTCTCGTCGAGGGCCTGGGCGGCGGCGCGCTCGACGAGGGGGGAACGGCGGGCATCGCCGTGTTCCTCGATGATGGCCTTCAGTTCCTTCTTCAGCAGGGTCTTCAGGCGCGCTTTCGAGCCGAGGGTCTTCTCCAGTTCGGCCTTCTCTTTCGCCAGATCCTGCTGCTCACTGCGGATCGCCATCTCCTCGAGCCTGGCCAGATGACGCAGCTTCAGCTCAAGGATCGCCTCGGCCTGTGCGTCGCTGAGCTCGAAGCGCTGCATCAGCACCGGCTTGGGCTTGTCGTTCTCGCGGATGATCCGGATCACCTCGTCGATGTTCAGATAGGCGATCAGCAGACCATCGAGGATGTGCAGACGCTTGCTGACCTTGTCGAGCCGGTATTGCAGGCGGCGGGTGACCGTGTCGGTGCGGAACTGCAGCCATTCCTTCAGCATCTCCCGCAGGTTGCGCACGCCGGGGCGGCCGTTGAGGCCGATCACGTTCATGTTGACCCGGTAGGTCTTCTCCAGATCGGTAGTGGCGAACAGGTGCGCCATCAGGGCCTCGGTGTCCACCCGGCTGGAGCGGGGCACGATCACCAGGCGGGTGGGATTCTCGTGGTCCGACTCGTCGCGCAGATCCACCACCATGGGCAACTTCTTCGCATTCATCTGGCTGGCGATCTGCTCGAGGATGCGCGCCGGCGAGGCCTGGTACGGCAAGGCGGTGATCACGATGTCGCCGTTTTCCTTCTCGTAACGGGCCCGCATGCGCAGGCCGCCGTGACCCTGTTCGTAGATCCGCTGCAATTCGCGACGCGGCGTGATGATCTCCGCCTCGGTGGGATAGTCGGGGCCGGGCACGAATTCGCACAGTTCGGCCACCGGGGCCTTCGGATGATCGAGAAGATGAATGCAGGCCTCGACCACCTCGCGCAGATTGTGGGGTGGAATGTCGGTGGTCATGCCCACGGCGATCCCGGTGGTGCCGTTGAGCAGCACGTGGGGTACCCGGGCCGGCAACAGCTTCGGTTCCTCCAGGGTACCGTCGAAGTTGGGCACCCAGTCCACCGTGCCCTGCCCCAGCTCCGCCAGCAGCAGCTCGGCGAACTTCGACAGCCGCGCCTCGGTGTAGCGCATGGCGGCGAAGGACTTGGGATCGTCCGGCGAGCCCCAGTTGCCCTGTCCCTCGAGCAGCGGATAGCGGTAGCTGAAGGGCTGGGCCATCAGCACCATGGCCTCGTAACAGGCGGAATCGCCGTGAGGATGGAACTTGCCCAGCACGTCACCCACCGTGCGCGCCGACTTCTTGAACTTGTTGCCGGCCTTCAGCCCCAGCTCCGACATGGCATACACGATCCGCCGCTGCACCGGCTTGAGCCCGTCCCCGATGTGGGGCAGCGCCCGGTCCAGGATCACGTACATGGAATAGTCGAGATAGGCCTTCTCGGAGAAATCCTTGAGAGGCAGCAACTCGATGTTGTCGTCTTGTGGCATGGTCGCCATCGTCATGTGTCTTCGTTCAGGTTGAAGTGTAATGAACGCAGAGGGCGCAGAGACGCAGAGATGATTGGATTTGAACTTGCAACCTCATTCCGCATGAATCCGCTTCCAACAATCATGTCTTCTCGGCGTTCTCTGCGTCTCTGCGCCCTCTGCGTTACTTCCACCCCTGTAGAATTCAGATCTCCGCCAGATCGCCCTTTTCCTCGAGCCAGTGCTTGCGGTCGGCGGCGCGTTTCTTGGCCAGGAGCATGTCCAGCATTTGCAGGGTGTCGTCGCCCGGCTGCATGACCAGGCGGGCCAGGCGGCGGGTGTCGGGGTCCATGGTGGTTTCGCGCAGTTGCATGGGGTTCATCTCGCCGAGGCCCTTGAAGCGGGTGACGGTGATCTTGCCCTTGAGCTTTTCGGCAGCGATGCGATCGAGGATGCCTTGGCGCTCGGCATCGTCGATGGCATAGAAGATTTGCTTTCCCACATCGATGCGGTACAGGGGCGGCATGGCCACGTAGACGTGCCCTTCCTCCACCAGCTTGCGGAAATGGCGCACGAACAGGGCCGTGAGCAGGGTGGCGATGTGGGCGCCGTCCGAGTCGGCGTCGGCGAGGATGATGACCTTGCCGTAGCGCAGGCCCTTGAGATCGCTGGAGCCGGGATCGACGCCGATGGCCACTGAGATGTCGTGCACCTCCTGGGAGGCGAGCACCTGGCCGGGCTCCACTTCCCAGGTATTCAGAATCTTGCCGCGCAGGGGCATGATGGCCTGGAACTCCCGATCCCGGCCCTGTTTGGCCGAACCGCCGGCCGAGTCGCCCTCCACCAGAAACAGCTCGGTGCGCTCGGGATCCTGGGCAGTACAGTCGGCCAGCTTGCCGGGCAGGGCCGGCCCCTGGGTGACCTTCTTGCGGACCACCTTGCGCCCCGCCCGCAGGCGCGCCTGGGCGTTGCCGATGGCCAGTTCGGCGATGCGCTCCGCTTCCTCGATGTGCTGGTTCAGCCACAGGGCGAAGGCATCCTTGACCACCCCGGAGACGAAGGCCGCACATTCCCGGGACGACAGCCGCTCCTTGGTCTGGCCGGAGAACTGAGGATCGGCCAGCTTCACCGACAGCACATAGGACACCTTGTCCCACACGTCCTCGGGCGCAATCTTCACGCCCCGCGGGATCAGGTTGCGAAACTCGCAGAATTCGCGCAGCGCTTCGGTGAGACCCGCGCGCAGCCCGTTGACATGCGTGCCGCCCTGGGCGGTGGGGATCAGGTTGACGTAGCTCTCGGCCACGCTCGCTCCGCCCTCGGGCACCCAGGCCAGCGCCCAATCCACCGCTTCGGTGTTGCCGGTGAAGCTGCCCGTGAACAGCTCCTTTGGCAGGCGCTCGGCATCGCCGAGGGCCGAATCCAGATAGGCGCGCAGGCCGTCCTCGTAGTACCAGGTCTCGGTTTCGCCGGTGTTCTCGTCATGAAAGACCACGGTGAGACCGGGGCAGAGCACCGCCTTGGCCCGCAGCACGTGCCTGAGGCGTGGCACGGAGAAATTGGGCGAATCGAAGTATTTGGGATCGGGCCAGAAACGGATGGTGGTGCCGGTATTGCGCTTGCCGACGGTGCCAATCACCTCGAGTTTCGTCACCGGGCGGCCATTTTCGAACACCATGTGGTATTCCTTGCCGCCGCGCCGGATCCAGACCTCCAGCCGCTTCGACAGGGCGTTGACCACCGACACCCCCACCCCGTGCAGGCCGCCGGAGAACTTGTAGTTCTTGTCGGAGAACTTGCCGCCCGCATGCAGACGGGTGAGGATCACCTCCACTCCCGGCAGCTTCTCCTTCGGATGGATGTCCACCGGCATACCGCGCCCGTCGTCGCGCACCTGCAGGGAGCCGTCCCTGAACAGGGTCACCTCCACCTGCGTGGCATGGCCGGCGATGGCCTCGTCCACGCTGTTGTCGATGACTTCCTGGGCCAGGTGGTTGGGCCGCTCGGTCTGGGTGTACATGCCCGGCCGCTTGCGGACCGGTTCGAGGCCGGTGAGCACCTCGATGGCTTCGGCGGTATAGGTCTCTTTGCTCATGGATTGCGCACGAAATGGTCACAGGACCCGGCCACGCCGGGCGGCGCCATTGTACGCGAAATCCCTCGGGAGAAGGAAATGACTCGGTGGAAGAAACGCGGAGGGCGCAGAGACGCAGAGGACGCCGAGCAATATGGGAATTTGTTTTGTGTAGGTCGGGCTTCAGCCCGACAAACACAAGGGGATTTCCCGACCGAGGATTGTCGGGCTGAAGCCCGACCTACTGATTAATTCCTCTGCGCTCTCTGCGGCTCTGCGCCCTCTGCGTTATTTCCACACCAGCCTCGTGAACCCGCGCTCACTCGACCTTGAAGCTCGCCACCAGGGACTGGAGTTCGGCGGAGAGGCGGGCGAGGTCGGCGGAGGCGGCGGCGAGCTGGTCGGTGCCGTTGGCGGTCTCGTCGGCAACCTGGCTGATGTTGATGACGTTCTGATTGATCTCTTCGGCCACTTCGCCCTGCTGGCGGGCGGCTTCGGCGATCTGGTTGTTCATGGTGTTGATCTGATCCACGGCGCCGGTGATGCCGTCGAGGGCCTGGCCGGCCTGGCCGGCCTGTTGGACGCTTTCCTGGGCCATGCTGCGGCCCTGCTCCATCACCTGCACGGCATCACGGGCACCGGTCTGGAGCTTTTCGATCATCTGCTGGATCTCCTCGGTGGATTCCTGGGTGCGGCTGGCCAGGGAACGGACCTCGTCGGCCACCACGGCGAAGCCGCGGCCCTGCTCGCCGGCCCGGGCGGCCTCGATGGCGGCATTCAGGGCCAGCAGGTTGGTCTGCTCGGCAATGCCCCGAATCACTTCCAGCACGCCACCGATCTGCTCGCTGTCCTGTTCCAGGTTGCCGATCACGCCGGCGGCCTTCTCCACCTCGGCGGCCAGCCGCTCGATGGAACCGACAGTACCCTGCACTACCTGACGACCGGCATTGGCCTCCTCGTCGGCCTGGCGGGCGGCACCGGCGGCCGATTCGGCGTGGCGGGCCACTTCCTGCACCGTGGTGGTCATCTCGTTCATGGCCGTGGCCACCTGTTCGGTCTCGCTGCGCTGGCGCTGGACGCCATTGCGGGTCTCGTCGGTGACCAGCGACATTTCCTCGGCCGCGGAGGCGAGCTGGGAAATGGAGCCCGTCACCTGCTTCACCAGGGTCTGAACCTTCTCCACGAAGCGGTTGAAGGCCGCCGAGAGCATGGCGATCTCGTCGGAACCCCGTACCGGCAGGCGACGGGTCAGGTCGCCTTCGCCCTGGGCGATGTCTTCCATGGCCTCCACCGTGCGCTTCAGGGGACGGGACACGAAACCGGCCAGCAGCACGCCCCCCAGGCCACCAAGGATCAGGCCGGCGAGGGCCAGGCTCAGGAGCAGGCCTTGAGTTCGAGAGACGGAATCCAGCAGGTTGGCGCTGGCGGTGCGCACGATCTGCCGCTCATCCTCGCCCAGGGCATCGAGTTGCTGGCGGATGCGCTCGACCAGGGGACCGATTTCGCTGCGCAGCAGCCAGGCATCGGTACGCCATTTTTCGCTGCTGTGAACCTGGATGAGCTGGTCCTGGAGGTCGAAATACTTCTGCATGTCACCTTCGATGGCCTCCAGGGCTTCCACTTCCTCGAAAGTCAGCACGTCGTCGCCGAGCATCTTGAGTGCCTTGACCAGTTCCGTGAACCCCTCCCGGTAGACCTTGAGGTTGGCGATGTTGTCTTCACCGCGAAAAGCGATGAAGGCGCGGTTGGTATTGAGCAGATTCATCCAGATCTGGCGCAGCTCCATGAGCTTGTAGAGCAGCGCCTTGCGCTCGGACGTATTGTCTTCCGCCTGCTCGGAATCGAGCATCTGGGTGAGGTTCTGCTGGATGGCCGAGGCCAGCGGGGCCATCTTCTGGGCCGAGAAACCGATGCCGGGGAAGTTTTCATTGTCGTTGTCGGCCAGCCGCAGCAGGCGTGCCTGATAGGACTTGTAGCGATCGACACCCGCGCGGATCTTTTTCAGCCGGGCGGCCTTGTCGGGATTGCCGCTGACGGCGTCCATGGCCTCGAGCTGGGCGAGACGGGTTTCCAGCGCCTTGAGCATGGATTCATAGGTGGCCCGATCCCGGGGCTCCTTGCTCAGCAGATAGAACCCCAGGGCGCTGTTGGTGCGATCCAGCGCGGCGGCCACCGACATGGCCTGCAACATGGCCGGCTGGCTGACGTTGACCACCTTGTCGAGCCGCTGCCGGGCGGAATCGAGCACCTGCACGGCGATCACGGCAATGATCAGCAAAAGCCCCATCAACAGGCCGAAACCGATCCAGATCTTGTGGCTGATCCGCAGGCGGGCGAACAGGCCGAACAGGCGGCCTTCGAGGAAAGACGGTTTTGCGGGCATCTCCATGAGCATGACCTTACGTTTCCGAGGACGAAATCGTCCTGTATGGATAACTTCGGCCCGCAGCGCCGTTTCTTTAGGACCGGGCGTTCTGCCCGTCTTTCCTCAAGCCCTTGTTTATGAAACGTTTTTCAGATGACAGAAAACGCTTGATCCCGTTTTTTGTGCGGCGATTGCCGTTTTCACGCCGGCAGCGGCACGCCGAGCCGGTGGGCGACCTCCTCGTAGGCCTCCACCACGCCGCCGAGCCCCTGCCGAAAACGGTCCTTGTCCAGCTTCTTGCGGGTTTCGGCATCCCACAGGCGGCAGCCGTCCGGGGTGAATTCGTCGCCCAGCACCAGATCGCCGCCGAAACGACCGAACTCCAGCTTGTAGTCCACCAGCAGCAAACCGGCATCGGCGAAGAGCTTCTTCAGCACCTCGTTGACCCGGAAGGTAAGTTCCTTCATGCGGGCGATTTCGGCCTCGGTGGCCCACTTGAAGGTGATGATGTGGTAGTCGTTGATCATGGGATCGTGGAGTTCGTCGTTCTTCAGGAAGAACTCGAAGATGGGCGGTTCCAGATCCAGCCCCTCTTCCACGCCGAGGCGCTTGCACAGGCTGCCGGCGCTGATGTTGCGCACCACACACTCGATGGGCAGCATCTCCAGGCGCTTGACCACCGATTCCTCGTCGGCGATCCGTTCTATGAAGTGAGTGGGAATGCCGGCGGCCTCCAGCCTTTCCATGATGAAGGCATTGAAATGGTTGTTGACCATGCCCTTGCGCTCGAGCTGGGCCCGCTTTTCGCCATCGAAGGCCGAGGTGTCGTTGCGAAAGTGCAGAATCAGCTTGTCGGGCTCGTCGGTGGTGTAGACCGTCTTGGCCTTGCCGGCGTAGAGTTCAGCCTGTTTTTTCATGCCTGTCCCTCGAAAGGAAATGTGGATTGTGGGTTGGAACGCCGACCCGCTCAAAGTTCCCGCCAGTCGAGTCCCGTGTCCTGATCCGCCACGTCGATCCAGTCGGCATGGCAGCCCAGCGCCTCGCTGAGGGCGGACCGGGCATGGCTTTCCGTGTTGTTCTGTTCACTCAGGTGCGCGGCCACCAGATGGCGCAGGGCGCCCGTGTCGATGTGCCCGAGCAGTTCCGCCGCCTGGGCATTGCTCAGGTGGCCAAAGCGTCCACCCACCCGCTGTTTGAGGGACGGCGGATAGGGACCATTGGCCAGCAGCGTCTCGTCGTGGTTGCACTCCAGGATCAGCGCCTCCACGCCATCGAGCCGTTCACGGATATGCGCCGTGATGCTGCCCGTATCCGTCAGCAGGCCCAGGCGCACCGCGCCATTGCCAAACACGAACTGGCAGGGCTCCCGTGCATCGTGGGGCACCGGGTAGGCCTGCACGGTCAGATCGCCGATGGCCAGGGGCTCGTGCACGTCGAGCGGCCGCCAGTCGGGCAGCCGGCCCAACCGGCCGCCGCCCACGGTTCCCCGCGTGGCCCATACCGGCAGGCCGTATTTGCGGGCCAGCGGCCCCACGCCGCCGACGTGATCACCGTGTTCGTGGGTCACCAGCACGGCCGTGACGGCCTCGGCCGTCAGGCCAACACGTGCCAGCCGCCGCTCCAGCTCGCGCAGCGAGAAACCGCTGTCGATCAGCAGGCAGGTCTGACCTTCCTGCACCAGCGTGGCATTGCCCTTGCTGCCACTGCCCAGGGAGGCGAAGCGCATGCGGAGTCTCTAGCGCAACTGTTCGTGCAACAGCTTGATCAGCAGCTTGCCGATATCTCCCGTCAGGGGTTTGCCGTTCTCGTCATACGGCCGCACCACGCAGACCTCCCCGCGCTCGTCCACACGGATGAGGTATCGCTTGTCCGCCACGTTCGTCTCGCCCTTGAACAGCCGATCGAAGAAGCCCGGTTTCTTGAGACGGTGCTGGATGAAATCCTCGCCGAGGCGAATGAAGTAGAGTCCCTTGCTGCGATTGCGGTCATCCACGATCAGGCCAAGACGGTCCATCGCCAGTCCCACCCTTCGCCAGGTGCGGGCGAAGTTCTCCTTGACCAGCAGCACCGGGGCGCCATCGGTCTCGCGGATCTCGGCACGGTCCACCTTCCTGGCAGCGGCCATGGCCTGCCTGGCCTGCTCCTCGCTCAGGCCGAGGAACACCAGGAAACGCAGCATCATCTCCGCTTCCAGTTCGGGATCCGCCGGACGTGGCTGCCAGCGGGTCTCGACCACCTCGGTGGGATAGTCCTCGTTGATGGCCACTTCCTCCAGCCCCTGATGGGTGATGTAGACCCGGGTCCGGTTCGCATCGCCCTCGATCCGTTCGAGGCGGACGCGGTACTTGTCCATCAGCCCGGAAGAACTCACCTTGTTGAGCAGCCTGGCAAACCAGTTGCTGGGGTTGTAGACCCGGTTCTCCTGCCAGTCGGTCTGGAAGATCCCCAGATTGGGATCCTGGTATTCGATGTTGAAGCCCAGACTGCGAAAGAAGCCCTGCGCCTCCCGCCAGACCTTCTCCGGCGACTGATCGATTTCCAGGTAGCGGATCCCCCCTTCCTGGATCAGACGGCCATGGGGCGTGGCAGGCAACAGGCGGCGATCCACCACCGGCGCCCCGGCCCGTTCCCCGCCGGTGACGATGGGCACCGACAGGCTTTCGTTGTTCTTCGGCAATTGGAGGCCCGGCGGCACTTCCAACGGCTTGCCGCTGTTGCCTCCCTGCTCGTATTTGGCCTTGCCGCCGCCGGTACTGCAGGCCACGGTTCCACTCAAAACGGCCAGAAGCATGAGCAACGAAACGAGGAGGCGAAGTCGGGACATGGTCGGTTCCTGATGGTGGTTCAGTCGGCGAGCGCGCCTGCCTGCACAAGAGCGTCACGCACCTCGGGCTGGCAGGCTTCGGAAAGCACGGTGAGCGGCAGGCGGATACCCGCTTCGATGAGCCCCATGGCGTGCAGGGCCCATTTCACGGGAATGGGGTTGGCCTCCACGAACAGCTTGCGATGCAGAATCATCAGCCGATCATTGATGGCCGAAGCCCGATCACGATCACCGGCCAGGGCGGCGGCGCACATCTCGTGCATGGGCCCCGGCACCACGTTGGCGGTCACGGAGATGTCGCCCCGGGCCCCGGCCAGGATCAGGGCCATGGCGGTGGCGTCGTCGCCGCTGTAGAGCTCGAAGTCGGGCCCGCAGCGGCGCAGAATCTCCCGGCCCCGCGCCAGATCGCCGGTGGCTTCCTTGATGCCGATGATGTTGGGAATCGGCGCCAGGCGCTCGACCGTCTCGGGGAGCATGTCCACAGCCGTGCGGCCGGGCACGTTGTAGAGGATCTGGGGAATGTCCACCGCCTCGGCGATGGCCCGGAAGTGCCGGTACAACCCTTCCTGGGTGGGCTTGTTGTAATAGGGGGTGACCAGCAGGCAGGCGTCGGCGCCGGCCTGGCGGGCGCATTCGGTCAGTTCGATGGCCTCGCGGGTGGAGTTGGAACCCGTGCCGGCGATCACGGGAATGCGCCCGGCGGCCAGTTCCACCACCCGGCGCACCACCTCGCAATGCTCGGCCTCGTCCAGGGTAGCCGACTCGCCGGTGGTGCCCACGGCGACGATGGCATCGGTGCCCGCGTCCACGTGCATCTGGACCAGGCGCGCCAGGGCCGCGTCGTCCACCGAGCCGTCGGGATGCATGGGGGTGACCAGGGCCACCATACTGCCTTGAAACATGCCACTCTCCGCAAAAAAGGTGCATGGTACTTGGGCCCATGGCCGCTGACAAGAATTGCGGCCCGCGCGCCGCCCGGCGGCAAAAATCCCTGAGGCCCCCATAAAAACCCTCTGCTGCACACGCCGGCGGGTTCGGGGTATCTTGCCTGCATTTTCGAAAACCGAGGTCGCTCCCGTCATGCCCGATAATTCCAGACAAGGAGTGCGGGAAATCCGCATCAATCCCATCGTTCCCACCGAATCGGTGCTGATCGCCACGGCCCGCAGCATGCGCCCCCGCCAGAGCGAGGAGCCGGCGCCGCGCGACACCCGCAAGCACGTCCCCACCTGCCCCTTCTGCCGTGGCAACGAGGACAAGACGCCGCCGGAGATCCTGCGCCGGCCCGAGTCGGACGAATGGGCCATCCGCATCGTCGAGAACCTGTACCCGGTGCTGGGCGACGACCGCAGCCAGTCGAACCTGGTGTTCGGCCTGCAGCAGGCCATCGAGGGCTACGGCCGCCACGAGGTGATCATCGACCACTACCAGCACGGCATCGCCGTCCACGAGATGTCGGAAGATCACCTGCAATTGCTGTTCGGGGTCTACCAGCTGCGCATGGGCCAGCTCTACGCCAGCGACGAACGGCTGCGCTACGTACTGGTGTTCAAGAACTTCGGCCCCGCCGCCGGCGCCAGCATGGCCCACACCCACAGCCAGATCATCGCCCTGCCCGTGGTGCCCCAGAACCTGCAGGACGAGGTCACCAACAGCCGCAACCATTACGAGAAACACCACCACTGCATCTTCTGCACCCTGATCGACGAGGCCCTGACCTTCGAGACCACCATCTATGATCGCAATTCCGGCGAAGTGGTGCGGCGCATCAACGTGGGTCAGTACGTGGTGGAGCGCGGCGAGCGCTTCATTGCCATCAAGCCTTTCGCCAGCCGCTACGAGTGGGAGGTGCACATCCTGCCCCTCCATCACCAGAGCGACTACCTGGACGCCAGCCAAGAAGACCTGGCCGATCTGGCCCGGGTGATGAAGCGCACCATGGCCCGGCTGGACGCGGTGATTGGCGGCGCCCAGTACAACTATTTCCTCCACTCCCGGCCCCGGGGCAAGGACTTCGAGGACTGCCACCAGAGCTACCACTGGCACCTGGAGATCTGTCCCCGCACCTCCATCCCCACCGGGTTCGAGCTGGGATCGGGGCTGTTCGTCAACACCATCAGCCCGGAAGAAGCGGCCGAACAGTTGCGCAACGCGGAACTGCCGGACGATCTCTGATCTGCGGTACACTGCCCTCCCGACGTCCCATGCAGGAGAACCCGTGATGAGTGTGGAAATCGGCAAGAAGGTGCCCAATTTCAAACTGCCCGCCACCGGCGACAAGACCATCGCCCTCAAGGATCTGCGCGGCAAGAACGTGGTGCTCTACTTCTATCCCAAGGACAGCACCCCCGGCTGCACCCGCGAAGGGCAGGACTTCAACGCCAACCTGGCGAAGTTCAAGCGCCAGAACACGGTGGTGCTCGGCCTCTCCCGCGACAGCCTCAAGGCCCATGAGAACTTCAAGGCCAAACAGGGCTTCAGGTTCGACCTGCTCTCCGACGCCGACGAGGAAGTCTGCAAGCTGTTCGACGTGATCAGACTCAAGAACATGTACGGCAAGCAGGTACGGGGCATCGAGCGCAGCACCTTCCTGATCGACGAAGACGGCCGCCTGGTCCGCGAATGGCGCAAGGTGAAGGTGGACGGCCATGTGGACGAGGTGCTCGAGGCGGTCAAGGCCCTGAACCGGGAGAAACGGGCGAAGGAGAAAGCCAAGGGATGAGCAAGCGCCTGTTCGTGCTCGACTCCAACGTGCTGATGCACGATCCCACCGCCCTGTTCCGCTTCCAGGAACACGACCTGTTCATCCCCATGATGGTCCTGGAAGAGCTGGACAACAACAAGAAGGGCCATTCGGAAGTGGCCCGCAACGCCCGGCAGGCCAGCCGCTTCATGGATGAACTGATGCAGGGCGCCAGTCATGCCGACATCGAACAGGGCCTGCCCCTCGACCGCCACCTGCACGAAGTGCTGGAAGAGACCGACGAACCGCCCCCCAATGCCGGCGGCCGCCTGTTCTTCCAGACCGTGGCCTACCCCGGCGCCCTGCCGGAGCACCTGCCGGGCAACCTGCCCGACAACAACATCCTCGGCACCGCCCTGGCCCTGCGCGAACGCATGCCCGAGCGGGACGTGACCCTGGTCACCAAGGACATCAACCTGCGTATCAAGGCCGCCGTGGTCGGCATCCCCGCCGAGGACTATCACAACGACAAGGTGCTGGAAGACGTGGAGCTGCTGTATCGCGGCACTTACGAACTCCCGCCGGATTTCTGGGATCGCCACGCCCGCGACATGGATTCCTGGCTCGAGGAAGGGCGCACCTTCTACCGTCTGCAAGGGCCGGACACCACCCGCTGGGTGCCCGGGGAATTCCTCTACAGCGCCGATGGCAGCTTCGAGGCGGTGGTGCGCGGTTTCGACAACGAGACCGCGATCATCGAAACGGTGCGCGACTACCGTTCACCGGCCAATGCGGTCTGGGGCATCACCGCCCGCAACCGCGAGCAGAACTTCGCCCTCAACCTGCTCATGGATCCGGAGATCGACTTCGTCACCCTGCTGGGCATGGCCGGCACCGGCAAGACCCTGCTCACGCTCGCCGCCGGTCTGCAACAGACCCTGGAAGACAACCGCTACAGCGAAATCGTCATGACCCGTGTTACCGTCCCCGTGGGCGAGGACATCGGCTTTCTGCCCGGCACCGAGGAAGAGAAGATGACCCCCTGGATGGGCGCCCTGATGGACAACCTGGAAGTGCTCACCCACAGCGAGGGCGGCGAATGGGGCCGTGCCGCCACCAACGAACTGATCGCCAAGCGCATCAAGGTCCGCTCCGTCAACTTCATGCGCGGCCGCACCTTCCTAAACCGCTACGTGATCATCGACGAAGCCCAGAACCTCACATCCAAACAGCTCAAGACCCTGATCACCCGCGCCGGCCCCGGCACCAAGATCGTCTGCCTGGGCAACATCGCCCAGATCGACACCCCCTACCTCACCGAAACCACCTCCGGCCTGACCTACGTGGTGGATCGCTTCCGTCAATGGGCCCACAGCGGCCACGTGACGCTGGTGCGGGGAGAGCGCTCGAGACTGGCGGATTTCTCGTCGGAAGTGTTGTAGGCAAAACGCGGGGTATCCGCTCCCTTCTTCGACGGCGTTTCAGACGCGACGCCGGCCCCTTGCGGTTATCCCGCCGCCTGCCAATGCGCCTGATGCAGGCACGGTCTTCTCGCCGACGGTCAATGATCTTCCTTGTCGTCATATGGGAACCGGTTGTGACCGTACCGTATCACCAGTACGGCCAAGGACACGACGAGTATCGCCCCCACCAGCCCAAGCACCCGAAACGTGTCCAGATTCTTCATGTCGAGAATCACGTATCGCGCTATGGCCACGATGGCGATATAAAGTGGCACGCGGACCGGCAATTGTCCGGTCTTGAGATATATCCCCACCATGGTCAACACTTCAAGATAGATGAAAAGCAACAGAATATCAGCCAGGGTCACCTTCATGGCCTCGACCATCACCATCACCTCGAAACCGATTGCGATGACCGTGGCCAGGGCGATGATCAACAACCCGAGGCTTTCCACCACGACCAGGATTCTGGTGCTTGTTTCCTTGATTTTGCTCATCAGTCTTATTCTTCGACAAAAGCTGCCATCACATCTAACAGAAAACAAAATGGGGCAGCAACATACGGTCAGATACAAGGATTTTTTGACCACTCAACCCGCTGGTCAGACTGCCTCAGCCCCGGTTGTCAATGGCCTTTCAGGGACTCAAATCTTCGATGACCTCTTTTCCCCTCATCGGAATCCTGACAATCTCTTTTGCCTGCATATTCATTTTCATCAGGTCAACCATACGGATCCGACTATTGTCATACGTGCGAAAATAGAATCTTTTCCTTTTCAGATCATTGGCACTTGTCCACGTTGTGTAATCTGCCAGGATGTTTCCGTGCTCGTCCTTCTTCTCTTCTCTGGCCGCCCCCTTGGGGATGTCGAAGTTGTTTAGAACATGAAACGCCTGAAGAACAGCATCTTCCCCCGTCTTTGATGGCAACAATGACTGACTGAATGCCACCGCCCGAACGAAACGCGACGGCGGCGTAAAATCTCCAGGCAAACCCAGCATTCCGGAGCCTTGCCCAAGAGGCTTCAATGTCACCTTGCCCAACCGCAACGGCCGCACACTGGTGTGCAAGATGTTTATATAGTTTCGAAGATTGGTCATGTGCCAGTCGAACTCCGGCGAATTGCTCATGACCCCAAGCGGATTGTCATGCACATTCAGCTTTCCATCGACATATTCCAGCACGATACTGTTTCCGGAAGCATCATGCACGACATAATGCACCGGCGGCGCAAAGCCCCATGCCTTCAACACAACCGCAGGGACAACGACAGAATCGACACCGGCCTTCACTTCTTCTACGGTTGCAAAATTTTCCAGAATCCAGGAACCGACTTCCCAGGGCGCGATCGTTCTTCTGGCATCTGCGGCCTTGTAAGGCATATATCCGACAGTGTCAGGAAAATAAAACGTACCAACCGCCAGCCCTTTTTCGTTCAAGCCGTCGAAAATGTATGGCAAATCGACACCATTTGCTCCCAGGCTGGCGTATTTCGTACGCCACACGAGCCCCTTTCGACCATCAGGAGTTGTCCCAACCCGTTTGTACCCCCGCGGAACCATGATCACATTCGATTTCAAATCGACGGCAAACTCGAGTGTTCGGGCGTGAACCACCGTACCGTCTTCAGCAACAAGACGAATACCTGTACAAGCGAGCACCGGCGTCTGGAACACCAAAAGGAACAGCACGCTCGCCACGAACGCCGTCAACCGTATTTCGCCAATCATTTTCATGTCTCTCCCGTTGAGAACCGCCCGCCTATATTTCTGTATTGGTATGCTACCATACCAAAGTACCTAACCATACGGCACTTCTTGAATCAACCGGCACCAGAACCGCGTACGTGCCAGCCCGGTTGCAGGCTTCCAACCTACAGCCGGGCCAAACGATGGCTACCGAGTCCAAGTTCTTGAACGTCGCAAAATTGAGCTGACACAAACGACATTGGTGTGGAGCGGGTGTCGGCTGGCTCGAGCGCAGCGGATCCGGCCTACGGGCAACACGACAGAAGAAAGGGGCTGGCCGCCCCCTCTCGAGGGAGACTCAGATGACGATGAGTTCGGCCCGCAGGGCACCGGCTTCCTTGAGGGCTTCCAGAATGGCGACGAGATCGCCGGGGGCGGCGCCGACTTCGTTGACGGCACGGACGATCTCGTCCAGCGAGACGCCGGGTTTGAACAGGAACATGGGATTGTCTTCCTGACCGATGTTGATGTCGGACCGGGGGACGACCACGGTCTGGCCCTGCCCCAAGGGGGCCGGCTGATTGACGTCCTGCGATTCGGTGATGGTGACGGTGAGACTGCCGTGAGAGACGGCGGCGGGCAGCACCACCACGTGCCTGCCGATCACCACGGTGCCGGTGCGGGAGTTGATCACCACCCGGGCGGTGGCTTCGGCCGGGGTCATGGTGAGATTTTCCAGCAGGGAGATGAAGGCCACGCGCTGGGCGGCGTCCTGGGGGGCGTTGACACGCACGGCGCCGGCATCCACGGCGTAGGCCGTGCCGGGGCCGATGGCCTTGTTGATGGCCTTAACCATGCGGTTGGCGGTGGTGAAGTCGGGCTGGTTGAGGTTGAGGGTGATGTCCTTGTCCTGACCGAAGGGGGTGCGTACCACGCGCTCGACCGTGGCACCATTGGGGATGCGGCCCACGGTGGGAACGTTCACGGTGATCTTGGAGCCATCACGTCCTTCGGCGCCGAAGCCACTGACGATGACGTTGCCCTGGGCCACGGCGTAAACCTGGTCGTCGGCGCCGCGCAGGGGGGTCATGAGCAGGGTACCGCCGCGCAGGCTCTTGGCCTTGCCGAAGGAGGAGACGGTGACGTCGATGGTCTTGCCGGGCTTGGCGAAGGGCGGCAGGGTGGCGCTGATGGCCACCACCGCCACGTTGTCCACCTTGATCCGCTGGTTGGGCGGGAGGACGATGCCGAGCCGGGTAAGCATGTTGCGCAAGGTCTCTTCGGCGGCGCCGTTGGACTTGTCACCGGTGCCGTCCAGGCCCACCACCAGGCCGAAGCCGTAGAGCTGGTTGCTGCGCACGCCGGCAACCTTGGCCACGTCCTTGATTCTGTCCGCGCGCGCCGGGTTGCTGTGCAGACTGAGCAGCAGGACCAGGCCGGCGACAAGGACGAAGAGGAATTCACGGGTTCTCAGCATGACGGAAGCCTCCTGCCCTCAGTAGGGCCAGACGTTGCTCTGGAAGAAGCGGGCCAGCGGGCCCATGGCATTGGCATTGCTCAACACGCCGTCGCCACTGTAGGCCAGTTTTACGTCGGCCACGCGGTAAGAGTCGACAGTGTTGTCGGGCCGGATGTCCACCGGCCGGATGATGCCGGTGAGGCGAATGTATTCCTGCGACTGGTTGAACAGCATCAGTTTCTGGCCACGCACCACCAGGTTGCCGTTGGCCAGCACTTCGGAAACGGTGACGGTGATGTGACCACTGAAGGTGCTGCTCTGGGCCGAGGTACCCTGGCCGTTGAATTCGCGGCCGGCGTCCACGTTGTTTTCGAGCACTTCGACGCCGTCCTTCTCCACCTTCTGGCCGGCCAGGGTCGGGCCTGGCATCTCCACCTTCTGATCCTTGCTGGCCGAGGTGTTGGAGCTGGCGCTGGCGTTGGTATTCTCCTTGAGCACGATGGTGACGATGTCGCCAATCCGCCGGGCCGTGACCCGGTCGAACAGGCCCACTGCCATCCCCGGCTGGTAGATGGCCCCGTTCTCGCGCGGGGGAATGTATTTCACGACCGGCCGGGTCGCCGCGTATTCGTCGTGCTTGACGTCCTGGCCCACGGGTTTGAAGGCACAGGCCAGCTGGCCTGCAGCCAGGCCAAACAGGATCAGCAGTCGCCAAGTTTGCTTCATCTCACGCTACCTCGTCAGAGATTGTTGTTCACGTATTGCAGCATCTGATCCGCCGTGGAGATGGCCTTGGAGTTCATCTCGTAGGCACGCTGGGTTTCGATCATGTTCACCAGTTCCTCCACCACGTTGACGTTGGAGGTTTCCAGCGATCCCTGCACCAGTGAGCCAAGCCCCAGCGAGTCGGGGTTGCCCACCTGCGGGGCGCCGCTGGCGGCGGTTTCCAGATAGAGGTTCTCACCGATGGGCTGCAGGCCGGCCCGGTTGACGAAATCGGCGAGCTGGATGGTCCCCACCTGCGCCGGCGTGGCGTTGCCGGGTTGCAGCACCGACACGGTGCCGTCGCGGCCGATGGTGACGTTGATGGCGTTCTCGGGAATGACGATGTTGGGTGACAGGCGATAACCGCTCGCGGTGACCAGTTGGCCCTGGGAATCGAGCTGGAATTCGCCGTTGCGGCTGTAGGCGATGTCGCCATTGGGCATCTCGATCTGGAAATAACCATGACCCTGGATGGCCACGTCCAGGCGGTTTTCGGTTTGCACGATGCTGCCCTGGGTGTGCAGCTTCTGAGTGGCCACGGTACGCACACCCACCCCGTAGGACAGGCCGGAAGGCAGCTCCGTATCCTGGCTGCTGGCGCCGCCGGCCTGGCGCACGTGCTGGTACAGCAAATCCTCGAACAGCGCGCGGGAGCGCTTGAAGCCGGTGGTGTTGACATTGGCCAGGTTGTTGCTGATGACCGACAGCCGGTTCTGCTGGGCTTCGAGGCCGGTCTTGGAGACCCAGAGGGATCCGCTCATGGTCGTTGACTCCTGTAATGATGGGCCGGTTCCGTATCCTGCTCAGACCCGTGATATCAGGCCTGCCGTATCAGGACAATTGCAGGATCCGTGCCGCCCGTTGTTCGTTCTCTTCAGCCGAGCGCATCAGCTTGACTTGCATCTCGAACTGGCGTGCCAGCTCGATCATGTTGACCAGTTCCGAGGCGGCGTTGACGTTGCTCGTCTCGAGAGAGCCGGAAATCACCTCGACGGCGGCATCCGCCTCGGCCGGCCGGCCATTGCGGGTGCGAAACAGGCCATCTGCGCCCTTGACCAGATCGGCCAGGGGTGGCCGCACCAGCTTGATGCGATCCACCTGGGTGATGTCGTTGGCGGTGCTCTCGCGAGGCACGATGCTCAGGGTGCCGTCCTTGCCGATCACCACCTGGGCAGCCGGCGGCACGTTGATGGGGCCGTTGTCCCCCAGCACCGGCAGGCCAGCGGCCGTAATGAGCTGGCCGGCGGTGTCGATTTCGAGGGCACCGGCCCGGGTATAGGCTTCCCGGCCGTCCCGCCCCTGCACGGCGATCCAGCCATCGCCGTTGATGGCGATGTCCAGCTCGCGGCCGGTGGTCATGAGCGAGCCGGGCGTGAAGTCCACCCCGGCCTTCTCGGTCATGGCGAACACCCGGGTGGGCAGACCATCACCGAACAGGGGCATGCTGCGCATGGCCGCCAGATCCGCCCGGAATCCGCCGGTGCTGATGTTGGCGAGATTGTTGGCCGTGAGTTTCTGCGCCTGCTGGATCTGGCGGGCGCCGGTCATGGCGGTATAGAGCATGCGATCCATGGATCAGGGCCTCGTTCAGCGGATGTTGATCACGGTCTGGGTAATCGTGTCGGCCGTGGTGATCATCTGCGCATTGGCCTGGAAATTGCGCTGCGCATGGATCATGTTCACGAGCTGCTCGGTCAGATTGACGTTGGAGTTCTCCAGCGCACCCGACTGCAGCACGCCGAGACTGCCGGAACCGGGTGTACCCACCAGGGCGGGCCCGGAGGAGAAGCTTTCCGCCCAGCTCGTATCGCCCAGGGGGCGCAGGCCCTGCGGATTCTTGAAGTCGGCCAGGCTCACCTGGCCGATGACCTTGGACTGGCCGTTGCTGTAGCGCGCCTTGATGACGCCCTGATCGTTGATGTCGAAGCCACTCAGACGCCCGGAGGTGAAACCGTTCTGTTTCAGAGAGCTGACGTTGAAACGGCTGCCATACTGGGTGATGGGCGTGGCCGAGAGCAGGTTGATGGTGAGATTCAGCGGATCGGCGCCATTGCCCACCTGAATGTTGTCGTAGCTGATGGTGCCGGGTGGCACCGGCGTGCCATTGATGCTGGCCAGGGCACCGGCGCCATCGAATTTGAGGATGTCGGCCGTATAGGGCGGCTGCTGGGCGCCACGCGCATCCTTGCCGTCGATGAACAGGTGCGTCTTCCATTCATTGGGCTGCTCGCCCTTCACGTAGTACATGGTGGCCAGATGCGCGGTGCCGAGCGAGTCGTAGATGGTCAGCGAGGTGGAATGGTTGAAGGAGTTGGGGATCTCCGGGTCGAAGGGTTGCGTGGTCGGTGGCTTCTGGGCACTGTCGAGGTTCACGCCCACGTCGATCATGTCCGTGGCATGGGGGGTGATGTTGGCATTGTCCAGCCGCAGGGGACCCACCGCCCCGGTGATGTTGCCCTGTTCGTCGGCATTGTTGACGATCAGTTTTTGATTGTTGTTGTTCACCACATAGCCGTCCCGATCCACCTGGAAGGCGCCGGAACGGGTATAGCTGCGGGTGCCGTTGTCGTCGAGGATGAAGAAGCCGCGGCCGTTGATGGCCAGGTCCAGCTTGTTGTCGGTGAAACCGATGTTGCCCTGGCCGAACTGCTGGGTGACAGCGGCAAGGCGCACCCCGGCACCGATGGAGTTGGAACTGCCTCCCTCGGTCGCCGCGTACACGTCGGCGAACTCGGCGCGGGATTGCTTGAAACCGGTAGTGCCGGCATTGGCGATGTTGTTGCCGATCACCTTGAGTTCTTCACTGGCGGCATTGATGCCGGAAAGGGCGGAACGAAATGGCATGATGAGTCTCCTTCTGGCGGTGTCCGGTTACATGATCTGCTTGACGGCGGTCAGGCGGGTACTGCCGGCCTGACTCAGATTGAGGGTCATGGGCTGGCCCGGCTGGCCGAGCGAAACGCTTTCCACTGCATCCACGACCAGCGTGTCCACGGCCTGGGGCTTGCCGTCCACCAGCGCCTCGGCGGTGATGTGATACGTGCCCGCAGCTGCCCGCTGCTCGCTGTCGGGCTCGCCGTCGTGACCCGGCACGGTCATCTTCCCGTCCCAGGAGAAGTGCACCGTACCCGCCGGCTTGCTGCCGAGATCGAGGGTCTTGACCAGCTCGCCCCGGGCATCGGTGATCTTGATGCTCAGGTTGCTGGTGCTGGCGGGCAGATCCACGGCCCCGCGCAGCGGCCCCTTGTCGGGCAGGGTGGTCTGATTGCCCGGCACCAGCACCCGTTTGCCCACCAGGCTCGAGGCCTGCAGGGCCTGGCTGGACTGCAGGGCCGTCGACAGATCCTTGAATTCGTCCTTGATTTCCTTGAGCCCGGTGACCGCGCTGAACTGGGCCATCTGGGTGAGGAATTCGCCGTTTTCCATCGGCTTGAAGGGATCCTGATGATTGAGCTGAGTGGTCATCAGCTTCATGAAGTCTTCCTGACCTAGATGCTGTTGCTTGAGCGGCTTGTTCGCCGTCTTCAGCCCCAGGTTCTCGAAAGACGTGGCGTTGGTTTTGTCGAGTTCGTTCATGATCTTCTCCTGACTACTGGCCCATGGCCAGGGTCCGCATCAGCATCTCCTTGGCAGTGTTCATCACTTCCACGTTGGTCTGGTAGCTGCGGGAAGCGGAAATCATGTTGGCCATCTCCTCCACCACGTTGACATTGGGCATGTATACATAGCCCTCCTCGTCGGCGTTGGGATTGCCAGGATTGTATTCGCGGCGCAGCGGCGCCTGGCTTTCCACCACGCCCAGCACCTTGACACCGATGGCCGTGCCGTCGGGACTGAAGGGATCCTTGAGGATCTGGCCGAACACCGGTTCCCGGGCGCGGTAGGTACGATCGATGCTGCTGCTGGCGCTGTTGGCATTGGCCAGGTTGCTCGACGTGGTGTTGAGGCGCACCGACTGGGCATACATCCCGGTGCCGGCCGTATCGAAGACGTTGAACAGGCTCATGGTCATTCACCCCGGAATGCGGTCAGATAGGTGTTGAACTTGCCGGAAAGAAAACGCAGGGTGGCGAGATAGCGCACCGCGTTCTCGGCGAATTCGGCCATCTCCACCTGGGTCTCCACGGTGTTGCCGTCCAGCGAGGGCTGCAGGGGCTGGCGGTAGAGCAGCTCACCGTCGGGCGTGAAGCCTTCCGGCTGCACGTGCCCGGCGCGGGTCACTTTCAGAGGGCCGCCGGCAGCACCGTCGGCCGCCGCGGCCATGGCGGCCCGGAAGTCGATGTCCCGAGCCTTGTAACCGGGCGTGTCGGCGTTGGCCAGGTTGGCGCCGAGCAGTTCGGCGCGCCGTGCCTGCAGGTGCAGGGCCCGGGTATGGACGTCGATGGTCTTGTCGAGGCTGAGGGGCATGGTCGTGTTTCCTTCGGGTTCTGCCCGTAAGGTGCAACGGCCGTGCCAGGATTGGTTTGGCTTGGATAATCAGTGACTTGCCTTGATAGTGCCGCAGCAAAAACGGTGCGACGGCAAGGTGTTGCCGGGGCACGGCAGGGGGAAGAGGGGCAGGGGAAAGAGTCAAGGGAAAAGATACAAGGGGCCCCCACTCCCCCGGCGCCGGGGGAAAGGCGAATTCATGCAAACCGGGTAGTCCGGATGTTCCGTGGTATCGCGGCTTGCGCCGCTCCTGCATGGAAAACCTTTGCGTTCTTTGCGCCTTCGCGCCTTTGCGCTGGATTTTTCGACGGCGCGGGTGCCTACCGGCCGTTATCCTTTTTGCGGTACACCACCCCTTCGGGGAAGCGGACCATTTCGTAGGCGCGGGAATAGCCGCTGGGGGTTTCGGAGCCGCCCAGGAACAGGTAGCCGCCGGGATTGAGGACCTGAGCCATGCGATCGAGGATGTCGGTCTTCAGTTCGCTGGAGAAGTAGATGAGCACGTTGCGGCAGAAGATAATGTCGAAACGCCCGAGCAGGGCGTAACTCTTGAGCAGGTTGAGTTCGGTGAAACGGGTGCGTGCCTTGATCTCGGGCTTCACGCTCCAGCTCCCGTCACCGTTGTCGGTGAAGAAGCGGCTCTTGCGCTCGGGCGTGAGGCCGCGAGCCATGCTCAGATCGTCGTAGCGGCCTTGGCGGGCCTGGGCGACCACGCTGGCGGAAATGTCGGTGCCGACGATCTCGACCCGCCCCGGCAGGGCGCCGGGATTGGCCTGCTGGAATTCGTGGATCACCATGCTGATCGAATAGGCCTCCTGGCCGGTGGAGCTGGCCGCCGACCAGATCCGCAGGGGATTGACCTTGCGCCGGGCCAGTTCGGGGAGAATGCTGTTCTTCAGCATCTCGTAGGGATAGGTGTCGCGGAACCAGCTCGTTTCGTTGGTGGTCATGGCGTCCACCACCCGTTCCTGCAGCTTGCGGTCGCGCCCCTGACGGAGCGCTTCGAGCAGCGCGCCCAGCGACTCGAAGCGGAACTCCTCGGTCAGCCGGTTCAGGCGGCTGGTCACCAGATAATGCTTGTTGTCGCCCAGCACGATGCCGCTGGCTTCCTCGAGGAAGTGGCGAAAGGCGTCGTAGTCCTGACTGGAGAGGACGTTCTTGGTCACGGCCTGCACGTTTCCCTTTCCTGGTCCGATCCGGTTCAGATCAGCCCCTTGCTTTCCAGCAAGCCATTCACCTCCCGGGCCAGCTCATCGGCATTGAACTTGGGCACGAAGAGATCGGCGCCCACCTTCTGCACCATGTTCTTGTTGAATACCCCACTCAGGGAGGTGTGCAACAATACCGGCAGGGCCTTCAGACGTTCGTCATCGCGGACTGCGGTGGTGAGGGTGTAGCCGTCCATCTCCGGCATCTCCACGTCGGAGATCAGAATGTCGACGTAATCCTGCAATTTGTTGCCCCCGGCCACCCAGCCCTGCAGGATCTCCAGCCCCTCCCGACCATTGGCGGCCAGGGTGCATTCCATGCCCATCTGCTCAAGGGTGCGCTTGATCTGGTTGCGGGCCACGCTCGAATCGTCCACCACCAGCACCCGGATCCGCCGTTCGGTGAGTTCCGAATAATCCTCCGGCTCGGTCAGATCGGTAGTGATCCCGGTCAGCTCGGCCAGCACCTTCTCGACATCAATGATTTCCACCAGTTCGCCGTCCACCTCCGTGACCGCGGTCATGTAGTTGTAACGGCCCAGTCCCCGGGATGGGGAGTGAATCTCCTTCCAGTTGAGGTTGACGATCCGATCCACGCCGGAGACCAGAAAGCCCTGCACGCTCCGGTTGTACTCGGTCACGATGACGAAGCACTCCGCCTCGTCGGGCAGGGGGCGCATGCCGATGGCCTGGGCCAGGTCGATCACCGAGATGGTCTGTCCCCGCAGGTTGGCCACCCCGCGAACCTTGGGATCGGCACTGACCATGCGCGTCAGGGCAGGGCACTGGATGACCTCCCGGACCTTGAACACGTTGATACCAAAACGCTGACGCGAGCCGAGTCGGAACAACAGCAGCTCCATGCGGTTCTCGCCCACCAGATTGGTGCGCTGATCCACTTCCGCCATGATGCCGGCCATGTCGCCTCCCGGGGTTGCCTGTTCGGATTCTGTACCCCTATCGGCCCCGCCCGGGGAAGCTTGAGGCAGCCGGCGACAATTGCTTCTCTGGCACGGCAATTGCTTGAATCCTGCCACCCATTGCGATCGCCCGTTTGGAGAACCGTCATGCCCCTGTCATCCCTGCCTTTCCGCCGGCTGGCCCACCGCCTCCTGGTGGCCCTGCTGGTCCTGAGCGGCCCGGCGCAGGCCGCCTGGCAATCGCCGGAGCGCATTCGCCAGGCGGCAAGCGATTTCCTCGCCCGGCAATACGATGATCCGGACACCCGGGTGGAAATCGGTCATCTGGATCCGCGCCTGCGTCTGGCACCCTGCCGCCGCCCGCTGGAGGTATCGAGACCGGAAGACGCGCGCGAACTGGGCCGCAGCAGCCTCCAGGTGCGCTGCCCGGATCGCCCCGGCTGGAAGATCCGCCTTGGCGTGACCATCCGCCGCTTCGACACGGTCCTGGTGGCCCGCCACAACCTCCCCCGCGGCAGCATGCTGGGGCCGGACGACGTGATCGCCGTGCGCCGCGACATCTCGCGACTGGTGAGTGGTTACTTCCGGCGCAGCGAGGAAATCCTTGACATGGTGGCCCGCCGCAGCCTGCGCAAGGGCCGGGTTCTCACCCCCGCCGTGGTGACACCGCCCCGCCTGGTGAAGCGAGGCCAACTGGTCACCATCCTGGCGCAGGCGGGCAACCTGGTCATCCGGGTGCGGGGCAAGGCGCTCGGCGAGGGGCGGCGCGGTGATACCATTCGGGTGCGCAACACCCGCAGCAAGCGGGTCGTGCAGGCGACCGTGGTCGATTTCGGGACCGTGCGGGTGAATCTTTGAACCCCGGAGGGGATTCGGAATCACCCCCGTCCGGCTAAAGTTTCCGCGCGGCGGGACGATATTCATATCAGAGATAGATCCAGGAGCAGTCATCCATGGCAAACGACATCACCGGCATCCATTCTGCCCGCACCGGACAGGCAGGCAACCGGAACACGAGCCGGGTTGGCAACGACGCCGACCGGAACCACCGGGCCGGTGACCGCAGCGACAGCGGGGACGACAAGGTCAGCCTGACCTCGACCGCCGCCCGCCTCAAGGACATCGAACGCCGCCTGGCCACCGATCAGCCGCCGTTCGATGCCGAGCGGGTGAACCGGATGAAACAGGCCATCGCCAGCGGCGAATACCGGGTGGATTCCAGCCGGGTGGCCGACAAGATGCTCAACTTCGAAAAATCCTTCGACGAGTAAGCCGCCATGCCCCCGCCCATGCTGCCCGTCCTGCAGGACATCGCCGCCTACCTGGACGAGCTGCGCCAGGCCCTGGTGGCGGAATATGAAGCCCTCAGTGCCGACGACACGGCGCGTCTGGCGAACCTGGCCGTGGTCAAGCAGCGGTTGAGCGACATCCTCGGAGATCTCGACCGCGAGCGCAGCGACCTGCTGCGTGAAGCCGGTCTGGATCTGGATCGCACCGGTGTGCTGGCCTATCTCGACCGGCAATCGGCGAGCGAACGGGCGCCTCTCGACGCGCTCTGGCAGCGGATCGAAACCCTGACCCGGGACTGCCGCCGCCTGAACCGGATCAACGGCATCGTCATCGAAAAGCGTCGCCGGCGTACCCTCCAGGCCCTGCACATCCTGCAGGGGCAGGCCCCCGCCGACGACCTCTATACCGCTCACGGGACTCCTCCCGGCAACGGTCCCGGCAACACCCTGGCCAAGGCCTGACGCCATCGCTCCACTTTTCCCTGGCAGACGGTTGAAAAACGGTTTTTTCAACCGTCTGCCAGCGGGTAGAATAGCCGCTTCGCCGCCCCGGTAGCTCAGCTGGATAGAGCGCACCCCTCCTAAGGGTGATGTCGGACGTTCGAATCGTCTCCGGGGCGCCAATATCCGCTGCCCATTGAAAATCCCGCCTGCGCACCCATTGAGATTTGTGGGAACAGCCATCCATTCCTACCGAACGGCTTGATCCGGATCAGGGCACGTCCCGCCGGATCGGCGTACATCAGGCACAACGAAACAACCACGTAAAGGGGAAACGCATGAAACCAACCTGGATTCTCGTCGCCGACAGCAGCCGGGCCCGCATTTTCACCGCCGCCACCCCCTCGGCCCCCCTCGAGGAACTGGAGGATCTCACCCACCCCGAAAGTCGCGAACACGAACAGGAACTGGTGACCGATCTGCCGGGCAAGCATCGCAACGACACCGGCATCGGCGCCCACGGCTTCCAGGACGAGGTGGAGCCGAAAGAGCAGGAAATCGTCAACTTCGCCAAATACCTGGCCCGGCATCTGGACGACAACCGCAAGAAGCACCGCTTCCAGCGCCTGATTCTGGTGGCCGCCCCGTCCTTTCTGGGGCTGCTGCGCAACGAACTGCCCGACGCCACCCGCAAGACGGTCATCTACACCCTGGACAAGAACCTCACCCAGCACACCCCGGAAGACATCCGGGCCCACCTGCCCGAATACCTGCCTCACGACGTCGCCTGAACCGCAACCGGCGGGACGAAACCGGAAACGCGGTTTCAGTCCCGCCGGTATTCCCGTCAGGCTGTTGAAACGGGGGCTTCAACGACCCGTTATTTCGCCAATCCCGCGTCCCCCAGCAAATCGGCTGCCCGGCACAGGCCGACGATGGTCTTGGCATCGCTGATCCGCCCGTCCCGGGCCATGCGCAGGGCTTCGGCAAAATCGAGCCAGTGGATCTCGATGACCTCTTCCGCCTCGTGGGCCGTGGCCACCGGCTGCAGATCGGTGGCCAGATAGCACCACACCCGCTCGGTGAACACCCCGGGCGAGGCAATGAGATACCCCAGCGGCTGCCAGCGGCCGGCCGTACAGCCGGCCTCTTCCTGCAATTCCCGCCGCGCGGTGACCTCCGGCGGCTCGCCATGATCGATCTTGCCCGCCGGCAGTTCCCACAGCCACTCGGCCACCGCATGGCGGTACTGGCGCAACAGGCATACCCGGCCACGATCATCGACCGCCACGATGGCCGCCCCGCCCGGATGGCGCACGATCTCCAGCAACGTTCTGTGGCCATTGGGCAGGGTCACCTCTTCCTGCTCGAGGGTGATGATCCGACCGCGAAAGCGCACCTTTGGCGCGTCGTTCATGACGCCTCTCCCGTCTTGCCACTGGCACAGGCCAGAAAGAAACGATGGGGATAGTCCCGCTTCTCGTCCTCCACCGGCAGTTCCTGCAAGCCCATGGCGCGGAAGAAGGCCACCGCTTCGGCCTGGGCACGCACCAGCAGCCCTGCCGCCCCGGCCCCGCAAACGACATGCCGGGCCGCCGCCAGCAGACGCGCACCGACGCCGCGCCGCTGCCACGCGGGTGCCACGTAAAGCCCATGCAGCAGGAACACGCTCCCCTCGGCCCCGACGGGTTCGTGCGACGCCGGCTCCCAGACCGCCACCCCCACCACCTCGCCTTCCGCGCTGCGCGCCACCAGTCCTGCCTGGTGCGCCAGATCCGCCGTCTGGTAACGGTAGGATGGCAGGGACAGGCGCTTGACCCGTTCCGGCAGGTTCCAGCCCATCACTGCCTGTTCCACCACGGCATTGACGTCGGGCAGATCCGCGACGGTGAGCGGTGCGATTTCAACCGGTTTTTCCATGGCGTCAAGATACCAGAATCCCGTCCTGATATACTCGGTCGAAACGAGACGACCGGGATGGTCTCAATGAAAACCTTTCGCATGCCGCTTTCCCCCTTCCAGCGGGTGATTTTCAGCCTCCTGGCGGGTATCGGTTTCGGCATTGCCGTGGGGGAGTGGGCGGGTCGGCTGGAATGGATCGGCAACGCCTATATCCGCCTGCTGCAGATGACGGTGCTGCCCTACATCCTGTTCTCCCTGATGGGTGGCCTGGGCAGGCTGGAGCTGGCCATGGCCAGACGCATCGGCCTCGCCGGCGCCGGTCTCATCCTGTTCCTGTGGGCCACGGCCATGCTCACTCTGCTGACCATGCCCCTGGCCTATCCCGACTGGACGTCGGCCGCCTTCTTCAGCACCAGCCTGATCACGCCACCCGCCCGCTTCGATCCGCTAACCCTCTACATCCCCTCCAATCCCTTCCACGCCCTGGCCAACACCATCGTGCCGGCGGCCGTGGTATTCAGCATCGCCATGGGCCTGGCGCTGATCGCGGTTCCGGACAAGGACGGCCTGCTACGGGGCATGCAGAATCTCAGCGACGCTCTGATGAAAATCGCTTCCTTCGTGGCCAGGCTGGCGCCCATTGGCATCTTTGCCCTCACCGCGGCCGCCGCCGGCACCCTGGACGTGCAGGCCCTGGCCCGGTTGCAGGTGTATCTGTGGGTCTATGCCGGCGCCTGGCTCGTGCTCACTTTCCTGGTTCTGCCCCTGTTCGTGGCCTGGGCCACGCCATTTGGCTATCGGGAAGTGATGCGCGACGCGCGCACGGCCATGGTCACCGCTTTCGCCGCCGGTACCGTTCTGGTGGTAATTCCCATGATCATCGAGCGCACCAAGACCCTGCTGCGTGAACACGGCATGGTGAGCAAGGCGGCCGACACGGCCGTGGACGTGCTGGTGCCCACCGCTTACACCTTTCCCAGTGTGGGCACCCTGCTCGGGATCGGCTTCATCCTCTTTGCCGGCTGGTTCGTTGGCGCGCCCCTGGACATCAGCCAGTATCCCGGCTTCGTGGTGACCGGCGCCATCTCCGCCTTCGGCACCATGGCCGTGGCGCTGCCCTTCATGCTCGACTACTTTCACCTGCCCGCGGATCTGTTCCAGCTCTATCTGGTTGGCAGTGTGATGACCGCCCGCTTCGCCACGGTACTGGCGGCCATGCATGCGGTGGTCATCAGCCTGCTGGGCGCCAGCGTGATGCTGGGGCGGCTACGCCGAGAGGGCCTGGTGCGCGCGCTGCTGCTGGGCCTGGCCGTGACCGGCCTGCTCATGTGGGGGTTGGGGGTCGTCCTTGGCCGGCTGGTCCCCTACGAATACACCGGCTACGAAAAGCTGATCAGCATGCAGCCCATCGAACGGGTACAGCCGGAACGGTTCATCACCGATCCGCAAAGCCTGGCTCCACTGCCCGGCGATCGGCCCCGCCTGCAGGCCATCGCCGAGCGGGGAAGCCTGCGGGTGGCCTTCCCCCGCGATGCGGTGCCTTTCGCCTTCCGCAACAAGGCAGGCCAGGTGGTGGGGCTGGACATGGATCTGCTGCGTATCCTGGCCCGCAAGCTGGGGGTGGGCCTCGAGATCGTGCGCCTGGACAAACCGGCCGCCGTGGCCGCCCTCGCCGAGGGCCGCATCGATCTGCTGGCCGGCGGCCTGGCCATCACCACGGCACGGGCAAGGGAATGGGAGATGACCCAGCCCTACCTGGTGGAACACATCGGTTTCGTGGTGCCGGACTACCGGCGCAAGGTCTTCACCACCCTCGAAGGCATCCGGGCACAGAAAGGCCTGCGGATCGGCGTGCTCGCGGCATTGCGCGAGAGCGTGTATGCCCCCCTGATCCGCCGCCGCTTCCCCGGGGCGCGGATCGTGCCCATCGCCTCGCCACGGGATTTCCTCACGGGCAAGACCGGGGCCGACGTGATGATCTATTCCGCCGAATCGGGCGCCATCTGGACCCTCATCTATCCCCAATTCTCGGTGGTGGTGCCCCAGGGTCTCGACACGCGCCTGCCCCTCGGCATGGTGCTGCCGCCGGGGGATCCCCACTTCGCCGATTTCATCAATCTGTGGCTGAAAGTGGAACAGACCCGTGGCACCCTCGACGCACTGATGGCCTACTGGGTCTACGGCAAAACCCGGGAGACAACCCATGATTGATCTGACTCACGACGATTGCATCGATCGCATCGCGGCCGGCGAATGCTTCCATGCCCGGGTGGATGATGGCGCCTTCGAGGTACGCATCGACGCCTATGTGCACTTCGCGGCCACGGCCATCCACGCCGGCCACCGCCTGTCACCGGATCTCGCTGGCAAATGTGCCCTGAACGAGGCAGAGCGGCTCTACGAAGAGGATCCCTTCACCGACCGCCTCATCGAGGGCCTGCCCATCACGGTCTGCGCCCGCGACTCCCGTTTCGAATACGATCTGAACCGGCCCCCGGCGGCCTGCATCTACGAGGAAGCCTGGGGCAAACCGGTGTGGCGAACGCCGCTGGATGACGCCCAGCGCGAACGCAGTCTCGCCAAACACGCGGCCTTCTACCAAGTGCTCGGCGCACTGTACCGCCAGCTCGAAGCCCGCCACCCGGCGGTGCTCACCTACGACGTGCACTCCTTCAACTACCGGCGGCCGGGGATTGGTGACACCCCCGTGTTCAACGTGGGCACCGAACAGATCGATATGAAACGCTGGCAGGCCCAGGTGGAAGCCTGGGTGGCGGCGCTGGGGCGGATCAGTCTGCCCGGCATTCCCGTGCGGGTGGCCGTCAACGAGGTCTTCTATGGCCGCGGCTACCACGCCACCTTCGTGCGCGAACACCTGCGCAACACGCTCATCCTGCCCTCGGAAGTGAAAAAGGTCTTCATGGACGAGACCACGGGCACACCGGATCCCCGCGTGCTCGATCCCCTGGGTGAACAGTTCCGTCATGCCATCGAACGCCATGCCCGGGCTTTCGCCCGGGACACAGCGTAACGAACGGCGCGGAGCGCAACCGTCAGCGGGGAAGCTGACTGAACATTTCGCTGATCGCGTAATCCAGACGCTTGCGGGATTCCGCGTCACTGTGGCTGGTCTTGACATTGGCCACGGCTTCGCCGACCCACACCGGGAAACCGCTGTCCGCATCGACCAGCACCACCACCAGTGCTCCCTTGGGCACGTTGTGCAGGGTTTCGAAATTCGTCTTGGGATTCTTCTTCAACTCCAGGGCATCCATGTCGATGCCGAGCACATAGCCCACCAGCAGATCCGGCTGGTTGCCGGCACGTACCATGCCCTTCGCCTGCAGCCTGCTGTCGATCAGTTTGCGGATCTCCCTGTCCACGTCGAACCCCTTGGGTTTCCACAATCCCTGGGGATCATTGAGCAGGCCGGCAGAGCCGAGCCAGGCATAGCTCTTGTAGGCCGCCAGATTGGCCTTGGGATCGGTTTCGGTGTGCACCTCGATGTCGCGGGTCAGGGAACTGGCGCAGGCAGACAGCAACAGCAGGCCGATCAGCAGTGCGGGCAGTGAGAACAGGCTTCGCATGGACTTGCTCCTTGTACGTGGTTATGAAACGGGCGATACGGCCAGCCCCATCCTACGCCGACGCCCGCTGCACGACAATCGTTCACAATGGACGAAGGCCCTACCCATGATATGCTTGTCCGCAACAGGCAACCGGACGCCGTTCATGTTTTTGCCACCCTCTCACCGTAACGGATCGTTCTCCCGGCCGCCCACCAGCAGCACCTCCCTGCTTCACCGCGGCGGTCGTTCTGGCCGGATGTGGCACGCATGACGGGTCTGCAGGCGGATCTGCTGGCCATCGGCACCGCCTTCCTTGGTGGCCTGCTCGCCC
>JALSSV010000084.1 GCA_026984045.1 Chromatiales bacterium | reverse complement strand
CCCACCGCCATCCGCGCCACCCTGGAGGGCCTGCGCCGCCAGGGCCGGGGGCGCATCGTCGCCGTTCTGGAGCCCCGCTCCAACACCATGCGCATGGGGATTCACCGCGACCGCCTGGCCGAGGCGCTGCGCCCGGCCGATGCCGTCTACCTTTTCCGCCCAGCGGACCTGGACTGGGATCTCGGCACCGTGGCGCGACCGCTGGGGGCGGTGGTCGAGGACTCGGTGCAAAGCCTGGTCACCCGTCTGCAGGACGACTTGCGGCCCGGCGACCGGGTGGTGGTTATGAGTAACGGTTCGTTCGGCGGCCTGCACCGCCGGCTCGCCGAGGCCCTGCAGGAGACTCGCGCCGGCTAGCTCGAATGGCATCTCCAAGGCTGCGGCGGTGCTTGGCGAGCCACCGCTTGCGCCACCTGCGGGGTTCGTGTCGAGGCGGCAGGCCGGTGCTCTCATCCCCCAGGGCGAGCAGCGGGCGCCCGGTCAGCCAGCCGATCGCGTCGGCCAGCGCCAGGCCCAAGGTAACCATGCCCAGCAGCAGCGCCCGCCGGCCCCAACGCAACAGAAAGGCCGAGGGGGTGGCCACCGGACGCGGGTTGCCCAACAGAACCGCCAGCGGCGCGAGCATGCCCAGCAGTTCGATCATGCGTTTTTCAACCGGCCGTGGCGCCGACTCCTCAGCGAGCAATGGACTCCCCTTCGGCCACCTTGGCGCTGAAATCCTCCACCCGCAGCGTCGGCTCCAGTTCCATGAGCTGGTGTTCTACCTCCACCACGTGCGATGCCCCCATCACGTAAGCCACCTTCGCGTCCTGGGACAGGCGTGTCCACCAGTCGCCCTTGAGCAAAGGGGCGAGACCCACCGCCTTTGCTTCGGAGGCCGTCCGCGCCTCGGCCTGGGCCGCTCGACGTGCCCGACAAGCGGGGCCGTATCCGCGCCTGGGCTGCGGGGGGTACAATCGGGAATCATGAACGCCTCGGTCATCGATCTCTACGAACAGCTGGCCAGCGCTCCGGACGACAAGGCCCGGGCGCGGATCATCGCGCAGGCCTTCGAAGCCCTGGCCGAGCGCTACCCCAATCTGGCCGAAGCAGCCACCCGCACCGACCTTTCCGAGACCGAGCTGCGGCTCGCCAAGGAGATCGAACAGGTCCGGTTGCAGACCGAGCAGGTCCGTGCGGATCTCACCAAGGAGATCGAACAGGTGCGGGGGGAGATCAAGGAGACGGAGCTCAAACTCACCCGTGAGATCGAACAGGTCCGGGCGGATCTCACCAAGGAGATCGAGCGGGTCCGGAGCGAACTCAGGCAGACCGCCGCCGATCTTGCGGTACGCATCGAGCGCAGCAAAGCCGAGACGGTGCGCTGGGTGGCGGGACTGTGGCTGGCCCAGACGGCGCTCATCGCCTGGCTCATCCTGCGCGCCACCGGTTGAAGCGGCCGCGGTTGTGCATGTGCCTCTGTCTCGGGATGCCCGGGTCGGGCGTGAGGGGTTCCATTTCGGCCAACCCGCGCAACCTCGGTGCTGAGCGTCCCCCCTGGAGTACACTACCGCCCGTGTCAGACTCCCCTGCGGGAGGCGGGCCACAGCATGGAGGGCGGGATCTTGGCGGAGTTTTCACGCACCATCGCACTGGCCGTCACCGGCGCCTCGGGAGCGCCTTATGCCCTGCGGCTGTTGGAGTGTTTGCTGCAGGCTGACTCCCGGGTGTGGATGTTGGTCTCTCGGCCAGGCCAGATCGTGCTTTCCATGGAGACCGAGCTGGAGCTGCCGGGCCGTCCCGCCGAGATGG
>JALSSV010000083.1 GCA_026984045.1 Chromatiales bacterium | reverse complement strand
CTGATAAATTTGATAATATCAGTCTGTTGAATCGATTCGCGTTGGACCATCTCATGCTCCCCAGTTCAGTTTGGATAAGCATGATCCCATCGCGGTAAAATGGCAAGAAATGAGGGGATCTCTGAGACAGTAGATATAAAAACTATCGTTTCTCTCCAGTTCATTTATTGAATATTCCAGAATACTATTTTTCAACGCATTGCTTTTATTAACAATGCCGCCAGGTATAATTTCACACTGGGATATATTAGCCTCCCCAAAATCAAGTTTCACTCGAAGGTCTTTTGCAACGTTTAAGGAATTATTAGTAACTTCAGCAAAGAAAACAGAATCCAACGAGGTGTTTATTGGTGGCAGATAAACATTTCTAATTGTTAAATTAGCAGTATCCTTTTCTTTATCTGCTTTTTTCTCCAGCTCAATAATTTTCTTTTCTTCTGACTTTCCATCATAGTGGATATAAAGCGCAACACCGCCAGTAATCAGTGCAGCGACAATTGCCCCCCATAACCCATATTTCGCCGCTTTGTGTTCCATATTGAAATTAGGTTTTGCTTCTAACAGTGTGTTAGGTGGATGGGTGGGATTTCAGGGTTAGGTGGAATTCTGCCTAATTTTGGTTCGGGAACACTTGAATCTGGTGTGCTTGAACCCTGTTTGCCCATTCGTTATCCTCAAGCATAGTCAGGATGCTTCTCACAGACAAGGAGAGTCGGATGGATACTGATCGTGCTCGCCGTTTCTGGCGGAAATTCTATTCTGAATTAGCCACTTACGGGATCCCTCCCCATCATCGGCCGATGTGCCAGCAGCATGTGCAGCGCTACATCGATGCCCATGAGGGATTGCGCCTCGTTCGGCACGGCCCTCGGCAGGTGTCGGCTTATCTGGAAAAGCTGGGACGGTCGACGGCCTGTACGGAATACACCTATGCCCAGGTTGTACGTGCTCTCGAGATTCTGTTTCGCCGGCTGGTGAAGGCGCCGTGGGCCGACCGGTTTTCCTGGGAAGACTGGTTGCAGCGGGGACGAGTGATTCCGGCCAACCACGCCACTGTGGTGCGCGACCGTTTGGGCGTTGTCTCCGAAGAGGCAACCGGCCAGGGCCTCGATCCCGACACGCTGACAGGCGCCGTTGCAAGGGCCCATGCACTTGCGCCGGAACTGATTGAACGGCTGGTGGGTGCCATTCGCATGCGGGACTATTCCATCCGGACCGAGGAGGCCTATCTTTCCTGGTTTGCTCGGTTCATGCTTTTTCATGACAGCCTCGGGCCTGATTCGTGGGAGGCGACACATGTTCGGGCATTTCTCGAACATCTGGTGCTGAAACGCAAGGTCTCAGCCAGCACGCAAAAGCAGGCGCTCAATGCGCTGGCCTTCGTGTTCCGGCATGTGCTCGGGCGCCAATTCGACCTCGACACCTTCGCCCGCTCCCGCAAGCCTGTTCGGGTGCCCGTGGTATTGAGCCGCGACGAAGTCCGACGGGTACTCGATGCCATCACGGCAACCACTTACCGTTTGATGGCCGATCTCCTGTATGGCTGTGGCCTGCGGCTGATGGAGGTGGTTCGACTGCGCGTACAGGACGTGGATTTCGAGCGTCACCGCATCGTGATCCGCGAAGCCAAGGGCCGCAAGGACAGGGTGGTGCCCCTGCCGCGGCGTCTCGTCGAACCGCTTGCCCGTCAGATCGAGCAGGTGCGGGCACTTCATGCGCGGGATCTCGACGCCGGTCATGGCGAGGTCTACCTGCCCGAGGCGCTGGCACGAAAATATCCGCAGGCGCCCCGGGAACTGCGCTGGCAATATCTGTTTCCCTCGGCACGACTTTCCCACGACCCGCGCAGCGGGCGGGTTCGACGTCATCATCTTCACGAAAACAGCCTGCAGAAACAGATTCGGCGCGCGGCCAACGCATCCGGCATCGTCAAGCGGGTGACCAGCCATACCTTTCGCCATTCCTTTGCCACTCACCTGCTGGAATCCGGCACCGACATTCGCACGGTACAGGAGCTGCTGGGCCATGCCGACGTGAATACCACCATGATCTATACCCATGTGCTCGACCGGCCGGGGGTCATGGTCGCCAGCCCACTGGACAGCCTGGATCCGGCCGGGTAGGTGGCGGCCGAAAGCCTTGCCAAGGCCTGCTGCCTGAAGGATACTTCGCGCATGGATCCGACGCCTTCCCTGACCGGCCATTTCCTGATCGCCATGCCGAACCTGGCCGATCCCAATTTCTTCCATACCGTGACCTTCCTCTGCGAGCACAACGCCGCCGGGGCCATGGGCCTGGTGATCAACCGGCCCACGGAACTCACGCTGACCGATCTGGCCGAACAGATTGGAGTGGAGATCACCGAGCCGGAGGTGGCCAATACCCCCATCTATCAGGGCGGGCCGGTGCAGACGGAGCGGGGTTTCGTGTTGCACACGCCTTATGGGGAGTGGGACAACTCGCTGGAGGTGACCCCGGGCGTGACGCTGACCCTGTCGCAGGACATCCTGGAAGCCATCGGCGCCGGGGTGGGGCCGGAAAAGTACCTCATCGCCCTGGGCTATGCCGGCTGGGGCGAAGGCCAGCTCGAGGACGAGCTGGCGCAAAATGCCTGGCTCAATGGGCCGGCCGATCCGGCCATCGTCTTCGACACGCCGGCCGAGTCCCGCTGGACGGCCGCCGCCGCCCATCTGGGCGTGGATCTGAACACCCTTTCCACCGACATCGGGCATGCCTGAAACCCTGCTGGGGTTCGACTACGGTACCCGCCGCATCGGCGTGGCCGTGGGCCAGACCCTGACCGGCACGGCCCGCCCCCTCAGCACCCTGCCCTGCCGCAACGGCAAGCCCGACTGGGAGGCCATTGGCCGGCTGATCCGCGAATGGCAGCCGAGCCGGCTGGTAGTGGGCCTGCCCCTGCACATGGACGGCACCGAACAGCCCATGACCGATCAGGCCCGGCGCTTTGGCCGCCAGCTCGAAGGGCGGTACAATCTGCCCGTGGAATGGATGGACGAGCGGCTGAGTTCTGAGGAAGCCGAGCGCACACTGGGATCGGCCCGTGACAAGGCGGCGGTGGACGCCGTGGCTGCGGCGGTGATTCTGCGTGACTGGCTGGCGACGCGGGGCGGGAGTTGGGCCTGACAGGCGGTTGAAAACCGCATGGCGATGGTCGGGCCGAGGCCCGAGCCACAGGAACATTTACAATAAGGTATAACTGCATGCCCGAACGCCTCGACGTGAACGCCCTGCTGGCCGACCTGGCCGGCCATCTCAAGACCACGCTCGATGCGCGCGGCATCACGTATCCACTGATGATCGGCATCCACACCGGCGGCGTCTGGGTGGCCGAACACCTGCACGCGGCGCTGGGCCTGCAGGCACCGCTCGGCGCGCTCAACATCGTTTTCTACCGTGACGATTTCACCCGCATCGGCGTGCATCCCCGGGTGGAGCCTTCCAACCTGCCCTTCGAGGTGGAAAACCGCCACATCGTACTGGTGGACGACGTGCTGCACACGGGGCGCACGGTGCGCGCCGCGCTCAACGAAATCTTCGACTACGGCCGCCCCGCCTCGGTGCTGCTGGCGGTGCTGGTGGATCGCGGCGGCAAGGAGCTGCCCATCTGTGCCGATGTGGTGGGCGCCACCCTCGAACTGCCGCCGGGGAAACACGTGAAACTGAGCGGTCCCGAGCCGCTGCGCCTGAGCGTGGGGGAGGCCGCCGAATGAGCCGCCGCGGACTGCAGTTCGACGACGAGGGCCGCCTGCGCCATTTCATCACCCTGGACGGGCTGGACCGCGCCACCCTCACCGAGATCCTCGACAGCGCCGAGAACTTCGCCACCGTGGGCACCCGCCAGGTTAAGAAGGTGCCGCTGCTGCGCGGCAAGACCATCGCCAACCTGTTCTTCGAGCCCAGCACCCGTACCCGCACCACCTTCGAGCTGGCGGCCAAGCGCCTCTCGGCCGACGTGCTCAACCTCAACATCAGCACCTCGTCGGCGAGCAAGGGCGAGAGCCTGCTCGACATGCTGCGCAACCTCGAGGCCATGAACTGCGACATGTTCGTGGTGCGCCACAACACCTCCGGCGCCGCCCACTTCATCGCCGAGCACGCCGCGCCCCACATCAGCGTGATCAACGCCGGCGACGGCTGGCACGCCCATCCCACCCAGGCGATGCTGGACATGTTCACCATCCGCCGCCACAAGGGCGACTTCACCGCCCTGCGGGTGGCCATCGTGGGCGACATCAAGCATTCGCGGGTGGCCCGCTCCGAGATCCAGGCGCTGTCGATCCTCGGCGTGCCGGAGATCCGGGTCATCGCGCCGCAGACTCTGTTGCCGCCGGAGGCCGAGCGCATGGGCGTGCACGTCTATCATTCCATCGAGAAGGGCATCCGCGACGTGGACGTGATCGTGATGCTGCGCCTGCAGCGCGAACGCATGGAGGGGGCGCTGTTGCCCTCGGAGGACGAATACTTCGCCCGCTTCGGCCTCACCGAGGCCAAGCTGGCGCTGGCCAAACCCGACGCCATCGTCATGCATCCCGGCCCCATCAACCGCGGCGTGGAGATCGACTCGGCGGTGGCCGACGGCCCGCGCTCGGTGATCCTCGAACAGGTGAGCAACGGCCTGGCGGTGCGCATGGCCATCATGGCCAAGGTACTCGGCCGCGGGCCCCAGAGCGAGGAGGCGGCCTGATGCGGATCCGGATCCACGGCGGGCGCGTGCTCGACCCGGCCAGCGGCTTCGATGCCATCACTGATCTATATATCGGTGATGGAAGGATCCTGAGCGTGGGCAAGGCGCCCGACGGCTTCACCGCCGATCGGGAGATCGATGCCCACGGCCTGCACGTGATCCCGGGGCTGGTGGACGTTTCGGCCCGCCTGCGCGAGCCGGGCCAGGAGCACAAGGGCACCATCGCCAGCGAAACCCGCGCCGCGGCCGCCGGCGGCATCACCACCCTGTGCCTGCCCCCCGACACCGATCCGGTAATCGACACCCCGGCGGTGGCCGAACTCATCGCCCGCCGGGCACGCGACGCGGGCCATGCCCGGGTGGTCACCCTCGGCGCCCTCACCCTGGGGCTGGGCGGCGAACAGCTCGCCGAGATGGCCCTGCTGCGGGATCAGGGCCATTGCGTGGGCGTCTCCAACGCCTGCCGGCCGGTGACCAGCACGCGGGTGATGCGCCGGGCCATGGAATACGCCGCGAGCTGCCGCATGACCGTGTTTCTGCATGCCGACGACGCCAGCCTCTCCCAGGGCGGCTGCGTGCACGAGGGCGTGATGAGCACCCGCCTGGGCCTGCCCGGCATTCCCGACGCCGCCGAGACGGTAGCCGTGGCCCGCGAGCTGATGCTGATCGAACAGACCGGCGTGCGCGCCCATTTCTGCCATCTGTCCACCGCCCATGCGGTGCAGATGGTGGCCCGCGCCCGCCACGACGGCCTGCCGGTGAGCATGGGCACCACCGCCCATCACCTGCACCTGACCGAAATGGACATCGGCGATTTCGACAGCCGCGCCCATGTGCTGCCGCCCCTGCGCACCGAGCGGGATCGGGACGGCCTGCGCGAGGGCATCGCCCGCGGCGCCATCAGCACCATCTGCTCCGACCACCAGCCCCACGACGCCGATGCCAAGCTGGCGCCCTTCCCCGAGACCGAGCCGGGCATCTCGGGGCTGGAAACCCTGCTGCCCCTGGCCCAGCGTCTGGTGGAGGACGGCATCGCCGATCTGCCCACGGTGCTCGGCAAGCTCACCCATGAACCCGCCGCCATCCTGGGCCTGGACGACTGCGGCCGCCTCCAGCCCGGCCTGCGCGCCGACATCTGCCTCTACGCCCCCCGCCAGCCCTGGCGGGTGGACGGCTCGGCCTTCCTCAGCGCCGGCAAGAACACCCCCTTCGACGGCTGGGAGCTGCGGGGCCAGGTGCTCTACACGCTGCTGGAAGGGAAGGTGGTGTTCGATTTCAATTCCGAATAGGCGAGTCTTCCCCTCACCCTGTCCCTCGGCTCTGGCTCCTGCTTCGCCCTACCTCGGCAACTGTTCCAGACGTTGCTCTACCTCCGCCATCCCTGGCGTCGTCCCGCCTCCTTGCGGCGTCTCCCCAAAGGGGAGAGGGGACCCATCGTTCGATATTCTCGGCTGGCCTCTGGCACGTTTACCCCCCTCTCCCCTCCGGGGAAAAGGGTCGGGGTGAGGGCGAGTCAATGACAGCTGCCGTGTCGGCATCCCGGAGGCCCAAAGCCCGCGACCACGGACAATTCTGTCAACTCGTGGATAGAAGCCAGCTTTTCTCTTCCTCCACCCCCGGCAGGAGAAAGGGAACCCTTCGTTCACCTGCTGTGGGAGCGGCGCAAGCCGCGATGATGTCGGATGGCATGCGACCTGATTCGCCTCTGACATCCGTGTCAGGTGAACAGGGCGATCAGGGTGATGGCATTGCGCTGTGTCTGCAGGGTGGCGTCCACCACCAGGGCGATGTTGGTGTTCTGGATGATCTGGGTGGCGAGGATACGATCGGCCATCAGGCCAATGTTGTCGGCCATCACCAGAATCTTGTCGGCCATTTCCAGAATGCGGTCGGCCATGGTGCCGATGTCGTCTGACAGGCGCAAAAGGGTGTAGGCCGCAGTAACGATGGTTGTGCCCGCGGTGGTGGCGGACAGAACACTGACCTGTTCCGCCAGACCGAGAAGCCCCTGGGCCAGCGCAGCGCTCTGGGCAGCCAGGTTCTGCAACAGCACCAGCAGTTCGGCATCGAGCGCAACCGTGGAACCGGCAACGCGGGCGGCATCCACACTGGCGAATTGAACGGCGATGCCGTCTCGCAGAGCCTTGAGATCGTTCTCCACTGCCGACAACTGACTGCCGAGGGTCAGGGGAGTGAGGGTCAGACTTTCCACCGCGGCCAGCAGGGTCTCCCCCTCGGCCTGTAGGCTCGTCAGCGCCTGTTCGAGATTCTCCGTGTCAAAGACGGCGGCCTGCGAGAGAAGCGGAAGCAACAACAACAGGGCCAACAGCCCCGAACGGATGCAGTAAAACATGACGGTCTCCTCGTTTCGGTTTGTGCGATGTCCCAGCTTGGCCTGCCGCCCCCTCACGTGTCTGTGACGAAGTCACGTATAATTCCGACATCCCCACCCGGAGCCTGCCCATGACCGCACACCGTGACACCATCTTTCTCGAAGAGGCCGAAATTCTCGAACGCGTGGCGTGGGAGGGGGATCAATACTGGCTGAAGGTGAAGGCGCCGAAGATGGCGGCCACGGCGCGCGCGGGGAGTTTCGCCCACATCACGGTGCATCCCCTGCGGCCCATGCGGCGGCCCGTGTCAATCCTGCGGGTGCACGAGGCCGCGGGCGAGGTGGAGTTTCTGTTCAAGGTGTTCGGCGAGGGCACGGCGCTTCTGGCCGAACGGCAGGTGGGCGAGACGCTGAGCGTGCTCGGGCCCATCGGGCGGCCCTTCGCGCTGCATTCGGAACGGCCGCGGCCGCTGCTCATCGGCGGCGGGGTGGGGATGCCGCCGATGGTCTTTCTGGCCGACGAGATCCGCCGCCAGCATCCCGATTTCAGGCCGCTGATGATCCTCGGCTCCGAGGTGCCCTTTCCCTTCCGCATGCAGCCTTCCGAATTCCTGGTGCCGGGGATCCCCGAGGGGGTCATCGCGACGCTGCCGCTGGTGGAGGAATGGAACATTCCCTGCCGGCTGGCCAGCCTGCAGGGCTATCCGGGCTGCTTCGAGGGTTACGTGACCGATCTGGCCCGGCGCTGGCTGGATGCGCTGGATGACGATCAGTGCGCCGAGGTGGAGGTGTTCTCCTGCGGGCCCCATCCCATGCTCGAGGCGGTGGCGGCGCTGGCGCGAGAATACGATCTGCCCTGCCAGGTCTCGCTGGAGGAGTTCATGGCCTGCGGCGTGGGCGGTTGTGCCGGTTGCGTGGTGGAAGTGCAGACCGAGGACGGCCCGCGCATGCAGCGGGTGTGCGTGGACGGGCCGGTGTTCGAGGCGCGGGCGGTGTTCGGTTGAAGCGGTAGCGGGGGTCGCGGCTTGCGCCGCTCCTACAGGGGTTCGTGCCACCGGTAGGAGCGGGCGCCCTCGTCACTCAAGCGCGCTGAGGTAGGCGGCGAGGGCGGCGATGTCCTGATCGGTGAGGTCGCGGGCCTGGGCGGACATGATGTTGCTGCGGCGTTTGCGATTGCCGTCGCGGAAGGCGGTGAGGGTGGCGATCAGGTATGCGCGGCGCTGGCCGGCGAGGCGGGCGTAGTCGCGGGTGCCGTGCCCGTCGGGGCCGTGGCAGGCGGCGCAGTGCTGGCGGAAGAGTTTCGCGCCGCGGGGGGCGAGCCGCGGGTCGGGGCGGGCGGTGCGGGGCGTATTGGACGAGAAATAGATGGCCAGGTTGAGCTTGTCCTCGTCGCTGAAGTCCTTG